>JAYEOW010000001.1:0-23040 GCA_034723395.1 Candidatus Margulisiibacteriota bacterium
ATTGGCGCAACCAACGTCTTCCGAGTCTTGGGGCCGGTCCCCGCTATTTTAGCCTTCACCCTGGACCTGTTAAAAGGGATCCTGGCCATCTATCTAATAATGTTGTTTACAGATCGTCCGGAAATTATCGTTATTTCCGGACTATGCGCGATTATTGGGCATACTTTCCCTGTTTTTCTTAAATTTAAGGGGGGGCGCGGAGCAGCCACCGGGCTGGGAATATTGCTGGGAATAGCCCCGGAGATTTTTATAGCGGCCGTAATCACGGTAGCCCTGATCATCCTGATCACCAGATATGTTTCGGTCGCTTCGATAATCACTCCGATCCTTGTGATGGTCGCTTTTATCATTATGCAAAAACCACTCCCCTACACCATCGCAATGGCGATCATTACCTTTTTGATCATCGTCCGTCACATCCCGAATATAAAGAGGCTGTTGAAACGAAAGGAGAATAAAATATGGTAGGAAGTCCAAAAAAAATATCAGTTGTCGGCGCGGGCGCCTGGGGGACCACCCTTGCGATGCTGTTCGCAAAAAACGGGAACCAGGTTAAATTGTGGATATTCGAAAAAGAACTGGCAAAAGAAATATCTGATCTTCATGAAAATAAAAAATACCTTCCCGGATTTAAACTTCCTGACAATATAAGCATAACTGCTGATCCCGGCGAGTGCGGCGGGTCAGACATCAATTTATTTGTCGTCCCCACCCAATTCCTGCGCTCTGTGGCAAAAACATTCAGCCGTGTGATCGACCCCGAAACACCTCTCGTTTCAGCAAGCAAGGGGATAGAAAAAAAGAGCTTGAAACTTCCAATGGAAATATTACAGGAAGAGCTTAAAGTAAAAGATGTCATAGCCCTTTCGGGGCCAAATCTTTCAAAGGAAATCGCCAAAGGCCTCCCTGCCGCCACCGTCGTTGCTTCAGAAAACATAGAAAAAGCCAAATTGGTGCAGGGGGCACTAATGCAGAGTTGCCTTCGGGTCTACACAAACACAGATGCTTTGGGCGCGCAAATTGGCGGGGCTTTAAAAAACATCATGGCTATCGCGGCTGGCGTTGCTGACGGGTTAGAACTTGGCGATAACGCGAAGTCCACCCTTTATATTAGGGGGATCGCCGAGATCAGCCGCCTGGGAATTTCGCTGGGGGCAAATGCCAAAACTTTTAGCGGCCTTTCCGGTATAGGAGACCTGATCACGACCTGCTCAAGCCGTCTTTCGAGAAATCACCGTGTCGGCGAACAAATTGCCAAAGGGAAAAAACTGCCGGAGATTATCGAATCGATGGTCGAAGTAGCCGAGGGCATACCTACCACCCAGGCCGCGCTAGAACTTGGGAAGAAACAAAAAATTACTATGCCAATCACCAATGAGGTAAATAATATCTTATACAAGGATAAAGATCCTCACCAGGCGATCACCGACCTTATGACCCGCGCCGCAACTAGCGAATAAGCTTTGCCTTCTCCCGCGCGCTCTTTTCTTCCATCTCTTTTATATGAGAACGGGAAAGAGCTTCGAGGTTCGAAGCAGTCAGAATATGCGGGGTAACGAAGACTATTAATTCCTGTTTTTCTTTGCTTATAACGCTCCTTCTAAAAAAAGCGCCGATCAATGGGATATCCATGACAAAAGGGATCCCATAATCGGTTTGCGTATCTTTATCCTTCATCAAACCGCCAATAACAAAAGTCTGCCCATCTTTGACCATAACTTCGTTCTTGGTTTCGGTCGTGTTTTCCTGCGGAAGTTCGTTTACGATCGTTCCATCACTCAATTTTGGTTCAATTGACATTCGTATATAACCCCCTTTTGTAACTAATGGGGTTATACTAAGCGAAGTCCCGACTTCCAGGAAATTTATTTCCTGAGTAGTTGTAGTTTCAGTAATAACAGTGGTTTTATATCCTAATTTCTGCCCGATAAGCAGAGAAGCTTCTTTATTGCTTAGGGTAGTTAAACGCGGGGTAGCCACCGTATTATAGCTAACGGCCGTTTTTAGCGCCGATAGATAAGCCTCGATATTGCCGGAAAGGACATGCGCATAAATACCCTCAGGATCATCAGCGTTCGATTTTTCAGCAAACCCCTTGGTCTCGACCACATCATTAGGGTCACTTGAACTGGTATATTTTATATCTGATCCGGTTTTACCGCCATCGGTATGCCGGAGCTCGATCATCCGGACCTCGATCATCACCTGAGTAGGGGGAACATCCAGCTCTTTTATAAGCCTTTCCAAACGCGGCAGATAATCGGAGGTAGTTTGGACGACCAACACATTATAGCTGTCATCCACCGAAACTGTACTCCCGTCCGGAAGAATATTTTTTACTATGCTTTCTATGTCAGATGGACGCGCGCTTTCCAAGTAATAAGTGCGCATGATCTTTTTAGTGGAGACATAAATGGTCCCCTCTTCCTCAAACCAGTCCAACCCTTTGGTCCGCAGAACCGCTTCTAGTCCCTTTTTGGGGGCAATTCCGGTAAAAGTAACCGTTATTTTACCCTCTACGTCGTCAGACGCGACGATATTAGTGTTCGTTGCCTTGGCAAAAATCTGTAAAACCGATTTAATATCCGCGTCCTTTAGGTTTAGATATACTTTTCCCCTCCTTATTTGCAGATTACTTGTTCGGGCCGCCATCGCTTCACTAAAAATACCAAGACAAATACCGACCACCAAAATTAATACCAATATCCCTTTTACTTTATTCATGTTATTCCCCCTCCAAACGTAACACTTTTGTTCGACTCCCTTTTGTTATCGTAACCGATCTCTCACTTATACCTGTAACCCGCCATCCGTTTACTATCTCTCCAACTGATACTGCCTGGCCCGAAATAAAAGCAACCTTCATGCTCGAATCTACCCAAACCCCCTCTAGCACCGGGGCCACTTCTTTCGCAGGCGGTGCGATTGTCTTTTTTGTTGTAATATCCACCTTGCGTTTTACCCCAACCCTTAAAGCAAACGGATTTGTCAAAATCCTGGCATCTTCCAGTTCAAGCCTTAATCTCGCCCTCTCTGCTTCTTTTTGGGACTCAAGCTCAGACGGGGAAACAACCTTTTCTACTTCCGGGGCCTTTCGCCGCTTGGGAATAATTTGTTTCTCCTCAACTACCGGCCAATACATATAAATCGCAAAGACAATCACCAGCGCCATAAACACCAATAATATTATTGCGCTCCTCTTTTTGCTCATATCGACATTTTTGATATTTTTAAAGTCCATTTTTAATGGTAAGCCGTAATCGACATCTGAATTTCAAGGGTCGGCTTGCGCTCTTCCGCTCCTCT
The DNA here is from genome assembly GCA_034723395.1 of Candidatus Margulisiibacteriota bacterium. Taxonomy (GTDB): domain Bacteria; phylum Margulisbacteria; class WOR-1; order O2-12-FULL-45-9; family O2-12-FULL-45-9; genus JAYEOW01. Next base: position 3,307 of record JAYEOW010000001.1, read on the forward strand.
CACGTCTATTTCATCGATCGAGATCAACATTTGCAATTCGCGCAGTATCTTTAAAAACTGGTAGAGATCCTGATAACTGCCATTTGATGTGATATCAAACTTCATCCCTTCGCGTACGGCCAAATTCGGCTTAATTGAAATTAAGTTCAACCCGGACTTTGAAGTCGCTTGTGAAAGGGACCTCAAAACTTCGAGCGCTTTTTCTTCTTTCGTTAGGGGGATATTTTCTTCCCTTACCCCGGCTTTTGTTTCAAAAGCTTCCAGTATCTTAATTTTGCTTTCTGCCAATCTTAATTCGATTCGAGCATCCCTTACTTGCGCTTTTAATTTATCAATATCGTTCCACTTAGCAACCAGTAAAAAGCGATAAAAAAGGTAGAATACGACAACTCCCAGCATTATCATAATCAGCTTATTTTCTCTATCCGACAATTTTAATGGCAGCATCCAACTCTCCTATATTTTTATTTTTGCCACGATCTCAAAATCAAAAGCGTCTTGAACAAACTCCACATTTTTTGAAGCCTGCAATAATTTGACCTCGCCAAAATATTTGGATGAAGAAAGCGATAGGACAAATTTTGAGAGCACATTTTCCGCCGTATCACCAACTTCAAAGGCTGTTCCCCAAACATGTATCTCACTCGGCGTCATGTTAATATTTCTCAATATGACACTCCGGGGGACCAAATGGCTTATTTCGCGGAACACCAAGGGGATCTTAGTCCTCTCTTCTTCGTGCAGCTGCAAAGCTAGTCTTTTTCTTTCGTGCGCCTTGGCGGTCTTCTCTATCAGGCCCAAAGCCTCAATTTTTGGCTTATACTCTTTTAACTTTCTATTAATATTGCTTAAAACACCATCTAAGATCAAAGCATGCACAAAGAAGATCATATAGAACAGGAAAAGGAAAATTGTATAGGTCAATATTACATACTGGGGTTTCAATAATTCCTGTGCGGCCAATTCCCACCGATGCTTGATCTCATCGGGCATTAGATTGATCTTTTCTCCGCCGGCGATGCCCGCCCCAACCGCGGCAGAAAGCCTTGGAATTATTTCTTCGAGGAGCTCTCTATCCTCTATATCCACACTGCCCTCTATCCCCTCGAGAATCTTTGGCGTTTCAACCGGGATCCCCAACCCATCAGAAAGGAACTTAACCAGATTTTTGGTTATCGAGCCCCCTCCAGTTAATAATATTTTATCTACCGCAGCTTCCCCGGTCTGTCCCTTATAATACTCGAAAGAACGCATGATCTCATCTTGCATCCTTTCCAGCGCAGGCCGCACCATCGCCTGCAATTGTGTAATGGGAATATCCGCTACTCTTGGATAAGTGGCTACATCAATCGGGACCCCATGTTCGAGCTTGATCTTCTCGGCATCGTCAGGGCTAATCTCTATCCGGCCATCCGGCGAAACTAAAACACCGGACATCGCTAGCGTAATATTCTCTCCGCCGATATTCAATTCCCTCTCAAAAACAATTTTATTATCTTTTAAAATACTGATATTTGTAGTGTTCTTTCCCATATAAATAAGGGATATTATTTTCCCCTTATTTTTCAAGATCTCTACTTCGAACACCTCATGTAAAACATCCGGAAGGATGACCATCGCAGCAAGTTTGAGCCCCGCCCTTTTAATCAGGCGATCATAATTTTCATAAGTGTTTTTATTTACACTGGCAACTAAATAATCCGCCTTCTGTTCTGCCCCCCCAACCGTTGTAGAAAGTGGATAATAATCGAAAACAGCTTCCTCGATCGGGTAAGGGAGCTCTTCTGCCAGCTTCCATTTTACTGCCTCATGCATCTCCCCCCTAGCCACTTCGGATAAATTGAAGATTTTGACAAAAACTTCACTCCCGCCTAAAGCAACCGCCGCCTCTTTGGCCTTCATTTTCTTCTCTTGGACAAGTTTACGGATAGTATCTGCCTGGGCATCCTCTTTATCGGGGTGTTTATTAAGCAGGGAGTAAGCAAGGTCGGCCAATCCCCAATTCTTAATAATTGGCCTCCCTTTGTCTTTTTCGATCTCGACAATTTTTACTGAGGTAACTCGGAGGTCAATTCCTAAAATTGATCTTGATTTGGGCATTTGGGAATATTATATATAATGGAGGACGTTTGTCAAACGCTTAATAGGCCTTCATTTCACAGCCTAATATCCGCAGCCTCGTCCATTTCGCCGCCCGGGGTCGACTATTTTAATATATTTCGTCCCATGTTTCAATATCGGTAGCTTCGGCCGTCCCGCTCCCCGATTCTAACCCAGGGATTAAGGTCTGATCGACCAACTCTGGGGACAAATTAATATCTGAATTTTCCCCGATACTATCTACAAATCCGGCAATAATATTCCCGTCAAAATCGGTATTATTTCCTAAGATAAGAGTTCCTTCGCAGAAAAGAAGACCATTAAAATCGATATTATTTCCGATATCGATATCTCCGGAGGTAATAAACGAGGTCCCTTCGCCCGCGCTGATTTCATCGCCCGCCTCAGCATTGTTCCCCACATCAAACCCTGTAGACGAATACCATATATTATTTTTACCAATAATCACGTTATTATCTATCGTGATCAATCCATCAGCTATAACTGAAAAATTATCACCGATGACAACATTGTTATTTACCACAAATGTTCCCGTGGCGACGATAGTAGCCGATCCGGTAATACTAATATTTGCATTGTTCCCAAATGCGGCATCACCATTGACATAATAAAGGCCCGACAGCGTCCTGTTGCCGTTCCAGCTCTGATTCCCGCTCGGATAAGTTGCAGCTATCGCTAATTGATCGTCATAATATGTGGTATCAATAAAAGGCGCAGTTTCGGGAGTAGGGACATGTGTCTCAATCGTCCCGGAAACACCTCCAGTATCGCCAGACACATCACCAGTAGATTGAGTGTCCCCGTTAATTGTAACGTTACTACCTACATCAATATCATTATCCGCAAAAAGATCTCCGGTAATCGTAACGTTATTATCTATTTGGGTAGCATCACCCCCTCCGCCAATTCCTCCCCCACCCCAATACATGACATACTCATCCTCGAAGGACCATCCGCCGCTTTTAACAATATTAGCCTGGAGCATTCGTTGATAGGTCGTCCCCTCAACCGTATAATACGCCGTTACCGTTACCGTAATAAAATTTGCCGATTCACCGGTGGTGGCGATCGAAAAAACACCGTCGGAAAATTGGCCCGTAGCCTGCGCTGGAGGGCTTGACCAATCATCATCTACTTTTAATTGCCTTAGATAATACTGGAATCCGGCATTCGCAATGTAAAACGCGTTTAAGGATTCATAATTCTTTACCGAAATATGCGATCCGGAAGAGACCAGCGTAGTAATGGTAACCGCAAATAAAGTAACGGCAACAACAATAAAAACGGTGGCAATTAGCGTAAATCCTCTTTTTTTCATTCCATCCTCCTTGTTCTTACCCGGGCGGCAGATTCGATTACAAACCGATTATCTCCCTTTACCACCATCAGGTCAACACGAATTACCCCGATCGCCTCATTCGAAGCGACGGGATTCCCGTCAGTATCTAAATATGAAAAGATAAGCCCATTACTCGCATCGAGATCATCAAGCAAAATATCTGAATTGCGATATAAAGAGGTCCCCTCCTGGGAAAAAGTTATGGTATTGCTATTGATATCGGTAAAGGTAACCTCTTTTGAAGTAAAGGTGGAAATACTGGAATTACCGTCCACCCTCTTTAGCTCGCGGACGACCTTATACATTGCCGATTGCGTGGACATCGCAATCCCCTTCTGTCCGCTCAAAAAAGCCCAGGTGTCGATTGCTTCCCAGAGGAAAAAAGTAAGCACCGCCGTAATAATAGCAATCAAGGAGATTACGGTAATTAATTCAATTAGAGTAAACCCTTGCCTGCCGGCTTCGCCCCGAGGCTCAGCCCGAGGGGCAGGCAGGGATTTACTCTTCATATTAAACATCCGACCTTATTGATTCTAGGGTGGTTGGAATGCCCAGATCCGGGTGCCGGATCAGGACTTCGATTTTTTTATAGTCCGTGCTGTAGCCTACCGGCGTATCCAGCGCCTCGCCGGAAACATAGTTAGAGATTATCTCGTAGCTAAAATCGCTAAGATTTCCGGAAAAATTAGTTTCACTTTCTGAAGTAACATTATTAAAACTTAACGCCATCGTCTCCTCGAGCTTCCCCTCCGCTAAAGATTGGGCAACCGTAAATATTTCTACATTCACCCCCTTTACCCCGGTCGTTATAAAAACGGCGATCAGCGCGTAAAGCACGATCGCCAAAACCGTGATCGAAATAACAACCTCGATTAAACTGAACCCGCGTTTATTTTTCATTGAGCGCTGATTTTCCCCGTATTAGGGATAATTATAACTGTTTTTGTCGTTCCGCCAAACTCCACGCTGACTGTTCCGGTATTTACCAGCGGCGAACCGTTCTTATCGTCATAAGGATAGCCAAGGGGATGAAATTCTATTTTGTTTCCCCCGTCAAAATAGACCGAATCTATAATTACCCCGCTATATTCATTGGAAATGTCGATGCTAAAATCATTTTGCAGTGCGGAGGGATCTTTGATTACCGTATCGGTTACTCCATCGGTAATATAGATTGTATAAAGGTTTACGGGATCGGCTTCAAAGCTTACTCCGTACCATTTCGAGGTAGTAAGGGCGAGATTTTGAGCATATTTCAGGTCGGCAGCCAACCTTTTTGCCGCCGCGTCTACCCTGACTGGGCCCAAAGAGCCTAAGGCGATCATCGATACGCCCGCCAGGACCACGATCAACCCTAAAACCACAATAAGCTCTATCAATGAAAAGGCTTTTCTATTCATTTCTGACCGATTTTATCACCGCGGACCAAACTGTGCAAACTGTTTTATTTTTAATTTATGTAATACTAATTTCCCGCAAACCAATAATGTCTGGATCCCATAAATTGTGCTCCGCCACGCGTTAATTTCTGAAGCTTCTTTAAAATACCGGCAAGGGATCGGGATCTCTCCTGCCTTAAATCTAAAGGCAGCCACTTCAGCCAGCACCTCCGTGTCAAAAACAAAATCATTTGAATTTAGCTGGTAAGGGATCGTCTCCAAAACTTTTCGGCCAAAAGCGCGCATGCCGGTATGGTATTCAGACAAATCAAGCTTAAATACCAAATTTTCAACGAACGTAAGAAAACGATTTGATATCAGCTTATAAAAGGGCATTCCGCCGGCGCCGGTTAAAATACGTGATCCGAGCATTACATCTTTCTCGCCCTTAATGATCGGACTGATCAGCTCTGAAATCTTAGTCGCGTCGTACTGCCAATCGGGGTGGACCATAATGATCACATCCGCCCCTATCTTTAACGCCTCTCCATAAAGCATCTTCTGATTTCCGCCGTATCCCAAATTCTGCGGAGTCTTTAAGACGCGGATATCAAGCGAGGTCGCTATTTCAACCGTTCTGTCGGTCGAACAATCGTCGCCCAGGATTACTTCTGACACTAAATTTTTTGGAATATCCTGAAAGGTCTTTTCCAAAGTCTTTTCGGCATTATAGGCCGGCATAATTACGATAATCTTTGCCATATCCTCCACCCTTTGATCGATTTATCCTGACGATAATACAATTTTAAGTATTCTGCAAGATTTTTATAGTAAACTTCTTTATTAACCCAAATAATATATTTCGGCCGGTTCGCTTTTAACTCCTTAAGCATCTCAATACGCCGGGCTTTATTATGAAAAAGTGGATAATAGTATATAAAGCGCGATGCCGACGCTCTATTCGAATAAAAATAGACCTCCGGCTCCGCCCCCCAGATGAATACTTTTTGATCAGGTTTGGTATTTTTTTCCACAAATGCTGCTACCTCTTTAGCTACCACAAAATTATTAATACCATATTTTCTAATTGATATATTATCCGGCGAAGCTGTATAAAAATCCTTCTCATAAGAAATGGTCATCCCCGCCATGATAAAGGTGATCATTAAAATGAAAACTTTGAACTGATTATGTTTCAAGTTAATGATCACCAACGCTGAGAGGAACGAAAGCCCCGGAATCGCCTGAATAAAATAATGACCGTAAAAGACCTTGCCCAAGATAACCCCAACGATCGAAAAGAGCGCCCAGAATCCAATCAGGAGGTTCTTATCGCTTCTCTCCCGCATAATAATGAATAATAGGGCGATAATCGATAAAAACCAAAGGATCAAATTCTCATTTATTACAACTTTGTAGAACTGGGCCCATTGCCACGGCTGATGCGACAGGTAACCGACATTTTCCAGGAACATAACATTAATAAATTCCGGCAAGGCATTGTTCAACCAAAAATAGAGTGTAAATAAAAGAGGAAAGATTGCAAATCCTGCAAGCAACCTCACCCCTTTCTTGCGCCTTCGGCGCAATTCATTCCCCTCTCCATCTTCGATGGAGAGGGGTGGCACGAACGAAGTGAGTGACGGGGTAAGGACAACAAAGAAAAACAATGCTAAGAAATTCAAAAAAGCCACCTGCTTGATCATTACCGCCAAACCAGAAAATAATCCAGCCCAGAATAAATCCCATTTATTATTTGATCGAATTGCAAAAAATAACGCTAGAAGGATCGGCAGCACCAAAAAGGTTTCAGTATTTGCCGAGGTCCCCTGAATCAAAGCTCCACCTGAAAAAACCGCGTAGAAAAAGGCAGAAAGTAATCCACCAACCCTCCCCCATAATTTCGAACCGATTAGGAACATAATAAAAGTAAGGATCAAACTATAAAATAAGGTGAAATATCGGATACTCGCCGCGCTCTCACCGAAAAGTTTAAATATCCCCGCATAGATAAAATAGATCGCGGGCGGTTTATGGTCGTAGATATCACGATACGGGACCTGGCCAACCGCCATCCTTTGAGCAATATAGGCATACGCCCCTTCATCCCGTTCCAACGGTTCCCCCAAAAAAGGGACCCGGAGAAATATTTGAAGCACCATGATCAGTAAAAGAATAATAATTGTTCTGTTTTTCATGCTAAATTGCTTACAAACCATTTTGCCAGCCTGATCGAAGCATTTATCCCTCTATCCTGCGGGTAGATCTGAGTGTTAGAGACCAGAAAGAGATCCTTTGCAATATGAAAAGATGGTATTTTTTTAGAATATCCCAGAGTAGGGATTGGTTGCGCATATTTTGCGCGGAAAACCGAATAACCGGACAGATTTTTATCTTCAAATTCAGGATTGATCGTTTTCAATCCCTCAAGATAGCGCCGATAGATCTCCTGATCGCTCATTTTCCACTCCGGTCCTTCATGACCAACATAGCTTGAAAGATAGACAACCCGATATCCGCCGTAACCGGAATCGTCGAAGGCGTTGGTCTGTTCCACCATCACACAAAAAGGGAGATTATTATCTCCGATATTAGTCCAATAATAGTTAGTCACCGGACACCTTGTTTTTACCATTACACAAATATTTCCGGCATACTTAATATCCTTGCCCGGATAAAGATCAGGAGCTGTAATAATTGTCATATCAAATCCGGAGACCGGATAAGCATCTACCCTCGAATTAAGTTTTATCTCCCCCCCCATCTTTGTAACCCGATCGGCCAGCGCATCGATTAAAACCTTATAGCCCCCTTTTAAATAACCGAGCTTTTCACACAATCCAAAACGGCTGCGCGATTTCGCCCGGGCGATTATTCTCGCCCACACCCATGAGGCCGGGATCTCGTCCGCCTGCTCGCCAAACTTGGCATATAATAACGGACTCCATACTTTTTCGCATATTCGCTTCCCCAAATTATTGGTTAACCAATCAACCGCGCTGATCTTTTCCAGCGGACGCCAATCGGCGATCCTTTTTGCCTTAATGCTAAAAAGCCCGAGTTTTATCCGATCGGCAATCGGCAATGGAGGGAAAGATAACAGGTCTAAAGGGGTAGTAAAAGGATAAATTCGGTTCCCGGAAAAGAATCCCATCTTTGGATAAGCCCAATATAATTTATCCGAAATTCCAAGTTCGCTTAAGAGCTGGACCGCCTGCTTATCTTGCGAGAAAAAATGATGGTAGAACTTTTCAAGGTAACTATTCTCAAATTTAAAACCGGCAGCTAGCCCCCCCAATTGTTCTTGACGCTCAAAGATTGTGGCTTTAATCCCTTTTTTCAGCAAGAAATAAGCGGTGGTAAGCCCGGTAATCCCTCCGCCAATAATAGCCGCGCTCTTTTTCATGACTCACCAATTATATCTGATATAATAGTCAGGATGAAAGCGTTATTTGTTAATCCAAACTGGAAAGAGCTGGTCAGCAAAAAGGAAAAACTGGTCAATCGTCCCTGGCCACCGCTTGACCTCCTAAATTATGCGGCAACTTTCCCCGAAAGTGAAATCCTGGACTTGCGCGCCAAGAATAGACCCTTGGAATATATCAATAATAAGATACGCGAAAGCGATACCGTCTATATCACTTCATCGCCGATGGACCGCTGGCAGTGCCCCAACCTTGGAATAGATGATTTTGTCCAATTTATAAACTCGCTGGTTGATAAGGAAAAAATCCATCTGCTCGGAGTCCTTCCTTTGCTATATCCAGAAAAGCTCCTGCAGAAGACTAAGGTAAAGGGGATCGTTAAAGCGCTTGCCGAAGGCCCTCTCCCCGCTTATGAAAAGATAGATCTTGATAATTATCATTACGAATTGATGGGTGGTCGCTTCGCCATCCTAGAAACTGCCCGCGGTTGCCCATACCAGTGCTCATTCTGCTTAAAAATCATGTACGGGGACAAGGTTATCAAGAAAGACATCCAAAAAGTAAAAGAGGAGATCGATCTATTGGTTAAATTGGGCGCGAAAAATATATATTTTATCGACCTCGAATTAACCATCGAAAAAGAACGGGTGAGAGCGATCGCTAATTATATCATTGAAAAAGAATATAAGTTTAACTGGTGCTGCCAGACCAGGGCGGACGCAATTGACCGGGAACTTCTGGCATTGATGAAAAGCTCCGGCTGTAAACTGATCCACTTTGGGATTGAATCGGGATCGCAAAGGGTGCTCGATTCAACAAACAAGAAAATATCGATACAAAAAATTCGGTTAGGGATAAAATTAACCAAAGAAGCAGGGATTAAAACTGCCGGATTCTTTATGTTCGGCTTTCCTGGAGAGACTAAACAAGAAATGGAACAAACCATTGAATTCGCTAAAGAGTTGGACGTTGATTACGCCTCTTTTCACGCCGTCATCCCTTACCCGGGGACAAAAATAACTAAAGCGCCGGATGAATCGGTCTCAAAATTAGTAAAAAAAGCTTATATAAATTTCTATTTTAGGCCAATTCGGATCATTTCCGCATTACTGAGGCCGAAACTCCTTTTTAATCAGGTCAAATTGTTTTATAATTTTATTAGATGAGACCATTTTGCATAAACATCCCGATCTATAATGAAGAGGCGATCCTGGTTAAGAATATTGAACGCTTGATCGATTTTTTGGATAAACTAAAGACTGATTATGAGATCATTATCGTAAGCAATGGATCCACCGACAAAAGCATCCTTCTGGGAGAAGGTTTGCAGGACAAACATTCCCGGGTAAAATTTTTCTCTTTGCCCAAAAAAGGGGTTGGCCGCGCTTTTCGAACAGCAGTTGAAGCCGCAAAGTATGGCCATATCATCTCATTAGACGCAGATCTCTCAGTCGATCTTTCATTCATCAAGGAAGCAAATACTCTGCTTGAAAATAATGTAATGGTAATCGGCTCAAAGATCATGGGCAGTCAAAAGAGGAGTTTTATGCGGAAGATCGGGAGCGGCATCTATATTTATTTTACCAAACTCTTTTTCCGCGTATCGCTGCACGATTTTTCGATCGGGGCCAAGGGATTCCAGCGCGGATTTGTTTTAAAGAATATCGAAGCGATTGACCAGCATACCAGCTATGTCTTAAATCTCGCCCACGCCGCTACCCGGGAAGGAGAAAAAGTAACTGAGATCCCGATAAAGTGTATAGACCTTCGCAGAAGCAGGTTTAATCTTTTAACCGAAGCGCTCTATCGCTTCAGCATGCTTTTTAAATTGGCCCTGCGTAAGAAGTAGGCCCCGACAAATATCCAGCCAAAGAAAGAGATAACCTCGCCGGCATAATTATATTTACTCTTGCAAAAGGTCAGCTTTACATTTTTCTGCTTCGGGTAAACCAGCATGAATGTCGGCGCAGTTAAATATATCCGATCCGCCCCCGCAACCCTCCAGTTTGGATGGTACGATACTTTGATAATATGCGGATGGCCGATCAGTGAAGTTTCAAACTCGATCGTTTCAGCTCCAATTTTCTCCGAGATCTTATAACGGGGAACGCTTAAGGGTTTCTGTTGTACTTTAACTGCGTCTTTAGTCCTTAATTTAAAACGGGAACGATCCCCTTTCCCCTTTATTACCGGCACATTTTGTATTTCCGGCACTTTAAACCAGGCATAAAAATCCTTTTTCCAATTTTTACCGGTATAGATATTCGGTTCGTATCTGGCAGGTACTACATGACGCGGATCGCTCCCGACCACTTTATAAATGCTACAATCCCCAAATTTCTTCTGGAACCTAAATTCCGGCCTCCCTTTGATCGTTTTTTTTACTTTATCACTTCTTACAATAAATTGCGTGACCGCAAAATCCCTCAAATGCTGAGCACCGTTCTCCAAGTTGAACGGTGAGACCAGATAGCTCCAAAAAGGCGCGGAAACATCCTTGGATATCTCTGATTGAATATAAAAGACAAACGGGCCGGTGATCGAAGACTGCATATACAATCCTTCAAGCGTATCTCTGCCCGAAAACATCTTCAATGATTCAAATATCCTTTGTGTCCCGAGCGATTCATAAGCTATCGCATTCTCATAAACTACCCTCCCCCCATCATCACTCTCCCTCAGGTAATCAAACATATCTTTAACTTTTGGCCAGGTCTCCTTCTGTTCAAACCCTGAATAATTCCAATCGATCCAATTCTTTATATAATTTGAATTTTCATTGACCCATAGAAAAGTGACCAAGACGAGAATGGCCGGGATAAGAGGTGAGTATCTGAGTTTTGCCGAGACTGTTCCAATCCCGATCGCTCCAATAATGGTCAAAAACAGCTGGGAAAAGGTTAAAAAACGGATATCGACCAGGCCAACTTTTGGCCCGGCAAAGTATAATATGCCCGCCATTAGAAGGATGAAAGCGAAAAAGAGCGTTCTTCGCTCTTTGATAAATGCAACCAGGCTAAAAATAGAAAGGATAAAGAAAGGAATTAAGATCGGTGGGAAGATCTCCCAGATCGAACCGAAAGCCCAAACAATGTGGAAAGGGGTGACAAAAGGAATATTTGCAATAAATGGAAGCAGCCAAAAGGCGAGAAGGATCCCACCTAAGGCCCCAACTTTAAAAAGGTACCAGATATTTTTTAAAAATGGCCGGCTGCTGAATATATAAAACAATGAGAGAAAAACAAAAAAGACCAGGGTATAGCCGTGGCTGAATCCCATCAGGAAAAAGAGAAAGGCATTTAACACTACCCACTTATTCTCTTTTACCCCTTGATATACGGTTGCTAAAAAAACCATAAAGATTGCCAAACTAAAAGAGAACGAAAATTCACCCGCCAGGGTACTCGGGATGTTGCCGCCCCACATCGAATTATTCTCATTAAAAAGAAAAGCAAGCGAAAATATTGCCCCTAACACAGGAACGGGGAACGAATAGCGTAAGATCTTAAACATCAGATAGACCGAAAGCGGCAAAAGGAAGGTTCCCAGCACGGTGATCAGCTTAAAACTTACCTGAAGCGGGATAATATAACCGAGCAACGCCATAAAGATAAAGGTCAAGGGAAAATAGTGGTAGAAAACGGGAAATCCGCAATAATTCGCCTGCATCCACCCCATAACCTCTAATTTAGGAAGAAGAACCTCTTTTAGATATTGTGCCGTATAGTAATGGGATGCGGTATCTCCCCCCGTAGTAATTGTTTTTAAAAACAGAAGGCTCGGCTTAAAAAAGGTAAACAAGAAAATCCAGATAAATAGAACAATTAAAATATCAATGATTAGCTGTTTATTTACCTTCAACTTTTTTCTTTCCCGCAAATTGTGCAAATATAAAAAAGAGGACCATTAAAATCATGGCCGCAATTATGAGCAAATAATTGATGCCAAAAAGTGTTTTTTCTTCTTTTACAGTAATTATCCCGGGAGTAATATTCGTCTTATGGGCCCCGTCCTGCTCATATTCTGATATCGCAAAAACCTGATAGCTGCTCCCGCTTAGGGCGGAAAAATTTTCGAGCGGGAATCGGATCTCTTTTTTCGATTTCCCCGGCAGATCAAAGGTAAAAGGCCCCTCCTTAACCGTCAATTCGCGCGGAACGGCCAAACAGGTCGTGATCTTTTTTGTGCTCTTTTCAATGTTCCGCAAAGTCAGCTTAAGCGCCCCCTCTTTCCATAATTTTGTATTCCCCATTTTCCCAAAGATCGATCCCGGCGCACCTTTTGTCTTAAAAGGGAATACCTGGCAGGTCAGCGCGGAAAATGGATACTGGTTTGCATCCGCATAATGCATCAGCAGGGTTAAGGGGTACTCACCGGGAGATTTAAATCTTAGCCTTACCGGCAGATTTGATTGATAGCTTTCATTTACCCCCAGCTCCCCCACTTTTTTTAACAGGAACTTTTTACCGCCGACCGCAATTTCCCCTTGAACATTATAAGCAGCTTCATCCCCCTTATTGATCACGTTCACATCCACCAAGATAGTGTTGCTTACAATTTCAGAAGAGAGTTTTGTTTCAAGCGAGATGTAACCGGCGAAAGAGGGAAAAGCTAAAAATAAAAGAATAGTAATACCTAATAAGACCCTCACCCAACTTCTTCTTAGTCCCCCAATTATCCTATTCGTCCCTCTCCCACAGGGAGAGGGAGTAGAAGAATAAATATTGGTAAATAAATACTTGGGTAAGGGTAACATCCCACTACCCCGGGAGGACGATTTTTCTAAAATCGGCCACGCTTAGAAATAATTTTTCAATCGACTTTAATAGTGCCAGCCGGTTTAACTTGAGTTTTTCGTCTTTGTGCATGACCAAAACTTTATCGAAGAAAAGCTCAAGCGGATCGGTAAAGAAGGTCAAGGCTTTAAGCGCTTTTTCCCATGCCTCTTCTTTAATCGCCTCCCCTACTTCCCAGTTTAGCTTCATATAAAGCTCAAACAAGCTTTTTTCTTCTTTCTCTACCAGGTCTTCTTCGATCACTTCTTCCCGAGCAGGATTGTTCGCAATGCGGGACACGCGCTCGGCCGATTTAACAACTCCCGGGAACCATTTCTCACCGGTCGAAAGATCAATCACCTTAGCTTTCTTTGAACAATCCAGGATGTCGTTAAAATCGGAAAGAACCGCGTCCACCACATCGTAGCGGGTCCCGCTATCGAGCAGCGCCGGTCTTAATCTTGCCGCTATAAAATTTAAGATAGCGGATTTTACTTTTGGGGATACCGGAAAGCTATGCTCGATCGCTTCATCCAGTAAAAGATCGATCTCCTTTTCAACGATGATCCGGATGATCCCGTGCGCGGCGCGGCGCAGGCCGTACGGATCGGCCGATCCGGTGGGGATCGCCCCCACGCTGAAACATCCGACAATAGAATCGATCCGATCGGCCAGGGAAACGATCGTCCCCTCCATCGAGCTTGGGATCTTATCTTCCGCATAACGCGGGAGATAATGTTCGCGTATTCCTTCGGCAACTTTTGGGTCTTCGCCGGATAATAATGCGTAATGCTTACCGATGATCCCCTGCAGGATCGGGAATTCATAAACCATTTTCGTAGTCAGGTCCGCCTTACAAAGCTCGGAGATCCTTTTTACGGTCCGCAAACCTTCTCCATCAAATCCGATCCGTTTTGCGATCCATTCGGCGAGTTTTCCGATCCGTTTGGATTTATCGGCCATCGATCCGAGCTTTTCGAAGTAACCAACCCTCTCGAGATCGGGGATGCGCAGCTTTAACGGCTGTTTTTTATCCTCTTCAAAGAAGAATTTAGCATCCGAAAGCCTGGCGGTAAGCACTTTTTGGTTCCCTGCTACCACCGATTTATTTTTACAGCCATCGGTCACTACTACAAAACGCCCGGCCAGCTTACCTTTATTATCTAAGATCGGAAAATATTTTTGGTTCTTCTTCATCGAAGTGATTAACACTTCCTGCGGGATCTTTAAGAAAGATTTATCGATCGCCCCGACATAAACAATTGGATCTTCCACTAAGAAAGTGACTTCTGAGAGAAGCTCTGCCTCAATGTGCGCATTCCCCTTAACCTTTTTTGCTTCCGCCTCCACCATCTTTTTGATCTTCTCTCTCCGCTCATCCTGATCGACAACTACTCCGTATTTCAGAAGGAATTTTTTATAAGAAGGTAGGGACAGGGTTTGTCCCTGTCCGGCTAAACGGACAGCCACGAGGGCTGTCCCTACATTTCGATGAGGACTCGTCTTATTCCCCGAAACTATCCCAGCCAGTTTAAACTTAACAGTCTTATTACCACACAACGCCACGATCCAATGGATCGGCCGGATAAATTTAAAGTCGATGTCTCCCCAACGCATTGCCAGCGGCTGATAGATCGAAGAGACAATTTCGGGGAACAGCTCAGCCAAAACTTTTTCGGCCGTTTTCCCTTTCTTATGAACCTTGGCGTATACGTAATTATCGCGGACCTCGAGGTTCTCAATCCCCACCCCCTGGCTTTTAGCAAAGCCCAGTGCGGCCTTGGTTGGATTCCCTGAGGGATCGTAGGCGACCTTAGCCGGAGGACCTTTGGCATCCAAGGAAACATCTTTCTGTTTCGGTTCCAGGTCTTCGATATAAAGGGTTAAGCGGCGGTAAGTCCCGAGAGTTTCGATCTTTTTATAAGATAGTCTCTCCCTCTTAAGCTTTTCCTGCGCCTTCTCTTTTAGATCTTTTAGGAATCCCGGCATAAATCGCGCCGGGATCTCTTCGCATCCTATTTCAAGCAGACTGTTCAACATATTGCCTCGCACACCTTCTGGCTAATTTGCGGATCTTAAGGATATAAGCCATCCTTTCGGTAACTGATACTGCTCCCCGCGCGTCGAGGAGGTTAAAAACGTGAGAACATTTAAGAACATAATCGTAAGCAGGAAAAACTAATTCTTGGTCTAAGGACTTATAAGCTTCACTTTCGTACATTTGGAAAAGCTTGCTTAAAGTTTCGATATTTGCGGTTTCGAAATTGTATTTTGAATGCTCTCTCTCTTGCGGAAGGTAAATATCGCCGTATTTTACCCCTTTGGTCCACTGAATATCGTAGACGTTATCAACTTTCTGGATAAACATCGCGAGCCGTTCGAGTCCATAGGTTAATTCAACCGCGACCGGTTTACAGGGAAAGCCGCCGCATTCTTGAAAATAAGTAAATTGAGTGACCTCCATCCCTTCGGCCCATACTTCCCAACCTGTACCCCAAGCGCCTAGCGTCGGTGATTCCCAGTTATCTTCAACGAACCGGACATCGTGTTTTGCCGGTTCGATCCCGATCGCGCGAAGTGAATTTAGATAAGCATCTTGAACATCCATCGGAGAAGGTTTTAGAACTACTTGATATTGGAAATAGTGGAATAAACGATTTGGATTTTCACCGTATCTGCCATCGGTCGGCCGGCGGACAGGATCGATATAGGCGACGTTCCATTTTTTAGGTCCGAGGACGCCGAAAAAGGTTGCCGGAGACATCGTCGCCGCCCCTTTTTCGAGGTCGTACGGCTGGCGGATAACGCACCCATATTCCGCCCAATAACGGTTTAAATTGTCGATGATTTCCTGGAAGTTTAACGCTTTCACCCTGGAGCAAATATTATCATAAAAGAAGAGCGAATTCAAAGATTTAACTTTTCCCAATAGAATGATATAATCTCGTATCATGATTAAAGATAGTATAAAAAAGCTCGTTGAGGGGAAAAATTTGACCAGGGAAGAAGCTGCCTTGACCATGGATACGATCATGCGCGGCGACGCTACCCCATCGCAAATCGCCGCATTCATTACTGCGCTAAGAATGAAGGAGGAAACGGTGAATGAAATTACCGGCTGCGCCGAAAAGATGCGGGAACACGCAATCAACATAACTCCTGAACAGAAGAATTTAGTTGATACTTGCGGTACCGGTGGAGACGTTTCCGGAACTTTTAATATCTCAACCGTATCCGCTTTTGTAGTTGCCGGCGCTGGCATTCCAGTCGCCAAACACGGGAACAGATCGGTATCGAGCAAATGCGGATCGGCCGATATTCTAGAAGCACTCGGCGTTAACATTGAAATCGAACCCAAAAAGGTTGAAGAATCTATCTCCAAAGTCGGGATCGGCTTTATTTTCGCGCCTAAATTCCACAAAGCCATGAAGTTCGCCATGCCCAGCCGCAAAGAGATCGGCATCCGCACCGTTTTCAACATTTTGGGACCGTTAACCAATCCGGCAAAAGCCTCCGCTCAAGTTTTAGGGGTTTTCAATCCGGACCTGACCGAAATGATCGCTAAGGTTCTCGGAAATCTGGGTGTCAAACAGGCCATGGTCGTTCACGGCATGGACGGCTTGGATGAGATCTCGATTTCCGATAAAACCAGAGTTTCCGAGCTCAAGAATGGCAAAGTTAAAACCAGTTTTATAAAGCCGGAAGACTTCGGAATGAAAAAAGGAAAAAAAGAAGATATTCTCGGCGGATCCATCAATGAAAACTTAAAGATTGCTTACGCCGTCTTAAAAGGCGAAGAAAAAGGGCCTAAGCGGGATGTAGTACTAATTAACGCCGCCGCGGCGATCTATGTCGGCGGAAAGGCCAAAGATATAAAAGAAGGCATTAAGCTGGCGGCAAAATCAATTGACTCGGGCGCGGCTTATAAAAAAGTGGAAGAGATGATTAAGTTCACGAAAGGAACCTAATCTTCAAAAATCTTAAAGCAATTTCATGAAATAGCTCAACCACGCGGTATTTATCTTATTATAAAAATGATACACCTCTAATGTCTTACAATATTCATCTTCAATCTCTTTAATCGCAGTCAATGTACTCTGCGCCACTGAGTCTGGATGTTTTATCAACCACGCTCTCAAATTCATCTTCACCTCTGCCATGCTCAAAGGCGGATTCTTTTTTGTAATATTATATTCAAAACATAATCCATCTGTAGGATCAAAATGTTCAATATACTTATTAAATAAATATTTTACCGCCGGCTCAAAATTACCCTTTTTCATCTGTTTTCGCACTTCCGGTCTTGCCAGCCTGTTTTTTCCTTCTACATACGACACCTTAGAAGTAGCCTTATCTTCAAATCCATCGCTCATCCCATAATTCCTTGCAAAATCTTCCTTCTCAGCTTTAGGCTTTCTTTTCCATTTCCCACAAGGCTTTCTTTCGTCACTACAAGAAACCTTATCCCAAGCATCCCAGCTGATCTTGTAAAAGATTAAACTTCGATCGCCAGAAGATTGATCTTTCCCATCATTTCCTCGTTCAACCCCTATATCCCAATGATGTCCAATTTCGTGAATAGCAGTATCGGAATCTTCTACAGCTAAGTTGATCCTCCCCAAATGGTATGTTCCCGATGCCCTAAGCCTTTTTATCGACCAATCAAAATCAACAATCTTTAATCCATCAAAATGATGCTTGGGTAAAATTGAATAGGCTTCAGCAAAAGACAAAAGCTTTTTCCTTTTTTTCTTGCCGCCATTGATCTTTGCCTGAAGAGAGTCAACCATTCTCTTCGCTTTTTCCGAAAGCCCTTGCTTTTTCAAATTGACAATTAATTTATAGGCAGACAAGCTATCTCCATAATATTCCTTGAGGGATCTGCTGAATATTTCTTTTTTCCATGATATTGAAGGAATTGTTGATCGTGTCGATTTCTCAATCGCCTTTACCGCATCTTCAAATTTGTCAGTTTTAAACCTCGCCCTTTTTAGTTTTAAATCCCTCCCATTCCCAATCACATGCCAAACCCCTTTACTCCGAAACATTAATAAGTAATAATTTTTCGGGGTTTTGGTTTCCTCATCTATGGTTGCAAAGCTATCTAATAAGGCAATTCTAACCTCTTCCACATCCTTACATGAATTTAACAACAGTAGTTGCAGATACATCTTTTTACTAAGCTTGGAAAAGCCCCAATTTCCAAGCCTTTGATATTGCAGGAAAGCCCATATTTTGCCTCTTTTTTCCAAGTCATCAACTGCTTTCAAAATCTGCGAACTAAAATGCATTCTTCTCAATTTAATTTCTTCTAACGCCATTTCGGCTTCTTCTATATAATATGATATCCGCCACCTTTCATTAAATGGGGTCTTGGCTTGTTCTGCTATCTTAGTAAATATTCTTCCCGCTCTTTGATAGTCCCTTCTTGTGTGAAGGAAATAGTGCCCCCTTTTCAAAGCATGCTTAAACTTATATACGAAATACCATAGTGCATATTTTTTATATTTAGGATTTCCTGTCAACTCAAAAGGAGCCCCTCTGGCAGCATTCGCTATAAAGTCATCGCTGCCGGAAACAACTTGAGCGAATATCTTTTTTGCCTCTTTAAATTTTCCCGCTCTTTTGTAATGTTCGGCAAGAAAGAAAAGAACCCTAGCTTTTATGTCTTGATAATTACGAGGAGGTGCAGAATATCCCCGGGTTTTATAAGGTTTTCTTTTCAGCCAACTCGTTGCAGCCGATAAAGATCTTTCATCATCCCCGACATAAAAATGATAGATTACAAGCCGATCCAGGGCATTTGATGCTTGATTCGAAGAGGGGTAACGATAAACCAAATTCTCGTACATCTCTATCCCTCTTTCATATTCTCTCTCAGCAAAATATTGGCGCCCCAATAGATAATAGGCCTCAGGAACATTTTCTGATTCAGGATTTTTATAGATAAAATCTTCTAAACATTTTATCTCTTCGCTTCTCTTTGAATAAATTTTACAGTTTTCCCAATCGATCTCCGCTTGAGGTCGCTTAATCTGCACAGGTTCAAACGGAGGAGAAATAATCTGAGGAGAAGCATCTTTAAAATCAAGCGCATCTCTGGTTTCCGCAGCCTCAAAATGAGAGTATACGTTATCTGTTTGTGATGGAAGCGCTATTCTGCTTGTTGGGTCTATTCCTGGCATTTAATAATACTCTCCTATTGCGAATACGTTTAAAACCCTCTATAATTATTATCGTCAAAAAGCGGTTAAAATTTCAGTTAAATAAGGGAAATATTTATGGCGCCGAATCTAAAACTGAAGAAGCATAATGCTAAAAAAGAAGAGGAATTTGAACAAAAATTCCAGCGCTCCCTTTCGTTAACCGACCGCTTTAGGATGGTAGTCCGCCAATCTAAACTCGTTCTAAGGATGTTAATAGACAATGGGCATAGAAAACCTACTGAAATATTTAAAAGAACTTAAGGTTCGTTTTGTAATTATCGGGGCCATGGCTTTCCCTTTTTACGGCTACTCGAGAACCACTCTTGATACAGATCTATTTATAGAACCAACCGAGGAAAATGCAGAAAAAGCCAGAAAGGCACTTAAAAAATTCGGCTATGATGTATCCGACATCTCAGTCGACGATTTGCTGACAAAAAAAATACTTATCCGCCAATATATGGTAGAAACAGATATCCATCCATTTGT
>JAYEOW010000002.1:0-6498 GCA_034723395.1 Candidatus Margulisiibacteriota bacterium
TAATTGCCTCCGCTGCCCGGTTTTCAATTCCCTTTGGACCGCGAATCTCAAGAGCTAATGCCCTTCCCCGAAATTTAATATTTCTTGACACCTGCTGTACAAAAGTCAGTCTTGCTCCTGTAATTGCCATTTTATTTTCCTCCTATATTTTGACTTACAGTTAATTAAGCACTATAATATTATCGTAACATTTTACGGGAAATTTCACTTTTTTTACAATAAGGGAGATGATTATTTATGGCAAAAGTATATTATGATAAGGATGCGAATATTGAATTACTAAGAGGGAAAACCATCGCCATCGTCGGGTTTGGAAACCAAGGCGGAGCACAAGCCCAGAACCTAAAGGATAGCGGACTAAATGTAATCATTGCCGAGGTAGGAGGGACTCCAAATTATAAAAACGCCCAGGAAGCCGGCTTTGAAGTGACGAGCGCAGCCGAGGCAGCCAAAAGAGGAGATATCGTTCAGATACTAATTCCCGACGAGATCCAGGGGAAAGTCTATAAAGAATCCATCAAGAAATATATGAAAAAAGGGAAGACTTTGATGTTTTCCCACGGATTTAATATCCATTTTAAGGCGATCAAGCCTTCAAAGGAGATCGATGTGATCATGGTCGCGCCAAAGGGTCCGGGGCATATGGTAAGAGAGACTTATAAAGAGGGAGCAGGTGTCCCTTGTTTGATCGCGGTTTACCAGGATGCCAGCGGAACCGCTAAAGATACCGCCCTCGCCTATGCAAAAGGAATCGGCGGAACCAGGGCCGGAGTTTTTGAAACCACTTTTAAGGAAGAGGTCGAAACCGATCTTTTTGGAGAACAAATGGTCCTCTGCGGCGGCTGCACGTCTCTTGTTAAAGCTGGATTTGAAACTCTAGTTGAAGCCGGCTATCAGCCGGAGATGGCTTACTTTGAATGCGTGCACGAACTAAAATTAATCGTAGATTTAATTTATAAAAAAGGTTTGCTCGGCATGCGCAAAGCGATCAGCAATACCGCTGAATATGGTGACCTGACCGTCGGCCCCAAGATCATCGATGGAAAAGTTAAAGATAAAATGCAAAAAGCGCTAAAACGCGTCCAATCGGGCGCCTTTGCCCGGGAATGGCTTAAAGAAAATAAAGAGGGCTGCGTAAACTTTAATGCCCTGCGTGAAAAAGACAGGAACCATCCAATGGAGAAAGTTGGCGCCGAGCTCCGCGGGATGATGCATTGGCTCAAAACAAGTAAATGAATGAGCTGATTGTCTTTTTGATGGCCGCGACTCCGGTTATCGAGGTGCGCGGCGCGGTCCCGGTCGGTATCCTCACATTCGGGATCGAACCAATTCGGGTTGTATTACTTTCGATTATTGGGAGCATCCTGCCGATTATCCCGATCCTCTGGTTTTTAAACTTTGCAACTGAAAGACTAAGAAAGGTTGGGTTTTTTAATAAATTCTTTGAGTGGTTGTTTCATCGAACAAGATCAAAAAGCAAAATTATCGAGGATTTCGAGCTGGTTGGATTAACCCTTTTTGTGGCGATCCCCTTTCCTGGAACCGGAGTATGGACCGGCTGCGTCGCCGCTTATCTGCTCGGCCTTCCTTGGATTCCAACTTTTATCTGTGCAACCATCGGTACCACGATTGCTTCGCTAATTTTGTGGGCAGCCAGCGCTGGCATCATAAACTTCTTTCTGTGATCGAAATCAAGCAATTTGATGATAAAGGTCGCGGGATCGCTGGCGACTTGTTTGTTAAGTTTGCTTATCCCGGAGATGTGATCGAGGCAACTCCTTTGAACCACCGCAAGAAAACCGGAAAATTAACAAAACTCGTTAAAGCGTCACCCCACCGCCAAGAAGCACTCTGCCCTCACTTTGGAAAATGCGGCGGCTGTTCGTGGCATGGATTAAAATATGAATCGCAACTCGAGTTTAAAGAAGATAAAGTAAGAAATCTTTTTGGAGACTGTTCGCCGATCATCCCCTCCCCCGAAAAGCATTTTTACCGCAACCGGATGGACTATGCGTTTGGGCCAAACTATACCCTCGGCCTTCGTTCCGGCAAATTCGATGTAGTAAATGTCGGTAAATGCTGGCTGACCTCCGAAAAAAGTAATGCAATCCTTAATCGCTTACGGTATTTTGCCTCGTGGAAGAAACTCAAAGCGCATCGGGAAGGAATCATACGCCACGCCGTGATCCGCGAAGGGATAAATATCGATAATGCAATTATAAATATCTTGACCTCCGATAAAGGCGAGTTTCCCTTAGAAGATCTTTGGGAAAAAGTTCAGGACCTGGCCCAGGGGGTGACCTGGAGCATAAATCTCTCTCCTGCCGATCGCTCGTATGGGGAAATTCAGAAATCGTTTGGCCAGGATTATTACATGGAATCACTTAACGGCATAAAATTCAAGGTTCCTGTCCAATCATTCTTTCAAACTAATTCTAGGCAAGCAGAAAAACTTTTAAAGATCGTAAAGGAATTCGCCGGACATGAAGGGGGCGAATCGATCCTCGATCTTTACTCGGGAACTGGGAGCATCGGCCTCTATCTAGCCGATGGAGCAAAAAAGGTTATCGGGGTAGAAGAAAACAAAGCTGCAGTTGAGCTTTCAAAATCCAATGCAAAATTAAATGGAATCAAAAATTATTCTGCAGTTTCAGGAAGGGCCGAAAAAGTTATAAAAGAACTTGAGGGAAAATTTGATACTATTATCCTAGATCCCCCGCGTCCCGGAGTTCATAAAAAGGTTTTAAATAAGATCGGAGAAATCAAGCCAAATAAGATCGTCTATGTCTCCTGCAATCCTAACACTCAAAAACATGACATTGAAATTTTAAAAGAATTTGGTTATAAGATTAAACAATGCCAGCCTCTAGACATGTTCCCCCACACCCCGCATATAGAAAATATCATTAAGCTCCAATAGGCAGCCAGATATGAATAATCCTGCCGTCCCTGTTTTTATTGTCAATTTGCATACGTCCGCCGTGAGCTTCAATATACTTTAACGCCACAGATAAACTTAAATATTCCTCATAATTAAAAGTTTTCCCATGGATAAACGGCGGCTCGCGAAGAACCCCAACGGCTAAGTAACTATGTCGGGGGCCATCATCTTTAATGCTTATCTTAATTTCCTCGCGAACCCGCGAGGTCTCAACCCTTACCCTCCGGTTTTCCACCTTTGCACTTGCTGCAAGCGCACTTTCGATAAACCGGGAAAGCGCCTCCTGTATATGAACCAAATCAACCTTCACCTCAGGCAGTCCCAACTGTCCGACAAATTCTACCCGACCTCCATGCTTAGCTGCCAGACCACTTATCAAGCCATTAATGTCTTCCAATTTTAACTTCAATCCCTCTGTCGGCCTGGCAAACCTCCTTATGTCGCTGATTACCACCACTCCCCGCTCCACAGTTTCGCGCATCCCTTGCATTAATTCTTCGGCTGATTTTAAGCTTTGCGTAATGGAGGCATGCTTTTCCGGCGGGAGAACCTTTTCAACCGCCTCCAATTTGCGGGTCAAATCTTGAAGATCCATATTGGCTATTTCAACACTGCCAATAATTCCAGACCATAGCTGGCTTAACCAATCCGTTGTCATTAATGATATCCGACTTGCCATTCTCACTTTCGCGTTCTCGGTCTTTTGCCTCCCAATCTCCCTCCCCTGCCTGTCTCTCTCCTGTTCAGCCCGCACGCGACCGGTAATATCACGGACCAACACTGTCGACCGGCTATCGGCGCCTGCCTTCGAAGCTATAGAGAGTTCAAACCACCGAATTTCGCCTCCAATTTTAAGTGAATATACGGTGCCGGTATGTTTGCCTTCTTTAACAGCGTGTTTGATTGCGCCCATCATGATCGCCGCGGTTTTTGGGGGGAATAATTCGCCAACTTTTTTGCCAATAAAATGTTCCGGGCTCGCATAAAGCAACTCTTTGGCGGATGAATGGAAATTGCAGATGCGGCCTTCCCGGCCAATTTCGAACAGCAGGTCAGGAAGGGCATCCAAGGTAGCTTTCATGCGCCCTTTACTTTCTTGCAGTGCCGCCTCTACCTTTCTCCGCTCAGCGATTTCGCTCCTCAGATTTTGTCTTGTCCAGTCCGACTCTAATTTTTTATGCAGGAGAGGCGCAACATCTTCGGCAATATGTTCCAATAATTTTACATCGCGCTTATTATAGGGGACAGCCTTGTTCCCAACCAAAAAACAACCAATAACTTCCCCTTCATAGACAATCGGCACAGCCACCGCCCTGGTTATGGGGATATGCCCTTTTGGCACGCGAAAAGGACTATTTGAATAAAAGGTTTTCTTTTGGGTCAAGGCCTTCCCCCAAATACCCCCCCACGACTCCCGCGGAAAGACAATTGCTTTCTCCAGCATCCGGCACTCTTTCCACACATCCCTAGTCAAAGAAGGACAAACATAATCCCCATTGTTATTAATGTACCCGAAAATCCCATATCTGCTTGAAAGGGCATCCAAAACAATTTTTAAAACGCCGGCATAAAATTCCCCGCCCTCGTGCGTAACAAACAACCTGGTAATGCGGACTTTCAACATTTCCTCGCGGGCAATAACACCCTTGACCCATCCGGCAGCCTTTTTAATCCGAGGGCGCGCTATTCCCCTAAAGGCGTCCACAAGCTGGCCCACTCTTGGAAGCCCATAATGTTGCGGTAAATAGGGCAGTAAACGTTTGATCATACAATAAGTTTTCGGCCTCTTTACAAAATAATTTCACTTTTATTAACACTGGATAATCTGAAATTTTTACCGTTTTTGCACGATATATATATAATGAGAGCTTATCTAAAAGCACCAAAACCAACACGTCAAAGCAGACCCTTAATGCTTATTGTTCATGCCACAAAAGGGTATGACCGAAAAGCATCTGTCGCACGCCCTATTCAAGAAGCAATCGAAAGCCGCCCTCCCTCTACCAATGTGCTTGAAGTTGTCGATAAATTAAAAGGTTCATACCTTAGCCTGCCTGAAGGTTTAACAACCTCAAGGGAGTATGCCGGATGTTTATTAGATAGAAACCTCTTAGAAGAAAGGGCTGATCTTTTTGCAACAAACACTTTTGTTTTTATGGGCGGCAGAGCGAACAAATGCCTGTTAAGGGCTGTTTTGTCGGTCCTAATTGCCAAGCTGACTCCGCTTGAAAGATTGTTTGCAAAAAAACCTTCTCATCCCCACATGGATGGATTACTGGAAGAATTATCCGTACGGCCACAAACGGGAAACCCGCAAGAACTGAACTTTCATTTTAACTGTGAGGCAATTTATCCGTCGCAAATAAGTTTAAAATGGTTCAGTGAAAACCCTGAGGTTCTCGACTGGTCGCCAAATATGCCCTGGGTGGTAATGACCTCTATCCAAACAATGCATCAAAAAGTTTTTGAAAAACTAAATATAAACACCGACGTCTATATCGACGGAAATAAGCAGGGCGGCAGGTCATCGGCTAATTCAAGGTCCAACACAAAAATCAACTTATACTACTGGAGCAGCGCTTTTCAAATGACTGCCGCACTTAGGGTAGAGTCAGAATAATCCTTCCGGAATCCGCATGGGCCGAAAACTTTTTAAACTGATTGCACAAACAGTAATTTTTGCAGACACCAACACGCGTTCACCGCGCAAAGCCTGCTGGTAAAAAGCAACCGTTGCCCCGGTTTTTTCTACAACCTCAGTATTTATAGTTATTTCTTCATCCAGCGAAGCCGGAGCCATATAATCACATTCAACTCTGGTAACCGTAAAACCCATACTTTTTTTTTCTTTTAAATCCTTCAATAATATACCCAGCTCCCGCAAAAACTCCATTCGACCCCGCTCAAAGAATTTTAAATAGTTTGCGTAGTAAACTACGCCTTCGGCATCGGTATCAGCGTAGATTATTCTCTGTTTAAATGAATGTTTCATTAAGCGATCTTCCGTAATATCTCTTCAAATCCGGGAAAAGAGGTTTCGACGCATGCGGTATTTTCGATCACCGTTTCCCCGTCGGCGATCAACCCGGCAACCGCCAGTGCCATCGCCACCCGGTGATCACCAAAGCTTTCAACCCCAGTCCCTTCAAGTTTGGTGGGCCCCTCAATTATCATCCCATCCTCAAGCTCTCTGATATTTGCCCCCATCCTGGCCAGCTCCGAAGAGATCGTCGATATTCTATCGCTCTCTTTTACTCTCAATTCTTTAGCCCCGCGGATAATCGTTTTTCCTTCGGCCTGCGTCGCCGCCACTGCGATGATCGGTATCTCGTCGATAATGCGGGGAATGATCGAGCCATCGATCTCAACAGCATTTAATCCCGCGCTGCGAACGGTGATGTCTCCTCTAGGCTCTCCAGAAATGATCTCTTCGTTTAAAACATCGAGTTCCGCTCCCATCCGGTGCAAAACGTCGATGATCCCGGTCCGGGTGGGATTGACCCCGACATTCTTAATTGCCAATTCCGAGCCCGGGACGATCAGCCCCGCGACTAGAA
>JAYEOW010000003.1:0-53943 GCA_034723395.1 Candidatus Margulisiibacteriota bacterium
ATACAGTTGTCTTTGCCATCGTATTGCCTCCTTTATTTTTAATCCCTGGTAATGATTTTACCAGTTTTGAGGCTTGCGATGGCTTTTTCTTTCCTGTCATTTTGCACACCTTATTTTACGTTATCAAGCTCTTAAAGATTACAATAGTGCTTTAAAGGATATTAATAAGGCAATTAAATTAAATCCCCAAGAATCTGAATATTATTATTCGAAAGCTGTAATTTATGTGCGTCTTAAAGATTATAACAATGCCTTAAAAGATATTAATAATGCGATTGAGTTAAATCCCCAAAAAGCTGATTATTATCGGTGGAGAGCTATAATTTATAAAAATCTTAAAGATTATGACAGTGCCTTAAAAGATTTAACTAAGGCAATTGAGCTTAAGCCTAAAGATGCTTCCTATTACGTAAAAAGAGCTAAGTTTTATACATACCCCCTAGAAGACTACAAAAGCGCTCTCAAAGACTACGATAAAGCAATTGAACTAGAGCCCCAAGACGGTGATTATTATCTAGAGAGAGCTTGGTTTTATGAATCCCGAGAAGACTATAAAAGTGCTCTCAAAGACTACGATAAAGCGATTGAGCTAAATCCTTATGAAACAAGTTATCATCTAAACAAATTCATGCTTTATTCTGAGCTTCTTAAAGACAATAACGGTGCACTAAAAGTTTTAGCTAAGGCGATTGAGTTAAATCCCCTAGAAGATGCTTGTTATTCAGTAAGGGCTGTAGTTTATGAAGATCTTAAAGATTACAACAGTGCCTTAAAAGATATAACTAAGGCAATTGAGTTAAGTCCCCAAGATGATGATGATTATTACATACAGCGAGCTGAAGTTTATACGCACTTAAAAGATTATAAAAGTGCTTTCAAAGACTACCATAAGGCAATTGAAATTAATCCGTCAACCTATAATTATAATAAACGAGAGGAGCTTTATAAAAAACTTGGAATTCGTGGGTTTGATCGTCTCAATTATTGAAGCTCTTGAGAAGATTGATTGATGAGGAAAGGTGAATAATCTGAATAAAAAAAATATAGAAGAATTATTGAGAGAACATTTTAGAAAGATAAAATCAATCGAATTAAAAATCAATGAGGCAGGAAAGTCGTTTAATACAAATGATATTAAAAAGATAGCAGATCAAGCAGCTAAAGAAAGCAAAGGGAAAAGCGATTTAGAGAAAGAATGTATTCGGGTACTTGGGGAGAAACGTTTCATAGAGATTCACGAGGAAATTTTAGGAGAATAAAAAATATGGGCATAGCAATGGCGATAATATCATCTGTAGTTATTTTTATCTTCGGTCAATTTATTCTTGAATTTGTCATAAAACCAATAAGCGAACAACGCAAGCTTATTTCTGAAATAGGATTTGAATTAACATATAACAGTGGCAAATTATATGCCCATAAGGGATGGGAAAAAATGGGTGATGAAGAAAAAGATGAGCGTAAATCTCTTCATAATAAATTTCGATATCTTGCAAGCAAATTAAAACCGGTTTCGACGTCTATATCATTATATGGCTTCTTGAGCTTATTAAAAATATTGCTTCCGATCGATGATATTATTTCGGCAGAAGGAAGGCTGATAGGTTTGTCGAACGGAGTTTTCGATACACAAAAACAAGATGAGGCACGAGGATATCAATACAAAAGCGCAGATGAGGTTAGGAAATTGTTAAGAATAAATCACAAAAAATCGTTAAAATGAAAATTACAAAGATTTATACTAATGTTACTTCTCACAGAGGAATTGTTATTGAATTAGAGGATGAAACGAGATATTTAATCGATACAAATGTGATTGATAAATTGAAAAAAGATAAAGAGCTGGAAAATGTTCAGAAAAGCACCATCTCTAATGATGGCACACCTCATAATTTTGAAAAAGAAGAAATCAAGGAAGTAATTGGAGATTATCCTGATGACTTCAAAAATTATTCTGGCCTCAAAAGAATGTTTTCCGAAAAGGACTTAAAAGCTATTTCACTTTTGGCTAAAGCATAAAAGGAGGATGAATAATATGAATAAAATAATAATTGGTTTTTTATCTGCTACGTTGTTTTTCTCTGCTATTTTATTTTCTAATCCCGTTATTGCTGCCCCCGATGAAGTTGACACCTCTTTAATTGAAGAATTCAACAATGGAGAAATTGATTGGGGCCTTGCGATGGTCACAGTAAAAGGAATTGGTAGATATGCGGATTGGGGTACTAAATATTATAAAAGACAGATGGCTAAAAGGGCTGCTACTTTGGATGCGTATAGGAACCTGGCAGTAATAATAAACGGTGTCAGAGTTGATTCTGAAACCATAGTTGAAAATTATGCAACAAAAAGCGATAAGATCAAGACAGAAGTGTCTGCTTTCATTCGAGACGCCAGAGTAATAGATGTGGAATATAACGATGAACAGGAAATTGCCGAAGTCACAATGCTAATGCCATTATTGGGAGAGAGTGGGCTAGCGGATATTATATTCCCTGAAATTCTTCCTGAAATTGAACCTAGGCAAATGGCGACGAAAATGCCTAATTACACTGGTTTAATTGTTGACGCTCGGGGTCTAGGAATAGTGCCTGCCATGAGCCCCAAAATAATCGACAGCAAGGGAAAAGAACTTTATGGAACTTTTGAAATAATCGATCCTGATTATGTTATAGAATATGGAATTATTAGTTATGACAAAACATTAAAGAAAGCTAAAAATAATCCGAGGATAGGAGATAATCCTATAATTATTGAGGGATTGAAAGCTGCAAGTGATAAAAAACTCGAATGCGATGTGATAGTTGATGTCGAAGATGCCAATAAAGTCAGAAAAGCCAATAAAAAAGATAAATTTTTAGAAAACTGCCAAGTTGTATTAATTATTTAGCCCATATTTAAAAATAGTTATTTTTTTGTGCTTCTTGATGCGGAGTGTTTCAGCGGGCGCCATTTATATAGTGGGCGGAAAGGGATAGGAAGTAGGAATAAGAATTAGGGATTTTCATATAATGCTACTTTTAATGCTACTTTTGTGAATTTATTAGGCCAGAAACCATTTTTGATAATTCTTCGAATTTAGCGTAAAAATTGTCCTTCTTAGATTGTGAAACCAATTCCATATCCGATAAAAGATCAATTATTGCCACACACTCAAAAACTGAGCCTCTGGCAATCACATAAAAATTCTTTTTGTCTGCCTTTGAATAGCGCCCGGCTCCTTCAGCAATGTTCAGAGGAACAGAGAGGCTTGCTCTTTACAGTTGGTCGATAATCCGAGGATGTATCCCTTTCAAAACAGGCAAAAGCTCGGCTATTTCCTTAGCAACCAACTTCGCTTTTTTATATACCTCAAATTTCTCAAAATCAAACACCATATAATAATTTTACCATACCCTACTTCCTATCCCTAATTCTTCTCCTTAAAAATATGCGCACCTGAAAACCAAGGAAGAGGGAGAGGGATAAGAATGAGGGATTAAAAATATGCTAGCGCATATTTTTAATGGGCGAGAGAGGAGTTGAACCTCCACGAGTTGCCCCGCCAGATCCTAAGTCTGGTGCGTCTGCCAATTCCGCCACTCGCCCGCAAAACGCGCCCGACAGGACTCGAACCTGTAACCACCAGATTAGAAATCTGGTGCTCTATCCATTGAGCTACGGGCGCCCAATGAAAAAAGTATATCACGAAGGAAATCGGGGTTGCAAGGGTGCTATAATATGGGCGATATGAAACCCGAATTTAAGAGGATCAAAGAAGAATTATTAAAGGCCTTAGATAAATCTACCGCTGATAGCCAGCTCAAACTTGCCATGCGGGGTAATTGCCTGGGAATGGGATGTATAAAAAGCGCCCAGGAAATAGTTAATCTATTTTATTCGCAATTCCACCTTCAAGGAACAAATCCAAAAATCAAGAAAGAAATATTACCCGAAATTGCCGTCTATTTACATGAAATAATGATCGACGATATTTGGAACTTATATAACACAGGATTCCCGCAAAAGGAGACTTATGAGCTCAGCCGGGTTATCGAAGTAGTTACCGAAAATATGCTTTTAATTTTTACCCAGGCATTCCGCAACCCCGAAATGATGCACAAAGTACATGACTTGTTATTGCTTTATAATCCTTACAAATTAAAGCCTGGATCAACTGAAGAAATGGAAAAGTTTTTCATTAATCGGCTGTATATCCACTATTTATCAGCCCACAAAGGTAAGACCCCTAATTTCATCTTAGAACATATTACTGGCACAGATACATCACAAGAATATAAATATAAATTAAAGGAATTCGTCAAAAAGAATTTAAAAACAGCATCGATTTATCTGTTATTAGATGCTTTTTCCGCAAAAGAAGATGATCACGCGCCCCGCGATATTAGTGATTTGATTATTGAACGCAAGAAGTTCAAGTTAGACGAAAAATGGATCATTACCAGCCTGATTCTGATATCGTTAATCTTGGGTTTGGGCCTGATATTAATTATCTTCTAGAGCAGAGATATCGGGGTGATAGGATTTGAACCTACGGCCTCCTGGTCCCAAACCAGGCGCTCTACCAAGCTAAGCTACACCCCGTTAATGACTAACAACACGGCGCCTTACGGCGCCTACAACTTACAACTAACAACCAATTATAATAATGAAAAACATTTGTCGTAGGGCCCGCAGGGCCCGTGTCGTTAGTTGTTGGTTGTAAGTTAATGAGCGGGAGAAGGGGCTCGAACCCTCGACCCCGACCTTGGCAAGGTCGTGCTCTACCAGCTGAGCTACTCCCGCACTTCGACTCGCTTCGCTCGCTCAGTACTTGCAAGCAAAGCATCGATCCATTTCATTCACTCCAAAAAGTCCCGAGCGAATGAAATGAGCCGAGGGACTACTCCCGCACTTCGACTCGCTTCATTATAACATTGTCAAAACTTGTCTTCAATATAAAGAAGTGATAATATATTTCTGACGCGGCGGTCTTGGTGTAGTGGTAACACAGCAGATTGTGATTCTGTTATCAGGGGTTCAATTCCCCTAGACCGCCCCAGATAAAAATCCGAGTTGGCGAGGATTTTTATCTCCTTTGCCTGCGCCTTTTCCTAAAAGCTCAAAAACCTCGGTCCCCCGCCTTCGCTCTTCTTAGGTTTGGCGGAGAGAAAGACACTGTCGGTAACCCTCACCTTATTCTTTACTTTAAACCCGATATCCTGCCCTTTTTTCGCTTTCTGTACGCCCTTATGCTCAATCTGGATCGAATCGATCCTCTGAATAAAATCGTTGTGCGGTCCGACGATATGGATCATGTCTCCGACGGTAAGTGGAGATTTTAACTTTATCGCGGCAACCGATATCTTGCTAAAGAAATGTTCAATGTTCCCGATCAACTTTTCCTTGGCCTGTGCCTTAGCCTTGGCCTTCTTCTTCGGGGATTTCTTTCTTTTAGGGGTTTTTTTTCGCTTAACCGTCTTTTTTTTCTTTACCGACTTTTTCTTCTTAACAGCTTTCTTCCGCTTAACCGTTTTCTTAGCCTTCTTCCGTTTTACCATCTACAATCACCTCCGTGATTATACCATCAAGACTTTTGCCGGCTTAAAACCGTTAAAATTAGGGACTGCGCTGGCAGAGGAGTACGCCCCGATATTCTTGACATAAACTATATTGCCAACATCCATTTCAGGGAGATCGACATTGGGAGCGATCGTATCAAATGAATCGCAGGTCGGTCCGGCAAGGGTGCTTAGGAACTTCTGCCCCCGGCGGAGAGTCTTGAACTCGTAGCGGCAATGGTCAAAGATGATGCCCGAAAAATCGGCATAAATACCGTCATTAAGATAATAATAATTCTTATTATTCCTGAAGGTCCTTCCGATTACGGCCGTCACTAAGGTCCCCGCGGGACCGACAAAAAAGCGTCCCGGCTCAGCGATAAACTGGGTCTCTTTATCAAACAACCGTTTCAGCTTCTGGCGGAGATGTTTGGCCATATCTTTAAAGGTCAAATGGCTGTCGCTGTCAAAATGCTTGATCGGAAATCCTCCGCCAATATCCAGGATATTAAGGTCAAGCCCTACCCTTTTTGCCTCGTTGAAAATAAGGGAGGAAACATCGAGCGCCTGCATGTAATTATCCACATTGGTACACTGCGATCCCACATGGAACGAAACTCCCGCCGGGCGCAATCCCAAAGATTTAGCTTTCTTTAAGAGAAAGATTGCCTGGTCCGGGTCTGCCCCGAATTTTAACGATAGTTCGACCGCACTCCCCACATTATTCACTTTTATCCTGACCAGCACCTTGGCTCCAGGGCAATACTTTGCCATCTTATAAATCTCTGCTTCGTTGTCGAAGGTCATGAACTTAACCTTGCGCTTATTCGCCGTCGCAATGTCTTCCTGAGATTTGATCGTATTCGCAAAAATAACCTTTTTCGGGTCTGCTCCGAGGCCTAAGACCAGGTCCATCTCCGCGGCGCTGGCGACGTCAAACCCGGACCCGAGTTTTACGAAATATTTAATGATCTCCGGATGGGGATTGGCCTTTATCGCATAATATGGAGTTACGTCTGGCAGGTATCTTTTAAACTGGTCAAACTGGTGTTTTAGGACTTCCCGCTTGATCAGCATCAAGGGAGCCTTATTCTTTTTTAATACCTTGCGTATTGTGTTTTCCGTGCCGTTTTTTTTCATCAAAGCTTAGCGGGCTCTTCGATCTTTTTCCCGTCTTTTGAGATTATCACTTCTTCATTCCCTTTTTCATAATAATCCACTTTATCGACCAGGAAGGTGGTAAACTGCCACATATCCTCGTCATCGGGCCTTGGCATATCAAATTTAGTGAACTGTGTATTCAAGTTCTTCAGCGGGGTCCAGTCCACACCCTTTGAGACGAAGGGTTTAATATACGGCATCGCGACTTTTAATATCTCCTCATGGTCGATATCATCCGGCATATTAAAGCCGCGTTTTGGGTTATTGATCATCCAGATCGCCGCCGAAACTACCGAGATCGCAACCTGCATGGTAGTCGCCTGCTGGTGGGGTACCAGTTTACGCGAAGTGTGGATATCGAGCAGGCTCCCGCACCACCAGGATTTAAAATCGTGGCCCATTAAAAGGACGCCAAGCTCGTCCGCCCCGTCGATGATCTCATCGCTCATGATCCGCTGTTTTTCCTGCAGCTTAAACTGCCTCATCTCAAGCTCGTGCAGCGAATTGATCGCCGCATCCGACGGGCAATAAGCATAATGCACTGTCGGGCGGTAAACAGCTTCGCCGTTTTCCCAAACCGTTAGACGGTCGGAAATACTAAAGGCTTCTCCGTGGCGGATAACCATCCCTGTGGTCTCCCCGCAAGGGACCCACGACCTGACCCAAGTCTTCATCCCGAGCGAACGGAGACAGATCTGGTTCTTGGGACCGACTTTGTGGAAGAAAGCGTTCTTGGGAATATATTTTTCGTGCGTCCCCCACCCCAGTTCGGCCGGCGCCACCCCTTCTTCAAAGAAACCTTCAATGCTCCATGTGTTTACAAATTCGTTAACCTGTTTGGGCTTGTCCGTGATCTGGGTGTCACGCTCTGAAATATGGATAACTTTGGTCCCGGTCAATTGGGCCAATTTAGAAAAGTTTTTGTCTTTAATATAAGTCTTTAGCTCATCTACCCGTTCATCCTGCGGTTTTTCGCTGATAATCTTATTGGCTATATCGATCAATGCGTGTTTTGTGAAATGGGAAACTAAACCCGGATTAGCTCCGTGGTCAACGATTGCGGAAGCCCCGTTATTATCACCCCAACCCTCGATCATCGCCCGCAATTCCATGTGCCGGGTATAGAGCGTATATTTTGTGGGATCATTCCGTTCGGAGTCTTTGTAAGGGTCCCACTCTTCGACCGAAGTATTAACGTAAAGGACCTCGTTGTCGCGGCACCACTGCAATATCGCGTTACAGTCGATATTCCATGCCAGATCGATGATCAGGTCGCCCTTCCCGACGTATTCAGCAAGCAGTTTGGTATAATTTTCCCTGGTGACCCGATCGATAACATACTTAACCCCCTTCGCCAGGGTAGACTTCACCCTTTCCCGATTATCAACAAAGTCCATGATCGTAACATTTTGCGGCGGGACGTCGATCAATTCGACGACCATCGGGATCGCGCACTGGGAGACCGATCCGCACCCGATGATCAATATTTTTCCGTCAAATTTAACATGTTTCATTTACTTTTTCCTCCAATCAAATTCGCGCCAGGCAGGATTCGAACCCGCGACCTACTGCTTCGAAGGCAGCCGCTCTATCCAGCTGAGCTACTGGCGCCCTTCGACTCGCTCCGCTCGCTCAGGGCAAGCCCTGGCTTATTTTATTATATAGCATTTTTCATTTTTCGCAATGCTTTTGCGCGATGTGAGATCCTATTCTTCATCGCCGGTTTCATTTCGGCAAAAGTTTTTTTGTAGCCTGCAGGGATAAAGACCGGGTCGTAGCCAAAGCCTTTACTGCCGCGCATCTCCGTCGCTATCCTCCCCCGGCAGACCCCTTTTACGGTCCTGATCTTGCCGTTTGGATAGACGATCGCGATCACACAAACGAATTTCGCGGCCCGCGTCCCGCGTCCCATTTTTTTTAGTAATTTTTTGCATAAATTTTCTGGTGTTGGCGGAATGGCAAAACGCGCAGACCTAACTCCCGGCTTCCCGCCAAGACAATCGACCATTAAACCAGAATCATCCGCGATCGCAATCTCCCCCTCTTTTGGCCTGATCGCCTTCGCCTTTTTTATCGCGTTTGCTTCAAATGTCTTCCCATCTTCATTAACTGGTAACTGGCAACTGATAACTGGCAACTTAAGGATATGCTCTATTTCCTTTAATTTATGCTTATTCCCGGTTGCCACAATAATTTTCATTAAACGAATAATACTTTATTTAGCATTTTGACGCAAGTTTTACGCCATTTATTGCGATATATCTATAGTAGAACTATATTATGTATAGTTAGGCTTAGGTACTATTATGGCAGAAGGTTTATTAACACCAAGAATAGCTTATAAAATTTATAGAAGATACAATCTCTTAAGGGATAGCCTTACCTTCTTGAGAAATAGACTAAAGATAAAGCCAGATAGAACTAAATTAGAAAACAGGCTTCTGCGGCAACTAGAAAATCTTCCAAAATATACATATCAACAATTGCGCGAATTAGACAAAACAACACTCGAAAAATTATTAAACAAAGTAGATGCCCTCAAAGAGACATTACATGATTATCAAAGCCGCGGTAAGCGGTCGATCAACCGGCAAAAGCTAACCGAAGCCTTCGAAAATCTTTCCCGCCTATCGCGCACCATCGATAAAATTTGCCGGAAAAAACCTTTATTTAAACCATACCGAAAACCCCACTACAATCTTAGAGCCCATCAACAACACAATGGAGTGCTTAGAAATCAATTTTTCATGAAAAGAGGACGTAATCCCGGCCATAAATCGCACTCTCTGCACATACGAATACCTATTCAAGTTATCAAAAACAAAGTTAAAACCTCAAGATCTGAGGTCGAACATATTACAAAACCTGTCGCGGAAAAATCTAGAATAGAAGCTGCAGGCACAATTCTGCAAATACTTAGCCGGCTGCTTATTGCCCTCTCCTTAAAAAGGGCGCTACCCTCTCTTAAAGCAAAAAAAGGCAAAAAAGCGGTGCGCAGTGAGATTGAAAAAGCGTTAAAAGAATTAAACTCTAATTCCACTCTCACAAGATTTGCTGCAAATACAAAAGTCCAGGCCCAGCCGCAAAGTAGAAAAGAAGCTAAAGGGAAGGCAAAGGCCACTCTCTCTATTGAATCTCAAAAGTCATCGGGATCTGGAAAAATTATCTATAAAACTATTCTTGACGGAAAAGGGAATATCATCGGCATTGAAATTGTCGGAAAAATAGAAAAGCCTGTTGAAACAGCCAGGAATGCGGTAAACCGGGCTCCCGCCAAAATGATCCCTATTCTAACCGAAGCGTCAGTCGAAGCAGTAAGGAATGATCCTAATGCAACCTTTAAGGTCCTCGATTTTGTATCTAAAACCCTTAGCAAAGCCGATCCTACTACTCGAGTCCCGGTTAAATTATCCGCCCCCCACGCGATGGAGGTTATTTTAGGGGAAGTCGTCCATACCCTGCTTACCATGCCCGAATCATCCCTGGGGATTTCAAACAAGCATCTTACCGCGCAAACGAAACAGGGGATCGTCGCCGATGTACTAGCGCGGTATCCAGGCGCCGCCCTCCCGGTCCTGTTGAGTGAATACAACCGGGTCCCGGCAACAGGAAAACAGGTTCTAGAAAATCTTAGCCTAAAGATCGCTCAGACCAAACCGGTCCAGGAGCAGATCGTCCAGGCATTAGGCAATGGATCCGCCGCCCAGGTCATCACCTCAACCAAGCTGGGAAAAAACGTAGTTGTCCAAACTGCTAATAACCTGATCAGGCAGGCAAAAGGATCAAAAACGATATTAGGCAGAATCGTCTCTTCGGTTGTACTGGAAAATTCAGCAAAGTTATCAGCCAAGGGAATGACCTTTGAAACCGCCCGTGATTTTATTACGATGGTTTCAAACTTGAGGGAATATCGCAATCTGGCAAAGAGCCGGAATCCTAAGGCCAGAGCTAATAACAAAAAGATCGACTATTTCGCCAGGGCCAGTTATGCCCGCAATTTAAAAGCTAAACGAAAACCAAAACCGCAATTCAGCGTAAAAGAAGCAAGAAGGTTAGAAACATTAGCAAGACGGATCGATCAGATTGCCAGGACTTCGAACCTGATCATTCCCAAGCCGCTGCATAATCGGGTTAGAGAACATGCTGCGGGAGTGGCCAACGTTACCCGGCCCGCCCCGGTCCAAAACGCGCCAATCTCAGGCAGCCATCTGCAACCGGAGCATTCGGCGACCAGAAGTATGGAAAGTATTGTAAATGCGCTTGAGGTCGAAAAGGCAAGATTAGGTCCGGTAGAAGCGATAAAATCGGCAACTGAGTCAACGGCTAAGACGGTAATAAGTGGAAACAAGATCCTTGCCTCCATCCTCGAACGCCTGGTCAGGGATCCGAGTTCAACCGATGGCGAAATCAGAGCAAAAGTTGCTGAATATGTTAAAGAGCTGAAAAAATCAAAGCTGCGCTACAATGAGGTAATTGCCGCCCTCGAAGGGGTCGACCCTCAAGGGGCCGAAGCAACTGTCCCTATATATGATGTAGATGCCCTGCTTAGATTTAAGAGAGATAGAAAGCAGGATAACCGGGCTGAGCGCGAAGAGGCCGAAATTGTTGCATAATCCGATGCAAGTTTCACGCAAGTTGTTACGATAGTATAATAAGAGGTAAAATGACAACACAGCAAACTATAAACCCAAAACTAATCTGGGGGGTAAACGGAGAAGCCGGCACCAACTGGCGGCGCGACGGTTTAAGCGCAGCCGTTTCCCTCTCTGATAAATACGGGATCAAAGTTTACTTAACCGATGATCGTTCCAAACATTATCTTCAAGACCGAAACGACGGCAAAGGCCACAAATACTCCAGACGTTATGCTTATCGTCCTTACGACCGGGCTATCAGTTCGTTAGGAGAAGGAAATATTACAAATAGAGAGATGGCTACCACCATCAAGGAACTCCATGCCGCCCTTAGTAATAACGCCCTCGGCTACGATCTAACCAAGATCATCGCCCTCTTAAAACGGAAAGGACTTACCCTCAAACAGATCAAGGGATTAAAAGGGCTCACTGGAAAACAGCTGATCGCAAAACTCCTTACCATTTTAGGTGAAAACCCGGTTGAATATACCGTTGCTTTCGGGACCGCAGCTAAAAAACTCACTTTAGCGATCAAAGCATACAAAGATGCCCCAAATGCAACTAATGCAAAAGGGGTCAAAGATAAATTAGCTGTCCTAAAACAACTCCTTGGTAATTCAACCCAAAACTTGGCAAAACCATTTATTACCGCCGGAACTCAAACCCTACAGATCGAAGCTGACCGGCTTGGCAAATTAATAAGGAAAACCGAGGCGGCGAGAAAAGCGGCAATTGCAAAGCGGACCGGTTTTATCAAGTATATCGCTACCTCCACCCTCCCCCTCCAGACCCTGCTCGGAATAATCAAATATACCGATAGATATATCAGAAGTAACTATTCGGCCAATGAAGTCCAAGCTTACTTAAAGCATCCCGATGTTAAACGCGCCATCGGACAGAGCGCATTAAAGTACATTATAAGTAATCCGACCGGGGTTAAAGCGGCCGATGTTAAGGCGCTCGAAACCTATATCTTCCCGCACCTAAAACAGGACCAGCGGATCATCACCTTCAAATATGAAGGGAAAACCTATGTAGCCGTTACCGAAAAGAAGAAGAACAAATGGGTATTTATATCTAAAGGGATCCCAAATAACTATCGGCCTATTGGAGAAACCAAAATCCTTATCAAGCGGTCTGCCTGGGGTTCTGACTTGTTAGCCAGAGACCATCGGGTTACCGCCAAAGCAGTAATGGATGGGCGTAAACCGCCGGAATTCACGGTAAGGGTCAACGACATGAATGGCCAGCGCGATCTTAAAATTGTGGTTAG
This sequence comes from Candidatus Margulisiibacteriota bacterium, assembly GCA_034723395.1. Taxonomy (GTDB): domain Bacteria; phylum Margulisbacteria; class WOR-1; order O2-12-FULL-45-9; family O2-12-FULL-45-9; genus JAYEOW01. Next base: position 12,609 of record JAYEOW010000003.1, read on the forward strand.
GGACGCTAATGGCGACGGCAGAGCGGATGCGGGAGAAAAGATATTTGTTAAGCTGCCAAACGGCGAACTCCGCGAAATCAAAGGGAGGCTCCGCGAAATTATCGATCAATACATGAAAACCAGAGGTCAGGGTGATAAAGTTATCACTCGCGCTGAACTCAGATACTTTTTGAGAGTAGTCAGGAAATACGCGCAGTTTGCCGGATTATCGATGACCGAAGCGGTCGGCGATTATCTAAGAGAGGGCCAAAACTTTGAAGACCGGAATATCGATCAGGGAATCAAGGGTAGATCGCAGATCTCAAACTCGGTCAGGGCCGCGATGAAAAAGGGAAAGATCGAAACCCTTACCCCAAGTAACCTAAAACCGCTCTTAACCGAATTAGGCTACCATGCTGATATTATTGCCGAAGTCGTCCGCCTAGCTAACACGAACAGTAAGTTAACCGTTAAATTCATAACCGATTGCCTGGTCCGCGTTGTTATATCCGCCTCACTGCAGAGAGCATACCGCGGGGTCAGATATGTCAATCGTGAATATGTCGGAGACTTCGCGCCGGCAAGAATGATCGCCTGGTTAAAGGGAGCAGCTCAAACCCAGCGTAGTACTACCGGCAATAAAGTTACCCTCTCCCCTCAGGAATTACGCAAATTACGCGGACAGATCGAAACCGAAGTATTCGATTCGGATGTAATTGACGGTAACCAGTCACGGCAGAAGGCGCTCGACCTTATCGGACGCCTCGCCCGGGCCGGTAAAGTTGCCGCTGCCAGAGCCGCGTTCAAGATCATCCAGGAGATCGCAAACCGCCGGATCAAAGAGAGCGAGATGCGGGACGAAAAACATAAGCTCTACAGTTTGACCAAACCATCCTTTAGCGCTGACTATCAAGCACAGTTAGCCGAAGGATATCTCGCTGCCGGAGATTATACGACCGCTTACCAGGTTGCCCTGCAGGCTGGTCCGCAGCAGCGAAACAAATTGATGGAGCAGATCGTAAAACGGGGTATCAATAACCCTCGACATTACGATCTCGTCCTTAAAATATTAACCCATAAGACCAATAGCCAGTTTACCTTTAATTTTGAACAGAACGATCGTCTGAGATATCTGGAACAGCTAGCTCAAAAGTACCTGGATACTACAGATAAGCAAGCAGTTAGAGCGAAGGCGTTGGTTGCCTTGATGGCAATAAAGTCCGTTGTGGGGACCGCAAAGCATAAGATTACTATCCCGGGTGAGCGGGGTCAGCAACAGATCGGGATTACCGAATATATTAAAAAGGTAAAACGAGATATTGCACTACCTATCCGTATCGTCCAGATCAGATACCGGGTATTACCAAATGGTAGCTACCAAGCAGGGAAAGCGATTGCCGCCCTTAGAGATTTACAAGCAATTATCAATAATCAAGGGACCCTCTTATTCACATTGGCCTGCACTTATAAACTTAAGGCGCGTATCTTAGAGGCTCAAGGAAAACTGCAATGGCCAGGCCAGCTTCCAAGCAAGTTAACTTCGTATCCGGCCTTTAAGAAATATGTCGAAGCGGCACAAGCAGCCTTAAGAGCATTTTACTTATTTGAATATTTAAAAGGAAAGTCCTCACCAAATTCGGATAAATATGATCAGTATTCTTCGTTTGCATCTGAATCTATAAGTGTTTCTGCCCAAATAATTATGGACCGCCATAAATTATGGGCAAGTATGGATCGCGGCACTTCATATCGCCTCCGTTCCGGATATAAGTATGTCAGAAACGCTTTCCGAAAAATTGGCGGACGCATACCTAAAAAAGTCAGTGGTATAACATTGATGCAGCCCAATGGTCAACCAAGGGGCGATATAACAAATTCTGGCCAATTAGAATCTGTTCTCTTAACCAGTGTCGGAAATAGCTCAGATATTAAAAAATTCAAAAATGAGATCGTTGCTCGCGTAAAGGCTTTTAACAGTCGCAGAGGGAACCAGACTCCCCCTGCCGGAAATCCCCCTAGGCCAAATACACCTGCACCTAGACGAACTACTCCTAAGCGGACCACTCCTAGACGCCCTTCAGTCAGACCTGCTGCCAGACGCCCTGCAGTTAAACCTGCCGAGAAGACTACAACAGATAAGACTACAACTACACCTACACCTACACCTACAACTACAACTACACCTACAACTACAACTACAACTACACCTACGGAAGCCGACACTACGGACTTCTAAAAAAAACCGCATTTTCATGCAAGTTTTACCCTATTTAATTCGATAATATATATAGAAGGACGACACTTTCAGCTCGCCTGTTACTGAGAGTGATCAGTTTGAATGAACCACGACAATTTAACGGGCGTGGTTTTTTTGTTTTAAAAGGAGATCCACTAGAGGGACAATATGAATCCACCAGGCGCAGTAAACAGTGTAAATCAAATAAGGCCCGTTAACCCGGCAAACCCCAACCAACCGGCCGAAGAAGCATACTGGTGTGATCCCGATAATCCCGATCCGATAACCCTCGCCTCTGCCGATCCTTCTTACATCGCCGCCCAAGCTGTTTTAAACCGCCAGGAACAGGATGATTTTGTTGCCGATGTCCTCGGGGAAAACACCCCGGTTTCAGCCTACAACATGCGCCTTTTTATTAAAGTGACCAACTCCCTGGTCAACGACCAGACCTCGTATTCATTAACCCAGACTACAGTTAACACAGCCTTAAACGACCCACGAATGAAAGATATGCTCCGCCTAAAATTCTATCAGTTACTCTCTAAATCCATTATTCAACCTTCAGCGGTAGCAATGCCGAGCGAAGAGGCTACACCTATCCAGAATGTCGCATCCCGTCTCCTCTCCCAGGACATCCTGGACCCCAAAATTACACGGGATTTCCGCGCGGGCCGGATCCGATTGACCATTAAATTTTTAAGAAAAAAGGGAGAGATCGAAGGGTTCCAGGTCTTCTTCCAGTACGGGCAGTACCGACAACCGATCGCCGAATATCGCGATGGCCGCATCACTCAGATGCCGGGACAGGACACAGTCGGCCAGGGAGCGGTAAAATACCTGCAGAGACTGCTTTGGGGTGCAGGATATCTCGATCGGAGCGGCCGCGGATTTATCTACGGAGTTTTCTGTAAAACTACCCTTGAAGCGTTGTACCGTTATTTATCAGAGAACAACCTGTTAATGAACTTTAACAGCAATATCTCCCTCCACATCCTGCAGCAAAGGTTAAAAGAGGCCAACCGCTCTTACTTAAAGTTTAAGGCCGCTCCCGATGACTCCTTAAATAATCGGGTCCTCAAATATCAAGCCGCAAAAATGGCCCTCCGCAGAATGAGCGCGGTGATCCAGATCGCAAAAAGATACGCTAATTTGCCAACCGAACGCCTCTCTGCCAAGGAGAGAGCTTTCGTTGCTGAAAGTAAAAAGGCGATCCTCAGGTTTAGACGTTTAGCTAAAGCGTTGATCAGCAAGGTATTTTACGGGAAAGATGCTTTCTATAAACTTGATCTAAGCGCTTTAGGGGCCAAGAAGAAAAAGTGGAAAAAGACTGCGGCCAGCAAAGCGAAAAAGAAGACAGAGCATTTTAAATCGTTGATCGATACAGCAGTCGGGATCCTTGGCAACCTGAGGACCTGGCAAAAGCTGGTAAGCGGAGACAGAGTGCTCCATAACCACATCCAGAGCCAAATTGATTTTTTTAAGCGCCGGCTTAGAAAAGTATATATTACCCGTTTCCCAAATCGTCCGCAGCATGTTGACCAGCTTATCCAGGAGATCGATCAGGATATAATGAGCCGGATCGCCGGGACATCCAGTGACGCGCAATCCGATCCTGCGGTTGCAAGACGCCAGCACGCGATTGCCGCCGAAATTTCAAAAAAGATGGGCAATAGTCCTGCGCGAGGCATAGTTATCTCTATTCTCCAGAGCTATATTCGTCAAGGAAAATCATTATCTAAAATAAGATCTCTGCTAAGAACCTTTGTTTTACTTTCAAACCAACGCCCTGATCTGGTAAAACGTGTAGCCATGTTCTATCTTAGAAATCAGCTCCGCGCCGCACAGGGATTACCCGAAATCAGCCGCATGAATGAAGACCTGCGGACCGACCTGCACAATTTCACTTCATGGGGAGACCTGAATAAATACTACAGACAGAAAGTTATGAACCTTGCATTTTCTTTCTACTCTTCTGTCCAGGCACATAACAACCTGGCTAATTCCAGCTTAAACAAACAGCCGCAAGCCAGAGTAAAACTGATCAAAGAGAAAGATGTTTCCATTTTAATGAAGATGGTTATGGAGCAGGTAAAGGATCTATCTAAAACTGATACTCGAAGAGTGCTCCAGATCGTCTCCGAATTATCTGAATCAACAACCGTTGCCAACTACGAATTATCTGAACAATTAAGCACCAAGCTCGACCGGATCGCGACCGCCCGCACCGGATACACCGCCATGAACGGCGGATCAAGCGTGGTCGTTACCCCGCGAGCCCTCCATTCGCTTGAGCGTAAACTCACCACGACCGCAGCCCTGGATGGAGCGGTCCATTACGACCAGGTCCCGGCCCACCTTCGACCAAAAGGAGCTACACCGCTTGACACTTTCTTTGTCTCTCCTTTTGGCGTACAAACCGTCCCTCGCGATATGCATATTAAAGTACGCCGGAGAAACAACCTGGCCGGAGTAGAACATAGTTTTGATCCGATCACTTTTGCCAAAAACGAAAGGACCGCAATGATCAAACTTGCCCTCTGCCAATATGGACAGTGTTCTGACAGGGAAGATGTAATGCTAAGAGAAAGAGTTACCTCCCGCTTAACTGCATTAGATCTTCGCCGAACCAATGTCGTCTTTGGTGAATCAAGGTTCTGGATCCTTAACCCGGGGACCCTCGCCCTCCGCGGGATCGAGATCAAGGTCTTAAACCGGGTCGCGGATATGATCGAGAATGATACCGGAAGTTCCACCGTTATCTCCGGTGTTCTCAGAAAGATCACCAGCAGCGGCGGGGAAGTTAGATTAACTAAACAGGAAAAACAAGAGTTAGATAAATTCTTACGGTACTTTAATATTGACGACTACTATCCGGCAAACGCGGCTACTACCAACGCTCGGGAAAGATCCGCGCTTCAATCTGCAATTAAGAAACTGAAACGGGGAATGAGATTAATTTATCACAAGCTTGGGATCACGCAGGAAGCGCAGGATATCCTTGCCAAGTTAGCCGGCTACCTTTCGGCGCATCCCGATATGGCCATTTATGATCCCCGCTTGAGCGGTAACCGTAAATACTACAGAGTTCTAGTCGGCTATCTCAAAGGGAGACTAGGCAACACCTTTAACGAGCCGACTTTTAGAAAAGTCTACTTTAAGGCTATGCGGATACTAAAACAGCTCCATAGCCATCTCTTTACTTTAACCCAGAAAAACCCTCCTCCGGAGACCGGCTACAAAGGGGTTGGCAGCTTCCTTTGGGAACATGTCAAGGCGATCGGCCATGCCGGCACCGAAGCGATCGACGCCCCCAGCCCTTCCAGTTTTATTACGGTTGGATTGCCTAACGACATGGTATTTGAGCTTAACCTCCTCTTATACCGCGGCGACCTGGTCCCTGAGTTAGGCGGATTAAACACCGATATCAAGACCATTGAAGCGACGATCAAAGCCCTTCTGGCCAGTAATCAAGGAAACATCGAGGGGGCCGTTGCCAACATTAAAGATGTATACAGCCTAAACGAGGCTTTCATTAAAGAGCTGCGCAAACATTTTACCGACTCAAAACACAAAAAAGATCACGTCTTTAAGAGCTTCTTACAAACCTACATCCAGCTCATTAAGAATATAAAACGGATGAACGAGAACCCGACCCAGTACATATCGCAGGCCGATACGATGCTGGAAACGGTTGAAGTGCAGTTATCGCAGATCGACAAAAGGATCGCCGCCGAAAAAGGTAAGACTAAACTTGGGGTATTAAAACGGGTTAGACTAGGATTGCTCACCCTTTCTAAAAAACTGCGCACGATTATCAACACCAGAAATACAATCGTCCCGGAATATATCTCATTAAACAAAAAGAAGGCCCGCCGTGAAGAGATCATCACCACCCTAAGCAGCGATCGATTTGATGCCGATAAATTTACCCGTTTAAGCAATGTCTTCTATCGACTAAGAAACACCCCGGGGGTCTCCGACAAAATCTTAGATTGGGTATCGGGTATCTTTTCTGGTGATCAGGGCCACGTATTCCGCCCTGACGGGACCAACACCCGGCTGACCCCGGAAGAAATTATCAGAGCTTATTTTAAGGATAACCCGGATGCCAGTTTCTCGCTCCAGTCACTCAGCCTCATGCCGGGAGAAGGGATCGGCGCCGGCCGGGGAAAAACGATCACCTCTGCCCTGGTTAAAGTTGCCCTCTCTAAGCTCCTTTCGACCATGCCGCGCGAATCACGCTTAAGCCTTGCCAAGTCGCTCCCCGCCCTCTTTGGCGGCCATGGCGTAAGCAATGCGCTCCTGTTAGGTCTTCCAATCCTCAGCCGCTTGACCGGCGGTGCCGATGAGGCAACCTACGGACCAATAACCTACGACCAGCTGATCCGGGCGATCAACGACCCGGTTACCAAGTTAAAGCTCGCCTTCTTGAACTTCTTATCCTTAAGTTCGGACGACCGGCCGCAGATGAACATGTCTTCACAGGTCTATATGATCTTAGCTAATACCGCTAAAGGAAGAGAATTGCTAGCAAAGGTCTTTGCCCGGCAGAATGGACGGATGAAACTCGACCATGTAAACCAGGAGCTGATCAAAGCCCTGATCAGCCACGTTAAGAAAGAGATCATCCCGATCCTAAAAAGAGAGCGCGATTTCAAACGGATGGTCCTTAAATCAAGCAACGGCAAAAAACCGAGCAACCCATTCTTGGTCGATCTGATCAAGCGAAAGTTAAAAGAGAAAAAGATCGCTTTTAATTTGAACTCTTATATTAGCGATCCGGATAAACTAGACAAATTATTGGCCAGTCTGCCGAGCGGAGAGTTCCAGGTCCACGACTCTTTCCACTCGAGCAACAAGCCACTCTCCCGCTTTATCGAAGCGATCTTAACCATCACCGGTGAGTTTAATATTACCGCCGCCCTGCAGAACCCGCGTGACTACGCGATGACCTATTTCGATCCTGGCCAGGCGATCGTTGGGCAGGCCTTACATTACAGGACCAACCCGAACGATGATCCGCCAAGAAAGATCAAAGTGGTCCGCTACGGCCCGAAGGTGGAACGGGGCGCGGTTAGAAAGGCTGCAGGTTTTCCGGGGATCCCGGTCGAACAATGGAGCACCCGGAGCCGCGAATCGTTAGGGATCCACGGTCCGCGCGCGGTTAACGGGGTAATAAACGAACTTAGAACTGACTATAGAAGATTTATAGCAGATGCGCTTAAAGGCGGCGCTGGATTTTCTGCCCACTTGATCTTCTTTATGGGCAAGCAGATCAATATGGCATTCGCTAATACCGCCGGCGGTCTGGGAGACTTTTTACGCGCCGCCGCAGAAGGCGACAAACAGCAAGCTTATGAGGCAATCAAACGAATTTTTAAAGGATTAGCCCACACTACCGGCGCCTTCGCCGTGTTTGAATCGATGGGCTTTATCTTCTTCTCCGAAGTACTTAACGAAATCGAGGCCGGAAACTGGGGAGCCGCGTTTGGTAAGCTGCTCGCCGTTTCGATGTTGACCATCCGCGGGTTGATGACTACTTACAAAATACTTAGAAGCGGGGTAAAACTGGGTTGGATCCAAATTAAATCCGGTGCTTATGGTGGATATAGCATCTTGATCAACCGTAACTACCGTGGCCGAGCTTATGAGATGTATAAAATGGAAATGGCCCAGTTAGCTCAGGAATTTACGAGCCCGCATGTAGCTGGCGGAAAATTAGGTTTCAAATTAATCTACTTCCACTTAAATCCTTTCGCCCCGATCTATCGAACCGGAAAATTTCTTGCGGGGCAAGTGCGCTACCTGCGCGGCGGATTAATGGCTGGCGTAAGTCGATCTCCCATCCAGATTCGGCAGGGCTATTCGGCAAATATCCCCGGGGTGAAAGCCCTTCTGGAACCTGGAACCCGGCAAGGCCGCCCATCCGCGGATAAATCAACCAGATGGGAAAAAATCGTGGATTTCAGCACCCGTTACCGGGTAAATGAAACCTGGAGAAGGATAACCCTTTTTAGAAAAAGATGGACAAGAAGAGCGTTTGATAGCTTTGGATCTAAATATTCCGCGCATAGCGCAATGGATAAAAACACCGCCCTTAAAGCCCAGGATATTTTTTATACCACGGTCGCGGACCCCAAAGCCTGTATCGAACTGGCCGGAAAACAGATTACCCCCCGGGAATTCAGAAAAATTATGAGCCAGGCCGCGGCGGGAAATATACCCGGACAATTAAAGGGCGCGAAAATCACGGTTACAGAAAGCCGGGGCGGGAGCACAACAACAATTTCCTTTGACGCCTTTTTCGATTTTATAACAACCAGATCTCATCTCGGGTCCATGTGGGTAAATCAGGGGGATTTTTATGACATTAAATTTTCTAAAGGAAAAAGAGGCCCCAAGCAGTTAGGCAGCCTGCTCTTGAGCGGAAGGGACATCCTCGAACTTGCCAGGATCAGGGCGAAAAATAACTTTTCCGAATTCAACGAAAGAGTCCATGAGATATTACATGATTCCGGCCAAAAGTTCTCGGCGGCTACAATGCGGCAACTCTACGACACCCTTGAGGTCCCCGCCAGGGTCCTCCAGCAAGCCGAACCGGACTTCAAAAAAGATCTCACCGTTCGAAACAGCAAACCATTCAACGTAAAGGCTTATATCATAGCGCTGACAAGGACTGGAAAAACGGCAAGACGTCTCTTAACCGAGAGATTGCAAATAACCAGAAAAGGGGCAGCCAAAAACATAAAAGCACCCACCGGAAGACAGGTTCTGGAGATATTGGCCAAAGGGATGTCGATGAACCCATCCGGGCAGCCAACCGTTAACGCAGAAGTTGACGCTTATATTGGCCAATTATTCCAATCACAAGTTAGCGATGCCGTCTTTCAGCAAGCGCTAAAATTAGCGGTACGCCGCCACCTTAAGGGGAGATTTGGACGCTATAAATTTGCCACTACTTCATTTATTAAAACAAAATTAGATGCCGGCCGCGGAATGTGGGTCCGCCGGATCTTCCGTAGAATTTTTGGCCGCTATTCAAGATACGGCAGCCCAAAATATAGAGGCTGGAAAGATATTAGTAAGACATTAAAGACCAACAAACACCTCAATGCCAGGGCCGAAGCTTATGCCGCGTACTACAAGCTCCCCGTGTTCAAAGCACGGGAAATTCTGGCGCAGCGGCTCTATACCGAATATCTTAGCCGCCGCACCGAAACCTTGATGGGATTACTGGATACCGAGGTCAATCGGCAAGCAGAACTACCTAAAAAACATAAAGATCGATATCTATCTGACCGCGCGATCGCCGATTATCACAAAAATGGCGTTTTAAAGAAGGGTTGGTTCCGCCGATTCTACCAAAAGGTATCCCGGAGAAGCCGAAAAACCATTCGCGCCAAGCTCGGCCTATTAGATGCATCGATCGAAGCCTGGGTATCCAATACGACCAATAGTGTTTTGGATATCGAGGGAGTAAGCAGCGCTCACCGCGTACCTTTAGAGTCGCTGAGGGGGGGCACCACCCTAGCCCACGGATCGACCCTTAGGCCGGTAAGACGCGGCGCCAAATCCGCTGCGATAAAAGCGCTTTATAAAGCTGGTGTAAAATATATCATCCTCCCGGCCGGTTATGAAAACGTAGCCAGCAAGGTGCTTATTTCTGAAGCAAGCTTGCAGAAGACCAATGACGGCCGCCCGCGAATGGCCCATATGGATGGCCATGGCGTCGTCCATATCTTCACCGCGGCAGAAAGACTGAGCCATAGCGGGATCGAGTTCAAAGGATCAGCGACAGCGCTTGATACCGCAGTTGCTTCAAAAACCAGCGCTTTTGAAACCTTAGTTAACACCCTTACCGAAAAAGGGGCAATTAAATTCAAGGTTGAAAAGGGAGTTACCTTAACCGCTGACTTGATGGACCAGATCACCCGCCGAGCTAACTCGATGACTGGAAAACAGAATGGAATTGCGGTTAGAAAAACCGCCTCCGGCAAAGTTCGGGTTGATATCCAAACCATCGAAACCGCTTCAACTTTAGCCGCCGAACTGAAACAAAGCCCAATGGTCCGCGCGCGGCTCGCCCAGCAGAAATACCTTGAGGCTTTAAGAAAGACCGCCAAAAAACTCGGGATCAAGGGCGCCCGCAAGATGAGCGCCGAACAGCTCGGCAAGCTCATGGAAAAAGCGATGCGCCAGATCAATAAAGGCTTAACCCTTAAGGAATTTATTGACAAACCGGCTAAACTGAAAAAGTTTATCAAATCGCCGGAATTTAAGAAGTTTTTAAGACGGAATCCGAAGATTGCGGCCAAACTTGCTGAGTTAAAAACCACCCGACTCGGATCGATCGCCCGCCACCAGGTTACCATGCAAATCGTATCCGGATTCTTGTTCTGGGCGGTGGCTGAAGGGTCGGCCCACCTATTAGCAAAGCGCTTCCCGCTGCTTAATAATCCGCAGGCCCGTTTTTCATTTATCGTAGTAATGATGCAGACCGAAACGGCGATCTTTAAGAGCTTGACCGGCCTTAAAGGGCAGAAAAACTGGATGGCGCTAAAGGCGACTTACCGGGCATTCCATACCGCCCTGGCCGAAGCTGGAAAAGCCGCCGGAGCTAAAGTTGTTGCTCGTGCTGCCGCCAGAGGCGGATATTACGCTTTAAGAGCGACCATCGCCCCTAAGGCATTAGCCGAAAGCCTGCTCGGAGTCGGTATGGGTTGGTTCCACGGGACTTCAATGCTCTACCGCTGGCTCGGCCTGCGCGCTAATGCAGATGGAAGCGGCATGCACAAAGAGTATATTAATATGGGCGCTTCGATCGTAACCACCGCGCTTGTCCCTTACTTAATGAAGGGTGCACTGATGCGCTTATCCCCTGCTCTACTGGCCAAACTTGCGCCGAGAGCCGTCGAGTTTACTCTGCTCGAAGGGCTTGCTCTGCAGAAACAGCTGCTCGCGCTCGAAGCTCAGGGGGGGGCTACCTCTATAAAGGAACTCCTTGCAGTCAAGAATGCCGCTACCGCCTCTGCCGAGCATGCAGTTGCCGTCGGAGGACCACTAAATGTGCTCGGAGCTATCCTCTGGGTCCTCTTTGCTGATGAAATGTTATACAACCTGGTCCTCCCCGCCGTAATGAATGAATACGATTACGGAGTTAAACGCGCAATTAATGAAGCCGGCAGGGGTAGGTTCAACTTAATGAAAATAGACCTAGCGCCGCTGCTAAAATTCTGGAAAGGATCAAGTTGGTCAAAATTTTGGACATCGTTTAAGGTCGCCGTCGGAAATCCGATCGCTCATGGTCTTAAACGCCAGGGAGCCCAGGACTTAAACGATCAGTTTAAAATAAGGTTTGATCATATGAAGAGGCTTACGGCTCTATTCCTCTCACTCTGTCTCAGATTTAGAGCACAGCTCTTTAGCCAAAAGACGGCAGCAAACCAGAGGGGTAATAACTATTATACCTCTTTAGAATATAATCAATTCCCGGCAATGCATTTTAAATTAAGCGAAAATGAAGACCCGAAAATCAGGAAACAAGAGATTAAAGACATCAGAAAAATGATAAAAATGGCTTACCAGATAGGAGAACTCGACAGCGGTGAGCTAAGGGAATGGGGCGGCGCGCTGGCCGGAACCATTAAACTTATCAAAAAATACTTTACTAAAGACGGCGATATTAGAAGCCACGCTCACCTCCGAGAATTTGTCCTGACCGGGCTCAACGATTACACCGAATCATTAACTGGAGTTACCAGTCGAACCGCTAATGCCAACTATTGGTATGACCGGGCAACCGGCAGTTACCACCATGTGCTTGCCCTCCCGGGATCAAACACCAAAAATGACCGTACCGTTTATTATCACAAACTCGGTAGATTATTGAAAGCGATTAGCGGACAAGCCAATACCCTGCTCGGTCTTAGAAAAGCGAAACGCATTCAAGAAATTTTCGCCGCATTTCATAGTGGGACAAGAGTAAAAGCGACTCCAGCCGATATCCAGGCCGGGATATTGAACGCGGACGGGACGCTGACCGATGCGACCCTTTCACGGGTCATGAAAGCGGAAAATGCGATCTTATTAGCTACTTTCTCTAAACATATCGGGACCACCAACGTGAAAAAAGCTAAAGCCGCCCAGTTTGCGGTAGCGATGAAACAGCTAGAGATCATCCGCTTAAAACTTTCTTGTATGGATCACGCTAAACTGGCCATCGCTTTAAAAGCGCTTGGGCTTCCGCCTACCCTCATAATGGGCAAAGCTAATGCACAACGCACCCTCCGCTTAATGGGAATTGCAATTACACCTACCAGTTGGGATCTGACCAAGATGGCTAAAGCATTACAGGCCTTCACCATGGTCCAGCATTCAACTAACCTAAGCCTGACAATGACCAAACTCAGCAAAGGTGAAGCGGTGGCCGGTTTAGATCAGTTCTATACCGAGCTAATGCCGAACCTTCCTGCCAAAGTCGCAACCTTGTTTAATAAATTCAAATACGAAACTATTCTCGCCAGCGAAACGGCTACTCCGCAGGTGAAGGCAAAAGCGATCATCAGCCTGGCTAGAGCTGCAAAAGGCGGTAAGCTAAGAACATTATCAGTAGAAGTCAGAAAAGCACTCAAGGTCGAGATTACAAGAATATTGACCGGAATGTCTACAACGGGAGAAAAATTAAATGCTATTAAATTAGTAGAAACCTATCAATTAGCCAGCCTGCTTCCGGTAGTCTTAAAAGCAAAGCAGAACGCCGGCAGCGAGGTCGTCACTGCCGCTACCGACACGATTACCACCTTGGTCTGGAAGGATATCAAGACGACCGGGAACAGTGAGACACTTGCCAAGTTGCTCACTTTTATTGAAAAGAACAGCAATAGCAAAGATTTTCTTATCAAAGGAGAGGTTGATGATGCATATGCATTGTTAAACTGGGTTTTCCAACAGATTCATGGTAAATTCTTTAAATTCAGGATGAGTCGCGCTGATGAAGCCAGAAGAGCACTAGTCAAGGCAAGCCAGAAAAAGGCTTGGGCATTATTCTTGAGACACAACCCTAAACTTGCGGCGTTGCGCAAAAGATTTTTAGTCATCGATGGACGCAGATTAGAAGCTATGCGCAGACGGCATCCGGATCGGCATATTATTACCGCCAAACACTAATGAATTCTGGAACTTATAAACGGTGGGGGCAGCATTTAACAGGCATGTTGCTTCCCACCTTTTTTTTGTCTTCCGTTGTCAAAATTTCGACACTGTCCCTCATGATTTTTCAATAAATGGTTGGCAATAAGATTGCTCCCTAATAACCAAACGTTATTTCTTGAGGTGGTTTGGTAATTGGTTATTGGAACTTGGTTATTTTTTGTATCTTGTATCTTGGTTATTGGTTATTATCCAGGCGGCCACTTCAGCGGACGTCCGCCGAGCAGATGAAAGTGTAAGTGAGGGACCGCCTGCCCCGCCTCTTTCCCGTGATTAACCACGATCCGATAACCGCTCTTATCGATCCCGATGGTTTGGGCAACCTGCTTCATCGCCGCAAATAGATCGGAAATAACTATTATATTCTCCAGATCGGCTACCGAAGTCACATGCTCTTTGGGGATAAATAAAATATGGTGCGGAGCCTGGGGATTAATATCTTTAAAGGCCAAAACCTTATTATCTTCAAAAACAATCTCAGCAGGGATCTCTTTCCTCACGATCTTACAGAATATACAGTCCATCTTATTTTTCCCCCGAAATTAGCTTTTTGATCTCTTTTTTAACCAATGAGGTCTTCGAAAGGATCTCCGCCGCTTCAGCCCGGGTAAGATATGCTTTAGGCTCAAAATTCTTGCCACTCAGATACTCAAAGAATCCTGCCGATCTGGTCGCTGCCAGCGATGGTGAAGCCCAATGCCTCTTCTTAACATCTGGAAATCCGCTGCTCCCTACCTTTGGCTTAACATAGAGCCCGGCAAACCTCGCGAAGATCACCGCGGTTTCCGCGCGTGATACCCGCCCATTCGGCTTAAAAGTATCATCCGGATAACCCTTCATATACCCCCGCTGGACCGCGACCTCAATATAAGGGGCCGTCCAACTCCGCTGCCTGATATCGCTAAAGCTCGTTTTGCTTGTCCCCTTCACCACAAATCCTTTAGCCTTCACCAAAATGACCGCTAATTCACCGCGGGTCAATTGGCGATCAGGCCGGAAGGTATCGTCCGGATACCCCCCCATAATCCCCAGGGTGGCCAGATATTCGATCGGCTTTTTTGCCCAATACCCATCGGGCAGGTCTTCAAATGTTTTTAGCTCCGGTTTTGGAACAACTTCGGGAACCGGGACAGTGGTAGTTGTTCTTTTCTTGATATCTTCATCGACCCCGGATTCATCATAAACGGGTTCATCTCCCACAAAACCGATCGAGAAAAAGTGAGAGGTATTATCCGATAGCTCTCCTACCCTTTGATAAGCGTAATCAAAAGTATAACCAAAGTATTTCAAGCCAACGCCGAAGGTAGGATTACTGTCGACCCCGGCGCCGGTCGTGGTCGCTTTGGCGCGCTGATCGATCCCTGTCCGAAGGTAAAAGAGACTGGTAGGCGCATATTCTAATCCGGTATGCCAAACGCTCGGACGCCCACTCCCCCTCCCCTGCTCATAGTCGAAAAGGGCCCGCCACTGCCTGGAAAAAATATATTCCCCCCCGATCCTGGCAGCCATCGGGATACCTTCAGTCTCATTGTTTTTCGTCCAGATAAATTTACCGCCCGAGCTGAGCGGGACAAAATTATTAAATAACAGGCCAAATTTTAATCTGTTGTCATATTTCCAGATAAATCCAAGGTCGGCATCCATCCCATTCCCCACCGCATCCTGCATTGTTGCCCCCCCGCCGCTAAATCCCTGCAGAAAGTATTTCAGGTTCAACCCAAACGCGACGTTATCAAGATTCCCTCTTAAAAACCGGCTCAATTTCGATCCATAAGAGAAAAAGAGGATGCTTGAACTGTAATCGGTCACTCCAGTCTGCACTACCGCAGCGGTCGAACCCGAACCGGTAATAGTGGTGATTGGGATCCCTCCGACCGATGCATTAAGATAACCAAACCCGAATTTACCCATCGGCGAATAGTCGGAAGCTCCGATCATAATGTAGTTTATATCAGAAAGGATCGTCCCGCTCATGCTGATCAGGTTAAAGTCGTCGTTCATTGCCAAGCCGGCGGGGTTAGTGAAGATTGAAGTCGCATCGGTCACTCCGCTGATGCATGCTTTACCCATGCCTAGAGGCCGTGCTCCTACCCCTATTTCTCCTAAGTCAACAACAGCATTTGCCGGAAATCCGAATGAGGAAACCAGAATGAGGAATAAAATTCCAATTTTCAATTTAAAATTTATAAATTGTTTATTAGTTATTTCTTCATCATTGAATAATTGGTCATTCATAATTTAAAGATATTATCTCTCTTTACGACTATATAGTCAACCTGATAGAATAGCTAGATGCCTTCAAAGATACGTAACTTTTCTATCATAGCGCATATCGACCACGGAAAATCGACCCTGGCCGACAGGATATTGGAATTCACCCATACCGTATCAAAACGGGAAATGCGCGAGCAGGTCCTGGATACAATGGACCTCGAACGCGAGCGCGGGATCACCATCAAAGCGCAGGCGATCCGGATGGAGTATAAAGAGCACATCCTGAACCTGATCGATACCCCTGGACATGTCGATTTTTCCTACGAAGTATCAAGATCGCTTGCCGCTTGCGAAGGGGCGCTATTATTAATCGATGCTTCCCAGGGGATCGAAGCACAAACCCTGGTTAACGCCCAGCTGGCCAAACAGAACGATCTGGTTATTATCCCGATCATCAATAAAATCGATCTCCCGGCGGCAGAGCCAGGAAGGGTGGCCGAAGAATTGACCGCTACATTCGGGATCGAAGAGAACGATATTATCCTTGCTTCTGCTAAAGAGGGAGACGGGATCGAAGAGATTCTTGATGCCATTATTAAAAAAATTCCCGCTCCTAAAGGGAAGAAAATTTCCCCCCTGCAGGCCTTGATATTCGATTCACATTACGACGCTTTCCGTGGAGTTATCGCCTATATCCGGGTAGTAAACGGAGAGATAGCTGCGGGTATGAACATTCGATTAATGGGAACTAAAGGGGAATATGAGGTCCAAGAAGTAGGCGTTTTAAAGCTGGGCCTGAATAAAAAAGATAAATTAACCCCCGGCGAAGTCGGCTACTTGATCGCGGGAATAAAAGAAGTTAAAGAGTGTAGAGTTGGCGATACGGTTACCGACATAAAGCATCCGGCAAAATCACCCCTCCCCGGCTACAAACCGATCAAACCGATGGTCTTTTGCGGGTTGTACCCGATGGCCGGAGAAGATTATGAAAAGTTAAAAGATGCGGTCGCAAAACTCCAGTTAAACGATGCCGCATTAAGCTTTGAGCCGGAGAGCTCCGGCGCTTTAGGATTTGGCCTCCGCTGCGGATTCTTAGGCTTGCTTCACCTCGAGATCGTACAGGAACGTCTGGAAAGGGAATTCAAGTTAAATATTATCGCGACCGCCCCGAATACGATCTATAAAGTTAACCTGCTTAATAAGAAATCTATCCTGATCGATAACCCGACCCGGATGCCAAAGGCCTCGGATATCGATTCGATCGAAGAGCCTTATCTTAAGCTCACCATTTTTTCCCCGGCAAATTATGTCGGCTCGATCATGGACCTGGCAACCGATAGAAGAGGCAACTTTATCGACCTGACCTACCTCGACCCGAAAAGGGTGATGGTCGTCTTTGAAATCCCCCTTTCCGAGATCATCTCTGAGTTCCATGACCAGTTAAAATCAACCACCCAGGGATACGCGTCAATGGATTACGAATTGATCGGTTATCGCAGGTCAGATCTGGTGAAATTGGATATTTTGTTGAACCAGGAGGCGGTCGATGCCCTATCGATCGTCGTCCACCGCGACCAGGCTTATTATCGGGGGAAACGATTGGCCGAAAAATTAAAAGAGGTGATCCCTCGCCATCAATTCCAGATCCCGATCCAGGCATCTATTGGCGCAAAAGTCATCGCGCGCGAAAATATCCCGGCGATCCGAAAAAATGTGCTGGCAAAATGCTACGGCGGTGATGTCAGCCGTAAACGAAAGTTATTGGAAAAACAAAAAGCAGGTAAGAAACGGATGAAGCGCGTCGGCAGCGTCGATGTCCCCCAAGAGGCATTTCTCGCCGTACTACGGCTCGGAAAATGACTTCGCTATACATCCACATCCCATTCTGTAAAAAGAAATGCAATTACTGCGATTTTGTATCGTATCCCGGGAAAGAGAATCTGATAGACGATTACGTAGAGGCGCTATGTCGGGAATTAAAAACCTCACCCCTTTCTTGCGCCTCCGGCGCAATTCATTCCCCTCTCCATGAAATGGAGAGGGGTGGCACGAACAAAGTGAGTGACGGGGTGAGGACGATTTTCTTCGGCGGCGGCACCCCCACCCTGTTAGAACCAAAACACTTTGAAAAAATATTTAAAATAATAACTCCAAAATTCGGCATTCGGCATTCGGCATTCGAAATTTCCATCGAGGCCAACCCCGGAACAGCTAACAAAACTAAACTTAAAGAGTTAAGACAACTAGGAATCAATCGGCTTTCGATTGGCGCGCAATCGTTTAACGACCAACATCTAAAAACTTTGGGAAGGATCCATAATTCAAAAGATATCTTTCGTTTCTACGATGATGCCCGCTCGGTCGGATTCGAAAATATAAATCTCGACCTGATCTTTGCCCTACCCGACCAAAATTTAGAAGATTGGAAAAAAGATATTAAGACTGCTATTTCCTTAAATCCAGAACATCTATCTACCTATAATTTAATAATAGAAGAAGGAACACCATTTTGGAGAATGACGAATTTCGAAACCAGAATGATGAATGAATTACCAATTCCCAATGACGAATTAGAACTAGCAATGTACGAACATACAATCGATACCCTAATCGAGAATGGATACCATCATTACGAGATATCCAACTTTGCCAAACCTGGATTCGAATGTAAGCATAATATTAACTATTGGAAAAACGGAAATTATATCGGTATCGGCGCGGGGGCCCATTCGCATGTCGATGGGAAAAGGTGGAGTAATCCTGACAAGATTGAAGATTATCTAACAACCCCCTCTTCTTTTCTCCCCCTTAATAAGGGGGAGAACGTCGAACGGAGTGAGACAAGAGGGGGTGACACCCTTTTCCTCGGCCTCCGTATGCTCGACGGCCTCCCGATCGAGAAGTTTACCGGCTTCGAGAAAGAGGTCAAAGAATCGATCCAAGATGGCCTCTTACAGCAAGAAAACGGCAACTATAAGCTTACCCGCCAGGGACTCTATCTCGGCAACGAAGTGTTCGCTAAATTCGTTTGACAGCAACCCTAAAAAACTGTTATAATTAGCACTCTAAAGGTGAGAGTGCTAAAACTATGCCGCATAAAGAATTAGACGCCCGAAAACAGAAAATACTAAATGCTATCATCCGAGATTACCAGCATACCGCGGAGCCGGTAGGATCGCGCACGATTTCAAAAAGCCACCTGCCCGAGCTATCTCCAGCAACCATTCGCAACGAGATGGCAGATCTTGAAGAAGAAGGATTTATTACCCAGCCCCACACCTCTGCCGGCCGCATCCCGACCGATCGCGGCTACCGTTTTTATGTAGACCGTTTAATGCGCGCCCTCCACCCTACCCATCGCGAAGAAGAGATGGTAGAAAAAGTTATTAAAACTCAAAATTTTAATCTGGACGAGATCCTTCACCGGACAGCAAAACTTTTATCGCACGCGCTCGATTACACAGCGATCGTTGTAAATCTCGGTTCTCACCATAGAGTTCACTCGGCAGGGACTTCCAACCTCCTGCATCAGCCCGAATTTAGAAATATAGATCAGATGGAAAAGATACTTGAGCTTTTAGAAGAAGATGACCTGCTGACCGAAATCGTAGACGAATATTGCGCGGCAGACAAAGTCAGCATCAGGATCGGGTCAGAGAATAAATATAAACAGTTCAAAGAGTGCAGTGTTATCGTCTCCTCTTACCGGATAGACGATGAAATAACCGGCGGCATCGGGCTGATCGGCCCCACCCGCATGTATTATAGTAAAGCTACTACCCTGGTAGATTACGTTGCCAAAGAGTTGTCCGAGATCTTTTCGCTAGGAGAAATATCATGACCAGAAAAAAACACGGTGAAGAGCTAAAAACCGTTCCCAAGGAGCTGCCGCCGGAAAAAAGCGAAATAGACCAGTTGAAAGGGCGGATCGAAGAATTTAAAAATAAATATCTGCGGGCTTTGGCCGATTTCGATAATTTCAAGAAGCGATCGGCGATCGATCGTGAGCAATTTATCCAGTTTGCCAATGAAGGCCTGGTAAACGAACTTCTACCGGTGGTTGACGGCTTTTCGCGCGCGATGGATGCTGCCGAAAAGGCAAACGCGGGAGAAGATATGAAAAAGGGCTTGGCCCTGATAAGAAAACAGCTCGAGGACGCGATGAAAAAGCATGGTGTTGAGGAGATCGAAGCTTTGGGCAAGCCTTACGACGCGCATGTCCATGAAGCGATCATGCAAAAAGAAGATGATGGCCCCGCAGGGGTAATTATCGAAGAGATGCAGAAAGGATATACGCTCCATGGAAGGGTAATTAGGCCATCCATGGTTATTGTATCTAAAAACAAGGGGGAAAAATAAATGGCACAAGAAAAAATAATCGGGATCGATCTGGGGACAACGAACAGCTGCGTGGCAGCAATGATGGGAGGAGAACCAACCGTAATTCCAAGTCCTGAAGGGGGAAGGACTACCCCCTCGGTCGTCTCTTTCCTAAAAGACGGCGGGCGCACTGTCGGGCAAGTCGCAAAACGACAGGCGATCACTAATCCGCAGCACACCGTATTTTCCGCAAAACGTTTTATGGGGAGGCGCTACAATGAAGTCCAGCAGGAGCTAAAATATGTCCCCTTTCAGGTTTCCGAAGGAGGAAAAGGGGAAGCGCTGATCAAGATCGAGGATAAATCATACTCCCCTCCCGAGATCTCAGCAATGATCCTGCAAAAGATGAAGCAGGCAGCCGAAGAGTATCTGGGAGAATCGGTCAAGAAAGCAGTCATCACCGTTCCCGCTTATTTTAATGATAGCCAAAGACAGGCCACCAAAGACGCCGGAACAATCGCCGGGCTCGAAGTTGTCCGGATCATCAACGAACCCACCGCCGCCTCCCTCGCCTACGGGATCGAAAAGAAAAAGAACGAAAAGATCGCCGTTTTCGACCTTGGCGGAGGGACATTCGATATCTCTATCCTCGAATTAGGTGAAGGGGTGTTCGAAGTTAAAGCCACCAACGGTGACACTCACCTCGGCGGAGATGATTTCGACCTGGAAATAATCCACTGGCTCGCTGAAGAGTTTAAAAAAGACCAGGGGATTGACCTCTCTAAAGATAAGATGGCAATGCAGCGGCTAAAAGAGGCGGCCGAGAAAGCAAAATGCGAACTTTCGACCGTAACCGAAACCGAGATCAACTTACCTTTTATTACCGCCGACCAAAGCGGCCCAAAACATCTGGTCACTAAACTTACCCGGGCAAAATTTGAACAATTGGTTGAAAAACTGGTCGAAAGGACTTTAGGGCCGTGTAAACAGGCTCTTTCTGACGCAGGAATTGAAGCAAATAATATTGACGAAATTATCTTGGTCGGTGGTATGACCCGAATGCCAAAGGTCCAGGAAACCGTTAAAACCTTCTTTGGCAAAGAACCTCATAAAGGGGTTAATCCTGATGAAGTAGTCGCGATCGGCGCCGCTATTCAGGGCGGGGTCTTGGCCGGCGAAGTAAAAGAGATGGTCCTTTTAGATGTTACGCCGTTAACTTTAGGAATTGAAACTCTGGGAAGTGTAATGACCTCGCTGATCGAAAAAAACACTACCATCCCAACCTCAAAAAGCCAGGTATTCTCAACCGCCGCAGATGGACAACCTTCGGTTGAAGTACACGTCCTGCAGGGAGAAAGGCCAATGGCTGCGGACAACAGAACGCTGGGGCAGTTCCATCTTGACGGGATCCCCCCCGCCCCGCGCGGCATCCCGCAGATCGAAGTAACCTTTGATATCGATGCCAACGGCATTTTAAACGTTAAAGCCAAGGATAAGGGAACAAATAAAGAGCATAAAATTACGATCACCGCATCTTCCGGTTTAAGCAAGGAAGAGATCGAAAAGATGCAAAAAGAGGCCGAAGCACATGCCAGCGAGGATAAGAAAAAGAAAGAAGATATCGACCTCCGGAACCAGGCTGACGGCATGGCCTACTCTGCGGAAAAAACGATCAAAGAAGCGGGCGATAAGACCGATAATGCCGATAAAGAAAAGATCGAAAAACAAGTCGCTGAAGTAAGAAAAGCTTTGGGAGGGACCGATTCGGCAGCCATAAAAACTGCCTTTGAAGCCCTGCAAAAAGATCTTTATGAAGTATCCGCTAAAATATATAAGAATGCTCCACCACCCCAGGAAGAAGGACAAGGAGCAGGAGCAGGCAAAGGAGCAGAAGGCTCTACCGTAGATGCGGAAGCAGAAATAAAGGAAGATGGCAAACAAGCGTGATTTCTATGAGGTTCTCGGAGTATCAAAAAGCTCATCCGCGGATGAGATAAAGCGCGCGTACCGTAAACTTGCCCGTCAGTATCACCCTGACGTCAATAAAGAGGCAGGCTCGTCCGAAAAATTCAAAGAGATAAACGAAGCCTACCAGGTATTATCCGACCCCAACAAACGTTCGCAATATGACCACTATGGGCCTGCGGGCAGCCCGGGAGGAGCTGGAGGCTTTGGTGGATTCGAAGGATTTGGCGGCGGGGTCGAAGGCTTTGGCGAATTCGGCGACCTCTTCGACATGTTCTTCGGCCAAAAGCAGGGCGGCCGGCGCAGAACGCAAGAACGGGGGGCAGATCTTCGCTACGATCTTCAGATAACACTAAAAGAGGCCGCTAAAGGGATAGAGAAAGAGATCGATGTCACTCACTACGTCTTCTGCGCTGCTTGTAAGGGATCCGGCGCAAAGCCGGGAACAAAACCACAACAATGTTCAACCTGTAAGGGAGCAGGACAGGTAAAACGTTCGCAGAAAACAATCCTGGGGAATTTCACCCAGGTCACCCCATGTCCGGCCTGTAACGGTTCTGGGCAAACAATCTCATCCCCCTGTGAAAGCTGTAGAGGCGAAGGAAGAGTAAAGAAGAGCCAGAAAATTAGGATCAAGATCCCTGCCGGGATCGATTCTGGTTACCGCTTGAGAGTTTCCGGGGCCGGCGATTCTGGCCCGCGAGGTACACAGACCGGCGACCTCTACCTATTTATCTATGTCGAAGAGCATCCCCTCTTTAACCGCGATGGCGCTAATTTATATTATCGTACCGGAGTCGATTTTACTAAGGCGATCCTTGGCGCAGAGATCAAGATCCCAACCCTGGATGGAGAAGCAACGTTAAAAATCCCCGCCGGCACCCAACCTAACACTAATTTCCGCCTGAAAGGCAAAGGACTCCCGGTCTTAAATCGAAGAGAGCGCGGGGACCTTTATGTTCTGGTCGAGATCCAAATCCCAAAAAGAATAAATCGAGAGCAGGCCGAGCTTCTTAAAAAGTATAAAAATGCATAGATTTTTCGTCCCACAAGATCAAATCCCCGTTATTACCGGATCAGACGCGCATCAGATAAAAAATGTTTTGCGTATGAAATCCGGTGACAAGCTTGAACTATTAGATGGTTCAGGGGAAATTTATACCGTAAAAATTTCCGAATTAAAAAGAGACAATATCGTTTGCGAAATCATATCCGAACGATCCGAAACCATAGAGCAAAAAGTATCCGTAACTATCGCCCAATGCCTCCCCAAAACAAAAAAGATGGACCTGATCATCCAAAAATGCACTGAGCTGGGAGTTAACAAGATCATCCCCACCCTCTCTGAACGATCGATCGCCAAGGGGGATAAATCGGACCGCTGGAAGAAGATCGCTAAAGAGGCCGCCGAACAATCGGGCCGCGCCACTATTCCCGAAATTGATCCGCTGACAGAATTTGGTGATCTCCTAAAACTCAGCAAAGATTACGACCTTGCCCTTATTCCGTGGGAACTAGAACAAGAAACCACACTTAAACACACCCTAACTACCACACTACCACACTACATCTTGATCCTTATCGGCTCTGAAGGCGGCTTCTCAAAATCAGAGATCGATCTAGCAGTCGCTGCGGGGTTTAAACCGACCACTTTAGGGAAAAACATATTACGAACCGAAACTGCCGGAATGTCGATCCTTTCGATGATCAATTACCAATACAATCTATAAGCAGCTGCGGGTTTATCTTCCTCGGGACAGCAAAATGAGGGAGGTCGATCTTATGTTCAGAATAATTTATCCTTGAAAAATTCGGCACACTCTTTGCCGAAAGTTTTTGGCTGCCTACAGGGATTGCCCCGTCCCCACCCTCTCTAAAAAGAAAGATATTAACCAAACGATGCGGAAAAACCCTTGTATCACTCAATACCGACACATATTTAACATCTTCCGGCATCTTTTTTAAATTTAATTTGCGGATAAACCTGGAATTTTTACGCATTGCCCAAGCAGCCGGAGAAAGAAGTAAAACTCCGCGCAGGTAAGAAATTATCTCATAAAGCAATCCTGCCAGGCAAATAATTAAAGGCCAAATAAATTTGTACCCAAGAGCTCCAAATATTATTAATATCAACGGCAACCAATTAAAAGTAAGACCGATCGTCCCGATATTCGGAGTGCTTAAAAGGACCATTTTTTCAACCCTATGGGCATTCGTATTATCTGTTAAATATTTCCGGGCGACCAAACCTCCCATAGAATGGCAAACTAAGATTACTCTTTCTTGTTTGGTCTTTATTAAAACATCATTAATATATTTTCCAAGTTCAAGCGCCTGGTTGGAAGGATTATCAAAACGGTTAAGAAAGGAGATATAGAAAAGTGGATGGCCGGGGATATTAAACTTGCCCCACTGCGCAGCCGAGGCCCCAACCCCATGCACGAATATTATCGGAACGCCCATTACTCTTTACCCTGGATCTTCATGGTTTAGGGTTTTATTATAGCATAGGGAATGTTAAGATAATTACATGAAAAAAACCGCCTTCTATACGCTTGGATGCCGCGCCAATCAAGCGCAAACTGAGGTTTTAAGATCTTTATTGCCGGAAGAAGGAGATATTTGCGTCATAAATACATGCATGGTTACTCATGATGCCGAACGTAAATCACGCCAAGCTATTCGCAGGATGATCCGCGAAAACCCAACAGCAAAGATCATCATTACCGGCTGTTTAGCAAAGTTAAAAGTAAAGGAGCTAAAAAAATTATTCCCCCAAGCAGAGATAGTTAATTCCCCTTCTCTTATCACATCTCACATACCACATATCTCCCGTGTCCGCATGAATTTAATGATCCAGGACGGCTGCGAACACTTCTGCTCCTACTGTATTGTCCCCTATACCCGCGGTAAGGTTCAGAGCAAACCGCTCGCCCAAGTCGAAAAAGAAGCTAAACAATTAGTTGGAGCCGGCGCCGGCGAGATCATTTTAACCGGCATCAACCTGGCAACTTATCAATACGATCTAAAAGAGGTAATAAAACGCTTATCCCCTATCGAAAATTTATTTCGCATTCGCTTCAGCTCTCTTGAACCAATGTATCTCGACCGAAAATTGATCGATGCCATCGCCGAAAACCCAAAAGTATGCCGCTTTCTCCATATTCCTTTACAGAGCGGAGATAACAATATTCTTAAATCGATGAAAAGAAATTATAAACGTGAAGATTATATCGATCTTATAAAATACATCAGACGAAAAATCCCGGAATGCGGCATATCAACCGATATTATCGTCGGCTTCCCCGGGGAAGGGGAAAAGGAGTTTCAAAATAGCATTGATTTAGTTAACGATCTAAAATTCAGCCGCATCCATATCTTCCCCTACTCGATCAGGAAAGGAACTCCAGCTGCCGAGATGCCAGATCAGGTCAATGAGAGAACAAAAGCCGAAAGGAATAAGAATCTTCACAAACTAAGAGACAAATATATGAAAGAGTTTGCAAAACAGTATCTAAACAAAGAAGTTGAAATATTAGTCGAACGCAAAGGTGAAGGGCTCACTTCAAATTTCATCCGCTGTTATTTTGACGACCCCACAAATTCTACGGGTAAGCTTAGGTCAATAATATATCCAGGGTAAATTAATAGACAGAAAGAGGAAGGGCCCCCTTCCCAAAGTTTCCATGTTTCCTTTAGAAAAGATAGGCCCTTCTCTATTATAACAGGATCTCAGTACCGAAATTGATTCCGATACCTTTCATCGAATACGGGGTAACTGTCGCATCCGGACCCGATCGGATGATCGAGTATGCGAGTTCGGCGTAAGATGTCCCGCCTAACCCGACGTCTCCAGCGATACCATAATAAATCTGGCCGCCGTAAGAACCCGAGGTTTTCTCACTTCCGTACACAACGTAGTTTAAGCCGCCTCCGACATAGGAATCGATGCCTCCCATTATGTCTGCTGGGATAGCAATAACACCGTCAACGAATAAAGGAATAGCCTTTTTGTCATCGTTTCCGACAGTGTCCTTTCCAACTGCTCCACCTAGACCTACTCTCCAGGTAACAGCGTCGTCAGAAAGTCCTAACATTGGTCCAATCCCTAACGCATCCGCAAGTATCAAATCGCCGCGAGCGACGATGATTGATTCACCAGCCAAATACCCAAGGGTAACATCAGTTTGCAATCCCATTCCGAACAATCCAGCCGAAGGAGCAGCAACCGGTCTGGCTACTCTTCTTGGTGGCGGTGGAGTTGGTGCAACTGGTGCAGGTGGAGGCGGAGGAGCAACAGCCGCTGCGGACTGTGCTTTCCAAACCTTCATGCGAGCGATGGTAGACTTTTTCTGCGCTTGTAAGTTCTTTACAACCTTCGCCTTCCCTGCTTTTCTAAGCCTGATGATCTTCTTATCTAAAAGCTTTAGATAAGCTCTTCCAGCAGCTAATTTCTCAGCTGGGGAACGAGTATCAGCATAAACGGTACCTGCGACGGCTATAACGAATACAAACAATGCTAATGCCGCAATAATTCTCTTCATATATATTTCACCTCCTTTATAAAAACGGATTATACGTGTGATATGGCTTCTTGTCAAGCCAAAATTCTATATTTTCCAGTCCCTGCGGTACCCAATTAGAAGGGTCAAACCCGAATGCGCGGGGGTGAATCCGGTACGTAAAACACCATAGCCGATCTCCCCGAAAAGCTTGCCGGAAAACCCTTCACTTTGTACACCATAAAAGATCTCTCCCCCGATCGCTCCCGGAACCTGGCCAGTTGTTCTAAGCACATAATTTAACCCCACCCCAATGTAATTTTCAACCTCGGTGATGATCCCCGGTGGAAAATTCAGTATTCCATCAATGTGGATCGGAGCATACCTTCGGTCGCCGCTCTCGCTCTGCGCAAAACCTCCAGAAAGCCGAACTGAGGTGGTCGCTGGCCCATATACACGGTTTAGGTCCAGCCTTAACTCCCCGTAAAGACCGGTAGCTCCGGCAAAAATTCCCGCCAATCCACCAATTTCAAATTCTAGCCTCGCCTCCCCCTTTTCCCCTTCCTCTACGATCACCGTCTCTTCTGTAATCTCATCTATTTTGCCAAGCTCGACCATTTCCCCTTCCAATTTTTCAATTCTGGCCCGATGGCCGCTAATTAAGCTGTTTAACTTCAATCTTCTGGCCTTAGAGCGGGTTAATTTTAGTTTTCCTTCAAGGCGGGCTACTTCTTTTTCGATCTTAGCTCCTTTTACCAAAAGTTGGTCTTTCTCGGATAAGATGGTTTCCTGGGCAATAATTGGGGTAATAAGCATCAAGATAAACAAGATCAAAAGTGCTTTTTTCATGACTTTCTCCTAAGATTTATTTAAGCGTCATTTAACGGGATAATTGCATTGGATCAACTTCTCCACCAGCATCCCCATCTGTTATTTTAACAACATCTTTATCAATTTTACCAAATTCCTTATAGGCTTGATTATATTGGTTGATAGATATCCCAAGACTGTTCCCTAATTTTTGCATATATGCTTCGTACGTATTTAAATGTTTTGCAAGCTCCCCCACTCTTTTAATTATTTCTTTAACATTTTCTTCCATTTTTAGAGCTTTTAATCCATGAATTACCGTTTCAAGATAAGCGAAAAATGACGTAGGAGAAACAATAATAACGTGTTTACTAAATGCGTATTCAATCAGGTCTTTTGAGGAAACTTGCACGTTTCCCACCCTATAAATTAAAAGATTATAATAGATTCCCTCAGCAGGAATAAACATAAATGCAAAATCAGTAGTGTTTTCAGAAGGTCTAATATATTTTGAAGTTTCATCAATTCTATTTTTTAAGTCTTGCCTAAATTCTTTCTCGAGTTGAGTTCTTACGTTTTCACTTTTCTCTTCCATAATTTTATTATATTTTTCTAGTGAGAATTTTGCATCTATTGGAATTATTCTGTCCCTATAAAATATTGCCGCATCAACTATTTCTCCGTTGCTAAATTTATACTGCATCTTATACTGGCTCGGGGCCAGCACATTCCCTAACATTGTTTCTAAAAAATATTCTCCCAATATTCCTCTTTGCTTAGGGTTTTTTAAAATATTTTCCAAACTTTGCAACTGGCTTGAGAAATCCAATACCTGCTTATTTGTATCATCAAGTTTAGTTAACTTTTCAGTGACCTCTCCAATAATTTTTGAACTTTGTTGAAACTGTTTCTGCACTGCCTGCGAAGAATGGGTAAGCCCTTCCATAAGCTGGTCACTTATTTTAGAAAGATTGCCTTGGATTTCTTGCCTATGCTTCATTGCACTATCAGAAACTTCTTTTCTTAAGTTCTCAACAATGTCCAACATTAACTTTTGCGGTTGATCATTATTATTTTTACGAAGTAATAAGATTACAAGTATACTGACTAAAATGACGATTGTTGCTATCAATAGAATGAGAAGTAAAACTTCCATAATAATCACTTCCTTTTTGTGTACTGCAGTATTATAGCTTAAATAACTGACGCCGGACAGATCTCATTATAAGCGCAATAACCACACGATCGATGGTTGGGCTTTGCCCGATAATTTGCTTTTCTAATCCCGCCAGAAACTTTCTCTATCTTCTCCCAGCACTTTTTAACATCCTTCTCATTCCTGGCGGCCGCCCCGGTTAAGCCCGACTCGAAGAAATAAAGTTCAACCTGGAACGGGAGTTTACCGTATTTCTCTTTCCATACAAGAGCATAAATCGACAGCTGTAGATTTTCTTTAGCCCTCTTATTTGCTTTTTCCTGAGAACCAACTTCAGAAGATTTATAATCGATAATATAATACCTTGGGCCTCGAGCCTTGAGCCTCGAGCCTTGAGCCTCCACATCCACCCTATCCCACCGTCCACGAACAACAACATTCCCTTTTGATACAGAAAAACTATCCTCAACAAATTTAATCTCCCGTTTTGATTTACCCTGCTTTTTATAAAACAGCTTCAATGCTTTTTTAGCGTGGGCCAACCTTTTCTCTTCGTGCTCGCGAGAGATAAATCCCTCCGACGACCAATTATTCAGCAAAACTTCGATCAAATTCTTCTCGCTAAATTTCTGTTTATTGATCTTTGCCGAATTGTAAGCCTGGGCCGCCTTATGCATCGCCGAACCGTAAATTATCTGGTGATTTGGGAGCAACGGAACGCGGAGAATATGCGCATACTTATATTTTAACGGACAGGTCAGATAATCATCAATCTGATAGAAACTTAAATAAAGCGGCTCGTCTTTCTTAATCTTTTTGGTCGCCGGAACTATAATATCGGTCGGCGAAAAGAGCTCAATTTGATCTTTTAGTGGAATTTTTATAGTCGAAATATCCGCTTTGGGCAAATCCAAGGCTTCGAGAACGAATTGAGACACTTTTCTAGTCCGCTTCCCTCCATAATCTGCCGAAGACGTAAAAAATAGCTCCTCCTTTGCCCTGGTCATCCCTACATAAAACAACCTTCTTTCTTCCTGGAGGTGAAAATCACCTTTTGGGAGCCTCTCTTTGATCAACTCATCGGGAAGCTCAATCGGATCGCGCCTTGCTCTGATCGGAAACTTTTCTGCGACCAGCGAAACCATGAAAACAACTTTGAATTCTAGCCCTTTCGCTTTATGAACAGTAAGTATATTTACACAGTCGAGATCGGGATCAATCGCTGCCGTTTCTGGGTTATCTCCGGCATCCCGCAAGACATTAAAATATTTAACGAATTCAGAAACCCGATCAACCTCTGCCACTTCCTGGAACATTTTTACTTTGTCAAAGAAATGGGCAATATTCTTTAACCGATTGTCGTTTTCGGCACTATCTTCTTTTGTAAGTTTGTTGAGATAACCGGAACGTTTTAAGAATTTATATAAAACCTCCCCGGTCGTTCGCGTTCCAGCAAATTTTAAATAATACTTAATATCATCAATCATCTTTTTGACTGTAGCCCGCGATTCTTTAGCAACATCATCCAAAATATCGAATTTATTCAGATGCGAAAAAACATGGTGAAGGGTAAAATTCCTCCGGCCGGCAAAGGTGTTCATCTTCTGCAGATCAAGCGGGTCGAGCTGGTAGATCGTAGAGCTTGCCAGATGATAGAGCGCCGGCGAATCGGTCAGGTCGCCGATCGATTTAAGGAACGAAATAGACAGCTGAACTTCGGGATTAAGATAGAGCCCTCCCCCTCCCGAGAACTGGTAAGGGATTCCGAGCATATTCAACGATTGCCGAAATGGCTCCGCATCGGCGTTGACCCGCACTAAGATCGCGTAGTCCGAATACTTCCCGCCTTTTTCTTTAATCGTTCTCGCTACCCAATCCGCCTCCGAACTTACCCGGTCAAAATGTTTATGCTCGACTTTTTTATTCCTGGCGTTGGATACCGCTTTTAATTTTTTATTAATTCCCGACTTAACTTCAAGCCTCTCTGGATCGTTATGGCGGATCAATCGACGCGCGGCATCAAGAATAATTTGGGTAGAACGGTAGTTTTTGGTCAGGACAACTTTCTTGCACCCTTTATAAATCTTTTGGAAATCCAAGACATTCGAAATAGCCGCTCCCCTCCAGCAATAAATGGCCTGATCGTCGTCACAAACCGCTGTTAGATTAGTCTTCTTCCCGGCTAATAATTTTAAAAGTTCAAACTGGGCGCAATTCGTATCCTGGAATTCATCAACCAGAATATATTTATACTGCTTCTGATATTTTTTAAGGACCGCCGGTCTCTTCCTGAAGAGTTTAAGGACCAAGCCGACCTGGTCCGCAAAATCGACAAAGCCCTTCTCTGCCTTTAGCTGCTGGTATTTTTTGTAAACCTTCGCAACCTCAAGGTTTTTTTTTCTATCATCCTTCATCTTCCTCGATAATCCCTCATATTCCTTCGGTGATATATCTTCATCTTGCGCTCGACTAATTACCCTTATTAGCGATTCGATATTTTTCGTCGGATCTCCAAGTGATTTGTAATATTTTAACGGGAATTCAAATATATGTTCGCGGAAAAAAACTAACTGGTCAGATAATGAAAGAACACGATAATCGGGGCGTAATCCGAGATCGATCGCGTGATCGCGGAGGATCCGATCGCCAAAGGCGTGGAAGGTCGAAATATTAACATCTACATAACCATAAGGGACTAACCGGTCAACCCGGCTCTCCATCTCTTCAGCCGCTTTATCGGTAAAAGTCAGCGCGAGAATCTCGTCCGGTTTTGCCCTCTTAGAAGAGATTAATTGTGCGATCCGGCGGACAATTAAAGTGGTTTTACCGGTCCCCGCCCCAGCAATAACTAATTCATTTAATGACAACTCGGTCGATCCCATCAACTTCGAGGATCTCCACCCTTACATCCTCTTTCTTGGCGGTAGGAACAATCTTTCCGGTAAAATCGGGGTGAATAGGAAGCTCACGGTGTCCCCGGTCCACCAAAACGGCTAATTGTACTTTTGCCGCACGGCCGTAATCCTTTAGGCCGTCCAGAGCCGCTCGCGCGGTGCGTCCGGCAAAAATGACATCATCGACTAATACAACGGTTTTTCCGGTGACGGTAAACGGCATATCTGATTTCCTGACTTCGATATACTCACCTTTTTGGGTAAGATCGTCCCGGTAAAGCGACACGTCAAGCGCCCCAACCGCAACCCCCTTACCCTCCTGGCTTTCGATAATCTCCGCTAAGCGCTTTGCCATCGGCAGTCCCCGCTGAATGATCCCGACCAGAACTACAGCTTCTATCCCTTTATTCGTTTCAATGATCTGGTGGGCGATCCGCCGCAACGCGCGGTTCACTTCGGTCTCGCCCATAATCATCTTAGCGCCAGTTAATTTATTGGCCTTCTTTTTTGCCATATTAATTCCCCCTATACTACTGTACTACTGTACTACTATACTACCACACTACGACACTACCTGATTATATCAGATTACGAACAGCATCAACAATAACGGCAAGTTTTTCCCGATGGTCTGATTCGGCGTAGATCCGGATGATCGGTTCAGTCCCCGAGGGACGGCACAATACCCAACTCCCATCCGTAAGAAGCAGCTTTACTCCGTCAACCTTAACTGCCTTTCTCACTTTTACACCAGAAAGCTCCTTAGGGGTATCATCATTTAATTTATCCATCAAAGCTTTCTTGCTGTTTTCGTCTAATTCAAGGTTTACCCTTTGGGTATAGATCTCCCCGGTCTTTGCGATCAGATCCTTCCAAAGCTGCGAAAGCGGCCTTTTCTTTTTGGCCAACATTTCGATAACCAGAAGACCGGCTAAAATGCCATCTTTCTCCGGAATGTGCCCCTTGATCGATAATCCACCGCTCTCTTCACCGCCAATAATGACCTCTTCTTCCAACATCAGTTTTGCGATATGTTTAAATCCAACCGGGGTTTCATGAACTTTGATCTTATGAAGCTCAGCTATTTTATCAACCAAGTTAGTAGTGGCTACCGACCGGACCACAACGCCGGAAAACCCTTTATCAGTCACTAAATAATCGAAAATTAGCGGGATGACCTGGTTGGCATGCAGATAATTCCCGTTTTCATCCACCACCCCAAAACGGTCCGCATCACCGTCATTAGCCAATCCGACATTGGCCGAGAGTTCGACAACTTTCTGCTTAAGCTCACCCAAATGCTTATCCGTCGGCTCAGGAGTATTGCCCCCAAAAAGGACATCTCTCTCGCCGTGCAAAACTTCGACCTTGCAGCCGTATCCCTGCAGGATCTTATCTACATATCCCCTGCCGGAACCGTGCATCGAATCGTAGACGATCTTTAATTTTGATCTTCTTATCAATGCAGGATCGACAAATGACCCGATGTAGTTCGTGTATCTATACTGCGGATCAAAGCGTTTGACAGTTCCCCGCTTTTTAGGTTTTTGAAGAATAATGTCTTTGTTAGAATTCTCCATGATCTCATTAGTGATCGATTCCTGGGCCGGCCCGGCATAATCGGGGATAAATTTAAATCCGCAGTATTCGGCCGGATTGTGGGATGCGGTAAGCATTACCGCTCCGGCTGCTTTTTTGTCCTTAACTTCCCAGGCAACTACCGGGGTTGGAGTATCACGTTCAACAAGATAAGAATCGATCCCCGCTTCTTCCATCACCTTTGCTACCGCTTCGGCAAATTTATCGGCCAAAAAACGCGGATCATAGCCAATGATTAGCGGTTTTTTCGAAAATCCGTGGTTTATAAGGTAAAGCGCGACCGCTTTGGCAACCTTATTAACATTTTCAAAGGTAAATTCATCCGAGATAATAGCACGCCAGCCATCGGTCCCAAATTTGATCATGATTTCCTTTCTTTAACAAAAAAACAAACGGAGGGGGAGAGATTCGAACTCTCGCACCGGGAAACCCCGGTCTAACAGTTTAGCAAACTGCCCCCTTGAGCCACTTGGGTACCCCTCCAATTCGCCTTCGGCGAATAAATTCCAAATCACAAATAACAAATTACAAAATTCGGAGAGGGAGAGATTCGAACTCTCGGTACCTTGCGGTACATACGCTTTCCAAGCGTATACCATAAACCACTCGGACACCTCTCCCAGATCGCGCCAGACAGGAGTCGAACCTGTAACCCCTTCCTTCGCAGGGAAGTACTCTATCCATTGAGCTACTGGCGCACTATGACTTAATTTTATAGTAAAAACGGGGTTTCTGCAAATGTATAGCTATTTTTGCCTCTTATCCCCTATTCCTGTATAATAAATTAAGGATTCAATCCCCCAAATTATGAAACATTATATTGGTATTGATATCGGATCGATCAGTGTTAATACCGTTCTGATTGACGAAAATAAGAATGTTATCGAAGAATACTACCTTCGCATTAAGGGCGAACCGCAGCAGATCGCGAAGCAATCGATCGAAAAACTCTCTGCAAAGTATAAAATCAGAGCAATCGCGACTACTGGTTCTGGTGGAAAGCTGATCGATGGGCATTTCGTAAACGAAATTATCGCTCACTCAATGGCGACCGCCCACCTCCACCCCGAAGTACAAACAGTAATAGAAATGGGGGGAGAAGATTCGAAACTCCTGCTGATGGATAAAGGAAAACTGCTCGATTTTGCGACGAATACCGTCTGTGCCGCAGGGACCGGATCTTTTCTCGACCAGCAGGCGACAAGATTAGGAATGACCATTGAGGAATTCGGTAAACTATCGCTAAAATCAAAACATCCTCCGCGGATCGCCGGCCGCTGCACCGTCTTTGCTAAATCCGATATGATCCATCTCCAGCAAAAAGGAACCCCGGAGTATGAAATAGTTGCCGGATTATGCCTGGCCGTTGCCAGGAATTTTGCAACCACCGTTGGGAAAGGGAACCGCTGGAAAAAACCGATCTCTTTTCAAGGCGGTGTAGCCGCAAACGCGGGAGTTATCAAAGCTTTTGAGAACGTTTTGGACCTACAGCTTGGCGAATTCATTATCCCAAAACACTTTACATCGATGGGAGCAATTGGAGCAGTCCTCCACCTGCTAGAAAATGGAAAAAACTAAAGTTTATTTAGGTATAGATATTGGATCGATCAGCACCAATCTCGTTTTGATGGACGAGAAGAAGAATGTTATTACTAAACGTTATCTTCCTACCGCCGGAAGGCCGATCGAAGCGGTTAAAAAAGGATTAGCGGAAATCGAAAAAGAGATTGGGAATACGGTGAATGTAGTCGGGGCCGGAACAACCGGTTCAGGGCGCCACATGATCGGTGAACTGGTCGGCGCCGATATAATCAAGAACGAGATCACCGCGCAGGCTGCGGGCGCTTTGGACCGCGATCCATCAGTCGATACGATCTTTGAGATCGGCGGACAGGATTCGAAATATATCCAGATCGATAACGGCGCGATCGTCGACTTTGCCATGAACAAAGTCTGCGCCGCGGGAACAGGATCATTTCTCGAAGAACAAGCTGAAAAACTGGGGATTAATATTAAAGAAGATTTCGCGTCCCTCGCCTCCCGCGCCTCGTCCCCCTCCCCCCTAGGTGATCGCTGCACAGTATTTATAGAGTCAGAATTAAATAACTGGCAGCAAAAAGGCGAAAGCAAAGAAAACCTAACTGCCGGACTGGCTACCTCCATCGTTAAAAACTATCTAAATAAAGTTGTTGAAAATAGAAGAATCGGAAATAAGATATTTTTCCAGGGCGGAGTCGCATTCAACCAGGCAGTTGTAAACGCCTTTAAAAAAGTGACCGGAAAAAAGATCATTCTCCCCCCACACCACGAAGTTACCGGAGCGATCGGAATAGCGCTGCTCGCCATGAAAGAGAAAAATTGGCAGAAATCCAAATTTAAGGGGTTCGGCTTTCACCAAAAAGAGTACAAAATCTCAACCTTCGAATGTGTCAGCTGCGCAAACGTTTGTGAGATCAATAAGGTAGAGATCGAAAACGAAAAGCCCCTCTTTTACGGCGGAAGATGTGAGAAGTGGGAAAAGCGAGCCGTGATGTGTGATACGAGATATGTGATACCGGACCTATACAAAGAACGGGAAAAAATTATCTTCTCGCAGAAGATAAAACACGGTAAAAAACGGATCGGTATTCCTCGAGTTCTCTTTATGTACGAACAATTCCCGTTCTGGAATGCCTTCTTTACTTCCCTGGGACTCGAAGTTATTCTTTCGTCCCCATCAAACCACAAGACGGTCGAAGCATCGCATGGCAATGTATCAACTGAAGCCTGTTTTCCAATCACTCTAGCCCATGGCCATATTCAAGAGCTGGTCGACGAAAAACCAGATTTTATTTTTCTTCCCAGCCTGATCGATGCCGAAAAAGCATCCGATAAATTTAATGAAAGTTTTCACTGTCCCTTTATTCAGGCACTCCCCTACTTTGCCAGAGCAGGAATAGAATTCGATCCTGGAATAAAAGCCTTGACCCCTCCATTGGAACCGCAACGCGGAAAGAATTTCTTCGCTAAACAACTGACAAAGCTCAGCAAAGAATTAGGAAAATCAAAAAAAGAAACAATAAAAGCGATCCATGCAGCCGATAAAGAACAGCAAAAAGCAAGGAAGCAGATCAAAAAGCGCGGCAGAGAAATCCTCCGCAAGATAGAAAAGGAAAATATCCCCGCTTTAGCAATTATTAGCCGGCCGTATAACGGCTCCGATCCTCTTTTAAACCTCGATATCCCAAAAAAATTAAAAGATATGGGTGTTTTAGCGATCCCGATCGACTTTCTCCCCATCGACCGGTCGGATATTGCCGACGACCACCCAAACATGTATTGGAATTACGGACAAAAGATCATGGCGGCCGGAAAATTTATCAATGAGCATCCAAATTTATCCGCCGTTCACATTACAAACTTTCGATGCGGCCCCGATTCGTTCATCTCCCATCTACTTAAAGATAAAATTAGCTCAAAACCATTCCTCCAGATCGAAGTCGATGAACATTCGAGTGATACTGGAGTTATTACTCGGTTAGAGGCTTTTCTTGATAGTCTTAAAAATGCAATGCCACTAAGACACCAAGGCACTAAGGAACACAAAGAAATAAAAAAATCGAAAAAAAGAATCCTATATCTGCCACGTATGGCTGATCACGCCGAAGCATTAGCAGCCGCGATCCGCGCATACGGGGCAGAGGCGGTTGTCCTCCCCCGCTCAGACAAAGAGACAATCGAGATCGGGAAAAAATACTCATCAGGAAAAGAGTGCCACCCATTTATTGTTACTACAGGCGATATTATTAAAAAGGTCCAGGAGCCCGGCTTTGATCCCGAAAAATCGGCCTTCTTTATGCCGACCGCATCTGGTCCCTGCCGCTTTGGACACTATCGAGAAGCTCAGCAAATTATTTTAAAAAACCTCGGTTATCCGGACATTCCACTGGTCTCTCCCGATGCTAAGAACGGCTATGCAGAAATGCTGGGACTAAAACTCGGATTTAGGCGTGCCGCCTGGCAGGGAGTGGTCGCCATTGATATTTTAACCAAGCTTACCCATCGAACCCGCCCTTACGAAAAACATAAAGGTGAGATCGATCGAATCCACGATCTTTATCTGCAAAAAATAATCAAGTCAATCGAATCGCGAAACGGCATATTTGACTTGATGAAAAAAATGAATCAGGATTACCGTTCGGTCATCAAAAAATCGGCACGCAAACCGGTGATTGGTATTGTGGGAGAAATATTTCTAAGATTGAATAGTGAATGTAATGCCGGTATTGTCCATCGGGTCGAAGCATTAGGCGGGGAGGCGCGGGTGGCGCCAATTTTTGAATGGGGATATTATACAAACCTGGGTTATATGTATGAAAGTGTTATGAGAAGGCTCCCCCACTTCTTTTTTCTCGCCCTCTTTAAAGACTTGGTCCAAAAATGGGATGAGTACCGGTTATCAAAACCATTTAAAGATGTCGAGGGAATACACGAACCATCAACCTTAAGTTTACTAAGAGCAGCCTCCCCTTATCTCCACCACAGTTTCAAGGGTGAGGCCGTCTTGACCATTGGAAAAGCGATCGATTTTATCAGTAATGGGGCTTCGGGAATTATTAACGTTATGCCCTTTACCTGCATGCCAGGAACGGTCGCTTCGGCCCTTTCAAAAAAAGTACGCAAAGATCATGGGGACTTCCCCTGGATGGACCTGCCGATCGATGAGAATGAAGGCGTTAACCTAGATACTCGACTTGAAGCGTTTATGCACCAGGCCGTACACGCCGATCGCAAAGGTTAGTAATACAATCCATTGCGAAGGGGTTAGTCCGAGCCAATGCATCGGTGAGAATCGAAGGAATTCGACCGCGAACCGGTAAACCGAATAAAAGATCAAGCCCCAGTAAAAAATTTGCCCATCAAATTTCTTGAAGCGATATAGAACAATTAAAATTATAAAGGCTAAAAGCATGCTGGCCGAAGAATATAATTGGGTCGGATGAAGATGTTGATCCGGATAATAAAAATAAGCCAACGATCCGGGGGGGAATTCGATCCCGCAGGGAGAATCGGTCGGCATACCAAAACAGCAACCGTTGAGAAAACAACCGATCCGGGTGATCGCATAACCGAGCGCCGTCCCCGGGGTTAAAACATCTAAGAGCTTCAAGACCGGGATCCGTTTTCTCTTTGCATACAAAACAACTACCAGTATCGATAAAAGGAGTCCGCCAAGAAAGACCAATCCACCCTTTTGGACCATAAAAATATCCAGCAGATTATCTTTGTACTTATCCCACTGCCCCGCTACATAGAGAAAACGGGCCCCAACGATCGCCGCAATGATCACATATACGGACAGATCGATAATAATATCGCCTTTTAATTCCTCTCTCTTCGCATAACATATAGCTATAAAGATCCCGACTAAGAAAGCGATCGCCATCATTAAACCATATGAGTGGATCGATAAACCGCCTATATTAAACAGAATTGGTCTCATGTTTAAACATCCTTATTATAATTAAAAACACACCTAAGTTTATCATAATATCGGCAAAATTAAAAACCGGCCAGACTGTAATGTCAATATAATCGATCACATATGAGCGGAAAACCCGGTCGACCAGGTTCCCAATGCTTCCGCCTAGAATAAAGGCTAATCCGGTTTGGGCCAAACGATCAGTAATCGGAACTCTATAGTGAAAATAAATAACCGCTGCAACAACTACAACACTTATTATGATCAGGTAATTAGAAAATCCAGAAAAAAGTGAAAAAGCCGCCCCGGTATTCCCGACATAGGTCAATTTTAAAATCCAAAAAAGAGGGATCGATTTGCCCAACGGCATAGTAAGATGAATAATCTGTTTAATACTCTGATCGATTACGGTGATCAATATCGCGAGGAGATAAAAAGACATTATCTGCCGGGGATTCCGTTGGTATATTGATTAACAAATTTAACAAGTTCAGCAATATACATGCCGATGATCGGGAGATCGACCATCCTGACCAATATATTGCCTACAATATAAATAATCAGAGCAAAGATCATGGTCATTCCGATCGCTATCCCCACCCCTCTGAATATCCCGACCACAAAATTAAAAAAGAAGAATTTCCATGGTTTTGTTACCATTGATGTGTATTCATCGATCCGGGTCCGCTCGATCGAGTTTGCTAACTTCCCGATCTTATCATCAAGCCTTCGCAGAAAAGATTTTTCTTCTTTAACCAGCTCATTCCTTAATGCCGTTTTTTTTCTCTTTTTCATTATGTCCCCTCTTGCCAGGATGCCAGATATTTTTCCTGGTCTGGAGTTAATTCGTCGATCCCGATCGACATTGATCTAAGTTTAGCGGTCGCCACATAATCTTCGATCTCCTGCGGCACGTTATAAACTTTGGCTTTTAGTTTTCCCTCGTTCTTAATCGCGTATTCAGTCGCTAAGGCCTGAGTTGAGAAGCTCATATCCATAACCGAAGCCGGGTGCCCTTCGGCCGCTCCCAGGTTAACCAATCTCCCTTCGGCTAAAAGGAATATGCTATTTCCGTTCGGAAGGATAAACTGATCAACAAAGTTGCGAACATTTTTCCGTTCTTCTTTGGCCATCTTCTTGAGCCCTTTAATATCGATCTCAATATCAAAATGGCCGGAGTTGCAGACAATCGCTCCATCTTTCATCTTATTAAAATGTTCCGGGCGCAGGACATGCATATCCCCGGTTAGCGTACAAAAGAGATCACCGATCGGAGCTGCTTCGGCCATCGGCATAACTCTAAAGCCGTCCATCGCCGCTTCCAACGCCTTGATCGGGTCAACTTCGGTAACGATCACATTCGCCCCCATCCCCTTGCAGCGCATAGTGAATCCCTTGCCGCACCAGCCATAGCCGGCAACAACAACATTTTTTCCCGCGATCAGGAAATCGGTCGCCCGGATAATACCGTCAACCGTGCTCTGCCCTGTTCCATAGCGGTTATCAAAAAGGTTCTTGGTCTGGGCATCGTTAACCGCAAAGACAGGGAATTTTAGCGCCCCATCTTTTTCCATCGCCCTTAATCGGATAACTCCGGTAGTCGTCTCTTCCATACTGCCGATGATCTGGCCGGCGATCTCTGGATATTCAGCCGAGATGGCAGAAACAAGATCACAGCCATCATCCATTGTTACAACCGGTGAATGTTCGATCGCAGAAACCAGATGCTTATAATAAGTATCGTTATCCTCACCTTTTATCGCATAAACCGGGATCCCGTAATCTTCAACTAGTGAAGCGGCAACGTCATCCTGGGTTGAAAGCGGATTGGATGCGCAAAGGACAATGTCAGCCCCGCCAGCTTTAAGGGTTCTGACCAGATTGGCAGTTTCAGCGGTAACGTGAAGGCAGGCGCTCATCTTTTTCCCTTTAAGCACCTGATTCTTACTGAATTTCTCTTTAACTTGAGATAGAACCGGCATATCCCGCTCTGCCCATTCGATTCTTAGTTTTCCCTTTGGGGCCAGTTTTTTATCTTTGATGTCGCAATTAGTCATTTTGTCCTCCTTGAAAGAATTATTATATCACACATTTTCATCGTTAATAAATGAAATTTTCCATTATCCTTATCGATAAATAGCAGGGAGAGTTCCGAATAATTGAGTTTTTCGGAGCTCTAGCAGGGAGGAGAAAAGCAAAATGACACATCCAGTAATTACACCTAAGCAATTCTTATCGCCTTTTCTTAAGGGCGCTAATCCGGCCTTCAAAAACTGGCAGGCGCTTCGTTTGAAGCCTGCCAGGCGATACGAGGATCGTCTTATTCCGGTTAAATCCACCCTGTTCCTTTACAAAACTGTTACTGGTATGCCCGGAGATATTAAAGACCCTCAAGTCCTGCTTGAAGTCCCCCTCAAACATGAAGGGAAAGATTATTTTTACCACTACCCGATTGATCTTAACTATCTTTTCTCTCCCCAGTGGAGACTAGACAATAAAGCTTCCCCATTTGGCTTCTTCCGCTGGGCAGTGGAAATGGATACCGCCGTCAGGCTTGGTGTTATTAGAGATTACAAAGGCTGTAGAATAATGGAAAGCATCCTCTCAAAAGCTTCGGGAAAAGCAAAAAAACTTGAAGGAAAAGAATGTAAATATAAATCCATTCAAGCTACTAGATCAAAATCTCTAACTCTTCACACCTTGTTATTTCATCTTGAAATAAATGGATTATTAGATACTCTAAAAGGCAACCACAACCAGATTGCCCTGGCTGAAGAAATAGGCATTAGTCATCTCAGCCAGCTTTTCTCTGCCCTCTCTGCTCTCAAAGACCCCAAAACCAATAAACCCTGGACAGAGGTTTTAGGATATAACTACATAGACCTCCCGGTTAAAACTGTGAAGGAACTTGAAAAAGAACTTAGAAAAGGTCATTCCTCCTACATCGGAAACCACAACCAGATTGCCCTGGCTGAAGAAATAGGCATTAGT
>JAYEOW010000004.1:0-105374 GCA_034723395.1 Candidatus Margulisiibacteriota bacterium
AAAATGATCAAACGGTTAAGTTTCGGCTTTCGCAATGTCCAAATTTACATCAGAAAAATGATGCTGGCGTTTATTCCCATTACTTATCTAGGAGGTTTAGTTTGGCACACTTTTTGCTGAGGAGCCCCATTTATTATAAGGCGATTTTTTCAGCAGCTGTCTCCAGCCGATTTTTCCGTCAAATCGGCATTTTTTACCTTTGTCCCGAATTTAATTCGGGACCGGCCAAAAACAAATTTTTTCTGCCCCCTATTCGGGAGGGAGGTGTCCACATGAAGTATATTCTCTATGCCAGGAAGTCAACCGAGTCTGAGGAAAGACAAATCATGTCTATCGACGCCCAGATAGCAGAATTAAAAGAATTTGCCGCCAGAGAAAAACTTGAAATCGTCGCCTCGCTCTGCGAGGCAAAAACTGCCAAAGAACCCGGACGAATAAAGTTCGCAGAAATGTTAAATTTCATTGAATCCGGAAAGGCAGAGGGAATTTTGGCTTGGCATCCCGATAGATTAGCCAGAAACTCGGTTGATGGAGGTAGAATTATCTACCTGCTGGACACAGGAAGGATGAAAGCGCTCAAATGCCCCACTTTTTGGTTTGAGAACACCCCTCAAGGCAAGTTTATGCTCAACATTGCCTTTGGCCAAAGCAAGTACTTCATAGACAATCTCAGTGAGAATGTTAAACGCGGGTTCAGACAGAAAGTAAGGCAAGGGCTTTGGCCATCCGGCCAGGCTCCAATTGGCTATCTGAATAACAAGACTACCCGTGGTATAGATATTGACCAAGAAAGAGCCCCTCTTATTAGAAGGGCATTTGAGCACTACTCCACTGGAGACAACACGCTCAAGGTAATAGGAAGCATGCTTAAGGAAAGTGGTTTCAGAAGCCGTAAAGGTAATGCCTACTCCACTTCCTGTGTCCAGCGTATACTGCAAAATCCTGTGTACTACGGCGCA
This sequence comes from Candidatus Margulisiibacteriota bacterium, assembly GCA_034723395.1. GTDB lineage: Bacteria > Margulisbacteria > WOR-1 > O2-12-FULL-45-9 > O2-12-FULL-45-9 > JAYEOW01. The sequence goes on from JAYEOW010000004.1 coordinate 960, forward strand.
ATAAGGTTCAACAACGAGATATCCGAAGGAAACCATGAGCCAATTATTTCCAAGCAACTTTTTGATCAGGCTCAAGCAGTAATGGCCAACAGAGGCAAGAAAAAGCGAAAGAGAAAGCATGAATATAGTTTTGTAGGCCTAATGAAATGCGGCGCTTGTGACTGCGCCATTACTGCTGAAAGGCAAAAAGGACACGTGTATTACCGCTGTACAAAAAAGCGCGGTGTATGCGAAGAGAAGTATCTCAGAGAAGAAGAATTAGCAGATCAATTCAGGGAGGTTATTCAAAAAGTTGCTTTGCCTGATGATTGGGCCAAGCTAATGTTAGCAAAACTAAGCCAGGAGAAAGCTGATGCCAACAGCAACCATCAGGCAGTTGTTCAAAATCTCCAGACTCAAAGAAAGGACATTGAACAAAAATTAGATCAATTGCTAGATTTGAAGCTCGGAGGCAGCATTGATGCCGAGGAATATCGTAATAAGAAAAACCAGCTATCTAACCAAAAAATTGGAATTGGACAAAGAATACGAGATTTTGAACAACATGGAAATAATTGGCTCGAACCGATGAAAGCCCTCATTAATTCCTCATGCCAAGCCAAAATTCTGATCAAGACAAAAAAATATAATGATGTTCATACATTTCTAAAAAATATCGGCTCGAACTTTATTTTAAAAGGTAAAAAATGCCGATTTGACGGAAAAATCGGCTGGAGACAGCTGCTGAAAAAATCGCCTTATAATAAATGGTTGGGGGAGAAGGATTCGAACCCTCACAGGCGGAGTCAGAGTCCGCTGGTCTACCATTAACCTATCCCCCATCACCACTTACGAAAACTTATCTGCTCTGCAAATTTATACGCTTCTTTTTTCCTGGCAATTCTGACATCAACTTTTCGCCTTTGCGGATGATATCCCAAACTTTTTAATGCAAAATAAACATCATCTAGAAGCGACTGGGAACGATTAGAAAATTTTATCACATATGTGTAATTTTTTGAAGCCACAGTAAAATCTCCGTCTGTTTCAAAAAGCCCTTTCAAGCATCTAACCAAATAAGATTGTGAGCAAGAAATCCATGCAGGAATTTTTAAACTATGTTTTAATTTAATGCCTGTTGGAAAATCAAGCCTCTCACTAATATATTTTTGATAAAAATAAATATCAATTGCCCTCGCATCTTTTTTCTTTCTGACTGTGGGAGTTTTACCAAAGAGCCTTTTTATCATTCTTCTTATATATTTAATATAATCAACTTGCTCGCTAAAACATGTTACAACTATTTTTTCAGTCCTGACAAACATCTCAATACAACCATCTCCTAACATAATTCCATAGAATTCGGCTAATAGAGGACTGATTTGTAAATTGACATATTTAGGTTTATTTTTTTGCTGCCACTCATAAAAATTAGTTTTTTCTTTTGCTGACATTGTGACAGATATTTTCGCAACCCCAGGATGGGTCTCCTTATTAAAACCCTTATTCCAAGCTTTTTGTTTATTTTTCTTTGCAATAATCATAAATTCAAGGATGGCAAATAATGTTTTATTATCTCAATAATATCGCAAAGCGACACCATCATTGGATATTGGTCATTTGTCATTGGTCATTAATACGGCAAATTCCACCAATGCGGTTGAAAAACTAAGATAAATAATCCGTAAAGAACGATAAATATCGCCAGTGCGATAAAGACCTTAAATCCGCCCTTAACCGGCTCTTTCCACTTTTTATTCATCCAATAGGCAAAAAGTAAAGCAATAATTCCGGCAATAATTACCGAAATCCCTTTAAAAGTCGGGTCCATATTCATAAACGGGATCAATTTTGTTCCAAATTCACGCATAATAATATCAGTCTAGCAATGCTAATAACAATTGTCAATCACGTCAAGAAGTATATCAAGAAGTAACGGCAGGCAGGCTTAATCCCCCTGGGAAACCCGAAGGGAGGGGGTGAGGGCAGGTTTGTTAATTATATTCAATAGATGTATAATTTAGTCATGATCAAATGCGATTTTCTTATCGTCGGAGGCGGAATCGCTGGATTGTCGGCTGCTTTAGAACTTTCCAAGCATGGAAAAGTTATTATTCTAACCAAAGGGAAGATCGGTGAAACTGCGACCGAAAAAGCGCAAGGCGGGATCGCTGCCGCGATCGATAAACTCCACGATTCGACCCAATTCCACTTTGAAGATACGATCGCCGCCGGCGCCGGGCTCTGCAATAGAGATGCGGTAAGGATCCTGGTCACCGAGGGGGTAAACAGGGTCCGGGAACTGATCGAGATGGGGGCCCGTTTTGACCGCGCCGAAACCGAAGCCAACGGAGGATTTGCCCTCGGACTAGAAGGAGCCCATAAACGCCGGAGAATTCTCCATGCTGGAGATACCACCGGCGAAGAGATTCAAAGAACATTGGGTTCTAAAATCATCTCAGAAAAATTGGCAGAAATAAAACAGCGCACACTTGGAATCGACCTGATTATCGAAGAAGGAAAATGCCTGGGGATCAAAGCCCTCGACCTCGAAAAAAATAAAATAGTGACTTACCTGGCCAAAGCCACCATCATCACCACCGGAGGCTTGGGCCAGGTTTATCTTTACACCACCAATCCCGAAGTTGCCACCGGCGACGGGATCGCCATGGCCTACCGCGCTGGAGCAGAAGTTAGTGATATGGAATTTGTCCAATTCCATCCCACCTCCATGGTCCATTCTGCCGAATTAAAAGATATTATCGCCCTCCCCCGTTTTCTCATCTCCGAAGCAGTCCGCGGTGAGGGAGCAATGCTCTTGAATAGTAACGGGGAAAGATTTATCAGCGAACTCGCCTCCCGCGATATCGTCTCTCGCGCGATCTTTAAAGAATCCCAAAAGACAGGTTCGGACCATGCCTATCTCAACCTTACAAAACTTGGAGCGGAGAAGATCAGGAACCGCTTCCCTTTGATCTACAAGACATGTTTGGAGCGCGGATTGGATATAACCAAAGATAACATTCCGGTCGCCCCTGCCGCCCATTACTTCATGGGAGGAATTAAAACCGATATTGACGGTAGGACCAATATCATAAACCTTTACGCCGCCGGGGAATGCTCCTCTCTGGGGATTCATGGGGCAAACCGCCTGGCCTCTAACTCTCTCTTAGATGGCCTGGTATTCGGCCATCGCGCGGCTATCTCCGCTAAGAAAGAAAAAAAGATAGATGAGCCAACGATCAAAATCGAACACCCCAAAGCCAGCTTAGAAGAACCCGAGATCAAACGCCTGGCGCTTACGATCAAATCAATTATGTGGAAAGAGGTCGGAATTGTCAGATCGTCCGATGAGCTGCAAGACGCCCGGCAAAAGATCAAAAACGTCCTGAAAAAGTTGGCTTTTAAGCCTACCACTAAAGAGGAAATAGAATTAAAGAACCTGGCAACAGTTGCTGAGCTTATTATTAAGGCCGCGCTCGACCGCGAAGAATCGCGCGGAGCGCACTTTAGATCTGATTTTCCTGAAACCGACGATAAAAACTGGAAAAGACACCTGGTTTATAGGGATGACTCGTCCTCCAAAACCCGTTAGGGCGTAGGAGGATAGATCCTCAACCTTCGCTTAGGCTCTTCACCCACCGATTCTGAATGCAGCCCGGCTTTATCGGTCAACTGATGCTGGAGCCGGCGGATATACGAATTTTGAGGATTAAGGTCTACCGATTTGTGAGATTGTACTACCTGCTCGATCACTTCCGATACTTCACGCAGCGCAATATCTTCGGTCTCTTCGCGCAACCCTACCTTAAAATAAAATTTCAAAAACTTCATGATCTGCGAAGATACATTCTTTTTGATAACGTGAATAGGAAGACCATGTTCCTTAGCCATTTTTTCGATCTTGGTCCCGGTACGTGCCTTGGATTTTGTAGTGAGGACCAGGTCCGCTTCGTCGATATTTGACGCAATAACCGCAGGAAGCTGCATCGCCCGCATCTGTCTTTCAAGATGCCCTTTATTTACTCCAAATGGATAAATGTTAACCGGGCCGCTCCCCTTCTCTCTGCTCGCTTTCTCCAGGTCTTCTGGATTAGGCTCAGGCATCTCTTCGGGCGCCTTTTGTACCTCGATCCTTCCACCCGGTTTCCGGACCCTGATCTCAGGCCGCGGGGTCCTTTCGCGGAGGATCGTATCCACCGCTTTTGCCACGTCCGTATAGATCGCGAACTTATCCTTCTCCCTGATTTCGACCGCAATGTCAAAAGTCGGAGGAGCTTTTCTCTCCAAGATCGCCTTCTGGCTGTGGCGTCTTTTGGCCTCTTCATCGCCCAGGATCACTGATTGAATACCGCCAACCAGGTCCGATAAAGTAGGATTGCTGACGATATTTTCCAAAATAATACCGTGAGCGGTCCCGATCAGCTGAACGCCGCGCTCAGCGATCGTCCGGCAGGCAGTCGCTTCCGCTTCGGTCCCGATCTCATCCACGATCACGACTTCGGGCATATGGTTCTCAACCGCTTCGATCATCACCTTATGTTGAAGGTCAGGAGAAGATACCTGCATCCGGCGCGCTTTCCCTATCCCCGGATGAGGAATATCTCCGTCACCGCCGATCTCGTTTGAAGTATCGACCACCACCACCCGCCTTATAAATTCATCACTCAATACCCGCGCCGCTTCGCGGAGCTTGGTTGTTTTCCCGATCCCCGGAGGTCCCATAAAAAGAATGTTTTTACCGGATTCGATGACATCACGGATAATATCGTTGGTCCCGTAGATCGCCCGCCCTACCCGGCAGGTGAGGCCTATGATCCTGCCAGTGCGATTGCGCATGCACGAAATACGGTGAAGGGTGCGTTCGATCCCGGCACGATTGTCCGAAGTAAATTGTCCTACCTTGCCGACGACAAACTCGATATCCTGCTGGGATACCATTTCGCCGGGGACATAAAACATCTTCTTTTCAAAACGCGCTTCGGGCGCTTTACCGATATCCAATACGACTTCAATTAGTGAGTTGATATCCGGATTCTTAAGAAGGGCCTGTTTAATGCGCGGAGGGAGGACCTCAAGTAATCTAAGCAGTTCTTCGCCTACTTTAGCAACCATCAAAATTTAGTTTATTTACCTTTTACAGCTTTCTTCAGGTTTATCCCGGGAACAAAGGCGGGGGCTTTCGATTCTCCAATCGTAATCTTTTCACCAGTTTGAGGATTCCTACCGATCCTCCCTTTCCGTCCTCTAACCAGGAAATTACCAAAACCTACCAGTCTTACCTTTTCGCCCTTTACTAATGCTTCTGAAATCAAGCCGGTTACCGCATCGATAACTCGTTCGGCCTGGGCCTTGGTAATTCCAACCTTACTACCAACCTTCCCTGCTAATTGTTTTTTATTCATGCCGATCCTCCCGTTTTTTCGCCACAACGATCAAGTAAGATCTCCCAATTCTTATCTATATCTGCCTGGATCTCTTCAAGGATCTTTTCGTTCCCTGGCTTAAACAGATGCCTGAACCTGTCTTGATATCTTAAAAGCTCAACCACCGGTTTCTTCTCTCTCGGCTTCATATTGACCTTCCATTTTCCATCCTCTACTTCATAAAGCGGCCACATGCAGGTTTGGACCGCCAAACGCGCGATCTCCATCGTAAGCTCCGGTTTGTAAGCCCAACCCAGACGGCAAGGCTGCAGGACGTTTAAGAATTTTGGCCCCGGGACCGAAAAAGCCTTTTCCGCTTTACGGATAAGGTCCACATAATATCCGGCGGATGCCTGCGCGACGTATGGAATATTATGCGCCGCCATTATCCCGGTCAAATCTTTACGCGGGCGCATCTTCCCCGGACGAACCTTTCCCGCCGGTTCGGTAGTTGTACTCGCTCCCATCGGCGTAGCTCCCGACCTCTGGATCCCGGTATTCATGTACGCTTCATTGTTGTAACAAACGTAAAGCAGGTTATGTCCCCTTTCCATTGCTCCGGAGAGCGATTGGAACCCGATATCATAGGTACCGCCGTCACCGCCAAAGGCAACGACATTGATCGGCCCCTTTGTCTTCCCCTTCTTCCTTAACGCCTCGTAAGCCGCTTCTATTCCCGAGGCGGTAGCGGCAGAATTCTCAAAAGCATTATGCAGAAACGGCACTTTCCAGGCTGTATACGGAAAAATAGTTGTAGAAACCTCCAAACAACCGGTGGCACAAACTACAACGACCGGATCCTTGGAGGCCATTAAGATCATCTTTACGATTTGAGGAAAACCACAGCCGGCACAGGCGCGATGCCCTCCAGTTAACGGTTCTTTTCGCTTAGCTAACTCTTTTATACTTACCATTATTCACGTACTCCCTGATAATTTATAAGCGGCATTTCATCAATATTCTGCAGGTTGGAAAAAACAGACTCGATATCTTCGACACAGATATCCCTGCCACCCAATCCATAAATATAGTTGATAACCTTTGGTTTACTCTGGAGATCAAATAATGCGGAGCGGACTTCGGTAAACAACGGGCCTCCCTGTGCACTTAAGGAATCCGAACGGTCTAAAACCGCCACCCCTTTTAATTTTGCCAATGTCTTAACCACTTCTTCAGCGGCAAAGGGTCGAAAAACGCGGACCTTTAACATCCCCGCTTTTACTCCTTTTTCCCTTAACTGATCAATTGCGACTTTCGCCGTACCGCAAGTCGAGCCTAAGGCAACGATCGCAATTTCGGCATCATCTAATTTATACTCTTCAAAAAAGCCGTATTCACGGCCAAACTTCTTGCCAAAATCTTTCCCGACTTCGAGGATCACCGGCCCCGCATTTTTCATCGCTTCGGCGATCTGCCGGCGATGCTCAAAATAGTAATCCTGCAGGTCGATCGCCCCGAAAGTTTTCGGTTTATCAATATCCAATACGGAATTTTCCGCTTTTCTGTCGCCCAGGTACTTTTTCACCTCGGCATCTTCGAGCATCTCGATCCGCTCCATCCCGTGGCTGATAATAAAACCATCGGTAGAAGCCCATCCGGGGAGTTTTACCCTTGGATCTTCAGCGATCTTTACCACCTGAAGCACATTATCATAAGCTTCCTGCGGATTTTCCGAAAACATCTGGATCCAGCCAAAATCCCTCGCCCCCATCGTATCGCTATGGTCACAATGGATATTGATCGGTCCGGACAGCGCGCGGTTAACGATCGACATAACGATCGGAAGTCTAAGTGCGGCAGCAATCGGAAGGATCTCATACATTAACGCCAGTCCCTGCGAAGATGTTCCTGTCATTACTCTCGCTCCGGCAGATGAGGCCCCAACACAGGCTGACATCGCCGAATGCTCTGATTCGACTGGAATATACTCAGTATCCACCAGTCCGTTAGCGACAAACTGGGCAAAGATCATCACAATTTCGGTAGCTGGCGTAATAGGGTAGGCAGCGACAACATCAGGATTGATCTGGCGCATCGCCTCGGCCATCGCTTCGTTCCCGGTTTTTGCTGCAATAGGCATAATTACTTCCTTTCCTTCTCCATTTTCAGGGCCCGTTTATCCTGTTTGGTCGGGCATTCGTGGACGCAAATGCCGCACCCTTTACAGTGATCGTAATCGATCCCGACCATCTTGCCATCTTCAACAATGATCGATGCATCAGGACAAGCAACCCAGCACATCATGCATTGGATACAATTCTCCTTATTCCAGACCGGTTTTTCCGACCGCCAGTCGCCGGTCTTGAATTTATCGGCGGTTCCGGCCTCCAAAACATCCCCTTCGGGAAGAGACTTCCATCCTGGTTTATCCTGCCTGCCGGCAGGCACGGCCTGTATCATTCCCCTACTACCTCCTGATAAGCGCGTTTAACCGCTTCAAGGTTACCATCGATCACTTCGGGCTTATGGGCGAATTTTTTCTTTAGCTTTTTCTCTATATCCTTGATCACATCTTCAAATTTTAAAAGGTTTGAAACCTTTACCAACGCCCCTAACATCGGGGTATTTGGTATATTTTTTTTGATTGTGTCCATCGAAACCTTTGACGCATCGATGGTAAATATCTTTTTCCCTTTTAATTTGAGCTGGTCCCTGACCTCTTTAGGCTTATGGCTGGTATTAACAACTAAAATCCCATCTTCGGGAAGACCCGCAGTTACATCAACGGTAGACATTAAAGTTGGGTCTAATACCAAAACAATGGAAGGGCTGGTGATCGAACAGTGAAGGGTAATCGGCTTATCGGATAAACGATTAAATGAGGCGACGGGAGCACCCATTCGCTCCGGACCGTACTCCGGGAAAGCCTGGATATACTTCCCCAAAGACATTGCCGCGTCTCCAAATAACAGAGCGGCGGTTTTTGCCCCCTGTCCTCCTCTACCGTGCCATCTTATTTCAATTATGTTATCCATGGTTGTAATCTCGAAAGCGCTATTTTATCAAATAATATTCCAAAAATCAACAGCAAAATCACCGGGACAATCGCGCCGGCAAATGCCAGCCATTTCGGAACGCCATAGGTTTTTCTCCCGGCGATCGCCCACAAACCATACAAATAAAGCAAGGTAAAGAAGTAAATAACTTCAAAACCGACCTGGAAGAGTTGGAAAGAGAGGCTGCCAAATTTGGATATGATCATCAGGAGCAGGACCAGCAGTACGCTTTGGATCGCTGCCGTACTGTAAAACATGCTTTGGATCATCCGGTTCATGCTCCCCTTCCCCTTCAGGAATATATACACATAATGTAGCACAACCCCGGTCAGGTAAAACATCAAGAAAAATCCGAGGCTGAACGCCCCGCCTAGAATAAGGAGGGTGATCACAAAAAAGACAAAGGCAAGGGTTGCTAAAACGGGCATAATCATCAAGAAATTAAGACCGTGCAAGCCCTCTATCAAGGTACCCCCGATCGGGACATACTGGACAACAAAAATAACGATCGCTGCTGATAGTCCGATAATCCATGAAGTAATCAACAGAAAAGACAAGCTCTTTTCTCGCCAGTCTTCCTCTTTTAACCTGGTATAAAACCAGATCGGCTGCATTATGATCGCCCACCAGGTATTACAATAATTTTTTAACTCGTTAATCATTTAAACCTCCCTGCGGCCTTCGAAGGCCTTCGAAAGTGTCGCTTCATCAGCATAATCCATATCAGCGCCGATCGGCAGGCCATAAGCTACCCGAGTCAGTTTTAATCCTAATGGCCGGATCAGCCGACTAAGGTAAATATTGGTCGCCTCCCCCTCGGTAGTAGGACTAACCGCCAAAATGATCTCGCGGAACTTGCCGTTTTCCAGGCGTTTTAAGAGCTCTCTGATCCTCAAGTTATCCGGGCCAATGCCATCCAGAGGAGAAATCAATCCACCCAAAACATGGTATTTTCCATTATACCCTCTGGAGCGTTCGATTGCCATAAGATCTTTCGGCTCCGCGACAATGCAAAGCAACTCCTTATCACGAACATCATTGCCGCAAATCTTACAGGGATCGATGTCGGTAATGTTATAACAGGTAGAACAATGCTTGAGATTATCCTTCGCGTCTTTGATCGATTCCACAAGCAGATCGACATCTTTTTTTGAGCTTTGCAGGACATAAAAAGCGAGCCTTTGGGCCGACTTTGGCCCGATCCCCGGCATCTTTTGTAATTCTTCTATTAACTTATTTAGTGTTTCTGCGTACATATTTTTAAATTAACAATTAATAATGATTACTTCAGGACATTCCCGGAAGGTTCATCCCGCCGGTCACACCTTTCATCTTCTTGGCCGCTTCATCCTTGGCAGTTTTCAATGCCTTATTAACCGCGTCTTTAACCTTTTTGTCATTCTCCCCTAATCCGCTAACCTCCTTGATCTCCATGTCTCCGCTGATTTTTATATTAATTCCGTTACTTGAAGATTCGAAGACCGAATTCTCAAGCTCTTTCTTTACCTGCTTCATTTTCCCCTGCATATCCCGGGCCATTTTTACCATATCGCCCATGTTTCCAAAGATCATGTAAGGACCCTCCCTTCAAAAAATTCGGCCACTGTATTTGCCGACAAAGCCGGCTCTTTTTTCCCGTTGGAAACAATACATTCGATTGGAACCTTCTCCCCTACAACCTCCTGGATCGCATCTTCGACCGACAGCTTATTTTTGACTTCTTCCAGCCGCTCTTTGTGGAACGCGTAACCGCGGCGGAAAGAGATCACCAGCTTACCTTTATCGTTAACTTCGACCGGCTCCCCTTCGTGGAGGGAAACGTAACTGAAGATACTTTTCTTCCTTACGTTTTCGAGGATATCTTTCCAATGTGTTTTGACGCGCGTTATGCGTCCACCGGACGCGATGGGCGAATCGTTTTGCGATATGCGAGGTGCGTCCGCTTTTCGCGCTTCGACCTTCGTTTCGCGCTTCACTTCCGCTTCCGCACTTCGTTCTCCAAGTAATTCCAGCAAAGCAACCTCCAGCACAAGCCTCCCATGCGGGTGCCACTTCATATCCAGCTCGGCCCGCGAAAGGGCGCGAATAACATCCTTGATCTTATTAAGCGAAAATATTTCGGCCTGCACTTTTAATCTCTTAAGATAGTCATGGGTCAATTCTAGAGCTTCGCCAGAACCGACCTTAAGATGGAGTAGATTTCTAAAATGCGAAACCAGATCCCTGGTAACTTGCGCGGTAGATCTCCCCTCTTCAAGACCTTTACCGATCAACTCTAAAACCTTGGCAGAATCGTTCCCGGCCACCGCATCTGCAAATGAGAAGAGAAGCTCTTCATCCGCCGTCCCCATCATCATTACCACATCATCATAAGATATTTTATGCCCGGAAAAGGAGACCAACTGGTCCAAGAGCGAGATCGCGTCGCGCATCGCCCCCTCCGCCATCCGCGCGATCAGGTTCAACGCCTTATCATCGATCTCAAAACCCTCTTTCTTAGCGACTGCTTTAAGATGAGCTTCGATTTCTGACAGCTTAATCCTGCCAAAATCCAATCGCTGGCAGCGGGAAGAGATCGTCAATGGAACTTTATGCAATTCGGTAGTCGCTAACACAAAGATAGTGTGTGACGGGGGCTCTTCCAAGGTCTTGAGCAAGGCATTGAAGGCTTCCGAAGTCAGCATATGAACTTCGTCGATAATATAAACTTTGTAACGTCCTTCTACCGGGGCGTAGCGAATTCTTTCGCGGAGTTCACGGATCTCATCAATTCCACGATTAGAAGCGGCGTCGATTTCAATTACGTTAACCGAATGACCGCTGGTAATTTTTTCGCACTGGGAACATTTTCCGCAAGGATTAGGGGTCGGCCTCTTTTCACAATTGAGTGCTTTGGCCAAAATTCGAGCGGTAGAAGTCTTCCCCGTTCCCCGTGGGCCGGAGAAAAGATAAGCGTGGGCTAAACGATTGTTTTTGATCGCGTTCTTTAAGGTCTGGACAATCGCCGGCTGCCCGACGACTTCATCAAAATTCTGCGACCGCCATTTTCGATAGAGTGAGATATAGCTCATTTATAAATTCTTGGCACTCGCTTTCCTATTCCGCAAACTACTTCGTAAGAAATCGTCTCTTCAAGTTTTGCCACTTCATCAGCCGAAATTAGCTGGCCGTCCTGTTCGCCGATCAAAGTAACTTCATCCCCCACTTCAATTTTCGCATCGGAAACATTTACCATGCTCAGGTCCATTGTAACACGACCGACCACCGGATAGCGCCGCCCGCGGATGATAACCTGACCGCGGTTGGAAAGGCGCCGGCTAAAACCGTCAGCGTAACCGACCGGAACGGTGGCAATCGTTGTCTCTGCCGGAGTCACATAAGTACATCCGTATGAAAGTGGCGTCCCTTTTGGGATCCGTTTTAAATATGTCACCCGGCTCCTAAAAGAGAGGGCCGGTTTTAAGCTTACTAAACTTCGCGAATTTCCCGACGGATAAAGTCCGTACATCATCAGTCCGACCCGGACCATATCCAGATGCGTTTCGGAATGAAAAAGGACGGCGGCCGAATTGGCCGAATGTTTGATCGGGATATGGGCCACTTTTGAAATAAGCTGTTTGAATTTTTCAAACTGCCCCTTGGTATAGTGGTCGTTCGGATCTTCAGCCATCGCAAAATGGGTAAAGAACCCCTCGACATGCAGACCAGGCAGAGAAGAAATTTTTGTGATGAATGCCATCGCTTCCGATGGAGGAACACCTACACGTCCCATCCCGGTATCAACCTTAATGTGAATATTGGCGTTTTTTTTCCTCTTCTGCGCCTCTTTTGATAAAGCCTCAGCTTCAGAATACGAATAGATCGTTTGGGAAAGGTCATATTGGATAATTTCGTCCATCACCGAAGTAGGAGATTCGGTAAGGATCAGGATTGGAGAAACGATCCCCGCTTCGCGAAGTTCGAGCGCCTCCCTTAAGTTGGCAACCGCTAAATAATTCGCCCCCGCATCGACCGCCGCCCTGGAAACCGCGACCGACCCATGGCCATAAGCATTCGCCTTTACCACCGCCATAAACCTTACCGACGGTTTTAAAAGGCCGCGTATCTGCGAAATATTATGTTTAATCGCCTCTAGGTTTATTTCGGTGTAGGTATTCACTTCTTATTTTTTCCATCAGGTCATCGGTAATCGAAACATAGCCGATCCCGATCTCCCTGCCGCTCCGCTTTCCGTGATAGTCGCTCCCGCCGGTCGCAAGCAATGCATATTTTTTGGTTATATCCAAATAGTGCGCCGTCTGTTCCCGATTATGGCCAGGATAGTAGACCTCGATCCCCGCTAATCCGGCCGAGATCAGGTCGGGAATGATCTGGTCGCAATTCGAGACCGCCGGATGAGCGTAGACAGGGATCCCTTTCGCGGCAATCACCAGCTTGATCGCCTCCTCCGGAGAGAGTTTATAATGCGCAACGTAAGCCGGCCCGTGAAAGTCGATATATTTGCCAAAGGCCTCTTTAAAGTTCCTAACATACCCCTCTTTGATCATGGCGCGGGCGATATGAGGTCTCCCGGCAGCGCGGTGCCCGGCAATCTCAAAAACCTTTTCCGCCTCCAGCGATATCCCAAGTTCTTTTAGTTTTTCGCAGATCTTAAAGATACGCTCTTCGCGGCTTTTCTGTATCTTTTTTATCGTTTTCAAAAGGGTGTGATCATGATGGTCGATATAGTATCCCAGGATATGGATTTCGGCACCCAGCGCCTCGGTGGTGAACTCAATCCCGGGAATAACCTCAACCCCGAGATCTCTCCCTTTCTTGGCCGCGCGATCGATCCCGTCGACCACATCGTGATCGGTAATCGCCATCTCAGTTATCCCGGCATTCTTCGCCTTTTCAACGACAACTTCGGGACTGTCGGTTCCATCCGAGAAATTTGTGTGAACGTGCAGATCGGCCGGCATTATTTAATGATTATAGCATAAAAAAGGGAAGGTCTCAATCAACGCGGATTGGTATATAAAATATAAGCCAGGTAGTCAAAAACCTGCGGTGAGATCTCCAGATCGAGCAGCGAATGGGTGAAGGCACGGGCGGCAACTTCGCTTAAGCCTTTAATATAAACCTCTTTTACGTAGGGGCCAAAACGCCACGCTTCAAATTTATAGCGCTTATATATCTCCCCGATCCGGTCCATCTCCAGGTGATGAAAAAGCTCGTGGGCAACCATAAATTTCAGGAGATGATCAGCCAGCTCAGAAGACTTTATTTCGCGCAGCAGCTTTTCGTGAAAATCACGATAGATCACAATTTCCTGCTGCTCTTTGCGGTATTCCGACCCCTTTGCCCTGCCGCGATCTTCACCAAAAACCTTTACTCCGAGCTGCGCTGCGATCTTTCGAGGATCTTTAGTGTCGTACTCCGCCACTACCCAGCTTGCCACCTCATCGCCGATCGAAATAACTTCTTTGACCAGTTTTAATTTTTGCTCTTCAGATAATTTCTCAAATGTTTTATCTTTGGCCAATTCCATGTAGGCCAGGGCGATCCGGTTCCTCTCAATGATCGCTTTCCCCTTATTTCTTTGCTTGGTCATAAGATCACCTAATCTCCAAGGTCATCAACTGCCGCCCTAAATTCTCTAACTGTTTTCTCGACCTTTGACGGAGTATCACCCGTGACTATTGAGGTCAGCATCAGTCCTTTTGCCCCCGTATCAGAGATGATCGCGACTTCGGAAGGTCGTATCTGGCGCTGAGTTGGGACTATCACGGGAACACCGGCGGAAAGGACGACCGAAATGTAATGCTGTAGATCACCCACGATCAGGTGCTTCCCCTTCCCCGCAGCGGGGACGATCGCCGCATCTATTGCCTCAGGCTTTTTAACCAGGCTCTGCATCAAAGTGTCCAGGGTATATTTGCTGTTAAGCGCCAACACCCTGGATATCCCTTTCAGCTTCACCATAAAAGGGGGGACTATATTTGCGTCAATATTAAAAAAGTCAAAACCCAGTTTCTTGATCTCTTCCATCTCATCTTCATCGGCATGGACCTCCTGTCCGGGAACGATCCCCACCGGAATAACCGAATCTTTAACGATCTTCACAAGATCATCCTTCTCTTCATAAAAAGTTTTAAAATAAGATGTATTGATGTGGAGCTGCAGCGCGTCCACCCCACCAGCAATCGCTGCCTCTGCCATCGCTTTATCGTTCTTTGGCAAAGCAACCATCAAGGTCATCTTATTTTCGTTAAGTAGATTAATCAGCTTGGGCATGCTTTGCCTCCTTGGCGCAGCCGCAATATTTCTGCCTGTATAATTTCATCTCCCTGGCCATTTGCTGGCCCTCCCGAAAACCGGTCCGGAAATCGTGATAAAAGAATTCGATCCCTGCCTTTTTGCCTATCTCCTCCCCCATCTGTTTTAACAGCTCATGCTTCTGATAAGGGCTAATCAATAGGGTCGTTGAAAAATAATCGGAGCCGCTCTCTTTGGCGAAGCGCGCGGTCTTTTCCAGCCTCACCTGGTAACAGTTCTTGCAACTACCCGGCTCGGTACGTAAATCATTCGCTTCGTAAACGGCCTCAAACCCAACCGCGGCCGCATATTGCCCCATCGCTAGCTTCCTTCGCTCGTACTCTTCGGCCGGAAAGATATTTGGATTATAAAAGTACCCGGTGACTTTGAAATTGTTTTCGACAAGCCACTTGTTAGTATATGCAGTACAGGGCCCGCAGCATGTATGCAGCAAAACTTTAGACAAGTCCAAATTCCTTCAGGATTTTCCCGAGTTTCGCTTTTTCTTCCTGGTTCGCTCCGATCATCGGAAGACGCAGTCCGCCGACCGGAAACCCGATCATTTCTACACAGGCTTTGACCGGTATCGGATTTGTCGTGATAAACATCGCTTCGAACATCGGCATAAGTCGATCGGAGATCGCCTTTGCCTCTGCCTTTTTACCTTCCAGAAAAAGGGAGGTCATCTTTTTGATATCATTTCCCACAATATGCGCGGCGACCGAGATAATCCCAATCCCTCCCCGCTCCATGATCGGATAGGTCAGGTTATCATCGCCGCTGTAGATAATGAAATCTCCCGGGCATCTTTTCCGGACATCCGCAACCTGGTCCAGGTTGCCGGAAGCTTCTTTGACCGCAACAATATTTTTTATCTCTGCCAGCCTTACCATCGTATCGGTTTCAATATTTTTCCCGGTCCTTCCCGGAATGTTATAGACAATTATCGGCAGCGAGGTCGATTCGGCTACCGCTTTAAAGTGCTGATACAGCCCTTCCTGCGGCGGCTTATTATAGTACGGCGTTACGATCATTATCCCGTCAACGCCGATCTTTTCCGCCTCCTGGGTCGATTTGATCGTGGTAGCGGTAGAATTTGATCCGGTCCCGGCAACGATCTTACATTTATTCCCGACCGCTTTTTTTACTACACGATAAAGTTCATATTCTTCATCGTGGGTAAGTGTCGGTGATTCTCCAGTAGTCCCGTGAAGAACTAACCCATCAGATCCATTATTTATCAGATGGTCAGCCAATTTCTCTGCCATGGAATAATCCATAGAAAGATCATTTCTGAATGGCGTTACCATCGCGGTTAATACATTTCCGAACATAACTAATTCCTCCTCAACTCGGTTTCCAGATATTTTATCATAAAAAAAGTGAAATATCTTTATTTTAATCGCGATATAAAGGCAAATGGCTGGAAGAGTAATTTTTGATATAAGAAAAAGAAGCGCTAATCCATTGCGTCTGCTCTGGAACAGGTTAACCCCTACCCGCGGGATGAAGAAAGTTAGCCGGTGGCTGATGACGAACGCTACCGAAGGGCCGCTGGCAGTAACTGTTCACCAACAATACCTGCTAGCTAAAGACGGAATAATTCCGGGGTCGCGCCGAGTTGCCAGTAGCTTACTCAATTCCGGAATAACTAATCTCGAAATTAACCGGGCTTCATCCTCTAGACAGGTCAGGCAATTCCTCAACACGTTGACCGATCGATCCCTAAAAGCAACAATCGGGAGATCGTCTGCCTTAGGGTTTAAACTTGAGGACCGCCAACTTTTACGCCTAAAATTCCCTATCACATGGTCCGACCTGCACCAAGATTTAGCACAAGCCAGTGAATTTGATATTCAGGGCCTTGGATGGTTAAAGCTTATCGGGATTGCCGGCTTGGCCGTCTTCTCTCACAAGCTGGCCTCATTTGTACAGCATGGAAAAAATAAATATCTTAATACGCTAATGATATTTGGCGGAATAGCCGGCACTTATCTTCTGGCGGCATCGATGAATTTTGCGCGAAAACCGTGGGACTACTTGCGAATTCTTTTCCCTTCGATCACTTTCAGAAGAGATTATCTGCAATTAACAAAATTGGCCGGCGGATTATCTGAAGCTGATCAATCCCTAGCAGATGACATTTTTCATAGGCTCCATTGGCATAACCGCAAAAAGATCGCCGGTCATTACGCCGAAAGCTGGGATCATTTTACGTTAAATTGGGCTTTAAAAAAATGTATTTTAGAGTCAAAAGATATAACGGCAAAACCGCGCATCAAGCAATTATTGAGGACAGCAAAAACCACTAATGATCCTGCGTCAATTAAAGAATTCGCCCGCTCCTCCCTCTATCTGGTGCGCGCCGCGGCGGCAAAAAATAAGCACGCCCCCCTCCAATTATTGGACAAATTAGTTAATCACGACCCCGAACGAGCCGTAAGAAGTTCGGTCGCTAAAAACCCGCAAATAAAAAGGATGCTGGCAGCAATAGAACAATTGGACAACCCTCAAGAACTGGCCCGCTATGCTAACGGACCATTCCCCTGCGTAAGAATTGCAGCAGCAAACAACCAACACATGTCCGAGATCACAATTGACAAACTTATCGAAGATAAGATCTGGTCGGTCAGGGTAGCCGCTGCCCAGAATAAAAAAGCTAAATGGCAGTCGGTTGCGCGGGTCATTAGCGATCTTAGAGAGGATTACAGCAAGCGAAGCGAAATACGGGCCACAAGAGCTGAATGCGGAGCCCCATATGAATATATTCATACCATTATCACGCACGGTTATTTTGGGGCAAACTTAAAAATGGCGCAAAAAATACTGGACGCTCATCCACAAAATCGAGCAGCAATATTGGGGCTGGTTGAAAACTTAAACAAAGAACTGCATAAAGCGCTGATAAGTTAAAGCTTACTCCAATCCAAACGCCTTCTTCAATTCTTTGATCCGGTCCCTGATCTCCGCCGCCGATTCAAAGTTCAACTCAGTCGCCGCCATCTGCATCTCCTCTTCCAGCGCGCGGATCAAGTCCGGGGCCTCGTCTTTGGGCACAAAATCTTTTATCTGCTTAATATCTTCCAGCTTACTCTCTCGAATGCGGTCGGAAATATCGGCGATCTCTTTTACGATCGTCTTCGGTGTAATATTGTTTTCCTGATTAAACTTAATCTGCAGCTCACGCCGACGATTAGTTTCCTTTAATGCCCGTTTCATCGACCCGGTCATCTTATCGGCGTAGAGAACAACGCGGCCGTTAATATTTCTGGCGGCGCGGCCAACGGTTTGGACCAGCGAGGTTTCTGAGCGCAGGAAACCTTCTTTATCAGCATCAAGGATCGCGACCAGTGAGACTTCAGGCAAGTCCAAACCTTCGCGTAAAAGATTTATTCCAACCAGAACATCAAATTTCCCCAACCTCAATCCGCGCAAGATATCGATCCGATCCAGCGTCTGGATATCCGAATGGAGATAACGGACCTTTATCCCCGCTTCGTTTAAATATTCCGAAAGATCTTCCGCCATCCGTTTAGTTAAAGTTGTAACGAGAACCCTTTCTTTCCTCTCTACCCTCTCCTTAACCTCCTTTATCAGGTCTTCAATCTGCCCCTTACTTTTTCGAACGACAACTTCGGGATCGATCAATCCGGTCGGCCGGATGATCTGCTCTACGATCTGTTTTGAATGTTTAAGCTCATAAGGCCCCGGGGTTGCGGAAGTAAACATAACCTGGTTAATATATTTTTCGAATTCTTCGAACTTTAATGGGCGGTTATCGAGTGCCGCCGGGAGGCGGAATCCGTAGTCGACCAGGTTCTCTTTCCTAGAACGGTCGCCGGCATACATCCCGCGCAGCTGGGGAACGGTAACGTGCGACTCGTCGATTATCGTTAAAAAGTCATCCGGAAAATAATTAAGCAGGGTCCAGGGGGGGGCGCCCGGTTTTCTCCCGTCGAAAAAACGGGAGTAGTTTTCGATCCCCGAACAATATCCCATCTCCTTGATCATTTCGATATCATATTTTGTCCGCTGTTCCAATCTCTGCGCTTCGACCAGTTTTTTATTCTTCTTCAGCTCAGCCAACCGCACTTTAAGCTCTTTTTTTATGTTGTCGATCGGCTTTTCAAGATTGTCGGAAAAAGTTACATAATGGGTCCCAGGATAGATCGAAACCGTAGTTAGCTCGCGCAGTCTCTTTTGCGCAACCGGCTCAAGCTCGGTGATCTTCTCAACTTTATCGTCAAACAGCTGGATCCGGACCATATTCTTTTCGTATGATGGCATGATCTCGATAATATCGCCGCGGACGCGGAATCTACCACGCTTAAGCTCATAATCGTTCCGCTCATATTTAACAGAAATTAATTGCCTGATCAATTCATCCCGGTCACACTCATCACCTACTTTTAATTTTGTAACTGCTTTTAAATAATCGGCTGGAGTTCCCAAACCAAAGATACAGGAGACCGACGCAACAATAATTACGTCCCTCCTTTCGAAAAGAGACATGGTCGCTTCATGGCGGAGGCGATCGAGTTCTTCATTGATCGAAGAATCTTTTTCGATATAGGTATCGGTATAGGGGATATACGCCTCCGGCTGGTAATAATCGTAGTAGCTCACAAAATATTCGACCGCGTTATGCGGGAAGAAGGTGCGAAATTCCTGGCAGAGCTGAGCAGCTAAAGTCTTGTTTGGTGAAATAACTAAGGTCGGTTTTTGGACCTCTTGGATAAGATTGGCCATGGTAAAGGTTTTTCCTGAGCCGGTAACCCCTAAAAGGGTTTGATAGCGGAGGTCTTTTTTTAATCCTTTTAGCAGTCCGTCAATTGCCTGGGGCTGGTCGCCGCGGGGTTTGAATTTGGATACGAGCTTAAATTTGGACATCATTTGAATTATACCAAAAATAACTGAAATTTAATAAAGAAGATTTCGATATGCATAGGGAGGAATTATGGTTAGGAACGCCTATGGTATAGCCCGCGCCTGGCTTTCGATCAGCCGCTGGTTGAATATGAAAAATCCATCCCTGAGGAAATCCCTAAAGAAGAGACCGGGAAGGCCCACCGTCGTTGCCTTTGGAGGGAATTCTTTTGAGGGACTGGAACAGAATACCGCTAAAAATATAGTGGGAATGATAAAGTCCGGACATTTCCCGGTAATCACCCACGGCAACGGCCCGCAGGTCGGAGAACTGCTCATAAAACATCCTGAAAAAAGTATTGCCGAATGTGTCCATATGACCCAGGTCGAGATGGGAAGGCAGATGAAAGACGCGCTGGAACAGCTCGAAACAGGAATTGATGTCAAAATTATTCCCACCCGGGTGCTGGTTGCCCACAATGATCCCGCTTTTGATAATCCTACAAAATATGTCGGCCCCTGTTACACCTTAAAACAACTGACCAGTGGGAAAATAGGCAAAACGCGGAAAATGCACGAGATCGGCAAATTCAAAGTCGTGCGCCCTAACGGCAAAGAATGGATCATAAAAGAAGTTTCCGGAGAAAAAGGACAATACCGCAGAGTGGTCGCGTCTCCAACTCCACTTGCCATCTACCCTGAAGACATCGCAAAAATAAGCGAAAGCATTAAAGCCGGCAAGATCGTTATTGCCGTCGGCGGCGGCGGGGTGGCTGTCAGCCAAAAACACTTTGAGGGTTATTACTCTGAACAAACCGAAGAAGCAGTAATCGATAAGGATCTTGCCTCTGCACTTTTAGCGAGGGACCTCGAGGCAAAAGAACTGGTCATTTCGACCGGAGTTAGGGAAGTAGCCTTGAATTGGGGGAAAGAAGAACAAGTTAACCTGGGTTATATGCATGCCAAACAGGCATTGAAAATGCTTGATCAAGGCCACTTTCCCACCGGATCAATGGGAGAAAAAATGGAAGCGGCAATCAATGCTCTAAGGTTTGGGGTAAATACCATATTAATAACTCACCCCGCTTCAGACTGGGACAGGAATGAAGGCACGCTGCTTACCCGCGGAATAGACCTGACCGGAAGGATAAAAAATCTCACCAGAAGAAAACCTTATGAGCTCCAAAGATGGATGATTATCCGAGAAGATCCAAGATCCGTTCCCTTAGCTTCTGTTTTGGACCGTTGTTCTCCACCACGGCCGTTCCAACACTAGAATAGTCTTTTCGGCCCATCTGCGAATCGATACGCTTCCTGGCATCTTTAATGGGAAGGCCTGATTTCAACAGCCTTTTCAATCTTGTCTCTTTCGGGGCCATAACAACCCAAACCTCATCACATAGACTAACTAATCCAATCTCTTTCAATACCGCCGCGTTTATCACAATTAATTTACGACCTTCTATTTTTTTTACAATCGCCTTCTTTAAGTATGGATGGACCAATTTATTAAGCTTTTTAAGTTTCCGGCGGTCAGAAAAGACAATTTTCCCCAGCTTCTTCCGATTGATTTCTCCGCTTTTGTTTAAAATCTCCGGCCCAAAAGCTTTAACTATCTTTTTCCAAAGGAGAGACTTGGATACATATAGTGTGTGGGCCAGTTTATCGGCGTCGATCACCAAAGCTCCCCGCCGCCGAAGTATCTTGGCGACCTCATCTTTCCCGGCTCCGATCGGCCCGGTTAATCCGATAATCTTCACAAGGATTAATTGTACCATAATATCCCGCCTTGACAAAAAGTAGCATTTAAAATAGAATTTGTCTGATGGAACGCTCTAAACTAATTGCCCTACTGATTTTTCTTTTTACTTGGTCTTTACTTAATGCCCAAACCGCAACCGGCACCGATTTTCCTTACGCGAGGATCAATTTAAAAACATCTCCGATCGAAAATGTCTATCCCGGGATCGGCAATTATTATGCTGCGATATCAAAAGGGATCGATACTTTTATGTGGAACCCAGCCTCCTTGACCTCAATTAAATACGCGCAGAGCAGCCTTTCTCTGATCTCCGAATTAAAAAGCTTCGATTATTCACGCAAATACGAGACCGAGGACGGCCAGGAAGCAATCGGTGACTCAGGTGAATTTAGCATCGGTTATTTCTTTACCGATGACGAAACTGTCACTACCGCGGCAACCAGGGAACACACAGGACACGCCGGATACCAGACACAAGCAACCGGGATGGTATTCAGACAGGGGATGAAAGTAAATGACTGGCTCGCCCTGGGTATGATATCGCAAAGCGATGTAGGCTTTTCGCTCGATATCTCCGGAGCTTTCCCCGCAGTCACCAAAACCCAGGCAAACTTTTATAACAGCCAGGATATTTTTGGCGGACCAATATCGATCGACGGCAGTGGATATATAACCTATACTCATACCGAAGAAGGCGGCGGAACTTATGAGTTTACCAGCACCTCTCCCCTTTGGTCTGGATTCTTAGATCAAAGCTCAACTATCCCTCTTAACGTCATTGTCGAAGCCAGAAATGATATTTCGATCGATCCGGGGATGACCTTGGGCGGCGCCACTAAATGGGAGAACATCTCTTTTGGCGCACACTTCACCCCCATCTCAGCGACCGCTAATGTAAATAACAACGTCCGGGCAGTGATCAATGACGGAACATCCGACGTTTTCATCTATCAACCGGATTTTGATTTTGATGATGAAGAGGGCGCGTTAAATTGGCTGCAGGACCCAAACCAATACAGATCGGAATCGGGATATAAACGAAACACGGTTACCGTTCCCGCCGGCGAAGTGGTTGCCGAAGCGCGCTATAAAGGATTTTACCAGGCGAGCGCGATGCGCAGCGATCTCGGGATCAATTTTGACCTTTATGATATCCTTTCGCTCGGGGTCGTCATGGAAAACTTTGGCGGCGCTGCTCTAAACTTTAAAGGCCAGGGACGGACCGCTTATGTTAACTCGAGGATATCTACCGCTGAACCGGCCGGATTCGACGATCCAAACGAAGAATTCAACTGGGATCTCTTTGCCGATGAGTTCACCCCGGTTGATGGGACGGAAGATCTGTTCCTGGAAGAACAGATCAATGTTGAATTACCCAAAAAACTGCGGGTTGGATTGGCCCTAAAAAAACCTTTCCTGATCGCGCTCGATTATGAACAAAACCAGACGCCGGTCAGGTATCAGGATACCGAAAACAACAGCATTATTACGGTTAGCAATCTAACTTTCTTGCGGATCGGCGTTGAAACCCAGCTCTTTGCCCTTCCGATGTGGCTGAGGGGCGGTACCTCCCTGATGTTCAAACCGACTATCGATGGCGCCAGCCAGGAAGTGGTCGATAATGTTGAGAACGCGTTCCAGTACGGAGTTTTGCCGATGGGTCTTGATTTGGGCGGAGAAATCAACCTTTATGGGACCCATGTCGGAGCAGATTTCGGGATAAACATAACTTCTATCCTCTCCCTCTACCAGCTGGATGCCTTAAATCAAGATTTAGGGAAAATCGGATACTATGATATATTTGTAACTAACGGCCCTTGGCAGGTAAAATATCTGGCAGCGATCGATCCCGGATCTACCGCTGGCGCGTATTCTGAGCGGCCCGCTAATGATGATGATTTTAAAATGGAGTATTTAAAATGGATACACACATTCACCATAAGTTACATATTCTAATTATAGCCGTAGCGGCAATTATTTTTGCCGGGACAGCATCATTTGCTGCCCCTCAGTTAAGTTATGAAGAATTAACTACGGTTGCGGATGACCATATCTGCATCACCTGGGTCACCAGTAACGAAACCGCAAACACCGGGATCGAATACGGGATCGGGATCCCCACCCAGACCTATATTACTGATGAAGGAAGTAGCCGCGCAAGCTATCACTACCTGACTCTGGAAAATCTTTATCCTAATACTTATTACACTTACCGGATCTTCTCTACAAATGCCAGCGGCGACACTACCTATGGGGCATACAAGACAGTACAAACCCTCAATCCCCCATCCGGACAATTATTGTTCACTTTTGCGACGGTAGCCGACACCCAGGTTACCCAAAGCTACCACGATACCTATGGGGCGCGCGGCCGGCCATACAACAGTTCGGAGGCAATCTTAGACGCTACCGTTGATTGGATCAACTCCGCCTCCCCCAGCTTCACCATCGTTAAGGGTGATCTAATTGATAGCCGTACTACGAACAGTGGTAACGACGCTACCAGAATTAAAAATTCGGTAGCTAATTTTAACCAGCAGATATTCCCCATCCCCGGCAATCACGAGAAAGAGACCTGGAATCCGAAAACCGGTGGCGGATGGTACGATACCCTTATGCAGCCAATCTACGATCCAACGGTAACACCCGCGGTAAGCGGCCTTAGCAATTATAGTTATGATACAAATATCACCGTAGCAACTATCGAAGATTCGGTTTATAACTACAGTTTTGACTATAACGGTTATCACTTTGTAATGCTCGATTCGGTAAGAAAACGGGACGGCTCCAACCAGTGTAAAGGGCATATAAACACCAGTTGGTTAAATACTGACCTGGACAATGCCGCCAGCCGCAACCAGAAATCCTTTATCTTTATGCACTACGATATAACCAATGAAGCGGTAACGATTCCTGAAGAAATCATCAAAGAGGTAACCGGCGGCTCATCCGATATGGAAAAGATAGACCTGGATAATCGCGCCGATTTCCTGAGTGTATTAGATACCCATAAAGCAAATATAGTCGGCCTTTTTATGGGACACATTCACGATAACAACCGTTATTACCGGTCTGGATTTGATTTCCCGTTCGTGCGTACCGCGGCAACCATTCAATTCCCGGTAGGATTCAATATATATAAGGTATATTCCAACGGTTATATGCAGCTCTTCTACAAAGTCCCCCACTATACCGAATATGCCAGAGAATTTATCACTCCGGAAGCCGGTTACAGCGACACCTACTGGGAACAATTTAGCCTTGCCTCAAATTACGGCCGGAATTTTGTCCAGACTTATTCTGCAGTTGAGGTCCCTCCCACAATAAGCAGGAACGCACCAGCAGACAATGCAACTAACGTCGCGTTAAACCAGCCGGTGATCATTAATTTTAGCAAGCAGATGTTAACATCAGAAACTGAGACCGCAACCGTTATTTCACCTAATGTATCCGGGATAATTTATGGTTGGACCGGCTCAAACACCACCTTAACGATTGATCACAACGGTTTCGCCGCCAGTACGAATTATTCAGTTACCATCGGCACCGGCGCAAAATCATCCGATAATATCACTTTTACCGCTGCCAGCACATTTGAATTTACGACTGGAACAACAGTGACCACAACCGCCCCGCAAGCGACCATCGATCCGATAACAAATGACATTACTAATGACCCAACTCCTACTTTCACCGGAATAGCCACTGATGAAACTTCGACCATTTCGAACATCGAATTCCGCCATTCCAGCAATAGTTGGAGCGACTGGTCAGATTGTACCGCTTTAGATGGAGCGTTTGATTCTACTCAAGAATCATTTACCTTTACCATCACTCCCGAAGTCGCCCGCGGAGAGCACGAAATTGAGCTCAGGACAACTAATGCCGCGGGAATAACAAGCCAAACCAGCTTTGCCGCTTACTCTTTCTATTATGTCGGTGCCCGGCCGCATGTAATACTAAAATCTGACAGCACAGAGATAATTAACGGAGATCCGATAGGGGCCAACCCATCATTCGAGGTAACAGTTGTTACCGATAAAGGTCTGACCTTATCAAATCTCACCTTCCGGGTAAATGGGACAGCCGAAACCGCAACCGCCACCTCCCAATTGAATAATCGGACAAGGACTTACGCCTATTATCACCCTACCTTTACCCCTGGAACCCACGATGTAAGGGCGCAGGCCATTGACGACAACGGCAATATAACTACGAGTGAGGCAGTTAGCCTTACTGTGCAAACCTCCGGTGCGCCGTCAATTCTGGGACTTCCTTTAACCTATCCAAACCCGTTTGATCCAGGAATTGAAACCGCGACAATAAGCTATTCCCTTTCGCGATCGAGCAATGTTGAGCTCCGGTTCTTTGATCTCTCCGGCAACCAGATCGCAAAACAGAATTACACCTCCAGCCAGGACGGAGGAAAGGCCGGATACAATGAAGTCACCTGGGATGGAAGGTCTGGCAACGGAAATATCGTCGGTAACGGGATTTATATTTACATAATCATTGCGGACGGAAACATTGTCCAAAACGGCAAAGGGAAATTAACGGTATTTAAACGATGATCAAAAGATTAATTATCATTATCACCTGTTCACTGATCGCCGCACCGGTATTGGCGGTGGGCGGCGTTTCCCTCGACCCATCGATCAATCCTTCGACCGCCCGCCATCTCGGGATGGGCGGCATGGGGATCGGCTTCTCGGATGACGCCGGAGGAATGTTCTATAATCCGGCCGGACTGGCAAAAATCGAATTCCCGCAACTAACCGCGACTTCACGAAAGCTGGTACTTGATGAAGTCAATTATTCCTTGATCAGCTGTGCAATGCCAACCCCGTGGGGAACATTTGGGATCGGTTATGTCGGTCTCGGAACTGGTGGATCACTCTCTACTAAGCTTGATCCGGGGACTAACCGGATTATTATCGATCCAAGCCGCGAAGCGACCAGTTATGATAATACGGTTGCGATGGTCACCTATTCCAAGCAGGTAAAAATTCCCCAATTACCAAATAAGATTTCGGTTGGCGGCAATCTCAAATTCTTTAATCAATCGCTTAGCGGAGATATCACCAGCCGGGCCACCGGAATGGGAATCGGCCTTGGAGCGCTTTACCGTACCAACGAATGGTTAACTGTAGGAGGGAGCCTGCAAAACCTGCTTGAAGGGAATATGCAGTGGTCTGGAGGAGAAAGCGATAAGGTCGGCGGTAATTATAAATTGGGCGCGCGTGTTAATATCCTCGGCTCAAAAGAGGCCTTGGTCAGACATGCCCATACACTCTACGGCGGAATAGATATGGACATACCGCACAGCACAAACACATCCGCCAGCTATCATCTTGGGGTCGAGTATTACCCGATGAAAAAGGTCGCTTTAAGGACTGGACTTAACATGGAAGGGAACGGCGCCGGGCTTAATTTTGGCGTCGGTCTTGAGAACGGCGGTTTCAGGTTCGATTATGCTTATGCTCCACGCCCGGGGATTCCGGGCGACCCACCCCACTACTTCACGATCTCTTATGTGGGAGAAAGGGTGATCAGTTTCTTGGTTGATAAAAAGCCAAAACGGAGAGAATCACTGGTAAGTTTTTCTAAGCCTAAAGATCGGACAATTACCGATAAAGACTCGATTGTCATTTCCGCAGAAGCTAAGGCGGTTAAATATCTGGATAAAACTACGATCTACAAAGTAACCGCAATTTCCGAAACAAAAGAAGTTACGGAGATTAAAGAAGTAGAAATCCTTAATCCTGTATATCTCAATGGCGTTAAACTTGCTCAGGTTGGAAGTATTTCAGCAACTTCCCCCCTCAGTACTGGAAGAAATCTATTCCAGATTACCGGATTTACTTCACCGGAGTCTTACCCGGAAGTAGGAACTCCTGAAATCTTTGCCGGTTCCGCAGAAGTTAAGGTCTTGCGCTTTATCCCGTTTAAAGATACCCCGATGGACTACTGGGCGATTCGTCCGGTCGCCCTTTCGGTCACACTAGGATTGATCAAAGGTTATCCAGGGAATACTTTTAAACCTGAAAAAGGGATCACCAGGGCAGAATTAGTTACTCTGTTAGTGAGAAGTATCGCAGAGATCGATCTTGATCTGCCAATCGAAGTCGTCCCATTCATCGATGTTAAGAAAGATCACTGGGCGGCAAAACATATTACCCACGGTTCGCGCGAACAACTGGTCACCGGATATCCGGACGGCAGCTTTAAGCCGAAGAAGGTGTTGACCCGAGCAGAAGGGGTAACTATATTAGCCAGATATTCAGGTCTGATCGGTGAAAATATAACTAGACCTCCATTCCCGGATCTTAAAGAAGATTACTGGGCAAATAAATATATCGCGCCGGCCAAAGCGGCGGGATTGCTTGAATATCTCAAAGGTAAAGATTTCGAACCAAATAAACCTTTCAGCCGGGCCGAAGCAGCCGAAGTGCTCTATCGCACGCCAAAGATCCAAAAGAGAGTTAATCAATACTGGGAAACTGGTTTGATCTCTGCCCAGGAAGTTAAAACTCGCGAAGCGCCTAAGCCTAAGGAAAAACCAGAAGAGATTAAAACAAAAACTACCACTGGTGAAGCACAACCAGCCGAAAAAACAATCACTAAGCCGGCTACTTCTGAGGGGAAATAGTTACCCTCTATCTCTTAAAAATCCTATCTTTTTTGTTTTTGAAGGTGGAGCAAGAATATTCCGCAAAGCATCAAAAACTATTTTAAATTGTGTGTCGCACTTCTTTTCTAGTGCTGTTATTTTAGAAAGTATATCCCTATGCGATGATATTAATTCTCGTAAACGCACAAAGGTTTTCACAATAAGGATGTTTAACTGAATAGCTCTTTTACCTTTCAACACACTGGAAAGCATTGCAACTCCTTGTTCAGTAAAGGCATAGGGTAAATAAGGAGAATGTTTAATTCGAGATAACCTATCACAATTTGTGATAAGTTCTTTTTTCTCCCTTTTTGTTAATTTAAACATGAACTCCTCTGGGAAGCGTTCACGATTACGCCTTACAGCCTGATTCAAAGCCATTGTTTTAACTTGATAAAGCTCTGCCAAATCCCGATCAATCATCACCTTTAGCCCCCGAATAAAAAATATCCTATTCTCTATAACCTCAACAGGAATTATTTTCCTCATTCCTCACCTCCCATCACTTTGAAACAATCACCCTTATCCTCTCCCCATCCGTCTTTATCACCACCGCCCCATGTTTATCCGTACGGTAAATATTAATCCCTCTCCCCCGCAACTTCTGCAATGTACTCTTATGCGGATGTCGGAATTTATTTCTCCTGCCGCAGGAGATGACGGCTATTTGAGGATTAACTGCGTCTAGAAAATAATCAGAAGTCGATGTTCGGCTCCCATGATGCCCCACCTTGAGGATATCCGAGTCCAAGAGATCTGGAAAAAACCGCGCTAGAATCTGTTCTTCCCCCTCTTTCTCATTATCCCCGGTAAACATCATTGTAAAATCCTTATATCTTAATCTAAAAACAATCGATACATCATTTATATTTTCCAAAAAAGGGGACATCGGATGCAATATTTTTGCCCTAACCTCTTTTCCAAAGCTAATCATCTGTCCTGCTCGAGCGGTTAAATGTTTTATTTTATTTCTCCTGATTAATTCCTTAAATAGTCGATAAGAGCGGGTGTTATACGGCGCTCCCGGGTCCAGAACCGTACCTACTTTTATTTTTTGAAGGAGCGGACGCAACCCCCCCACATGATCTTCGTGGGGATGGGTCAGAATTACCATGTCAAGTTTATTAATTCCTCTCTTTTGCAAATATGCGATCACGATCCTCTCTCCCATCTTCTCTTCTCCCCCATCCACCAATATCTTTTTGCCCGACGGGGCTTCGATCAATATGGAATCCCCTTGCCCTACATCTAAAACTGTAATCGTAAGCCCTTTTATTGGGGAAGAAAGCGCGGTATTCCAGAGTAAAACACAAACGACTACCAGCGCGAGAGTAATCAGCCTGAACCGGTTAAGTTTTGGTATTTTCCCCCGGCGAACGACCTCAGCCCCCAGGACAAGCGCGGTGTAATATCCGATGACCAATGGGAATTTTGGCGGAGCCAGATAGAGCATGGCAAACGGAAAGGAGGCCAGGCTAGAAACGATCTGGTGCGCTATCCAGAGCAATATCAGATTAGCGCCATTAATCAGTTCCCCCAAAGGGAGAAAGATTGAACCCAGAACAGTTGAAACAAAACCGAGGATAACAACAAACCCGATCCAGGGAAGAAGCAAGATGTTGGTTAGCACCCCAACGATCGAAGTCTGGCTGAAGTGAAAAAGGGTAATGGGAACGGTCGCCAGTACCGGAGCGATCGCCACCGAAACCAGGCTCGATAATGCCTTGGGCATCTTATCATTTATTCTTTCGTTCATGACCGGCGCAACATAAACCAGAGCCCAGGTCGCGGCAAATGAGAGCTGGAAACCGACTTCAAAAAGCACTTTCGGATTAAAAAGTAAAATTAGAAAAGCGGCAATCGCCATCGAAGTATAAACCTCCTTTTCTTTTTCGAAAAGAAGGCCGACTAACATAATCTCGGCCATAATTGCGGCGCGTAAAATCGATGGGCCCGCTCCGGTCATCAAGGCATAAAAGATATTCACGGCACTGGTAATTAATATTCCCAACCAAAGTGGAAGTCTTAACGAACGGACCAGAAAAAGGCAGACCCCGACCAATATCCCCAAATGCATCCCGGAAGCGACTAAAAGATGGGCAACCCCGGCCCTTTTATAGGTATCTTTGATCTCTCTAGGCGCTTTGGCCGCTTTGGTCCCAAAAACAATGCTGGATAGTAAGGTGGAATAAGGTTCGGGGAGGGTTTTTTGAGGAATAAGCATTAAACGATTTTTCAGATTAATACTTAGTTTCTTAAAAAAGTCTCCACCATGCCCGATAACTTTTGGAGGAGCTCTGGGAGAACGAACTCTGCAGCGTATCCCCCTATTCTTCAAATATTGCGCATAGGATAATATCCCTGGATTTGTAAGGTCGTCGATCCCCTCAAGTTTCCCTTTAAGATCAATTTTATCGCCATATTCCAGTCGTGATCTTTTACTGACCACCGAAAGAAGGCCGGAAACGTTTTTATCGTTTACTTTTTCAACATCTAACGTGAAGAATGCTTTATCTTCCTTAAACCTCGGCTCATCAGCAATCCGGCCGATAATAGTCGAATACTTGCTATTAGGAAAGTTGGAAATATCGTCTTTTGGAGGAGGCAGGTTGCGAATCTGAATGTTGAGTAATCCTATTAAGAAAAATAAGATAATAAAAAAGTAATGGGTATTAATATTTTTAATAATTCCATATAAAAGGAATCCGATTGAAAATAATATTAATAATAATACAAACCATAATGGAAATGCTACTGTTTTACCAATAATAATTCCCAAAATATAAAAAATAACTATAAGTATTAATGGATTGTTCATTTAAAACACATAACAATTGGCATATATATTTGTCTTTTTGTTATTAATCCTGCTTTATTAAGTTCGTGGCAAAAACATACCTCATAAACACTTTCTAACAAACCTGGCCCAAGATTTTTGTGCACCTTATATGCCGCATTAACAATCTCTTTTGCAATTAATTCTTCCCTTAAGGATATTGGCTCAAAATTCTTTGTGTCCCTTTGTGCCTTAGTGTCTTGGTGGTAATTTTTCATATAATAATCTCATCCTTAATCTTTCCAAATTTACCCTTCCCGATCCTTTTAACCTTCATAATATCCTCGATCTTAGAGAACGGCCCGTTTTTAGACCGGTATTCAATAATCCTTTTTGCAGTAGAGGGCCCGATCCCGCCAATTTTACACAATTCTTTCTCTCCAGCCGCATTGATACTAACTTTACCTGAAAAAGTCCCCGATCCCCCAATCCCCAGATCTCCCGGTCCTCTTACGATAACTTTCTGTTTAGCAGGGACTATAATCTTCTGCCCATCTTTTACTTTTTCGGCCAGATTGATCGAAGATAAATTGGAATTAGCAGAGACCCCGCCGGCAAGATTTAACGCGTCAACCACCCGATCACCAGCATTAAGCCTATATACCCCTTCCCTTTGCACGGCACCTGAGATATGAATAATGATCCGAGGTTTTTCGATCGTTTGCTGCGGATCTTCGATCACAAGTTCCTCGCTTTTATCCGGAATAAAATGCCGGCAGCCCATAACTACGAGGCCGGAAATAATAATTAGAACTAACCCTAGAATAATAAGTTGTTGCTCTTTAGTAAGATTATTTGGCACAAAATGAGAGAAGCAATCTTATTACCAACTATTTTTCGCTAATCAAAGGGGGAAAAAGACACAAACTCGACATTGAATGTCTTAAATCTTGTGGTAATACTTGAAGATATCGTTTATATACGCCTGTGATTGTCCACTATATCCATTCTTGCGGGCCACTCCGTTCGGCCCTTCCAGATAACCGGCCAAAGCAAAAGAGACCTGTTTCGCCCTTTTTTTAAATCTGCCTAAAAGATAACTCACATAACGAATGGTCCCTTTGGCATTCTGATCAATATTAAATGGATTAGTTATCCCCAGGCTCTTAGCCGTAGAAGGCATAAGCTGGCCCAAGCCCCTCGCCCCCGCGCTCGAGACCGCTCTCGGATTAAAGCGTGATTCCCGGGCAATCAAGGCCGCCACCAGTTTAGGATTAACATTGTATTTTTGCGAGTGGACCATAATGCTGTTGGTGATTTCTTCGGCTTGGCGCGGTCTTCGGTATTTTAAGATAAATTTATGGATCGCGGTACGGGCAGTTGCTGATTGAACTCCACTATAATATGGATTAATCGGTCCCGAAGTCGGAATTGGGGCTCGATCAGCTTGCCGGACAATGTTAGGATTTGGTCTGATGTTTTTTGGAGAAGGAGAGGTTACCCCGCCGAAACTTGAGAAGATAGTCATCACAAATAAAGCTATAATAACAGCCGTACTTGCCTCCACAATTTACCCCTCTTTAAGTTTTTCTTTATCTTCGGGAGTAACAGCGCGGATGGAGAAGTTGTTCCTCCCCTTATCATCAACCTCGGTAAGCTTTACGATCACTTCATCGTCCAGCTTTAGAACATCTTCAACCTTATTAATCCTTCGCGGAGCGATCTCTGAAATATGGACCAGCCCTTCTTTTCCCGGGGCGATCTGCACAAATGCACCAAAAGCCATGATCTTTACTACCCTGGCTTTAAAAATTGAGCCGACTTTCGGCTCAAAAGTAAGATCCTCGATCATTTTTAGAGCGCGCTTCCCGCCTTCTGGATCGGTGGCGGTAATAAGTACGGTGCCGTCATCTTCAATATCTATCTTGGCATCGGTCTCTTCGGTAATCTTACGGATCATCTTACCGCCAGGGCCGATCACCGCGCCAATCTTCTCCGGATTAATCTTAATTGATTGGACTGAAGGCGCATATTGTGAAAGTTCTTCTCGAGGGGCGCCAATTGCTGCCAACATCTTTTCGAGAATGCTCATACGCGCCACTTGAGCTTGTTTGAGCGCCTTCTCGATTATCTCAATTGAAAGCCCTTTAACTTTACAATCAACCTGAATCCCGGTGATCCCTTTTTTGGTCCCGGAAACCTTAAAATCCATGTCGCCAAAAAAATCTTCGATCCCCTGGATATCGGTAAACATAACCTCTTTATTCCCTTCACTAACCAGACCAACTGAAATACCGGCAACAGGATTAGAGATCTTAACTCCACAATCCATCAAGGCTAAGGTACTTCCGCAAGTTGAAGCCATTGAGGTCGATCCGTTGGAACTAAGGACCTCGGATACCAAACGAATGGTGTACGGGAATTTTTCTTCGTTTGGAACGACCGGAAGTAAACTTTTTTCGGCCAACGCTCCGTGACCAATTTCGCGTCTTCCCGGACCGCGCAGCGGTCTGACCTCTCCCACCGAAAAGGCAGGGAAGTTATAATGGTGCATGTATCGTTTGCTATTCTCGGGTGAAAGCCCTTCTAATCTCTGCTCCTCACCCAGCGCTCCAAGCGTCGCTACGGTTAAGACTTGAGTATCTCCGCGGGAAAAGAGGGCTGAACCATGTGCCCTGGGAAGTACGCCGACTTCACATTTGATCTCGCGAACCTCATCTAATTTACGTCCATCCGGGCGCTTATTCTTTTCTAAAATCGCCTTGCGGACCGCCTTTTTCTGGAGGTCATTGATAACATTTTTCACGTCAGCGGGTGATTCAGACGCCAGTTTTTTTAATTCCTCATCCATCCCCGACTCTAACTCTTCTTTGATCTTATCGATCTCCTCCATCTGTTTAGCCTTTTCTTCGATCCCCATTGCCGCTTCGATCCTACTCCCGGACTTATCTTTTACATACTTTGATATCTTTTCGTTCGGCTCATAGAGTTTAAACTCCGCCTTCTTCTCCCCGGTCTTCTTGAGGAGCTCTTTTTGGAGTTTAATGACCTCTTTGATCTTTTTTTGCCCAAGCTTGATCGCCTCTAAAACGTCAGTTTCGGCAACTTCGTCTGATCCGCACTCGATCATGGAAATCTTATCTTCGATCCCGGCAATTACTACGTCGAGGTCCGAATTCATCACCTGGTCGTAAGTTGGATCGACAATGAATTCACCATCAACCCTCCCGATCCGAGCGGCACCGATCGGCCCATCAAACGGGGCATCCGATATAGTTAACGCGGCCGAAGCAGCATTAATTGCTAAAATATCAGGAGGATTGTCCTGGTCTACCGAAAGTGGAGTGATTACCAACTGGACATCGTTGCGAAAACCTTTGGGAAAGAGAGGTCTAATTGGACGATCGATTCTCCGGGCAGTCAGGATCGCTGTCTCGGTCGGTCTCCCCTCACGCTTAAAGAAACCGCCAGGGATCCGGCCGATCGCGTAGAGTTTTTCTTCAAAATCAACTAAAAGCGGGAAAAAATCGATCCCGGGGCGCCGGTTTTTTGAGGTGGTTGCAGTCGCCATGACCATCGTGTCGCCGAGCCTGATAACAATTGACCCGCCCGCCTGATTGGCCATCCGCCCAGTCTCTAAAGAGAGAACCTTCCCTCCCAAATCCAATTCTACTTTTTTGATCATTTAAGTCCCAGACTAGCCTTCAAAGTACTGAATCGCGCACTGTCTTTTCTTTCGAGGTAGTTAAGAAGACTTTTCCTTTGGCCAACGAGGATCAAGAGGCCGCGCCGGCTGTGGTTATCTTTTTTATTCTTCTTAAGGTGACCAACAATCTGGTTTATTCTCTCAGTAAGGAGCGCTACTTGTACCTCCGGGGAACCAGTATCCTTCGAACCTTTCGCGAATTTCTGAATTATTCCGCTTTTTTTATCTTTCTTAATAGGCATTAGTGTTCATAGTATATCATATAGTAGGGAAAGTTACAACAGAGCTAATAAATATGGGTGGAGGTTAAAAGTAGTATAACCAGTTTAACAAATTTACTCATCAGGTACGTTTAATGTCCCTACTAATCTGTCTCTTCAGCTTCTCCACATCCGAAAACTGCAGCTCATCGCGCAGCCGTTTGGTCAACAGGACATTTAAATGCTTCCCACGGATATTTTTTCTAAAATTCAAAATGTGGACCTCAACGGCAAGATTGCCCTCCCCAAATGTTGGCCGGGATCCTATATGGATCGCACATTTTTTCCCTAAAGCATATCCGGCGTATACTCCCGGAAACGGAATTAACTTATGGGGATCAAGCTGCAGGTTCGCGGTCTGAAAACCGAGCGATTCCCCCCTCCCATACCCCTTTACAACCTTCCCTGAAAGCTGATAACCGTGGCCAAGCAAGGTTACCGCCTTGGCAAACTTTCCCGAAACAACCAGCTCACGAATAATCCTCGATTTTATAATATGTTTTCCGGACGAAACCGGCGAAACTACGCTGACTTTAAATCCGTATTTTTTACCATACTCTTTAAGTAGTGCGGTATTCCCCTTCCTCCCCTTGCCGAAGGCGTAATCGAAACCGACAAATACGCGGCGGACACCTAATTTATCAACTAAATATTCCTTCACGAATGCTTCGGTTGAAAGTTGCTGAGTTCGCTTTTGAAATTTAACAACTACTACTCCATCAACTCCCAGATCAGCAAACAGCTCTTCTCTCTCTCTTAGCGTAGTAAGGAGTTTCAATCCCCGCTTAGGGATAATTAACTGCTGCGGATGAGGATCAAAGGTAATAGCAAGTGAGGCGACCCCGAGCTTATCTGCATATTTAACCGCGTTTTTGACAACCTTCCGGTGGCCGCGATGAACGCCATCGAAAGTGCCTAAAGCAACTACCGAACCTTTAAGATTTTTTCTCTTAGGATGGCGGATTATTCTCATTGAAGGAAGACACCGCGGACAAAAATGGTAACCGCTTTAATATAAAACGCTCCAGGGATAAACAATATCTGCGAAAGGATAAGGGTTCCGATAACTCTTCCCATTACTATATAGTAAACCACTGTACGAACATCTTTCTCCGGCCGCTCCCCCTTTGATGCCTGGTCGGTTATATGCGCAGCGATTGGATCGACCATCAAAGTAAACAGAATTGTCGCTATCCCGTTAACAATACCCGAAAGCTGGGTTGCTGTAACCCGGTAAGCGGGGATCAGCGCACCTGCCATAAGAGAACAGAGAACTCCGATCGCGTAGATCGAGACCATAAACAGGTTTAGCCAGAGAAATGTTTTTGGGATCCCTTTTAATGATAATCCCCGGAATGATTCACGGGTAGGCAGCTTAAAACCTTTAGCAATCGAAACGATTGTTCTTGGCCTTAATCCATAACCGATCAAGCGAGGAACCGAATGGATTTCGTTAAATTTTTTAATGGCCCGCGTAAAAACCGAAACTGCAAACGGGGTCATGATCGCTCCGACCAGGTTACCGATAAACGCGGCAAAAATTATAAGTCTAAAGTTCCCCCATAAATTAGAAACGGAGTTCTGGAGGATCGAGGTATCAACCATTCCCCCTAAGAGGGGCGCTTGCAGCATATTGGACATGCGGGAAATCAGGAGTGAAGCATTTACAAATGAGAGCGAAAGCGCCAACTGTTTAGTTCGAACTCCGGTCAATCGCATCGATGACGAGATCGTTTCGGTAAAGTGGATCATACCGGTAAAGAAGCATACGACAATTAACGGATTAATGTACATAGATCAAGAATTATATCCTTTTTGACGAATTTTACAACTATCACATACCCCGCAAGGTTTTTTGCCGCCCTTATAACACGACCAGGTGATCTCAAGCGGAGCTTTTAATTTTTTTCCCAAACGAATAATTTGAGCTTTGGTCATATCGATCAGCGGGGTTAGAACTTTAATTCTCTTCTTTTTGGTCCCCTTCTCTATAACTTTTTGGAAGGCTTTATAGAAATCGGGGCGGCAATCGGGGTAGCCGGAAAAATCGATCGCATTCGCGCCAATAAAGACCGCATCCGCGCCGATCGCTTCCGCGTATGAAAGTGCAAAGCTTAGAAAAATTGTATTTCGAGCAGGAACGTATGTTGAAGGAATCCCTTTCAACTTTTTTCGATTAGGCATCTTCATCTTTTTATCAAGCAGCGAGGAACCTTTCCAAGGGAGTTTAATTTTTAAGATTTTATATTTTATTTTTGCCTTTTTCGCTACCGTTACCGCACTACGCAACTCTCTCTTATGCCTTTGTCCATAGTCGAAGATCAAAGCGTGGCATTTATAGCCTTTCTTCTTGGCATAATAAAGAGTAGTTGTAGAATCTAATCCACCGGAGAGTAAAACGATTGCTTTTTCTTTTGTCATATAGTGAAATCTTATCAAATATATAGTAATAAATATATATTTAAACCAAGTTAAGTCCAAATAATCTAACCCCGCTCCATTACAACCTGCCAATATGTTATAATTTACGCTATGAGCTGGAAATGGAAAAAAGGCGAACAGCTTTATTACGAAGATGTTTTTCGCAAATTGCAAGAGAAAAATGTTCGTTATCTACTCATTGGAGGAATAGCAGTTAATCTCTGGGGGATCGAAAGGGCCACCGGAGATATTGATCTCGCAGTCGCCATGGACTCAAAAAATATACTAAATTTAGTCGAAGCAGTTAAAGAATTGGGATTTATCCCAAAAGTTCCCGTAAAACCGGAAGAACTTGCTGTCCCTGAAAAAAGAAAAGAATGGATGGAAGAAAAAAATATGAAGGTATTCTCTTTCCAGCACCCGGATAATCCTTTCGTACTAATCGATATCATGATAGATAACCCCTTTAATTTTGAGGGGATGTTTTCCCGCCGCTCCACCATGGAATCTAAAGGGACAAAACTCTCGGTGGTTGCGGTGGATGATTTAATAAAACTAAAGGAAATTGCTGGAAGGGAACAGGATCTATCTGATATTGAAGCACTAAAGAAGTTTGTAAAAGGTGAATAAAATGGAGCAGAAAAAGGGTTTTAGATACACTTATACCAAAGAAAAATATAAATCCTACAAAAATATTCCGGTTGCGCAAAAACTAGAGTGGCTGGAAAAAATGAACCGTTTTTTAAATAACTTTATGCCCGCCAAAAGCAAGGAACTGAACCAGAAACTTCGAGAAGGCAAAATTTAGACCCGAATAATCTGCCCTCTTTCAGCACCAACCGAAACCAGATAAATCTTCGCATTCGCCAGCTCAGCCAACTTTTCGAGATACTTTTTTGCGTTCTTCGGCAGCTTTTTGTAGTCTTTGATCTGCGTCGTATCCTCTTTCCAGCCCGGCACTTCGATATAAACCGGTTTGCATCGCTCTAACCGATGGATATCGGTAGGAAAATCGGTAATCTCTTTACCATCGATTTCATAAGCGACGCAGATCTTGATAACATCTAGATCATCTTGAACATCTAACTTGGTAAAAGCGATATCCGAAATACCGTTCATCCTCGAAGCATGTTTCATTACTACACCATCGAACCAGCCACAACGCCTTGGACGGCCGGTGGTAGCCCCATACTCCCCGCCCTTTTCACGCAGGTCATCCCCGATTTTTCCCTCGATCTCCGTAGGAAAAGGACCGCTGCCCACACGCGTAACATAAGTCTTTACCACTCCGATAACCCGGTCAACCTTCATCGGACCAATCCCGGCGCCAACACAGGCACCACCGGAAATCGGGTTCGATGAAGTAACAAACGGATAGGTCCCCTGGTCGACATCAAGCATCGTCCCCTGAGCGCCCTCTAGCAGAATGTTTTTATTTCTCTCGATCGCTTCGTTGGCCAGAACGGTCGATTCATCAACTACATGCCGTTTGATCGCGTGCGCATAGCCGAGATAATCGTCCCGGATCTTTTCGATATCGATCTTCTTGTCAAACTTATAAAAATTATCTAGCAGGAAAGATTTTTCCTCCACGTTC
This sequence comes from Candidatus Margulisiibacteriota bacterium, assembly GCA_034723395.1. Taxonomy (GTDB): domain Bacteria; phylum Margulisbacteria; class WOR-1; order O2-12-FULL-45-9; family O2-12-FULL-45-9; genus JAYEOW01. The sequence goes on from JAYEOW010000004.1 coordinate 39,716, forward strand.
CATTTCAATTTCTCATCAAAAACCTTTTCATTGTAGAGATCACCGATCCGGATCCCCCGTCGGTTATATTTATCGACATAACAGGGACCGATCCCGCGCGAAGTAGTGCCAATCCTTCCCGCCTCTCTCTTTTTCTCCTGCGCCTGGTCCAGATATCTGTGATACGGAAAAATAACATGGGCCTGTGAAGATATACGAAGATTGTCAACCGCAAATCCCTGGCTTTTTAAGGTTTCGACCTCCTGGATCAAAACCGCGGGATCAACCACAACTCCGTTGCCAATAACACATAAAACATTATTGTAAAAAATCCCGGACGGGATCAGGTGGAGCTTAAAGGTCGCATCTTTGATCACTACCGTATGGCCGGCGTTATTGCCCCCTTGGTAGCGGACCACCATATCCATATCACGCGATAAAAGATCGGTGATTTTCCCCTTCCCTTCATCCCCCCACTGCGTCCCGACAATAACTGATACACTCATTTAAATAATCGCTCCTTGTCTTTTGTCTTTTATTTTCAACAAAAGCCCTACCATGCCGTGTGAAAGGTATGCCTGTGAACCCAAAACCTTAACGGTGGGTCCCTTACGGGTTTTGACTCTCAGGTCCGGGGGCTGCCCAGACACAATTAAAGTCCCCTCAATAATAACTTGGGTAAAGACATATAATCCTACATCACGTACACAGTAGGGTTAAATTTCCAAAGATAGTTTACCATATATCGATCAAAATTCAAATATATAGTTGACATTCAAAAGCTAATATTCCAGAATACCAGTTATGCAGAAAGGTATTACCTTCGCTTTGCTATTACTTGCCGCCCTGTTCGTTTTTAGCTGCGGTGACGCGAGCATAAATCCAACCACCACAACAACTTCAACAACTACTTCAACCGGCGGAGGATCTACCAGCACCACATCCGGAACATCTTCTACCACGACCACGGTTACTTTTAGTACGACAACCAGTACGGTTTATATTTACGGGGATAAATTTTATCTTAAAAATATCGCCTATGCCGGATCAGCCATCGGGAACACCTATTCATCACTCGCGGTCGACCGGATAACCAAAACCGTTCATCTGGCCTATTACCAGAGGGACGATGAAGACCTTAATCATATCTACGGGAAATTAACTTCCTGGAGCTGGGAAAATATCGATTACAATAAAGATGTGGGACAATTTACTTCGATGGTCATGGATACTAACCAGAAAATGCATGTTAGCTACTACGCCCCGCGAGACAGCGCTCTTTATTACGCTTACGGCGAAACTGGATCATGGACGATCACTCCGGTCGATGACCCATTAACCGGGGAAGATGTCGGGTATTATACTTCGGCCGCGGTCGATAGCAATAACAAAACGCATATCAGCTATTACGACTGGGATAACCAGAACTTAAAGTATACTACCAACGCCTCCGGGGCATGGATATTGTTGATCATTGATTCGATCGGGAATGTCGGGAAATATACCTCGATCGCCATTGATAATAATGATCGTATCCATATCAGCTATTATGACCAATCAAATTCCAACTTAAAATATGCTACCAATAAGAGCGGGGGCTGGCAAACCGAGATTGTCGATACCTCATCCGGGCAGTACTCATCGATCGCGGTCGACAGCAACGATGAGGTACACATCGCTTATTACCAGGAAGCAAACGACGATCTAAAATATGCCCTTGGGACATCGGGGAGCTGGGTCAAGGAGATCATCGACAGCACTTTGGATGTTGGCCAGTTCGCAAGCATCGCTTTGGACAGCAATAATAAACCGCACATTAGTTACTACGACAAGGATAATACCGCGCTAAAATACGCGACTCAAATATCGGGATCATGGAATGCGTCTACGCTGGATAACTCTACGGATGTCGGCCAGGACACTTCGATCGTGATCGATCCGGACGACAACATCCATATCTCTTATTACGACGTGACCAATAACCTCATCAAATACGCTGTTAAATAGATTTAATGTGAAGTTCTTTTAGCTGTTTTGGATCTACCACATCCGGCGCCCCGGTCAGCGGACAGAAAGCGGATTGAGTTTTGGGGAAGGCGATAACATCGCGGATCGAATCCATCCCGGCTAAAAGCATCACTAAACGATCAAGTCCTAGAGCGATCCCTCCGTGCGGAGGAGCCCCATATTCGAGCGCTTCAAGAAGAAAACCAAATCTTCGTTTGGCTTCGTCTTCGGGAAAACCTAATATTTTAAATATCTTCTTCTGAACGTCCATCCGGTGGATACGGACCGACCCCCCCCCAATCTCCGATCCATTGAGAACAAAATCATAAGCCTGCGCCTTGATCTTGCTCGGCTCTTTTATAAACCGCTCTTCGATATCATCCAGGCTTCCGTGCGGAGCGGTAAAAGGATGGTGATGAGAAGACCATCTTTTTTCGGTCTCGCCGTATTCAAAAAGCGGAAAATCGGTTACCCAGAGAAAATTAAAACTTTTTTTATCGATCAACTCCATCTTTTTACCTAATTCCAGGCGGATCTGCCCAAGGACCTGGTTAGTAAGTTTTGGTTTATCGGCCATAAAGAAAAGGACATCTCCAGTCTCCCCTTTCATATGATCGACGATCGCATTCATCTCTTCGATCTTAAAAAATTTAACGATCGGCGATTTCATTCCGCTTGGGGTGATCGCCACCCAGGCTAAACCTTTTGCGCCTAACTTTTTCGCCATCGCTTCAAAATTATCCAATTCTGCGCGTGAAAACTTAGCTCCTCCCTTTACCGTTAATCCTTTAACGATCCCGCCTTTCGCCACTGTATCCCTAAAAACCTTAAACTCAACATTTTTAACGATATCAGTAAGTTCGACCATTTTAAGCTCAAACCTGGTATCCGGCTTGTCGGTCCCATACATCCGCATTGCATCTTCCCAGGTCAATCTCGGAAACGGCGGTTTTACTTTTGGGACCGTGATCCCGCGATACATATCAATATCTTTCTCCAGCACCGCCATAACCTCCACCATCACCTTTTCGATCGTATCCATAATAATCTGTTCGGTACAAAAAGACATTTCAATATCAACTTGAGTAAATTCCGGCTGGCGGTCGGCCCGCAGGTCTTCGTCACGAAAACAGCGGACAATCTGGTAATATCTTTCCATCCCCGCCACCATCAAGAGCTGTTTGAATAATTGGGGTGACTGCGGGAGCGCATAAAACTTTCCCGCGTTTACACGGCTTGGGACCAGGAAATCTCTCGCCCCTTCGGGAGTAGATTTAGTTAAGAATGGGGTTTCGATCTCCAAGAATCCCTCTTTATCCAGGCAATCTGACATCGCTTTGGCAATTTTATGGCGGAAGATCAGGTTCTCTCTCATCTTATCTTTGCGCAGGTCTATATAACGGTATTTTAAACGGATATTTTCATCCGGTTCGGTGCGGGCGTCGGCCACTTCGATCGGCGGAGTTTTTGCGGTATTTAATATATCAAGTTCAGAGACCGCGATCTCGATCTCGCCGGTTGGAATATTCTTGTTTACCGTCTCTGGAGAACGGGCAAGCACCTGACCTTTTATGCTGATCACAAATTCGGGACGAAGTTTCTCGGCAAGTTGATGAAGTTTACTGTTTACCTGGCCGAATACTACCTGGACAATCCCGGAACGGTCGCGAAGGTCGACAAAAATAAGCCCGCCATGGTCGCGGCGGCGGTGGACCCAGCCAGCGAGGGTTACTTCGGAATCAATATCCTTTGATCTTAACTCTCCGCAATTTCTGGATCTGAACACGAATCTACTTCCTTCTTCTGGTCAATAGTGATAAAAATCTCTTCGGTAGAATAAACGCTCATCCCTTTACAGCGAGGGCATTTAATTTCGACTTTACACATTCCTTCTATCCTGGCTAATAATCTATTACAATTTTGGCATCTAAAATCTTTCATTTTATTTCCTCCGTGAGAGCCTTAAATGGGACCTCTTTCTGCTCTCCCTTCTCCATCTCCTTAAGTATAGCAGATTTTTTATTAATTTCATCCTCTCCGATAATATAAACATAGCTTGCTCCAATCCGGTCGGCAATCCTCATCTGCGCCTTGAGGGATTTGCCAAGATAATCCATATCAGCAGAGATCCCCTTCGCCCTTAGTTTTGATAGAAGATCAAAACCAACCTTTTTCGCTTCATCACCGAGTGTAGCTATATATAATGAAATACATTGTTGGGATTTGGTCATTGGGATTTGGGATTTCATCACTTCAATTACCCGCTCAATCCCGATAGCAAACCCAACCGCTGGCGTCGGTTTTCCGCCAAATTCTTGAACTAATGTATCATAACGGCCGCCACCCGAAACCGCATTCTGCGCTCCAAGCTTAGAAGAAACTATCTCAAAAGTGGTTTTCGTGTAATAGTCCAATCCGCGAACTAACCGATTGTTTACTTTATACCGAATCACTCCATCACTTAATAACTTGATCACTTCCTGAAACTGCTCCCCGCACTCTTCGCACAAGTAATCGACCGTCGCCGGCGCTTTTTCGATATATTTTTGGCACCCTTTTTCCTTACAGTCCAAAATCCTGAGCGGATTTTTCTTAAACCGATCCCTACAGTCACTACACATGCCTTTAACTTTATCTTTAAAGTACGCTTTCATAGCTTTTCGGAAGGCAGGTTGGCACTCTTTACAGCCGACCGAATTAATATCTACTTCGAGATTGTTTAATCCAAGTGTCTCAAAGATCTGCATGTTTAAAAGGATAACTTCGACATCAATTTTCGGATCGGCCGACCCGAAAACTTCTACTCCTGCTTGATGAAACTGGCGTTGTCTACCTTTTTGGGGACGTTCGTAGCGGAACATCGGGCCAATATAAAATAATTTGGTTAATTGTTCTGGCCGGATAAGATTGTTTTCGAGACAAGCGCGAACTACTGAAGCGGTCTCTTCGGGGCGCAAGGTTAAACTTCTCCCCTTCCGGTCTTTAAATTCGTACATCTCTTTTTTGACAATATCGGTAGTATCCCCGATCGAACGGGAAAAAAGTTCAGTTTTTTCAAAAATAGGAGTGCGGATTTCCTGGTAATTGTACAGAGAAAAGACTTTTCGACAGCTATTTTCTAAATGCTGCCATAAAGGCGCCTCGTTAGGAAGAATATCTTTGGTCCCACGGGGGGCTGCATACTTCATTTCGGGGAAAATTATATCATTTAACTATTTGAAAAGATAGCCACCCCGACAGCTTCAAGCCAGGGAATCGCTTTTTCAATGATCTGGGCCGCCCCAAACGGTTATATTTTAAAATATCTTCCAAAAATCCCCGTCCCAAAAATACCTTTTCCCCATTTTTAACGATAAAGAGGAATTTACCAAACAGCTTCCAGCCAAAAAAGACAATATTACGCAAGAACCTTCTCGCCTTCCAGATCCAAAGCTTTAAAATCCTCTCAACATATCGTATTTTCAAGGCAAAAACTTGCGCTTGCTCCCCCACTTTCAAGAGGGTATAATCAAAAAAGATGCACAATTTACTCTTTTGGATTATCGTTTACACTCTGATCCTGGCCTACAGCCAGGTACTCTTAAAGATTGGCGTTTCACATATCGGAGGGATCGGGTTTGACCATCCTGTCCAATTTTTCTTATCGATCTTCAGTAATGTTTATATAATATCCGGCACCATATTAATGGCCTCTTCCTATTTCCTCTGGCTGGCAATCTTATCCTGGTTCAAGCTCAGCGTCGCATTCCCCCTGACGGCGATCGGCTTTATTTTTGTCGCGGTCCTCTCCTATTTTATCCTTAACGAGAAATTGCTTTTTATCAATTACGTCGGCATCCTGTTTATCGCGCTGGGGATATTCCTGCTGCTTTATAAATCTGTCTAAGGAGAAAAACATGAAAAAGATGGTTTATCTTTTACTTATTATTTCTATGCTTTATATCATCCCCGCTAGTGCCTGCACTACAACTATTGTCGGGAAAGATGCCACGACTGATGGGTCGGTTATCGTCTCCCACTCGGATGACGATGAATTGGGCGACCAGAGAATAGTCTACGTCCCGGCAAAAGACCACCCTCCAGGATCAATGCGGCCGGTCTACTATGATATAGTTTCGTTCGGGAATACCACAAACCGCTATGTCGGCGCCAGCCGCGGCCCGGCGTATCTAAATCCGGATCTTCCCCAATCAAAGCCGATCGGATATATACCACAAGTATCGCATACTTATGCTTATTTCGACGGAAATTACGGGATCATGAACGAGCATCAGTTGATGTTTGGCGAATGCACTAACGGCGCCAAGATAGAACTGAAGCCAAAAAAAGGTGAGAGAATTTTTTACAGCGCCGGGCTCTCCCGGGTCGCGCTCGAAAGATGCAGGACCGCCCGTAAAGCGGTAGCGCTCATGGGAAAATTGATCGATAAATATGGATATTATGGCACCGGCGAAACCCTTTTAGTCGGCGACACGCAGGAAGCATGGGTTTTTGAAATGTGCTGTTCACCAGACGGCAAAGGAGGGTTCTGGGTCGCAAAAAAGGTTCCCGATAATGAGATGTTTGCCGCAGCTAACGAATTCAGGATCCGCGAAATTACCCCGGATATGCTCCATACTGAAAAACTTTTTGAAAAAACTAAAAAAGCGGGCTGGTGGGATGGAAAAGAACCGTTCGACTGGCTGCGTGTCGTTAGCCGTGGTGAATATAACCATCCCTATTATAGCTTAAGAAGGGTCTGGAGCATTTTTAGAAGAGCAAAACCTTCTGCAAAGTTCAGCCCCTGGGTAAAAGATGGTTTTACAAAAGCCTACCCTTTCTCAATTAAGCCGGACAAAAAGCTTTCCGTTCGGGATGTAATGGCATTCCACCGCGATCATTACAATGGGACCGAATTCGATATGACCAAAGGTCTCGCTGCCGGCCCTTTTGGAAGTCCCGATCGTTATATCGGAAAATACGACCTGACGGATTTCCCAAAAGCCAAACTATGGGGAGCATGGGAGAGACCGATCACCGTCTTTTACGCCGGCTACTCATATATCAACCAGGCCAGGGGATGGCTCCCCGATCCAATCGGGGGAATCAGCTGGTTCGGACCGGATAAGCCGTATGAAACCTGCTATATTCCTTTCTACGCCGGGGTAAATGATCTGCCAAGGTCATATCAGACTGGAAGCACAAAAAAATATGACCGCAAAACCGCCTGGTGGGCATTTAATTTTGTTAATAATTGGGCCAACCTTAAATACAGTTATATGATCAAAGATATCCGTACGAAACAAAAAGAGCTGGAAGATAAAGAATTTAATAATCAGCCGACGATCGAAAAGAAAGCACTTACCCTTTATGAAAAAGACCCGAAACTTACCCGCGCCTATTTAACAAAATATTCGATCGATAACGCGGATGAGGTTGTTGGCCAATGGTGGCTGCTGGCAAATCACCTTATCGAAAAATATAGTGATGGCTATGTAAATAAACCTGAAGTCGGAAGAGAGATTGGCTACCCCGGCAAGTGGCTGCAAAAGGTCGGTTACGATAAAGGGCCAAGCACTTACGAAAAGAGGTAATTAGGATGGTGGAAGCAGAAGGGAACAAACAAGATCTCGGATTGACCACGAACCGAATCGAAGCGCTAACCGACGGTATTTTTGCCATCGCAATGACACTTCAGGTATTGTCGCTCAATCTCCCGGAGACGGCCAGCATCTTAAACGAAGCCGGACTGCATCATTTACTGATGGACCAATTTGATAAGTTCTTTAATTATGCGAGAAGTTTTCTTCTTTTGGCGATCTTCTGGATCATTCACCACCAGCAGTTTCACTCGATCATTCGCACCGACCGGAAACATCTCTGGATAAATATCTTTATGCTTATGTTCGTCGCCCTGATCCCCTTTTCGACAACTCTGGTTGGAAACTTTAATAACGATTGGATGGCCGAATTCTTTTTTGGTGGGAACCTGTTTTTTGTCGGTTTGTTCATCCAGCTTAACTGGCTCTACGCTGCCAATAATCACCGCTTAGTAAGGCGCAATTATCCGCAAGATAAAATTAATATCGGAAAGAAACGGGGAATGATCACTCCGGCCATTTCACTGCTGGCAATGGGGATCTCGATCGTTAATCCCTCTCTGGCCTCCTACACTTATCTACTGATCCCGATCATTCTATCGCTTCCCAGCCTGAAACGAAGGGTTTAAAAAGTTATTTAAGATAGTAGATCCGCGTGTTGCGATCTCTTTCCAGTTGGAGCGCGTATCCTTTTATATTATCGGTCAGGATAGAATTATTTATTGATTTATCCTTTTTAACCGGGAATACCACGTATCCAAAAATATTTTTACCTGCTGGATAAGGGGCAAAGATCAATTCCGCATTTACGCCCTTGACCTGGATATTCGACGGACTGTCTGGTGAATAAAATTTTCCATCAAGCCCGACGATCATCTTTTTCTTTCCGAAAGATAAAAACCCCTTCCTCCCCCACGAACCCCCGGCCGCCCAATCAAGCGGCGCCGCAATTAACACATACTCAAGGCTATCTGTTTTTTCCTCATATGCATCAATAATGTTCTTCAGTTCTATATTCTTTAGTTCGTAGTACTTTATTACCTTCTCTTTAATCCCAAGATCTTCGGCCGCTTTTAGCGGCGGAACAGATTTGGCAAGGACATCCATTGGAGTTTCTCCCCCGGCAACCCTTAATTTCCACCCCTTAATCCCTTTTAGGTCCAGAATAAAACCGGCTAACGGCCCGATCGCATATGATTCTCCCTCTTTGAGCGATCCTTTATGATGAAAATTGTTGTATTTTGTTTTCCACCTCCGGGCAAACAGCTTGCGCAGATCATCATACAACTTAAGCTTAGAAGCCCCACTGCCCAGCCGACCGAACACCACCCCAAACAAGCCTACATATTCTGCCGAACCTTCCAGCCGATCGACCTCAAAGTTTCGATTCTTTTCTTCAGGAAATTGTACAGAATAAAGATTATGCCAGTATACCGATTCACCCACAGCTCCCCGCTCTTTCTTAACAAAAGCCCGATAAAGCGCATCCATTATCATTCTCCTCAGGTAGCGCGGCCTCCAATTTTCGGGATAGATATCACCGCGAAAGGTTGCTCCAGACTTACTCTTCCATAATGCCTGCCCCACAATGTGAAAACCTTCATGGCAAAGAAGGATCAATATATCATCAATATCATAGTTACTCTTTTCTAAAGCGACGGAAAGTGCAATCCTCTCCTTCCATTTAGATCTGCTCCAGTTGCCGTCTGTGCGTAAATTTGGCGGCAGCGCAGAATAACTAACCTCTCCAACTCCCCCCTCCTGATCTCTATTCCAAACAAAGGCCTTTTTCCCTTCATTGTCCAGCATGACCACTAAGAGATCCTTCCACCCGCTGCCCGGCCAGACATTGTTTGGGTAATCGAGCGTCGATTCGGAAAGGGCCCTCCCTACCTCTTTTGCTCCATCGATCGAAAATCCGCCCATAAAAAAAGCGGCGGAAGAAAAGGCTAAAATGAAGACCATTAAAAAGGCGGTAATCAGTTTCATTTCTTCCAGATTATAACATATAGGTTGACGGATTATATTATATATTGTAAAATCAGTGCGTTAAATGGTCGAAGTTAATGATTATAAGCACATATGTTTCTGCAGACTATGTCACCAGTGTCCCCGCTATTTCGGGTCCTCGGTTTCCATTAATATCAGCAGAAAATCTATCAGGAGGAGTACAACCTTATGAAAAGCTTATTTGTAGGAAATTTGGCTTGGGCAGTTACCGACGAAGACCTTAAGAACAAGTTCGTTGAATTCGGTAATGTTTTATCAGCTCGAGTGATTACCGACAAGTTTTCGGGCAAGTCCCGTGGATTTGGTTTTGTCGATATGGATGATGCGGACGCTGAAAAAGCGATCGCCGGTATGGCCGAGCAGGATTGGAATGGCCGTAAAATTACGGTTAACGAAGCCAAGCCAAGGGCCGAGCGTGGAAACCGATCTTAATTAGTGCCTCTCTTTTTATCAAAAAGTAAATACCTGGGGGGGCTTAGGTGCCCTAAGTTCCTCTGGTATATGTATAACCGGAAGGATCAAATCCCGCCTCCTCCACCCGAGCTCGAAGAGGTATTTAAACAGGGGCGGATCGTTGGCGAACATGCCCAACAACTCTTTCCTGACGGGATTAAAATCGGACGCGAATTTAATCCTAACCGGATGAGTGAAAAATCACTCAATGCCCTTTTCCGCAGCGTCCCCGTCTTTGAAGCAGGATTTGTTTGCCACCAAGCTTATGCCCTGGCAGATATTTTAGTCCCGGCACAGAACGGGAGCTGGGACTTAATCGAGGTTAAAAGTTCGACCGGGATCAAAGAAGAGCATCTGTTGGATGCCGCTTTCCAAAAATATGTCTACTCTGGCGCCGGGGTCAAGGTTAATCGCTGTTATCTGATGCATCTTAATAAAGAGTATATCCGTAATGGTGACCTTGAAGTTGATAAACTCTTTAAAAAGGTCGATGTTAGTGAAGAAGTGGAGCAGCTCCTCCCTGATACGCAAAAGAATATCGGAATCTTGCTTAACTTGATCAACGGACCGGAGCCAAACACGAAGATCGGCATGCACTGCAGCGAGGAATGCCCGCTTTGGGAAATATGCACCAATTCCCTACCCAAAGATAATATTTTTAATCTCCGCTCCGGAAAAAAGATCGCCCTGGCCTTGTTCGAACAAGGGATCATCCGGATCAGGGATATCCCTGAATATGTTGAGCTGAACAAGAAACAAAAGATCCAGTTAAACTCACATCTTAACAATAAACCCTATGTCAACAAGGCAGAGATCAAAGCTTTTCTTGATGAACTTGCATATCCATTATATTTTCTCGATTTCGAAACGATCGCTCCCGCCATCCCGACTTATGATCAGACCCACCCCTATCAGGACATCCCCTTCCAATATTCCCTGCATGTTCAGAACAGCAAGGGGAGCAAACCGATCCACTACGAATACCTTGCCCCGGGAGACATCGATCCACGGCCGGAGGTATTGAAACAATTAAAGGATCGTCTTGGCAGCTCCGGATCGATCGTCGCCTATAACGCAGCTTACGAGCTTAAATGCATTGGATCATCAGTAAAAGTTAATCCGGGATTCAAATCCTGGTTCGATCAGATCAGACTGCGCTTTGCCGACCTGCTGATCCCTTTTAAAAACTTTTATTATTACCATCCGGAACAATTAGGCAGCGCCTCCTTAAAAAAGGTCCTCCCGGCATTAACTGATGAAAGCTATGAAGGAATGGAGATCGGAGGCGGGAGACGGGCTAGCGCAGAGTACTTAAGAATTACCTTTGATAAAGGGATAGATAATAAAGAACGTCGGGAAATAAGAAGGGCATTGACCAAGTATTGCGGTTTAGATACGCGGGGGATGATCGATATATTAGATGTGCTGGAAAAGGTTATTTAATATATTCGGTGCGTCCTGAAAAAGTAAAAGCATAAGCTCTAATTGCACCTGTTTTTAATCTGATACTGATTATCCCATCCTCGGCCTTATTGCTTTTTATCAAATTATACATTGTTCCTTTTTCGACCGATAATTCTTTTAAGAATTTTCCACTATGTAAAACATCAACCACGGTATTGCCCACTAAAGGATTGAGCACCACATTTACTTCCGTGGCCCGGAACCTCAACATCAATTCGGCGCCCGTTTTATCTGTCTGCACATAATCCCGCATTGCCAAAAACGTCCCTTTAAGCGCAAGGCTGTCTTGCGGAATCTGTTTTGGCGGCGTATAGTTTTTAACCTTATTGTATAAAAATCCGCCTTTATTACTTAAAAATCCTCTTTGATACCCGCAATATATCTCTGGAGTAAAGGGGAAACACATCCCGATATATTTTTTTTGTATCCCTAACTCGGGGAGCCTTAGTTTCCGATCCTTTTCCTTAAGCATCATTTGGATTGCTTTTTCTGTCTCCGTATACTTCCCTTCCCCAAAATGGGCATAAACTATCGCCCCATTTTTATCGGCCAGATATTTTGCCGGCCAGGAGTGGTTATTAAAATTTTCCCAATTCTCGTAATACTCATCCAATACAACCGGCCATTCCACACCCAACTCCCTGATCGCACACTGTACATTCCCGGGATCCCTTTCAAAATCAAATTCCGGGGTATGTATACCAATGATCAGAAACCCTTTATCTTTATATTTTTTCCACCATTGCTTAAGATATGGGATAGTGCGGCGGCAGTTAACACAAGAATAGGTCCAGAAATCGTATAATACGATCTTCCCTTCAAGTTCTTTTAGGCTTAAAGGCTTTGAATTAAACCACACCTTGCTATCTACTGCAGGCGCTTTTGACATTCTCCCCACATCCAAGCCCGGCCTTTCCCCTGACGCAAAAGCAGATGAACAAATAACCAGACAAATAGTGAGAAGACAAAAAAACCTATTTAACATTTCTGACGAATGCTTATATCTTATCTTTTATGACAATCTTATTGACAATGACCGGTTCCAGCGGGCGGTCCATCTGGTCCCGTTTAACCATGTTGATCTCATTAACCACTTCAGACCCTTCGATCAATTGGCCGAAGATCGTGTGCTTGCCGTTGAGCCAAGGAGTGATTGCGGTAGTAACAAAAAATTGAGATCCATTGGTCCCCGGCCCCGCATTGGCCATCGCTAACCTGCCTACCTGGTCAAAATTGAGCCCGGGAACTATCTCGTCCTCAAATCTGTACCCCGGCCCCCCGGTCCCATTCCCTAACGGATCGCCCCCTTGGATCATAAAATTTGGAATGACCCGGTGAAAAACGGTCCCATCATATAACGGCTCCTGTTTTTTTTCTCCACTACGCGGGTCTGCCCACTCCTTGGTCCCTTTAGCCAATCCGACAAAATTCTCAACCGTTACCGGCGCGTCCTTTGGATAGAGGATACAAGTAAAGTTCCCCTTGTTTGTTTCAAAAACCGCGTAAAGCTTATCGGGCATTTTTGGCCTTCCTCCCATCGCTGATGCAATGTTAATAGTTAGGATGCAAATTATAAAGATGAATAAATATTTCTTCATAACGGTTGCAATTATAACATAAAAGCCTTATGATGTAATATCTTTTTCAGGAAGGGAGAACTAAATGATAGTTGAAAGATCAGAATTCAAGGGACGCCCGATGCTGGTAATTAAAAACAGCGAGGATGATAAATACCCCTTCTCTTTTGGCCTCTCTAAAGCCAGAAAGATCGTGGAAAATATCGAAGAGATCAAAAAGTTCGTCGCAGAAAACCAAAAAGACGCTTAATCCGACGCAACTGCCGCATCTTTTAGATCGGAAGACTTAACATAGGCCCATTTATCTAAATAAGGGATATAGACAATTACATATCCCTGATAAATGAATATATGTCCGTTGTAAAACGGCTTTTTTAAGTCTTTCCCTTCTTCGCTTCCGGTCTTGTCCCTGTCCTCGTACATCGTTTTTGCTAATTCGTCAATTGCATCGGTAGTCAAAGGGGCGGCAAGAACAGGCATCGAAAGACATAGGATAAATAAACAAATTACTAATTTTTCCATGATCATTTCCTCCTCACATATATCGCTGTTTTTTCCCGTAAATTTCAATAAAGTATCATTTGACACTACCCCTGGAAAGAGTGTAATCTGGAACGGAACTCGGAAGGTGTAAATGGAAACAAAGATAATCCGTTCCCGCAGAAAGACCCTTTCTCTTGAAATCAAAGAAGATGCCACATTAATTATTCGCGCCCCACAGCATATCCCCCATCAGCATATTCTAAGGATCATTGAGAAGAAGCGTCCCTGGATAGAAAGAAAACGATCCCAAACCAGGAAAAGCATTCCACTGGCTAAAGAAGAGCTAAAATATTACCAGCAGAAAGCCGCGCAGCTTATCCCTCAAAGAGCAGAATATTACGCAGCCGCCCATAGATTAAAATATAAAAGGATTAGAATAAATGACGCTCAAAAAAGGCTCGGCTCATGCAGCTCCAAGGGAAATTTAAATTTCAGCTGGAGGATAATTCTAGCCCCCCTTCCTGTTATCGATTACATAGTGTGCCACGAACTCGCTCACCTGATCGAAAAAAACCATTCACATAAATTTTGGGGTAAGGTCGAAGAACTGTACCCTAATTATAAAGCGTGCAAAAAGTGGCTCAAAGAGAATGGTTATGTTAAAATAAATATATCATGAAGCTTTATTTAGGCCAACACGGAGAAGCAAACCCGGAAAATATCGATCCTGCCCGGGGGTTAACCGGTAAAGGGATAGCAGACACCAAAAAAGTAGCCGATTTTTCGAAAAACATCAAGGTTGATGAAATTTGGCATAGCACTAAACTTCGCGCTAAACAGACCGCTGAGATATTTGCAAAGGTTCTAGGCAAGAAAGCAATCGAACAGGAGGGACTAAGGCCCAACGATCCGGTCTCCCCCATTGTTAAAAAAATTGATAGGGATTTAATGGTCGTCGGACACCTCCCCTTTATGGAAAAAATCTCTTCATTCCTTATTACCGGGTCCGAAGATAACCGACCGGTTATCTTTCGGCAGGCAGGCATCGTATGTCTGGAAAACACTAATTCAAAATGGGGGCTATCCTGGATGGTCACTCCGGAGGTGCTGTAAATTATGGACATGTTAAAAAAGGCCTATTCAATAATGTTTTCCCCTGAAAAGTTGGTTAGTTATTCGGGTAAAGCCATGGGAATGCTCCTTTCTATTGTCGCAATTTACGCTATCTATAAAATAATCGTTATCGCGATCGACAGAACCCTGAAAAATCGGCTGAATGATGACCGGATGAAAATGCTGGTATCATTAAGTAAAAGCGTCCTGCGCTACGCAGCCTTTGTTATCATTTTTATAACCATCCTGCAGCAGCTTGGAATAAACATCACCGCCCTTCTAGCCAGCGCTGGAATGCTGGGACTGGCAATAAGTTTTGGCTCTCAAAACCTGGTCCGGGATATTATCTCTGGAATATTCATTATTATTGAAAGGCGTTTTATAATCGGGGATAAAGTAAAGATCTCCGGAATCGAAGGGGAAGTGACCAGAATGACCCTGCGTATGACCGCGATTAAAGCCGAGGACGGGACCTCACATACTATTCCAAACGGAAGCATTGCTGTAGTGCAAAATTTCAGCCGATAACAAGCCCCTCGCCGGACAACTCGAACTTGACAATTATACTTTATATGTTAAACTATTTAACATATAAATCATCATGAATCAAAGAAATTCAATCCCTTACTTAAAAAGATTCGAACAGATCATGCCTCTCTTTCATAAAAGCATGGCCCATATGAACGAATGCTGCGTGGAAGAGATGAACCTCACCCCTCACCAATTTATCGTCCTAAAGATTATCGCCAATACCGATAATTGCATTATGTCGGACCTAAGCAACAATCTTGGCGTGACAATGGGGAACATGACCACAATGCTAGATCGCCTGATCAAAGAGGGATTCGCAGCCAGAAAGCAGGAACCGGATGATCGCCGCGTGGTTGGAGTTAGGCTGACTAACAAAGGAAAAGATATCGTCGCCAAAGCCACAAAAAAAAGACAGAACATACTGCTCAACATGTTGAAAAAATTATCAAATAAAGACATTGAGACCATGTTAAAATTAATTGAAAAGATCGTCACCAATCAGGAGCCAGCAAATGAGTAAATATATTACCATACTATTATGCTTATTGGTCATGCCAAGCGTCGCTTTTGGGGCTACCACTCTCACTCAAGATAAATTCATCAAACAGGCGATTAAAAACAATCCCAGTTATCAAATATCGGCCCAGGAATATATGATCGCTTTAGAACAAAATAAAAGCACCCGCTCTTTAGAAGATTGGAACCTGGTACTGTCCGGTTTATGGAATGAATCTTCCCCTCCCCCGCTAAGCTCTTTTTCCGCCCAATACCGAAAAACCGCCGGCTATACGGTTGGCCTTGAAAAATATATCGCTGACACGGGCACCGCCATCCAGCTTGAACACTCAAATACCCGGTTCGATTCAAAATATCCGCCGGGCTCCAGTGCTTTTAATCCGCCATCTAAATACTATTTGTCTTCTATTTCGTTAACTATCGTCCAGCCATTACTGAAAAACGCCTGGGGGCTAGCGACTAAAAACGCGCTAAAAATGTCTGGCTATTCCCTCAAATTAGCCAAGATAAAGTTATCCGAAGATTGGGAAGATCTTATCAGCCTGCTCCGAAAGGAATATCTAACCTGGCAAAAATGCGTTAAAAATATAAGCTTAGTAAAGGGCCAGGTTAAAACCGTTAAAAACCAGCTGGCTTTAACAAAAAGGCAGTTAAAATACGGGCTTTCTGAAGAGCTGGATGTTGTCCAGCTGGAACAGAAACTCGAAGCCTATAGGATAATGTTAGAACAGGCGATCCTGGTTTGTGATACCCAAACCCAAAAGATATTCCAGCTTATGGGACAAAGGGGCGCAAACTCAGCGAATGCTTATCCTGATAAATTCATTCCAAATGGATCAATTATGGATGCAGCAACCGCTGGCTCATATTTAAGATCATCCTCGAATATAAAAAGGACCGCTGATATCCTGGTTGATCTTCAAACCACAAATCTTGAGACGAAAGAAAACGCTAAACAGATAGATGTCAATTTAGTGCTCTCTGCCAAACCGAACGCTTTTACCGAAGGGCTCAGTGACAGCCTCACCAAGATCGGCCAGTACAGCGAAAAGACGATCAGCGTTACCGCGAGCCGTCCCCTCGGCAACGACCAGGCCGAAGCGGAAGCGGAGAAAGCCAAGATCGAATATAATAAATCCATCAAACAGAGAGAGAATATCCTGCTTAATGCCAATCTTGGGCTATCTTCTCTCTACACAAACTTAAAGCGCCTGAGCAATATGGTCAAACTCAACGAAAACAGCCTTAAACTGGCCAAAAAGCGGTCAATATTAGAAAAGAGAAAATTCAATCAGGGGCGCAGCTCGGTATTTTTTGTGCTGCAAGCAGATGATGACATGTTAAAAGCCGAAAATTCACTCAATGAAACTATTTTTTCCCGGGAAGAGATCATCAACCAGATCAAAACCCTAACCGATCGTTATTTAGTCGAATATAAGGACGTCTTAAAATTATGAGAACGATCTTCAAATGGTTCGTTGATCACCCAAAACTGATTAACCTCTTCCTGGTCCTGGTCTTGATAATGGGCGGGCTCTCCTTTTTAAACCTAAAACGCAACAGCACGCCAAATGTCGATTTTAAGATGATGTTTGTCACTACGATCTACCCGGGGGCGGCACCGGAAGATGTTGAAATCAACGTCACCATCCCCATCGAAGAACAGCTGCAGGAAGTTTCGGGGATAAAAGATATGGAATCTTTTTCCGGCGAGAATTACTCCCTGGTCTTTGTCGAGATCGACCCGGATGCCAAAGATATCGAAGAAGTAAAAAGTGATGTTAACAAGGCGGTTGACCGGGTTACCGGCCTGCCTTCCGAAATTTTAGACAAGCCTCTGGTAACCGAGCTAAAAACCGATATTTTCCCGGTCTTTGAGGTCGCGATCACCGGAAATCACACAATTTCTGAATTCGATCTAAGAAAATATGCTAAAACACTGGAAGATAAGATCCGGCATCTTCCCGGTGTTGGAGGAACCAGCAAGGTCGGTTACCGCAAAAGAGAGGTCCATATCGAAGTCGATCCGGTAAAAGCCTCCAGACATTACGTATCGCTTGCCGAAGTTATGGTCGCTATCCGCGCTTCTAACATCCGCTTAAGCGGCGGCAACATCCAATCTCTCACCACCAAGAAAAAGGTCATTACCCTTTCCCAATTCGACGATCCGCTTGAAGTCAAAGATGTCATCGTCCGCTCGGTATTTTCCGGCAAACGGATCATGGTTTCTGAGGTAGCTGAAGTAAAGGATAGTTTTGAAGAAGAGTCCATTTTGGTCAGCACCAATAGTGAACCGTGCATCAATATAACGATAAGTAAAAATGCCAATGCAGACGCGGTTAGGGTAGCAAAAAGGGTAAAGGTTTTACTGGACGAGTTTAATAAAGAACTTCCTGAAGGTGTCCACGCGCAGATCGTAAAAGATTATTCGGTCTATGTTAACGCCATGCTGCGTGCGGTCATCTCTAATGCCCTGCTCGGATTCTTACTGGTCCTTTTGTGTTTAATGATCTTCCTCGACCACCGGATCGCCTTTTGGACGGCGCTCGGGATCCCTTTCTCTCTCCTGGTCGCTTTCTACTTCATGCCCTTTTATGATATCTCAATAACTAATATCTCTTTATTGGGATTTATTATTGTCCTCGGCATGCTGGTCGACGACGCGATCGTCGTGGCCGAGCATATATTTTCTTATCGGGAAAAAGGATTAGGTCCGATCGAGGCCTCGATCAAAGGGGTATCGGAAATATTCTGGCCGGTCCTGGCTACGGTAACCACTACGATCGCCGCTTTCCTCCCGATCCTTTTAATGGGCGGTATCTGGGGCGACTTTATCCGGGCAATCCCGATTGTTATCACCATCGTACTTTTGGCTTCACTCTTTGAATCGGCCTTTATCCTTCCCTCCCACCTTGCCCACACCCAGTTAAAAAAGAAGGAGAAGCCAAAAATACTCCAATTCTTAGAAAAAGCATACCACCGAAATCTCCTGCGAGTACTTAAGCGGAAGTACATGGTCATTGGCGCTTTCCTATTAATATTTTTCTTTTCGATCGGGATCCTCCTCCCCATTTTAGGATTCCAACTCATGCCCACATCCGATGCGGATGTTTTAATGATTAAACTGGAAACCCCTAAGGGGACTCCGTTACAAGAGACCGAAAAGCGGGTAAACGCGGTCGAAAAAATACTGGTTGAAACTATTCCCAAGGATGTCCTCATAAGCTATGTTACCACTTTAGGTGAAAAAGGGACCGATATGTGGGACAGCGTTAGCGGGATCAGCCAGGACCACTGGGCCAGGATAAACATTAATCTCTCACCGGCGCAAGAGCGTAAAATATCCTCTTTCCAACTTAAAGATAAATTAGAAGATAGATTCAAAACCTGCAAAGAAAGGGACAAATTTGTTGATATCGGCGTGATTACTCGAGCAGGCGGACCGCCAACTGGAAGGCCCATCGATGTAAGTTTTATCGGGAACAACGATAAAATCCGCACCAAATTGGGCGATGAATTCTATAATTTTATCAGTAAAAATCCCGCGGTTTCAGATATTTTCCGTAATGATGAGAAGGGATTAAAAGAGCTAAATATTATTCTCAACCATAATTTAATGAGTGAGCTGGGAATAACCGCCGCAGAGGTGGCCGGCGTGGTCAGGGCAGCGATCAGCGGCAACGTGGTCACTTCGATCCGCCAAGAGGGAGAAGAGGTCGATTTCCGGGTGATGCTCGACGAAAAATACCGCAACGATCCCCAATTTATCCGGAATTTGACTATTCCTAACCGGATGGGAAAACTGATCAGGCTAGGCAGCTTTATCAGCTTTAAAGAAAAATCATCACCGCTTGCTATCTCCCACCAGGAAGGCGACCGCGTGCTTAACATCACTGCAGAGCTGGATAGAAAAAAACAAGATGCCGGCGAATATAATAAAGCGATCATGGCCAAGTTCGAACCGATGGTCGCCCAATATCCTGACATGCGGATGACGATCGGCGGTGAGGAGGAGTATGCGCGGGAATCACTGAATAATTTCTTTAATGCAATGGTTTTAGCGCTAATCGTGATCTACCTGATATTAGTAGTACTATTCAACTCGTTCACCGAACCGTTTATTGTACTAATGGCCATCCCTTTTGGTTTGGTTGGTGTTATTCTGGCCTTCCTTATTCACCGTGAACCGATGAGCTTCCTCGGCTTGATCGGCATCCTCGGGCTGGCAGGGGTAGTTGTAAACAATTCTCTGGTTATGCTCAAGTTCCTCAACAAAAAAGAGGAAGAAGTTTGCGGCAAAGGTGAAAGGCTCACCCTCGAAACGATCGCGGACGCAGCAATGCTCCGGTTCAGGCCGATCGTTTTGACAACCATAACTACCGTGGCCGGACTGTTGCCCTCACTTTACGGATTATTCGGAGGTCGCGTGGACTTTCTGTTCCCGCTCCTGCTCTCGCTCAGCTGGGGACTGGTCTTTTCAGCCTTTATCACCCTCTTTTTGATCCCTTCGTTCTATATCGTTGAACGAAATATCAACGTCTGGTTCTCAAAAAAATTCGGGAGAAGCTCAAAAGAAGATATCTGCCGCCTCGATATATCAAACTATTAATCCGCCACGGTTTTATGATATAATTCCGACGTTATGCATTGGAAAGGTGTAATCGAAGAGTATCGAAAATATCTGCCGGTGGACGAAAATACACCGGTGGTAACCTTTCAAGAAGGTAATACCCCCCTCCTATTTGCCAATAAACTCTCAGAGCTCACCAAATGTAAGGTTTACCTTAAATATGAAGGAGCAAATCCGTCCGGATCGTTTAAAGACCGCGGCATGTGTATGGCGATCAGCAAGGCAAAGGAGAGAAATTGTAAAGCAGTTATCTGCGCTTCAACCGGCAACACCTCCGCTTCCGCCGCCGCCTACGCCGTCCGCGCCGGGATGGAATGCATCGTCATTATCCCCAAAGGAAAGATCGCGCTGGGAAAACTATCACAGGCGATCATGCATGGAGCAAAGGTTTTTGAAGTCGACGGCAATTTCGACCAAGCCCTGGAACTGGTTAGAGAGATCGGCGAAAAATATCCGATCGAGATCGTCAACTCAATTAATCCCTATCGGATCGAAGGGCAAAAGACCGGAGCGTTTGAGATCTGCAACCAATTAGATGCCGTTCCCGATTATCACGCTATCCCCGTCGGTAATGCCGGAAACATTACCGCCTACTGGAAGGGTTATAAAGAATACTACGCGGACAAAAAGATCAGCGGCCTGCCGAAAATGGTCGGTTTTCAAGCCGAAGGAGCCGCCCCCATCGTGCTCGGCCATCCGGTAAAAAACCCGGAAACGATCGCCACCGCGATCAGGATCGGCAATCCGGCCAGTTGGAAGACCGCTGTTGAAGCGGCGGAAGAATCCGGCGGATCGATCTCGATCGTAACCGACCAGGAAATCATTGATACCTATAAACTTATCGCTAAAAACGAAGGGGTATTTGTCGAACCCGCCTCTGCGGCATCGGTCGCCGGCACACTTAAACTAGTTAAAGCGAGGAAGATCCCTGATGGATCGACAATTGTCTGTATCTTAACCGGTCACGGCCTAAAAGATCCCGATAATGCTATCCTACTTGGCGATAAACCGACCTTTATCCCCTGCAAAATGAAAGAGGTTATCAAAAAGCTTGGTTACTAAACCTCACCCCGTCACTCATTTCATTCGTGCCACCCCTCTCCATGGAATGGAGAGGGGAATGAATTTGCCGAAGCTTTTAGCTGAGGCAAAGAAAGGGGTGAGGAATGAAATCACAAGTCGCCATCGTCGAATGCCCCGATTACAATCAGGATAAAGTTGACGCTGCAGTTAAAGATGGTCTTCAATTGATCGGCGGTCTCGATAAATTTATTAAACCCGGCCAAAAGGTTCTATTAAAAGTCAATGCCTTAATGGATTCATTCCCGGAAGCCGCCGCCACCACCCACCCCGCGCTAGTTTCTGCCTTGACCAAAGAAATTGGTAAAATCGGAGCAAGTGCCTTTGTGGGCGACAGCCCGGGGAATGCGTCCGCTAACATCGCGAAAACAATGGAAAAAGCGGGCTTTACCAAAGCGGTCGAAGAGGCCGGCGGCGGTATATTGAACTTTCAACGCGCAAAAATCGTTGATATTAAAAGTCCCAGCAATAATAAAAGGATCAAAAAGGTTAAAATATGCCAGGCAGTTTTGGACGCGGATGTGATCATAAATCTGCCAAAGTTAAAAACCCACGGCTGGACCCTCTTTACCGGTGCGATTAAAAATATGTTCGGGATCGTCCCCGGGTTTTTTAAATCTAAATATCATATCATCGCTCCGCAACCGCATGAATTCTCAGAATCATTGGTCGACATCCTAGAGGTCACTAAGCCAACATTAAATATTATGGATGGGATTATCGGCATGGAAGGGCCCGGCCCATCATCCGGACAACCGAGATCAATGGGAGCCCTCTTCTTTTCGGAAGATGCAGTGGCAATGGATGCGGTCTGCTCTGAAGCAATAAACTATCGTCCTTTTGATATCGATACTACCAAAATTGCCCATCGGCGAGGGCTGGGAACCGGTGATTTGAAAGAAATTGAGATTGTGGGATCCCCGCTGGAAGCTATAAAAAAATCTGACTGGAAACACGCCTCTAATACTTATAGCTTGACCAAGCGGATCCCCAGCTGGCTCAATTGGATATTCAGGCCGGTAACAAAACTGCTCAGGATCGATCCGGTAATTGATCAGGAGAAATGCGAAAAATGCCTGATCTGCGTTGAAAATTGTCCGGCAAAAACGATCCATTTTGAAAATAATATCGTAAAAATAGACCTTAAAAATTGTATTATGTGCTACTGCTGCTCCGAACTCTGCCCTTACAAAGCGATCAAATTAAAAAGAAGCTGGCTGACAAAAAAGATGGGATTCCCGGCTCCAGAATAAGCCATTCTACTTTAGAATTGATGCCAGATCTGCTATAATTTCAGCTTCAGCAATGCCAAAATATGACATTATCATTGTCGCCAACAGTCCTGGAGAGCTCTCCGCGCTGGTAAAGCCGGTAGCCGAAACCCTGCATAAAAAAATAGAGGACGCCCGGCTAATCCTGGTCCTAACCCCCTGCCAGTACACCAGCGGGAAAGAGATCGAATATATAAAAACGATCCGCGGAATATCTGGAGTCATCCCTCAAGAAGAATATTCTAAGTGGATCTTACGTAGCAATAAGCCGAAAATAAATTTTAATGCGAAGGGCATCGTACTCTATCTTGGCGGCGACCTCGCCCACGCTATTTTAGTTTCGAAAAAAGTTAAATATCCTGCCTACGCTTATGTTCAGGACCGCACCGGATGGAATGGATCGTATAAAAAGTTCTTTATCCCGGATGCAAAGGCCAAAAAGAAGCTGAAGTTAAAAAAGAAAGTGAAGATTGTCGGTGATCTTATGGTAGATTCGATCGAGACCATGAAAAAATGGGCACCCAAGAAAAACGTGATCACCTTTCTCCCCGGCAGCCGCAGCTGGCAGATAAACCATACTACACCGATCTATAAAAAGATTATCGAACATATCAGGGCAGAAATGCCGCAGATCAATTTCCAACTGGTCAGCTCCCCGTTTATAAAAGCTAGGCCGATCAAAGGGGTAAAAAGAGTCGGGCTGGATGAGGTTTACAACTCGGAGCTGGTGATTACAATTCCAGGGACAAATACGGCGCGCTTAGCCGCGCTGGGAATGCCGATGTTGGTTGTCTTCCCATTAGATAATTCAGATATTATCCCGCTTGAAGGATTGCCGCATTATATCGGAAAAATCCCTTACATTGGATTGAAATTTAAAAGGGCGCTGATCGATACGTTAAACAAAAAGATCAAATACTTCGCCTTGCCGAATATGAAAGCAGACCGGGAGATCACCCCCGAGATCCGGGGAGTTGTCGATCCGGCGATCGTCGCCTTAAAAGCAATCGCATTATTGAAAGATTATGACCAGAGAAAGAAGATGTCGGAAGACCTTAAAAAGGCGATGGGAAAACCAGGCGCGGCAGAAAAAATAGCGGAGGAGATAGATGAGGCTTTACGCAAAACTGCTTAAACATTTAAGGCCATATATCCCGCAGGTTATCGGAGCAACAATCTGCACCGCCCTGGTGGCCGGATGTACGCTAATGATCGCCCCCTTAGCCGGCTATATTTTTAAGGTGATCGAGGAAAAAGAGGTCAGCATGCTCAATCTAGCCGCCCTGGGGATGATCGGACTGTTTTTTTTAAAAGGGATTTTTACTTATGGGCAAGAATATCTATCTTACTTCGTTGTCCACCGGATAATTGTCGACCTTAGGAACCGTGTATACGAACATTTACAAGATTTATCGCTTGATTTTCATATGAAATGGAACACTGGAGAACTGGTCTCACGGGTAATGAACGATATCCAGATCCTTCAAACCACCCTTTTCAGCAGTTTTGTCACTATTGTCCCCCACTCATTTCTCCTGACCGGGTTGATCGTTTACATCTTCTGGCTTAATTGGAGACTGGCGCTTTTAACTTTTATCGCATTCCCTCTGATCGTCCAGGTGATCCGTTATTTTGCTAAAGAGATCCGGGAGATCAGTGAAGGGATACAACAGAAAGCAGCCGACATTACTTCTCACCTCGAAGAAACCCTCTCTCAAATAAAGGTTGTTAAATCTTTTTCTATGGAACAGAAGGAGATCGACAAATTCAAAGGTGAGACCGAAAAATCGTTTAAAATAAATATGAAAGCGGTCCAGATCCTCGCCACCCAAAATCCGGTGGTAGCACTGCTGCAAACCACCGCGGTGGTTGCGATCGTTTGGTTTGGAGGGGTGGAAATAATTAACGGGAACCTTACCGTGCCGCAACTCATCTCATTTGCCACCGCTCTGGGGATCATGACCGATCCGGGGAATACTTTAAGCAAGGCATACAGTATCCTCCAGCAAGGGATGGCGTCGATCAAACGTATATTTGAAGTGATCGATATATCCCCAACGATAAAAGATGATAAAGGGGCCAGGGATATCGGGAAGATCAGCGGCCAGGTCGATTTTAAAAATCTCCATTTCGCCTATGAAAAAGACGAGGTATTGAAGGGGATCGACCTTTCGGTCTCCCCCGGCGAGATTGTTGCATTGGTCGGCCGTACCGGAGCGGGAAAAAGCACCCTGGTCAGCATGCTCTTCCGTTTCCACGATCCATCAAAGGGTGAAGTCTTAGTTGATGATAAGGATATCAGAAAAATAAAGATCGAATCGCTCCGTAAACAGATCGCGGTCGTACCGCAGGAGATCGCCCTCTTCCGCGGGACAATTAAGGATAACATTGCTTATGGAAAGGATAAGGCCGGTGATGACAAGATCATCAACGCAGCTAGATCAGCTAATGCCCATGATTTCATCAAAAAACTCCCGGATGGTTATGATACCGAAGTCGGCGAGCGCGGAACCAAGCTTTCCGGCGGGGAAAGACAGCGGATTGCGATCGCCCGTGCTATTCTTCGCGACCCTAGGATTTTAATTTTAGACGAGGCCACCTCTTCGCTGGATGCCGAGACTGAAGCGTTAATCCGGGATGCGTTAGAGAGGTTAATGCAAGGAAGAACTACCTTTATTATTGCTCACCGCCTTTATACCGTAGAAAAAGCTGACCGCATTGTCGTTTTGGAGAAAGGAAACATCGCTGAAAGCGGATCACACCAAGAGTTGTTAGGAAAAGATGGGCTCTACAAGCGCCTTTACGAGATCTCCCGAGGTTCCGATTTCATCGGAGCTCGGGATCCCGCAACACATAATAATATAGATGATAAGGAAGCGGGACAATTCAAGAATAAATAATGGTCATTTTTTTAAATATTTTACAACTTATTTTTAGGATCATCTTTTTTCTTCCAGCAGGGATCGCCTTAGCGATAATGAATTTTTGCGCTCTCCTGACTTATTATGTTGTCCGCGTTACCCCGCTTAGAAAAAATACGGAAAATAATATTAAATTAGTCCTCCCTCATGCCGATTCAAGAACGATCGCAGATAAACTATTAAAAAATACAAGTTATTCTATCTTTGAGATTCTTTGCATCCCCTTCTTTAAAAAAGAGCATTTTCACAAGAAAATCCGCTGGCATGGGGAACGTCATTTAAAAAACGGAGCGATTATCCTTACTATGCATGCCGGGAATTATGAATTAATCCCCTCTGCACTTGCACACCTAGGGCATAAAACAACCACTGTGCTGCGGGCAACTGATGATCCACTTTTTAAGATCGTTAATCGTAGTCGTAGCCATGGCGGTGCAAAATTAATTAACACCCTTGAAGAAGATATGTATAAAGGATCATTAAAGGCATTAAGCGAGGGGGAGCTTGTTTTTCTTCTGGCAGATACCGGAGCACTTGAAAGCCGCCACGAATTTTTTGACTTTCTCGGCAAAAAGGTTCCCGTGGCCACCGGATGGTTAACCTTAGCACAGCGTGCTGGTTGCCCGGTTATCCCTACCCTTACTGGGAGAGAAAACGGCAAAAATTTAATCGCCTTTTTTGATCCAATTTATATTACCAAAGAAAACCGTGAAGCTATGATGGAAAAAACAGCAAAAGTTTTTGAAGATTTTATTAAAGCCAATCCCGAAAGCTGGGCGCTATTTCTTAACACCTATGAAACAAAAAGGATGGTGGAGGGAAAATGATGGAAAATGAAATACCAAAAATAAAAAATAAAAATTATGGAATAATTATTTTAATTATTTTGGCTAGTGTTCTTTTTCTTTTCCAATTGGGGTCTTTCTCCCTTTACGATGCGGCGGAAACAACTTACGGAGAATTCATCAAACAGATCCATCTAACGGGTGATTGGATAACAATGCACTACAATGGGGAGATAATATTCGACAAACCTCCGCTCTATTTTTGGCTCGCCAGCCTGGCGACCCTCCTTTTTGGTTTTGGAGAATTCGCCATCCGCTTTCCGGCGGCCATCGCGGGAATATTTACAGTAGTTACCACCTATTTTCTTGGAAAAACGTTTTACAATCAAAGGACCGGCTTCCTTTCGGCGATCATAGTAATGACCACTTTTCAATTCTTGATCCAATCACGCATTGCCGAGATCGACATTCTGCTCACCCTGCTGATCACCCTCGCCTTCCTATTCTTTTGGTACGCTTATCAAAGCGGTAAAGCCTATTTCTATTGGCTTTTTTATGTAGTGATGGCCCTCGGATTGCTGGCCAAAGGGATTATCGGGATCGCTATCCCCGGTTTTGCCATATTTTTATTCTTACTTTTTAAAAAAGAATTGGGAAAAATATGGGAAATGCATATACCGGTGGGAATTTTAATAACGCTATTGATTGGAGCCCCTTGGTATATCGCCGAAGGCTACTTGCATGGCAAAGTATTTCTCGACTTTGTTATCGGGTTTTTATTTATGTCGCGTTTTGGCGGAGTGGTCGCCGGCCATCCCGGCCCGTGGTTCTATTATTTCCTGGCACTATTGCTCGGCTTTGCCCCCTGGTCTCATTTCCTCCCCTATGCTTTCGTTAGAACATTTAGAAAATGGCAAGAGTCACCGGCGCTTCTATCGCTCTGCTTTATTATTCCAGTATTAATTATTTTTTCAATAGCTAAAACCAAACTACCAAACTACATTTTCCCTCTCTATCCCTTTCTTGCGATCATGGTCGGAAAACTTTGGGATGATTTCCTAGGAGAAGAGCGGGACAAGATGCGTTCGGGAATGTCTCTCGCCTATATTATCTTCGGCATCATCGTCGCACTGTTAATTATCGGATTTACTATCCTGGGAACCTCAAATTATTCAGTTGAATACCATGAATTACTCCCCAGCCTCTCTCTTCTCGGGGGGATATTGGTTGGAAGCGCAATCTTTTCATTCGGACTATACATTTTCCAGCAATATAAACTTTCATTCGCACTTATTCCAATCATGCTTTTTGCCATAACCTTTATTCTAACCACCCAAACCCTCCCTTTTGTTGAAAGGTTTAAAGGATCAAAGGATTTAGGGCAAAAGGTAAATGAGTCTATTGAAAAGAATGAATATATCGCAGCTTATAAGATCGGGAACCGTCCTAGTGTTGTTTACTACAACTTAAAACCGGTTGTTTTCCTAGAAAACGAAGAGCAAGCTAAATTGTTCCTTAAAAATAAAAGTGGATATCTTTTTACAACCGAGAAAGAATTAAAAAAACATGGAAAAGTGTTTGCAGAAAAAGGTAAATTGATCGTAATCAGATGAAAACCTACCTGGTCATACCGACCTATAACGAAGCGGGGAATATCGAAGCGCTGTTAAAAGAGATCAGAGCGCAAAATATTCCAGATTTAACACCAGTCGTAGTCGACGACAATTCGCCCGATGGGACAGCTAAGCTTGCCGAAAAGGATGCAAAGGTAATTCTTCGCACAAAAGATCGCGGTAGAGGGTCGGCCGGGATTGAAGGTTTTAAGTACGCTCTCAAGGAAGGAGCGGACTATATCATCGAAATGGATGCCGACTTTTCCCATCATCCGAAATATTTGAAAGATTTGATCAAGCCGATGGATAAATACGACATTGTTTTAGGCTCACGTTTTGTAGAGGGCGGAAAAGATCTCGACCGGGGAATTGCCCGAAAAGTGGTCACGACCTTTGCCAGGAATTATATCAAATGGATGTTGGGCATAAAAATAAATGACATAACTTCGGGTTACCGATGTTTTAGAAGGAAAGTTTTGGAAGCGATAGATCTCGATCATATGATCTCAACCGGGCCGTCTATCGTAAGCGAAATCCTCTACAAAGCCTCGCTTAAAGGGTTTAAAATATATGAGGCCCCGATTATATTCGAGGATCGTAAAACGGGGGAAACTAAACTAAATTTTAAGATCCTTCTAAAGACCTTATATATGATCTATAAATTTAGAAAAGCTTGGCCCGACGCTAAAAGCGTCGGTTCCAAAAAAGAAAAGGAACCGACAATTTCATTGTCGGGACAAACAAAGTAATGAAAAAATTCCTTTTTATCTCCAACGGCCATGGAGAAGACCTGGTAGCAGCCGAGATGATCAAAAAACTCGAAGGCAGGGTAGAAATGTCGGTCCTCCCCGTAGTTGGAGAAGGAAAAGCTTTTAACGGACTTAAAGTAAACATTCTTGGGCCGCGAAAAGAGCTCCCCAGCGGGGGCTTTTCACTGCGTAATATAAAATATTTGGCCAGCGACCTTTTTTACGGCCTGCTGGGAAATACCGTCAACCAGGTAAAGATCCTTAGAAAATATAAAGGCAAATTCGACCAGGTTATCGCCGTTGGGGATATTGTTTCGATGATCGGCGCTAAAATGGTAAAGTCCCCTTTTGTCTTTGTCGGGGTTAATAAATCGAGTTATTACAAGTCGTTCGGTCATGATTATACCCCCTGGGAGAAATTTCTCTTGAAAGACCATGCATTAAAAGTTTTTGTCCGCGATAAATTCAGCGAACAGCGGTTGCGCACCCACGGGATCAAGATCCCGCAGGCAGTCTATGTAGGAAATCCTCTAATGGATTGCATTGGTAATACGGTAGTTCGTAGTGCAGGAAAATCTAATACGGTTACGATCGGCTTTCTCCCCGGCACTCGTGAAGACGCGCGCTTAAACCTTGAAGATTTTAAGGAAATAATCGAAGAGATCATCAAAATGAATAGAGAAGAGATCGAATTTAAATTCTTGGTCGCGACCAAAGAGAAAAACGTTCCGATCTATATGGAGAACAGGCCTTTCGCCGAAGTTCTTGCAGAATCCGATTTAATCGTCGGACTTTCCGGAACAGGCAATGAACAAGCGGCTGGATCTGGAATCCCGATCGTCTCTTTTTATGGAAGAGGCTCACAGTACACCAAGAAATTTGGCGAAGCACAAAAACAACTTCTCGGTGAGTCACTCTCTCTAGTCAGAAACCAGGACCCGATCCCAGTCGCCGCCGAAGTTTGGGAATTACTGCATAACCCTACTCGTATGAAATACATGGGGAAGAAAGGGAGAGAGCGAATGGGAAGCCCCGGCGCGGTAAAAAAGATCTCAGAGTTCTTACTTATTATCTAATGAAAATCGTCTGGATCATGCCTTCAAAAAGGATCGGTGGCGGCGTTCGGGTGATCTTTGAATACGGTAACCGGTTAACCGACCTTGGACATGAAGTAATCCACATCGCCCCCTTCGAACAGTTCCCCTACCCGCTCAACTGGTTTAAGCGATTAGAGCTTAAATTAAGAGAGAAGATTTATTACAAATTAAAGCTCGGGAAAACAAAACCTTTTGAATCAAAACCGAGCTGGTTTCCGTTAAAAGCAAAACTGATAGAAGTACCGGACCTCTCGGCAAAATATATACCTGATGCAGATATAGTTATCGCTACCGCGTGGGACACGGTGGAATGGGTAAATACCTACCCTGCTTCCAAGGGGAGTAAGTTCTATTTTGTTCAACATTATGAAACCTGGGCGGGCCCTAAAAAAAGGGTCGATCAAACCTACAAACTAGCATTTAAAAAGATCACTATCGCCTCCTGGCTGACAAAAAAGATGGAAGAGTTCGGCGAAAAAGTTTACGCTACCATCAATAACGGGATAAATCTAAAACAATTTTACAATAATAACAAAAAGTATAATGGTCCCCGCCGGATCGGGATGCTCTACCATGGGGCGGAATGGAAAGGGATTAAAGATGGGCTGGAGGCCTTCTCGATTGCGCAAAAAAAGTTCCCGCAAGTAACATTAGTTATGTTTGGCGTCAAGAAAGAAGAGCGAAAGGTGCCGATCCCCGATTTTGTCGAGTTTTATCAAAATCCTCCTCAGGATAAAATAAGGGATATTTACTCTTCGCTCGACATTTTTCTCTCTCCCAGCTGGACCGAAGGCTTTGGGCTCCCCGCGATGGAGGCAATGGCCTGCAAATGCGCCGTAGTTTCGACCGATACCGGAGGAATCAACGACTTCACGATAGCGGGTAAAACTGCCCTCATCTCCCCTCCACGCAATCCGGAAGCGCTGGCCAAAAACCTTGTCGCTCTTCTAGAAAACGAGGAAAAATTAAAACAATTTTCCGAGGCAGGATTCGAACATATTAAAAATTTTAGCTGGGATAGAGCGGCTAAAAAACTCGAAGAGACCCTAAAAAACAACTACCGCAGGTAATCTTTCCACTTCTCCTGGAAACGCTGGCCATTTTTAGTATACAATTCTTTCCAGTTTGGAAGCTTGCTTCCCGCGGTCCCCTTGCTCTTATGTTTGACTAATACTCTCTGATCGATATAAATATTCAGACCTGCCGCCCAGGTCTTAAAACAAAGATCAAGATCTTCTCCCCCGGCGATCTCATAATCCTCTGAGAATCCGGAAAGTTCATCTTTTAGGATGGACAATTTCGAAAAAATTGCTACGCCTGAAGGGCACTCTTTATTAAACGGCGGCAGTTTTATAATTTTTCTTCCCGGCCACCAGCGCTCGGCAATCTTCATCCCTTTTGTATAGCACGGATAGACTAAGCCAGATTTAGGATCAGCAGAGAAGGTTTCGGACAACTTCTCAAACCAATTTTTTGGAAATTCGGTATCGTTATTACAGATCGCGATATATTCTCCAGAGGCTAAGGCCATCCCCTTATTAAAGCCATGCGCAAATCCCGTATTCTGATCAAAAAAGTGGTATTTGTCCGCGTTTTTCTTAATAAAGTCTTGAGTCCCGTCACTGCTCCCGTTATCAACCATGATCAGCTCGTGGGAAACCGATGTATTTTTCCTTATGCTCTCAACGAATTTCTTCGTCAGCTCCAATCCATCCCAAGTTAAAGTAACAACACTTAACATTTCTGCTATAATTATAGCATGCTGAATAAGGAAATATTCAAAGATAAACACATCATCTTTGTCGTCACTCATCTCTGTAAGCCGGCCATTGTTCTATTTATGGAAAGTATAATCCCGATCCTTGATAAGCACCCCGATCTGATCATGGCGGTAATCGACAGCAGATCTAGCGATGATATCCTTGAATACTTAAAAAGCATTAAGCATAAACAGGTCGTGTTCGAGTACCTGCCCGAGAATATCGGCAAGGCTCGCGCAGCCAATGAATTCATCGCTAAATATATCGATGAGGGCAACCTGCCAAAAACTGTCTGGTCGATGGACCCCGATATCATTCTCGATCCATTAAGCTTTGATTTCCTCCTGGACGCGGTACAGAATATAGAAGGGAAGATCGCTATTTTGGGAATGCGCTATAAGAACAACAATTGTAATCCCGAAATAAACCTCTGGTTCCCGGCAAAAAAGGTCAAAGGCAAAAACGGCAAGACCTACAGCATCAATATCCCCTCTTTTTGTTGTGTGGCTGGACCGATCCTGGCGATGAAGGGAAAAGTTTTAAGCAAGCTATTAAATTTTAAATTATTCCCTAAGAAATTTACCCGTGTTTACGGCGGGGATGATTCGGCAATCTATCTTGAACTAAAAAAACAGGGCTATAAAATGGCTTATTTAAACGGAACACTTGTAACTCATTTAAAATCCGGAAACAAGCTCGCCCCGGAAATAAAAGACATGGTATAATAAATTTATGGCTGAAACACTTGGCAGTCTTATAGACAAACTAACCATCAAAAAGATCAGATTGCTCCATTTGGAAAAGGCTAAGCCTTCTCCCAAAGTAAAAAAGGCCCGGGCAATCGTTAAGCAGCAGATCGTTGATCTCTCTTTGGAAATTGATGATTTCCATAAAAAAGCGCTCAAAGGCAAGGTTATTTTGAGGGAACAGAAGGTAAAACTCTATCGCAATCCCCCCTCTCGCCTGAAATTAAATAAAATAAGATCCCTGGGCCGCTTAGTAGACTTATTATCGCAGATAAACAAGGAATTATGGGACTTTGAAGATCAGGTCCGCATCAAAGGGATCCCTTATAAAAGAGTAGCTTATTGCAAAAGAAACATAGATCTTTGCAACAAAGAGCGCAATAATACGATTGACCGCATTGACGAACTCCTTGAGCAGCACATTAAGCAATGCCGCAAATAGATCCCTCCCGAATAAAAAAAATTCTAGTTGTTAGGCCGGACGCTATCGGAGATTTAGTCCTAACCACTGCCGCAATCGCTGCTTTAAAAATCAAATACCCCCAAGCCCACATCGCAGTCTTAGCCAGAAAATATAACCAGATTATCGTAAAAAACAATCCCGCGGTTGATGAGGTCATCAGCGATGATATTTTTGATTGTATTGCCAAACATAAAAAGATCGGGATAACCAAATACCGGCACTGGATACAATATCTTAAGCAAAAGAAATTTGACCTGATGATCAACTTTTACAGTGAATTCCCCTATGCTTTAATTGGATTTTTAGCTAAGATCACTTTTCGTATCGGCGATAAGGGGAAAATACTATTTAGCTGGCTTTACAACTTCCCGGTTAAGCAAAATTTTAAGAATATGGCTGTCCATGAAGTAGAACATCAGTTTGAGCTCCTAAAACCTTTGGGAATCGAAATGACTGGCGAGTCAAAATTAAAAATCTATCCCACCGCGGAAGCACTCGCCAAAGGAAAAAAGATTATCTCCGAAAATGGATTACAAGGGAAAAAATTAATTGCTATCAATCTTGGTTCAGGTGGAAGCGACAAAGCCTGGGCGATTAAAAACGTCCAAGCACTTATTAAAGCCCTCGCCAAGAAATACGAAACCAAAACCATTTTATTGGGCGGGCCCGATGAAAAAGCTTTTGCTGAAAAAATCCTCCCAGAAATAAGCGAATTTATTGTCGATCAAGTAGGATTATCCTTTGATGCACTTTTCGGAATAATTAGCCAAATGCATTTATTTATCGGCAATAACACCGGCCCCACCCATATTGCCTCAGCTTTGCAAATCCCAACCGTTGTCACGTACAATTCAAAGTTTCAAAAACCTGGCCGATGGGCCCCATGGGCTAACCGTCATAAAGTAATCAAGGTAGTATCAAAATGCCCCTATCCTTGTAATCCACCCATTTGTAAAAGGGATATCTGTACTACCGAAATCAGTGTTGACGATGTTTTACTAGCAGCCGAAGAACTCCTAGCTGGCAAAGGATCGCTCTCCAAGGAGGAAGACAAACTCGAGCGTGCCAGATTGAGTTTTAACATTTTGACTTTTGGCAATGATCCGTTAAAAAATAAGATCTTAAAACAATTAAAAGATAAGAACTGGCGGGTTTGGGATATTTCTGCGGAGGACTTAAAAAAAATAGGTCTAAGGGATCTTCTCGACTTTCTCTTTAGATACGACATAAATATCATTCATGCTATGGGGCAATCATCACCAAAACTTAAAATAGCAGCCTTACTCTCTTGCTTAAAATCCCCCTCCCCAATTATTTATCTTAACTATAAAGGGTCCGATCTTAATCATTACCTAGATTTGATAAAATAATTATCGATTATGCTATAATTAGGCCAGAAATGAAGATTAGTATTGTTATTGGGACCTATAACCAGAAAGATACTTTAGAAATGGTCCTCCGATCATTTGCGGATCAAACCATCCCCCCTTCGGATTATGAAATCGTGGTTATCGACAGCTCATCAAGCGATGGCACCGATCAGATGATGAACCATATTAAAGTCCCTTACTCTCTCAAGTATCTCGTTAAAGAAAATAAGGGAAAATCTTCGGCCCGCAACCACGGCGTAAAGGAAGCGCGATCAGACATTATCCTGCTGACCGACGCCGATATGATCGCCGCCAACGACCTCCTCGAAAATCACCTGATTGTCCATCAACAGAAGAAGAATGCTTCGGTTGAAGGAGCAACCTATAATTTAAAGAAAAAAGTTACGGTTGACGAGTTGAATCCTAATCATCCAGATGTAGAACCATATATAAAACAACACTTTAGGAATGGTAAAAAACTTAAATGGTCGTATTTTTTAAGCGGGAATCTATCTTTAAAAAAAGATGCTTTTTTACGCGCTGGTGGATTTGATGAAAAGTTTAGCATTTATGGCTGGGAGGATATTGAACTCGGTTATCGTCTTAAAAAGATGGGGGTTCCATTAATTTATTGCGCGAAAGCAGCTAATTATCACTACCACTTTGTATCCGGTGAAGATATGTTAAAGCGAAAATATAGGATGGGGCAATCTGCCGCCTACTTTTACCGCAAACATCCCAACTTTACCGTCAAAATGTTTTTGGGGATGAATCCGATCGCTATGTTTATCTTTAACTATCTAAAGAAACAGCCGGAAAAGCTAAAAAAGATAACCAATCAATATATCCTCGAGGAATATTATTACCGGCTAGGTCTAACTGAGGAATTGGAAAAGCTTAAATCGTAAAGGGCCCTATCCTACACGGTACGTACTTACGCGCCCGCAACCATCTATTTAAGATCGATCCCTGTTTATCCAATTCGAATTCGTGGAAGGAGCCGTCAAATCTCCTGGCTACTTTATAATTTGGCAATATATCCTGGAAACAGCTGGCTTGATCTTGGATTTGGTTGTAACTGGCCGAAAAACCTACTTCCTCACTCCTTTTTTTCTTTTTTAATACCTGGCCGACCGATCGATACGGATAGTGCTTATAAATTGGAAAATATTTATACATTTTCCAGCCTATTCCGTGCGGTAATACCCTCCCGTGCTCACTAAGTTCATAATATATCCCCGGTTTGTTTTTAAACTGTCGTATCTCTAAAAGTCCTGGGCAATACCACTTTATCCTCTCTTGCAATGACTCAATCGATTCTAAATCTTTCCCCTTGTCGGTAGAATGCAGGAAAAAGTTCATCGCGTACCAATTCACCTTCTCTGCCCCCGCTTTTTCCGCTTTTTCGGATATCTTGTTCGGATCATCATAAAATATCTCATCACCGTGAAGAAGGGTAAACCATCCTTCATAGCCATACAGCTCCTGCGCTTTTTCCAGGATAAATTGGCGGGCGCCATCCTTAAATTTCCTGTTTGGAAGTTTATCGAGGATCTCACTATCTTTTATGAAATACGTAACTGCATCATAGCTGCGGACAATCTCTTCGGTGCGGTCGGAAGAACCATCCAATACCAGTATCTTATCGAAGTATTTGGCATGCTCATTCATTACCTCTTCGATGCAATCTTCTTCGTTACAGGTCATCATTAATCCAATATTTTGGACCACTAACCTAACTCCTTTTTTACTGCCTGGAACAAATCATCAACTGCTAACTGATCCATACAGCTAGGCCGCTCATCGCAACTTTTTTTATAACAAACTAAACAACCAACATCCGCAAAAACTTTTGTTCCCAAACCATAAAGTTCTATTTCAGTCGGTGAAGTTGGACCAAAGAAAGCAACGATCTTTTTTCCTAGGGCAATTCCAAAGTGTAAAGCTAAGCTGTCCGAACTTATCAGAAGCTGACACTGATTGATCACCGCCGCAAAATTGCGCAACGAATGAATACCCCCATTCGGCATATCGGTCTCTTTGGAGATAATCTCATTCCTCTCTTTTTCATCGGGGCCTCCAAGGATCAAAGAAACCACGCCCAAATCTTTTCGCAGCCTTCTGATCAGGTCAACTGTCTTTTCAATACTCAAACTCTTAAGCGACCACCGCTTCCCCGCTCCAGTATTGATCCCCACAATTCTCTCTTTTCCCCCTCCGCCTTTGCCTATGCCTAAGCCTTTTACATATTTCTCCCCATACTCAATCTCCTCAGGCGTCAGACTAAAGATATACTCTCCAATATTTATCCCCAAAAGATCAGCCATATGCTGCTGATATGTTTTGGTGTTTTCTTTTTTCAATCGATTAGCCTCGGCTAATCCATCTTTAGAAATGATCGACATATCAAACCAGGCTGAAGGCGTATAAGTTATCTTTCCATCTTGAAGATAAGAACCTAAAATTTTATTCGATTTAACCTTTGAAGCAAGTTCACAAGCTTTAAGATCGTCTTCCAGGCTAATTACCAAATCGTATTCACCTAGTTTATCCCTTTCTTTCCAGGTATAGAGCTTACTAATATACGGATCATTCAAAAGGATATCTTTTGCCGATTCTGCGGTTATCCAATCAATCTCCCCCGACCTTAGCCCGGGAAGGATAGATGTCGTCCGCAGAACATCGCCAACAGCTCCCAATTTAATAATTAATATCTTCATAGCTTATGTTATAATTGATTCTGAAACCTGCGAGGAAACCGAAAATTCATTCTCAGGTTTCCGAGCATAAAAGGTATTTTAGCATGTTTTTATTGTTATTTTTAGGAATAATAAATCTGTTCAAGCTTTGGCTGGTCCGTTTCCTCCCATTGCTGGGAGATGAAGCGTATTATAATCTCTGGTCAAGGTATCCGGCATTGAGCTATACCGATCACCCGCCGATGATCGCCTGGATCCACGGTTTGATCGGACAGAACGAATTTGGTGTACGCTTAGGAGCAATTATCACTCTACTGATCGCAACCTGGCTGATCTACCAGATCGGCAAAGAGGCTTTCGGCAAAAAGATCGGAGCCGCTTCGGCAGTTATTTTCAACCTGGTCCCAACTTATTTCGTTGGCGGATTATTCCTAACTCCCGAACAGCCGTTAATTATTTTCTGGCTGTTAGCAATTTATTTTACGATCCAAATTATCAAGACCGGAGAAAGTAAAAATTGGTACCTACTCGGCATTTCAATTGGTCTCGGCCTCTTAAGTAAATACCCGATGGTACTCTTTATCCCCGGTCTTTTTCTTTTTATCGTTTTATCTGAAAAGCATAGAAGCTGGCTTAAGCGAAAAGAACCTTATCTGGCAATTGTTCTCGCCTCTTTAATCGCATCTCCGGTACTGATCTGGAATATACAAAATAATTTCCCGGCGCTAGCCCATCATGGAGCAAGATTGGGAAACCCGAATTATCTCAGCAATGTCCTTTATTTCTTTGTTCTACAGTTTCTGATGTACTCTCCCCCACTCTTTATTTTTAGTTGTTCTACCTTCTTCTTTGAGTTCTGGAAAAGGTTTAAACAGTTTGATGATTACTCACTTTTCTTGATTGCTTCATCGCTAGCGGCCTTTATCCCCTTTCTTTTCGTTAGCCCTTTTACCCTGGTTGGGGGGCACTGGACTTCTACCGTCTATCTCGGAATAATCGTATTGCTCTGTCATAAATTTCTTACCGCTTTCCCAAAACCATTCAAAACCTCCAGATTCTGGTTTAACATGACAATCATTATCCTGATCAATGTCCTTTTCGTAAGTTACTATGCGTTCATCTATCCAATTCCCGAAGGTTTAACCTATAAAACAAATAGTGAATTACCCGCGTTTATTAAAACGGTAGATGCAGACTATGTATTTTCAAACCAGATGGGGGTCGGCAGCCTGGTCGCCTTTTATGGTAAAACCGATGCTTATCTTCCTAGCGGCTACTGGAAACAATTTGATATCTGGGGACACCCGGAAGTCAAAAAGGGTGAAAGCGTCCTTTACTTTGTATTTGGGGACCCGGAAATGGAGAAGAAACTAAAAAAAGTGTTCTGGCAGGTAAAAGAAGATAAAACAAAAAGATTAATGATCAAAGATTCAGACATCCCGGTAAAGACCAGGATCTATATCTGTAAATATTTTAAAGGAGGAAGATTGCCATAACTGCTCTATCAATTATTGTCCCAACCTATAATGAGAGTGAAAATATCGGCCTGTTGACTGAGAAGGTTTTTAAAATTATGCGGGCAAACAATATCGACACCGAAATGATCATCGTCGATGACAATTCGCCGGACGGCACCGCTGAAGTCGCCCAAACCCAGGCATTCGCTTATCCGCTCAAGATAATTATCAGAAAAGACAAAAAAGGGCTCGGTTCCGCGATCATAGACGGGATAAATGCCGCCCAATCCCCTGTTGTCTGTGTTATGGATGCTGATCTGAGCCATCCGCCGGAGGCAATCCCAGAAATGTTCAAACTTATCCAAAGCGGGAACGCCGAATTAGTAATCGGCAGCCGGCGGGTAAAGGGAGGCGGCACTTCCGAATGGATCTGGTATCGTAAAGTTATCCACTGGATCGCCGCTTTTATGGGATCGTTCCTTACCTCGGTAAAAGATCTTACTTCCGGCTTTTTTATGTTCGAAAAAAAGATCATCGATGATATTAAACTCGAGCCGAAGAGCTGGAAGATCGGGCTCGAGATCATCGTCAAGGGACGCTATGACAAATACCTTGAATGCCCGATCACTTTTGTCGAGCGCGAAGCGGGAAAGAGCAAAATGGGAAGCAAAGAGGTGGTCGCCTACCTCATGCACCTCCTCTCTCTCTCAATTTATAAGATCAGCCATCGAAAAAACAGATGAAAGACCTTTCAATCATAATTGTAAACCTCAATAACAAAAAGATCCTCGATGAATGCCTCGCCTCGATCTATAAAAATACAAAAAAAATAAATTTCGAGACCATAGTTAGCGACAACGGGTCAAGCGACGGCACCCAAGAAATGGTTAAAACAAGATATCCGCAGGTAAAATTGATCAAAAATGGAGAAAATCTCGGTTTTGTTAAAGGAAATAACATTGGGCTCAAGCAAGCAGAGGCGCGCTACTCCATCCTACTTAACAACGACACAATGGTGAAAGAGTCCGCGTTAGATAAAATGGTCGAATTCATGGATGCTAACCCGGCAGTCGGTGCCTGCGGACCTAAATTATTAAACATCGATGGGACTGTTCAACGGCAGGGAGGGGTATTCGGTAAAAAATTCTGGAAATCGCAAAAAGCGCTAGCGGTAGATTTTGTGATCGGCGCCGCCCTCCTGGTTAGAAAAGAGGTCATCGATCGGGTCGGAATGATGGATGAAAATCTCTTCTTTTACAATGAAGATCTCGATTGGTGCATGACGATCAGGAAAGCGGGCTATAAGGTTTGCTACCTTCCTCAAGCAGAAATTATCCATTACGGCGGATTTAGCAGCAAAAAAGGCTTTAATAAGCGGCTCCTGGTGGAAGGTTTTAAAGGAGGATTGTATTTTTGCCGAAAACACTATGGTGAGGTAATATACAACATTTATCGCCTGCTCCTCATCCTTGGACTAATCCTGATCCTCCCCTTTTTACTGAACAACCCCGAGAAATTCAAAGCCTATTGCGAAATTATCGCTATCGCCTGGCGTGGACAAATCCCAAAAGCTGTGCTAAAATAAGATTGTTATGAAAGAGAAAATTCACCCAAAATATTTTGACACGGTCGCAACCTGCGCTTGCGGTGCCACCCACAAGGTCGGTTCGACAAAAGAGAAGATCAGAGTAGATATCTGTTCGTCCTGCCATCCCCTCTTTACCGGGAAACAAAAATTGATGGACATCGAAGGACGCGTCCAAAAGTTCAAGAAGAAATACGCCAATATAAAACCCCGCAAAAAGAAGACCACCAAAAAGAAAAAGAAAAAGACCCCCCGACAGGCTCGGGGCGACGCCAAGAAGTAACCCCATTAAATAAGGTCTTATTATGCTTCTAGAAAAACTAGAAAATACAGAAAAGCGCTATGCCGAGCTGGAAAAACTTCTCAGCTCCCCTGAAATAATCAACGACCGCGAAAAGTTCCAGGAATACTCAAAAGAATTCGTCGACCTAAAAGAACTCCACGAAAAAGCCCAGGATTATATCAACACCATAAGAGAGATCAAAGAGGCCGAACAGTTAAGCCAGGACGAAGAGATGAAAGAGCTGGCAGAGAGTGAATTAAAAAAACTCAAAGCAAAAAAAAGTGGTTTAGAAAAAGCGATCGAGATCCTCCTGATCCCCAAAGACCCGCTGGACGAAAAAAATATCATTATGGAGATCCGGGCCGGCACCGGAGGCGATGAGGCGGCACTTTTTGCCGGGAACCTCCTCCGCATGTACCTCCGCTATGCCGAAAGGAACGGTTGGGCTACTGAGATACTTTCGTCGAATCCGACCGGTCTCGGCGGCTATAAAGAGGTCACTTTTAATATTATCGGCAAAGGGGCTTACAGCCGGCTTAAATACGAAGGGGGAACCCATCGTGTCCAGCGTGTCCCGGATACCGAAACTAGCGGTCGCATCCACACCTCCGCGGCAACCGTTGCTGTATTACCCGAAGCCGAAGACCTAGACGTTAATATTATTGATAGGGACCTCAGAATTGATACTTATCGCGCCTCCGGCTCTGGCGGCCAACACGTCAATAAGACCGATTCTGCAGTACGGATCACCCATATCCCCACCGGAGTAGTTGTAGCCTGCCAGGATGAGCGCTCCCAGCACCAAAACCGGGAAAAGGCGATGAAAATGCTTAGGGCCAAGATATTTGAAGCGGCCGAAGAGGAAAAGCGGAAAGAACGGGAATCGGCCCGCCGGGTAATGGTTGGGACCGGGGATCGCTCCGAAAAAATACGCACTTATAATTATCCCCAGGGACGCTTGACCGACCATAGGATCGGATTTACGATCTACAGCCTGGACAAAGTCCTCGATGGGGAGATCAACGAGGTTATCGAAGCCTTGATAAACGCCGACCGAATAGCAAAGCTGAAAAAAATGAAGTAATGGAAGTCTGGACCATCACCAAACTTCACAAATGGACCAGCAGATATCTCAATTCCCGCCTTGAGGCCGAAATCCTCATCGCCTATTCACTGAAGCTAAAAAGGATCGAGCTTTATATAAACCACGAACGGGTAGTGAATGAGAAAGAGCTGGCTGATTTTAAAAAGCTGATCCAGCGGCGTAAACAAGGCGAACCGATCGCTTATATAACCGGGACCCAACCCTTTATGTCACTCGAGTTTTTTGTCGATCGCTCTGTTTTGATCCCCCGGCCAGAAACCGAGAGATTAGTTGAAGTTGTAATCGACCACCACGGCTCACAACTCACAATCGCCGACATCGGAACTGGTTCCGGAGCAATCGCAATCAGTCTGGCCAAATACCTCCCAGAAATAAAAGTTATCGGTATCGATACCTCGCCGGACGCCATTAAAATCTCACAAAAGAATGCGGAACATCATAAGGTTAGCGGCCGCTGCGAATTTAGGATTGGAAATCTCCTCGAACCGCTTAAAGAAAAGGTCGATCTTATCGCCTCCAATCCGCCCTATATCCCGACTCAAGATATCGAAACGCTTGAAACCGATGTAAAAGATTGGGAACCGATCCAAGCCTTAGACGGCGGAGTTGATGGGTTGGATTACATTCGAAAACTTGTTAACCAAGCTCCTGACTACCTGAATTCAAACGGCCGGTTATTGATCGAAATCGGATTTGATCAGGGGGGAAAAGTTAAATCACTTGTGGAAAATAACGGAAAATATAAAACTATAGAAATTATTAGAGACCTGAGTGGAAAAGATCGGATACTAAAAGCTATTCTGCAAAATGATCACTGAAGGTTGGCAATAAACGATCTGCTTCCGTAGATCGGTATTTCGCCCGCATCCTTTCCACACAGCTTCAGGCTGATCCATCTGAAGAAATTATCGCTATAATCAGCTTCGGCAAGCTTAAATGAGTTTATAAAACTTAAGAATTCCGCAGGATGATCGGCATATTGTCCCGCTAATTCGATTAATTTACGAAATATATTTACACCTGACGCGGCATTGATTTTTAACGCCCGATAGAGAATAATAATAAATGGGCCAAGATACATCGGGACGGATTGTTCTATTTTCTCATATTTCTTCTCCAGCCCTTCACTGCTTATCTTTGCCAATATCTCCCTTTTAATCCCATTAATAAAGGTCACCGCATCGCCAAATTTTAAAATTCTCCCGCTCATTAGCCACAACAGCGCCCTTTGCCCTAGAAGG
Organism: Candidatus Margulisiibacteriota bacterium; assembly: GCA_034723395.1. GTDB lineage: Bacteria > Margulisbacteria > WOR-1 > O2-12-FULL-45-9 > O2-12-FULL-45-9 > JAYEOW01. The sequence goes on from JAYEOW010000004.1 coordinate 82,283, forward strand.
ACCCGATCCCATTTACTAATCCCCTCTTTCCCGCCGTTATAAGGGACGATCCCTTTTTTGATCAAATGTTCGACGCCGAACCAAACCAGCTTTAATTCATTTATATTAAAATACTTCTTTAGGTTATACAAATAAGCTTCGCTGTTTTTTAATATCTTTCCCAACGCGTCTAAAATGACCTTATCTCTCCCTTCCCTGCGCAGTTCAGCGATCGCTTCTGCGTATGAGAATACTTTCTTCGTTGATATTTTTCCACCACGCATCTGCTTGTATTCCCCGGTCCCTTTCTTATATTCGCGGTTACTGGTCATCCCGTCAAAGGCATCCGCAATTTGCAATATCTGAATACAGGTTTTCACGCGATTAGGCAATTTATCATAACCATTGGATAACCAAGCGGGATAACCGCCGATCATATCATGATGGTGCTGAATTATTGGAACAACATTTCTAAGCCATCTGATCCCGCTTAATAGATAAACTGTAATCGGCAAATGCTCTTTTATTAAACCAAAAACTTCATCAGAAGGCCTGGGCGTGGTTAGCTGCTCCCTGGTCAGCGCCATTTTCCCCACATCATGTAATAACGCAGCAGTTTTAAGCCATTGATACCTTCTGGCATTTTTATATACACCAGTTTCTATCGCAATAACCGAAGACAATAAAGTAACTGCGCCAAAATGGACAACGCTCCCTTTATGGTTATGAATATTCCCCTTGATTAAGATATTAATGATAAAATCGGCAAATTCACCGTCCCCTTTTTCCGAGAGATTAGCAAGCTCAAGAAACCTTGCCGCCGCGTCTTGGACAAACCGGGATGCTTCTTCTTTCCCGAGAGATACGGTTATTTTTGCGATCCCTTCCAGATCTTTTCTTAATTCTTCTCCAATCTCCCCCTCGATCTCTCCGGGCGTTATCCCCGCCTCATCCAGGATTCTGTTTAATTGCCTTGATCCGCCGTCCATTTTAATCTTTTCGATCAACCAACAGGTATTGGTTAAGATCGATTTTTTGGGCAACCGGCTGCCAAGCTCCTCCAGGTCGACCGCGTCAAGGTCGATCGCAAGGTTGCTTAAGCGGAGGCCTGAATTAGCAATGGTAAGGATCTTCTTCCCGTTATTCCACCCGGCGGTAAATCTTCCGCGGGCGCGTAAAATCTTCCCTTTGGATATGAATAGAACTCCAGCGTCCTGCAGGCGCTTTATCGCAACAGCAGTCGGCAATATTCTTATATTCCTGATACTTTTTACGAAAGACACGGGTCCCCCTTTCGAATAGAGACTCTAATAAGCATATCGCTAAATAGTGGGGCCAATTTCAGAGGGTTTTGATCGTTTGTGTCAAAAGTCTGGAAAGCAAGTTTTTTTTCTCTTTCATCATCTTAAAGACCTCTTTTGAGGTTATTTTTTTGGGCTTGATCCCGGCCGCGTAATTTGTTACCACCGCGATCACCGCGTAAGGGATCTGCGCTTCGACGGCTAAAACCACTTCGGCCGCCTGGGTCATCCCCACCACATCCGCCCCCATTTTACCGAACATTTTAATCTCCGCCCTGCTCTCAAAACGCGGCCCCTCGGTACATACATAGGTCGCTTTTTTATCGACCTTTAGCTTTAATTTGCCGGCAGCGCTTAATATCTTATCGGTCAATTGCCGGTCATAAGGAGAGCTGACATCAATAAATGCGTTTTCACTAAATGTCTCATGCCTTCTTTTAGTAAAATCGATAAAGTCATCTAATACGGCAAAATCACCCGGTTTCATTTTCGGGCTGATGCATCCAACCGCGGCGGTTGCAATAATACGGCCCACTCCGAGTTTTTTTAGGGCGGCAACATTTCCTCGATAATTAACCTGGTATGGTAAAACGTAATGTTCACCGTGGCGCCTGATAAAAAAGATTTCTTTACCAGCAACTTCACCATGCTCTATTTTTATCGGTCCGTATCCGGTTTTAATTGTTTTCGTCTTGAACCCTTTAGAAAAAAGAAGCCCCTCCACCCCCGAACCGCCAATTATTCCTACCTTAGCCATTCTTTTATTCTCCTTGCGAAAAAGTTTGCCCGATCGATAATTTCATCTTCATCAATCGTTAAAATATCGCGGTTTTCCATCACTAATTTACCATTAACAATCACCGTATCAACTTCCGACCCGCCAGCTGAATAAACCAGCTGGGAATACACATTATATAAAGGGGTAAGATGCGGTCGATCAAGATCGATCAGTATAATATCTGCCGTTTTGCCAATCTCAATCGATCCGATATCCGGTTTTTGAAGGACCTTAGCCCCATCAGTAGTAGCCATCCGCAGAACATCCTTAGCATTCATTACCGTCGGATCACTTCTCATTAACTTGTGAACTTTTGCTACCGCATCCATCTCATCAAACATATCTAAATTATTATTCGAAGCCGCCCCGTCTGTCCCCAAACCGACTAATATCCCCTCATCCATTAATTCAACAATCGGAGCACTTCCCGAAGCAAGCTTCATATTGCTCTCCTGGCAGTGAGAAACCTTCACTTTATGTTTTTTTAATAATTTAATATCATCATGGCTTAGATGGACACAATGGACCGCCTTTACTCTTTCCGAAAGGAATCCGATATTTTCAAGATGCTCAACCGGGGAACATCCCCGGTTTTTTCTCGACTCGGCTACTTCAGAAGCAGTTTCGGAAACATGGATATGAAGCGGGAGATCAAGTTTCTCAGCCAAAGCCTGTGCCTTTTTAAGATTATCCGGATTGCAGGTATAAGGAGTATGGGGAGCAACTTCCAGATGAATAAGCTCGTCCCTTCCCCACCTTTCATAAAGTTTTTCAATATATTCGAGTGAATCTTCTACCGTTGGAGAATCAGGTGTTGGAAAATCGAGAATTCCCTCTCCCAAAAATGCGCGGATCCCGATCTTCTTGCAAACCTCCGCCGCATCATCTTCGAAAAAGTACATATCCGAGAAAGAGGTCGTCCCCGACTTGATCATCTCGATCGCCGCCAGTGAAACGCCAATCCGCACATATTCCGGGTCTCCGAATTTCTTTTCGATCGGGAAGATAAATTTCTGCCACCAGATCTGGAGCGGCATATCGTCAGCGATCCCGCGCAGCAAGGTCATCGCCGCATGGGTGTGGGTATTGACCAAGCCCGGCATTACTAATTTACCAGCTGCGTCAATTACTTTATCGGCCCTATATTTTGTCTGTGGAGAAATATCTACAATATTCGGCCCGGAAATAACTATGTCGGCCTTCTCGTGGAGGGTAAGTTTCTCGTCCATCGTGAGGATCATTCCGTTCGTTATAATTATGTCGGCCTTCATATTTTTAGTACCGACGCGCCCAATGCTAACCTTTTAATACTTCACGCGCAATCCCCACATGTATCTTTTTATCCCCTATTTTAACGCCCTTCGCTTTTATTTCGATGTTTATCCTTTTACCGTCTTTGCGGATGACCTCAAGCTCCTCCGGACCATAGGAACCCCTAATGGTAATTTTTGGAATAATTTCAGCTATTTTAAGGATCTGATCGGTCGAAAGAAGATGGGTCATATCCTTAAAAGACATCCCCTTGAGCTCTTCAACCTTATAACCGATCAGTTCCTCGACATATTTATTGCAGTCGAGCAATCTCCCCTCCCTATCCACCAAATAGATCGCCTCCTGTACCGACTCGAAGACCGCTCTGAATTTTTCTTCGGAGACCTTCACTTCATCTTCCATTTTTTTGCGCTCGGTCAGGTCTCTCAAGATCGCCATATCACCAACGATCTTGCCATCCTCATAAATCGGCGCCGCATTTATCTCGGTTTGAACAGGTTCGCCGCTCTTCCGCTTAAGCCGCACCTCATAAGGAGGAACAAATTTACCGCGCATCCGGTCAAAGAAATTTTTTAACACGATCGCTTTGTTCTTTATATCGAAGATCCCTAAAAAGGCCAGGTTCTCGCCTTCAAGCTCTTCTTTTGAATATCCGCTGGCCACGGAAAGTTGTTTATTTATCTGAAGGATCTTCCCTTTTCTATCAAAGATAACGATCGGATCCCCCGCGTTGTCGATCAGGTTTAGATACTTTTCCTCACTCCGCCTCAATTGTTTTTCAAGCTTTCCATATTCGACCACCATATTCTCAAGCTCTTTTAATCGCTCTCGCTGGCTCCGATACTCTTCATCCGGAATTTCTACCATAATTCACCTCCAGATAAATTATATTAGAAGAGTTGACCGGAGTCAAATCAGGTATGACATATGATATACTAATTAGTAGAAATGAACCTGAAAAAAGCGGCTAAGACCCTTAAATCCGGCGGAATAATCGCCTTCCCTACCGAAACAGTATTTGGAATCGGCGCTTGTCTGGATCAACCCGAAGCAATCAAGCAGATTTTTAAGATTAAGAAGCGATCATGCAAAAAACCGCTGCAAATCTTGATCGGAAATATGCGCCAGGCAAAGAAACTCGGCAAATTCAGTAAACGGGCCTTGGAATTGGCCAAAGCTTGGCCGGGGCCATTGACCTTGGTAATCTATAAAACCGGAAAAGTTCCAAAATTAGTCACGGGGGGAAGCAAAAAAGTCGGTTTAAGGATGCCGGATCACAAAACAATCCTTAATTTAATTAAAAAATGCGGACCGATCGTTGCTACATCGGCTAATAAGGCAGGGGAAAAACCAGCCTTAACCGTTAAGGCGGTCAAAAAAAACCTCCCAGAGATAGATTTTGTCATCCCTGGAAGGGTTAAAAGCGGCAAAGCGTCAAAAGTGGTCGACGCCACCGGAAAACCAAAAACGCTTAGAGGCTAAGCCTCAGCTCATAATACTGCGATTCTTCGATCTGCTGTGTGCTTGGATTATAGACCTTCTTATAATGAACGACTACCTTGGTGAATGGATTCACCGGATAAGCGGCCGATCCTCCGATAATTGCCCCCTCCTCTAAAGAAAGAGATCTAAAATCGGTAAAGCTCGGCTGTTTATAATAACCGGTAACTTCAATATCCTGTGGTAATTTTGCAAACAGCTCCCCTTCCACCCCGGCATCACTCTCATTATAATTTTCGTAAACCAGTTTAAGATAGGCCATATCCATCACTTTTAACCCAGCCTGGGCCAAATAGCCATTCTTAACATTCCCTGACACTTCGGCGGAAGATAAACTTACCGGATTAACCTCATAATCAGAATCAAAATACCCGGGTACGAAATTACTGTCTAAAAACCTATATTCCGCCAGAAAATTAGCTTGCGCAATAAAAAAGTCCTGGTCCCATCCGATCCCCGACGAAAAGCCGCTCCCGTGATCAACTAAATGCGCATACTCGGCATATCCTTCAAATCCCCAGGGAAGTGGAACAGTTGCGTCCACTCCGTAAGCGGACACTTTTTGTATTTCCGTAGTCCCGGCAAGGGTAACACCATCAGAATCATTGAGATAGGTCTGCCCCAAAGTAAGCATGGGATGGACCCTCTCCTCTACCCTTGCCCCATAGATCCCGCTGCCGGTTTTAAGCCCGCGCACAACATATTGATCCATATCGACATATCCCTTAAAGGCAAGCTGTTCGTTATTTAGGAGGATCGGCCCGGTGGCAACAGTCGAATAATCTTTCATTAATAAACCATGGCCCCAGGTTAAATTTTGGATGGTCCCGTAGCGCAATCCTTTTTTACCGTCATCATACTCAACATAACGCATGACAAAATTCTCATATTCCGGCGGCCTGACTTCGCTTAAAGTTATGTTGACATCAAACCCCAACCCCCAGGGACCTAATTTAAAATCAGGGTGCCAGGCAAGGTTGGCGACCTCATCAGTCCCGACTTTTAGATAACCAAGGCTTAATCCCCCGATATTTGAAACGAGCTTAGTCGCAGTATCTGTATCAGTCCCACCAGTAGTAGTAACTGAGAGTGAAGAATCCTGAGCTATGGCCGAATTAAATCCAAATATCAAAATCCAAAATCCAAATAAAATCCAAAATCCAAATCTTTTAATTGATTTGGAATTAAAATATTTATTTGTCATTTGCCATTTGTCATTTGTCATTATAAGCCTCCTAATGTTTGAAGTGTCTTCGACCGGTAAAGACCATCGCAATCTCGAGTTCGTTCGCTTTATCGATTGACTCCTGGTCGCGTTTTGATCCCCCCGGCTGGATGATCGCTGCTATACCATACCTCCCGGCAAATTCTACAACATCCGGAAACGGAAAGAAAGCATCCGAGGCTAAAATTCCACCTTTAACATCGCTCCGCGAACGCTTCACTGCCAGTTCGGCTGCATCAATCCGGCTCATCTGCCCCGCTCCTACCCCGATCGCCTTGCCATTCTTTATGATCACGATCGCATTCGACTTAACGTGTTTAACAACTCCCCAGGAAAAGAAGAGATCTTCCATCTGCGCCATCGATGGCTGTTTCTTGGTTACCACTTTAAAATCAGTTACCGCCAGCTGGGCAATATCCGGGTCCTGGACAAGAATACCACCACTCACCCGTTTGTAATCCATTCCCCTGAATTGCTTGCCCAAGGCCGCTTCTCCCATATCCATGATACGCAGGTTTTTCTTCTCCTTTAGGACGCTCAGCGCTCCGGCTGAATATCCGGGGGCGATCACGATCTCAACAAATAGTTTAACGATCTCTTTTGCGGTAGCTTCATCGATCTCCCGGTTCGCGGCTACAATCCCTCCAAAGGCAGAGACCGGATCGCAGTCGAGCGCCTTTTTGTAAGCAGAATGGAGGGTTTCACCCTTCGCCAATCCGCAGGGATTCGTATGTTTAACGATCGCTACTGTAGTGTCGGCAAAATAGTTTGCTGCCGCCCACGCCGCATCCATATCGACAATATTATTGAAAGACAACTCTTTCCCGTGCAGCTGTTTCGCATTAGTGATTGCTGACCCCATATCCTCAGTTGCCGCCTCTTTATAAAAAGCGGCTTTTTGGTGCGGGTTTTCCCCATAACGGAGGTCTTGGACTTTTTTCAATTGGATCGTTTTGCTCTCCGGGAATGCTTCTTCGCTGCCGAACATAGTTGAAAAATATTTAACGATAACCGTATCATAATATTTTGTATGCGCAAAAGCTTTATAGGCCAATCTTTGTTTGGTCTCCGCGCTAAGCGCTCCACCGCTCCCTTTCAACTCATCGATGATCTTTCCGTAATCTCCCGGATCGACCACAATCGCCACACTTTTACTATTTTTGGCGGCGGCGCGGACCATACACGGCCCCCCGATATCGATATTTTCAATCGCGTCTTCATAAGTGCATCCCTCTTTGCTGATCGTGCTTTCAAATGGGTAAAGATTGCAAACTACGACCTGAAAAGGATTGATCTTAAATTTCTTAAGCTCTTTCATGTGCGCAGGATTGGTTTGATCGGCCAAAATTGCCCCATGAATGATCGGATGGAGAGTTTTTACCCTTCCATCCAACATATGAGGGTATTTCGTAAGTCCCGACACCTCTTTTACTTTTATCCCCGCTTTCTTTAAAAACTTCGCTGTCCCGCCAGACGAAATGATCTCAAACCCAAGTTTTTTCAACCCTTTCGCAAACTTATCGAGACCTTTCTTATCTGAAACCGACAGCAATGCATATTTTTTGCCGTTTCCTGTTTCCCGTTTCCTGTTCCCCAGTTTTTTCTTAGCTATCATAGTACCCTTACTTTTCTCCCTTCTATTTTTAACTTCCCCTCAGCAAATAATTTTATCGCCTGGGGATAAATCCTATGTTCCTGTTCCAGAATCCGAGCAGATAAGGTTTCCTCTGTATCATTTTCCAACACAGGAACCGCCGCTTGGATAACAATCGGTCCGGTATCACATCCTTCATCGACAAAATGGACAGTTGCTCCAGAGATTTTTACTCCATGCTCAAGCGCCGCTTTCTGGACATGTAATCCTGGAAAAGATGGGAGGAGCGCCGGATGGATATTCAGCAGCTTACCTTGAAAATGCTCAAGCAGGACTTCTCCTGCAATCCTCATGTAACCAGCCAGACAGACTAGATCAACTTTATGCTGCTTTAAGACCTTAACGATCTCCAGCTCATAAGTATTCTTATCTTGAAACTTCTTCGGTTCAAACACTGCAGTAGGAATTCCATGCTTTTTTGCCCTCTCCAACCCAAAAGCATTTGGCTTATTGGAAATCACCATCGCGACTTTGGCCGGAACATTTCCGCGCTCCGAAGCATCAATAATCGCCTGGAGATTTGACCCTTTTCCTGAAATTAACATTCCAATGTTTATCATTTTAATAATATGACACCTCGTGCTGAAGCACTTCGGTGCGAAGCATTAATTCGTCATTAAATTATTATTACCTCTCCCTTCCCCTTCCCAACTTCTCCGATAATAAAAGCCTTCTCTCTCTTCTTTGCCAGCGCCTTCATCACCTTATCCGCATCTTTCTTATCAACGATAAGGACCATCCCTATCCCCATATTAAAAGTCTTATACATTTCATCTTGATCGATCTTTCCCAACCGTTTGATCATCCTGAAAATAGTTGGAATTTGCCAGGCATTAATATCGATCACCGCCTGGACTTTTTTATGCAGGAGCCGGGCCACATTCTCTGGAAGGCCGCCCCCGGTTATATGGGCAATCCCTTTTATCTTATAGCGCCTGGTCAAGTCTAATACTGTCTGCACATAGATCTTGGTCGGGGTCATCAACTCTACGCCCAAAGGTCTCTCCAGGTCTTCGTTTACCTCTTTGAGCTTCAATCTTGCTTCCTCCAACAATACTTTTCTTGCAAGGGTATATCCATTGCTGTGCAGGCCGGACGAGGCTAAACCGATAATCTTATCTCCATCCTTAATGCTGGTCCCTTTAATGATCTTTTTTTTCTCAACCATTCCAACCGCGAATCCGGCTAGATCATATTCGTTTTCCTGATACATATCAGAAAGCTCGGCTGTCTCTCCCCCCAAAAGATCACAATTCGCCTGCTTGCAGCCGGCAACTACCCCTTTAATGATTTTTTCGATTTTCGGCGCATGGATCTTTTGGGCCCCGATATAATCGAGAAAGAAAAGCGGTTTTGCTCCGGTCGCAACCACATCATTAACGTTCATCGCGACCAGGTCGATCCCTACCGTATCATGTTTATCCATGGCAAAGGCAATCTTAAGCTTGGTCCCCACCCCGTCTGCCGCCCCCACCAACATATTTTTACCCATAGGATAGAAACCGCCAAAAAAACCTATCCCTTTGGCAACCTTCTTAATCCGGCGGACAACCTCCTGGCCGGCTTCAACGTCCACCCCTGCCTGCTTATAAGTGATCATATTTACTCAACTCCTATTCGCTATACTATCTTGCGGCATCGGGCGTGGCTGTGCCGTAATAAACATCTCCACCGCGAAGCACTACAAAAAATCGGCATTCCCTATTTGTACAAGCCCAGGCCTTATAACGAATTGAAACCGAATTATTGGAAAAATCCGATAATGGGATCAATTCTCCCTTGTCACATTGCTGACATTTTGGATAACTGTTACTCTCTCCCACGAAATTCACCTCCCTGCCCCGAGCGAGTCCGCCGAAGGCGGACGAGTCGAGGGGCCCATTCTATTTAAAAAATAGTTTCAAGCTTTGCAATCTCTCCGGCACCCGTACCGGATATTCACCGTTCAGACAGGCCAGGCATAGATTTCCCGCCGGCAAGCTTATCGATCTAATCAAATTATTAATACTTAAGTATCCAAGTGAATCAGCTTCCAGATATTTACGTATCCCATCGATCGATAAGTTAGCCGCAATAAGTTCGGCTTTAGTCGCGGTATCGATCCCGTAAAAACACGGATTAAGATTGGGCGGAGAAGAGACCCGCATGTGGATCTCCCGCGCTCCCGCCTCGCGCACCAATCGAACGATCTGCCGTGAAGTCGTTCCCCGGATGATCGAATCATCAATGATCACGACCTTTTTCCCGCGGACCGCATCCCGGATAGGATTTAATTTTAACTTGACCCCCAAGTCGCGGATCTCCTGGTTGGGCTGGATAAAAGTCCTGCCGACATAACGGTTTTTGATCAGCCCTTCGCCAAAAGTAATCTTTGACTCGGCTGAAAACCCGATCGCCGCCGGTACCCCGGATTCAGGGACAGGAATAACCACATCCGCTTCGACCGGGTGCTCTTTTGCCAGGTATTTTCCCATCTGGAATCTTGATTCATAAACACCGCGCCTGTGGAGGACACTGTCCGGGCGGGCAAAATAGATATACTCAAAAACACAGATCGCCTCCCTATCCCCCATTTCCCATGTTTTCGATCGGATCCCATCCTTGTCGATCGCCACGATCTCTCCGTTGGATACATCCCGGACAAATTGCGCTCCGATAATATCGAGGGCGCACGTTTCGGATGAAACAACATATCCGGAACCAAATTTACCGATCGAAAGCGGCCGGATCCCATTTGGATCGCGGACCGCCAACAGCTTATCCTTGGTCATCAAGAGGAGGGAAAACGCCCCTTTACAACGTTTTAATGTATCGATCACCGCATCCTCAAACTCTTCCTTTTTTGAGGTTGCGATCATTGACGCGATGACTTCCGAATCAGATGTACCTACAAAACTTAATCCTTTATCCTTTAGCTCCTGTCGAAGCAGATTTGAATTGATCAGGTTTCCGTTATGCGCTAAGGCAATTCTCCCATAATGCGTATCGATCACGATCGGCTGTGCATTTTCAATGATCGAAGATCCGGTAGTGGAATAACGGACATGCCCCATCGCAATCCGTCCCTTCAATCTATTAAGGATCTCCTCATTAAAAACCTGATTGACCAAGCCCATCCCTTTATGATGCCCGATCTCTTTTCCGTCAGAAACTGCGATCCCCGCCGATTCCTGCCCCCGGTGCTGCAAGGCAAAAAGGCCATAGTATACTGATTTTGAAGGAGAATCCTCCTTTAAGTTATATATTCCAAATATGCCGCAATGGTCTTTCATTTTATACCCTATATTTATCGGTCCAACAGGAGAGACAAAGCTGGTCAAGCGGTTTTCCGCATGCCGGGCCCAGATCTTCAAGCGCGTTATATGCCAGGCTGTCCACTCCGATATATTCCCTGATCTCTTCAACCGATTTTTGGTGCGCTATCAGTTCATTCTTCGAACGGGTCGCTACCCCATACTTGCAGGGAGCCTTAAGCGGCGGACAGGCAACCCTCGCATGTATCTCTTTTACCCCATTCTTGCGAAGCTTGACCACCAGGTCATTCTTCATCTGGGTCCCGCGGACGATCGAATCGTCGCAGATGACAACGCTCCGATTCTCGATCTTGGCCGGAACCGGGATCAACTTTGTTTTCGCTTCCCGGTCACGCTCTTTCTGGGTTGGCTGCGTATAACTTCTGCTGGCATAATCGTATTTGATAAAAACATTATCATAGGGGATCTTTGACTCTTGTGAAAAACCGATCGCATGTCCGATCCCCGAATTCGGGACCGCGCCAACGATATCAACTTTTGCCGGAAAACGTTTAGCCAGCGCCGCTCCCAGGTTTCTTCTCGCGATATCGACCGGCATACCGTCAATGATTGAAGCCACATTCGCGGTATACACCCATTCAAATGTGCAATATTGGATCAGGTCGCTTTCAATAATCTTCCTGGTCATGATCTCCCCTTCTTCGATCTCAATGATCTCTCCCGGCTTTACATCACGTAAGATAGAAAATCCGAGGTTTACAAAAGAACACGATTCGGAGGTAACTACTACTGCTCCATCCCTCCTGCCGATCACCATCGGGCGGAAAGCATGCTTATCGCGGGCGGCAAAGATCTTCCCTTTGGTCAGAATAACCAAAGCGTAAGCGCCTCGGATTTTATTTGCCATCCGCTCTATCCCATTAATAAAATTATCGCCCTGCGCGATCAGCTTGGCAATGATCTCAATGTCCGAGTCGGTATAGAAAGAGTGCCCCTCCCTCTTTAAGTCCTCCATTAACTTATCACGGTTAATAATATTTCCTTCAAAACAAATCGTAAATTCGCCCATTTTTGAGTCGAGCTTGATCGGCTGGCGGTCCCTTAACGAAGTATGCCCGATCCCGCAAAAACCTTCCATCCCGCCCAAATCACTGGTAAAGGTTGCCCTGACCGACCCATGATGGGTACGGATCCTGATTCCGTCGCCGGTATAAGTGGAGAGACCACAGTACCTCTGCCCGCGATGTTGCAAATAAAAGGTCCCCAAAAAAAGATCGTCAATAATATTTTCACTTTTTGAAGCAGAGATCGCAAATATTCCGCACATGTTTACTCTCCCATCACTTGTATTATGACCTCTCGACTGCGAGGCCGGTTATCGTGATCGATCACAATGATCTGCTGCCAAGTTCCCAGAGTCATCTCCCCGCTTACGACCGGGACCGTAATCGACGGGCCATAGATCGTCGCCCGCAAATGAGCATATCCATTCGCATCCCCCCAGGTCTCATCATGGTTATATGAAACATTTGAAGGAACCAATTTTTCATCAATGTTCTTGATATCTTCTACCAGCCCCGGCTCATATTCAACCGTCGAGACCGAAGCAGTCGAGCCGTAAACAAAAACGGTAGCGATCCCCTCTCTGATCTTAGACTCGGTAACCACCTGCCCTACTTCCCCGGTGATGTTAATCACATGGTCGCGGCCTTTGGTGCTTAACTTGATACGTTTTGTCTTAACCAATCTAAAACCTTATCCTTATCCACTAATTGGGTATCGCCGGTCTTGCGTATTTTGATCTCGACTCTACCTTCTTTTAATGCTTTTCCAACAATTATCTTGACGGGGATCCCAAATAGGTCGATATCCTTTAGCTTTACCCCCGCCCGCATATCCCGATCATCCAACAATCCCTCATATCCCATCCCGCAGATCTCTTTATATATCTTTTCCGCTACCTCAAGCTGCCCCTCTTCCGCAACATTCATCGGAATAACCGCAACGCTAAACGGCGACAGCGGAGCCGGCCAGACGATCCCATCTTTATCATAGCTCTGCTCAACCGCCGCCTGGGCTGTCCTCCCTACTCCGATCCCGTAACAACCCATGATCATCGGCTGCTCTTTGTTCTTCTCGTCGAGGAAAATACAATTCATCTTTTCCGAATACTTGGCCCCCAATTTAAAAATATGGCCTACCTCAATCCCGCGTTCAACCTCGAACTTACCCCCGTCGCAGCGGGGACAAACATCTTTACGCGCCGCGAACCGGATATCGCCGACCAGATCGGCTTTATAATCTCTTCCGTATCCGACATTAATAACATGATAATCTTTCTTGTTTGCCCCGGTCGCCCCATGCTCGATCAAAGTGACTGCCGTATCAGCGATAATTTTTATCCCTTTCAACCCAACCGGTCCGGCAAATCCCATGGGAGCTTTAGTGACTTTCTCGATCACCTTTTCCGAAGCCAACCTTAGATCTTCTGCTCCCAAGATCTTCTTTAACTTCGCCTCATTTAACGCATGGTCGCCTCGAACTAGAGCAGCAACCGGACCAGACTCGGTCTCGTAGATCAAGGTCTTGATCATCTTGGCGGGTTTGATCTTTAAGAAAACAGCAACTTCTTCAATCGTTCTAACTCCGGGAGTGTGCGCTTCCTTCGCCTTCGCCTCAGCCTTTACATTGCTCTCCCCCATTTTCCACTTTCCGACTCCCGCCGACTCCCTGCTCGCCGTATAATCGCATTTATTGCAGTAGAAGATCTCTTCTTCGCCGGTTTCGGCTAATACCATGAATTCCTGGGAATAGCCACCGCCGATCGCGCCCGATTCGGCTTCGACTACACGGTAGCGAAGTCCCAAACGATCAAATATTCGACAATAGGTCTCATACATATTCTTATACTCTTTATCGAGATCATCATTTGAAATATGAAAAGAATAGGCATCTTTCATCATAAATTCGCGGCCGCGCATCAGACCGAAGCGCGGGCGGATCTCATCACGGAATTTGGTCTGGATCTGGTATAGATTGACCGGTAATTGTTTGTAGGAGCGGATTGAAGTTCGAGCTAAGTCGGTAATGACCTCTTCGTGGGTGGGGCCAAGGCAGAAATCACGTTTATGACGGTCTTGGATCCTAAAGAGCTCTTTGCCATATACGTTCCAGCGGCCGGTCTCCTGCCAGAGCTCAGCTGGCTGCAAAGCAGGCATAAAGACCTCTTGAGCGCCTGCTTTATTCATTTCCGAGCGGATGACGTTAGTAACTTTTTGTAAAACCTTAAAACCGAGGGGTAAATATGTGTAGATTCCGGCTGCTAAACGACGAATAAAACCGCCGCGAAGTAGTAGTTTATGGGATACAATTTCGGCCTCCGAGGGATCCTCCCGCAACGTCGGCGCCACCAAATGGGTCATTCTCACCGTGTCTTCTTCCTCCCCTTTTGCCCTGTACCAGTAGTATTATACCATAATTTTAGGATAGATATCAAGGCTTCAAAAAGTACCCGCGGCTTCGCCCCCGTCTGCTTCCCCACCTTCCGTGGAAAGTGATCTACCCCAACCTCTTTAATCTTCGAATATCCATTTTTTCGCGCTTTTATCATAATTTCTCCATTAATAATCGCCCCGTTTGAGACCAGATCGAGCTTAGAAATTATGCTTTTCTTAAATATTTTAAATGCACAGTTTGTATCTCTTAAATTCAGGCCAAAAAGGAGGATCAGCATAAAGCGGTACCATAATGCCTCCAAAGATCGAAAGAATGGATCTCTCCGTTTTATCCGATAACCGATTACAAAATCATGATCATTTATATAAGGAAGAAGCCGATCAATTTCGTTGAGATCGTACTGATTATCTCCGTCGGATTGGAAAATGATCTCATATTTGCATGTGGCCAGGCCAGAACGTAAAGCTGCGCCGTAGCCTAAATTCTTCTCATGATTAACGACTCTGATCCGATTATCATTCCTGGATAATTCTTCCGCGATCTCTTTTGTCTTATCGGCACTACCATCATTTACCACGATTACTTCAAATTCTTCACATTTCTTCTCCAAAACCGCAACCGCGACCGAAACCATTTTTCGGATATTCCCCTCTTCATTGTACATAGGGAAAAAACAGGAGAACTTCATCGTTTTCTCCAAATAATTGCTGCACTAAACAGAAGTAATATCGTAGATAGAGTAATGAAGAATCCGATCTTTAAAGATAAAGGATCGTAAACAAAACGGACCTTATGTTCTCCCGGTTCTAGCTTAATACTGCGGAAAAAATTATTAGCGCGGAAGATCTTCACCTCTTCGCCGTCAACAAAGGCCTTCCACCCCGGGTAGTATCGATCGCTCAGGAATAAAAGTTCGTTCTTTCCCGCATCGGCAACGATCACAACCTCATTCGGCGTATATTGAACGATCTCCCCCCGCCCGCTCTCCATATATGCCCTCGGCTTAACTGCCAGGTTTTCATAAAGATAAACATTTAGTCCATATTTTTCTTTATGCATTAACTGGATCAGGCAAGGGATTTTTAGCTTCCTGGATGAAGCAATATATTTAACGTTAAAAAGCGACAGGTCTTTAATATTCTTTTTTAAATTCTCCCCCTTAAATTCCGTATGGAAATAACTGTGATAACCGGCCGGTCTTATCGATGTATAACCGTAAAAATCATAAAAATGATATGGGATATGCCGGTTGGCGGCAAAATTTGATTTTGCTTCGAACAGAGCGTTCTCGTAATTCTCTCCATAGATCAGCCGATTCTCCTCCTCAAGTTCCGGCGTATAGAAAAAACGATAGAGCCCCTTTTCTTTTTGCAACAGCCTGTAATTATCGGGAGTTGTCTCAAATACCCAGCTCCCCGCCGGAATGACGATCGAATAACCGTTTGAAAAAAGGTCGGCGATCACCAAAACAATTATAATAAACAAGAATAGCCCCTTTTTTATCCTGGACCGATACCCCAGCCATAAAATCAGCGTAAAAACCAGCAGATAAAGGGTGATATTAAATAAGCTAAGCAGGTTGAATTCGATTATTCTGGCCAAAAGCTTAAAAAAGTATTCGGGTATATTGGCGGGATATCTTTTCAGGAAGAAATTAAATATCTGGACACGGAAAGAGAATCCGATATAAAACAGAACAGCAGAGAGCAGTGAGATTGGAAACATAGTTAGAAAGACCCTTTTTAATTTGTTTTTTTGCTGATCAAAATATTCAATCAACCGTTCAAATCCAAAACTCGCTAAAATCGTCAGGCAAAATGTAGTTAAGAAGAGATATTTTACCGGGTAACGGATCATTGATATCCCGGGGATAAAAAAGATGGTCCGGTAGATCGGCGTATATCTCCCAAAAGCCAACAACAAAGAAAACAACGCTGCTCCCAAAAAGAACCAAGCCTTTCTCTTTTTAAAAGAAAAGAACGTAAATATTAACGGGAGTATCCCGATATAGGGGGAGATCAGCCAATCCTGAATATTTTTACCGAGTAACGTTTCGGTATAACTGCCAAAGTGAGCCGGATTGCCAAAAAAGTATGGGAAGATAAAGGAGATAATCTCTCGCGGCGGAAATGAGCGCATGGTTACGATGTCGTATCCGGTGCGTACTACCCTATCCGAGAGTTGCGCCAGCTCAAGAAAGGGAATTAACTGCACCGCAGTCAGGCCTAAAGAGATCAACCCAGAAAGGAACAGCCCGCCTAAACTTTTTATTCTATTTTGAGAAAAAATCAAACCATAAACTGCCAGGAAAATCACCGTAACATAAATTATTGTCGGCTCTCCACCGAGGAATTGGAGGGCAATCAGTATTCCGAGGATCACTATATTTCTAAAATTTATCTCTTTAATCAGACGATCAAAAAAGAGGAGGGTTAACGGCAGCCAGATGACCGAAGATAACGAAGTATTCATGTTCGAAACCGAAAGCAGATAACCGGAAAAAGCAAAAACTATCCCACCCAGGAACGAAGCCGCTTTGCTAAGGTCATAATGTCTTAACAAATAGAACATAAAACAGGCGGCTAGAAAATAGTGCAAGATCATATAGTAATTGAATCCGAGATTAAAAGGGAGAAAATAGTGAATGATGGTCAACGGATAGAAAAAACCGACCTGCAATGTCGCCAACAATGGAAAGCCGCAAAAGATATAGGGATTCCAGAGAGGAAGCTGGCCCGCCTTTACCTGCTCGACCATTAATTGCCGCAGCGGATAAAAATATCGGGATAGGTCTTTAAAAGCAAAAATCTGTTCTCCGGTTAAAAACCGGCCGAAAAAGAGAAGAACTGCTAATAAAAAAAGAAATACTATTCCCTTATTTTTCATTATTGATAGATCGTGATCAGGAACTTTTCGAGGATCCGGTTCTCGTCCTTATCGATTAGCACTCCAGAGTAAATCCCGTTAGAAACCCGCATCCCAGCATCCGTCATCCCATTCCAGAAGACCGTATTATAGCCCTTTTTGCCCCCCTCCTGCCCGAGCCCGAACCTCTTGCGCGACACGACCGAACCATCCACCCCAAAGATAGCCAACTCGATATTGGTCGCCATACTCAATTTATACTGGATCTTTGCTTCATGGTCGCGGGAGGGATTAAAAGGATTGGGATAGACCATCGGCCTCCCCACAATCGTCGCAGGGATCGATACCACCCGGGCAAAGACCTCCCTCGAAATTATCATCCCATAAGCATTTTCAACCTTAAACGACAGCTCATGTTCTCCAAAAGGGAGCTCCTTATCGGGAGTGATTCGCAGCATATACATCGCATAATCCACTTCGAAAGGCGAGATATTCCTTTGCGGCTTAACCACTACCAGCGAAAAATCCCCTTTTGCCGCGTTGTATTCCATCTCATCGATCTTTAATACCGCACTTCGATAGCGAATGCCCGATCGGGACGTAAAATCTATCTTGATCTCAGGAGTATCCGCGATGTTGATCGGGTCCTTCTTTGAAAACATACTGTCCAGATAAAACCGGTCGTCAAAAGATATATTTATTTCAGGAAGATCGATATTCTCTTCTCCTGCGGCCCGGATCAAAGCCGGTTGATCGTAAACCTTGGCATCCTCGAGCAGATAATCTCCCCTGATCTCGATCGAATCAACTTTTTTAAATACAAACCCCAGGTATGTATAGAGGTCTTCGTAAAGATCAAGCATGATCTTCTTTGGGTCCTTGCTCTGATATTTTGCGCCGATCTTTACAATCGCCCGTTTCTGGCTCTGGTTAATATCAGAATTCCCCCCTTCGGGAACATATATAAGGGTACAATCGTCACTTTTTGAATTTTTGACCCTGATCGTTATCTCGTAGGCGGGGAGCGCGGCAATGTCGATCTCCACAAAATTGGAAGACGGGAAAAGCTCTCTCCCCATAAGGTAGCGCTCTTCCTTCTTCCTATCTTCCCATCCCTTCGGGATTGATTCCAAAGATGCGGTCTCAACCACATTAATAATGACCTCTTCAGAAGTGTATTTTCCCAAAACTTCCGGAGTAGCCGGGATTAAATTAGCTACAGCAAAACTCTGTACGGTTAAGAAAAATAAACTAAAAATAAATAAAAATAATAATTTCATTTCAAAATCGTAGTGCAGGTCTTCAGACCTGCTATATATTCGCAGACCTGAAGGTCTGCGCTACATCTATTCGGGCATATTCGGAACCAGAACAAACAACAATCCTGCCGCAATTATAGCCAATACCGCCCCGTATGAAAAGGCGATCATTGGGCCATTCACTTTTCCGAAAACATCCCAAAGGATGCCGGCAACCAGGGAAGCCGGCAGGTCCATGATCCCGATCAGCATATAATAAAAACCGTAGGCGGTCCCTTTGACTTCTGAAGAAACCATTTCAGGGACCATCGCCCGTGGAATAGTATCGACAATTGCAATTGCCAGTCCAAAAATAATGAATAAAATCCAAGCGTGCGGGATTTTGGACGCAAAAGCAAACCCAAAAAGCATTACACCGAACAATAAGTAACCGATCGATAACAAATTCTTCTTGCCGAATCGATCCGCTAATTGTCCGGCGGGCATGGCAAAAGCGGCATAAACCAGGTTATAAACCAGATAAATTATCGGGATCAACGGGACAACTACCCCCAGGTCTGAAGCTCTTAAAATAAACAAGGCATAGCTAAAATGGGCCAGTTCAAATATCCCGACGACAATAAGAAAACGGATAAACCTCTTGGGAAGCGCCGCTTTTAGAGAGAACAATTTATTTCTCTGTTCAGCAAACTTGGGCTCTTTTACGTAAAAAATAAGCGTTAGTACCGATAAGATGCCGGGAATAACCGCGATCCAGAATATCGTCCGGTATTGCAGCAAAGTTTCCATATGGAAGAACTTTGTAAAAACAAAAAGAAATGCAGAGGCTAATAATGTGCCGGCTACGGCGCCCGAAGTATCCATCATCCGGTGAAAACCGAAAGCTCTCCCCCGTTCATGCGGTCCGGCAGACTCGGCAATGATCGCATCGCGCGGTGAAGTACGAATCCCCTTCCCTACCCGGTCAAGAAAACGAACCCCCAATACCTGAAACCAGTTTCCAGCAGCTGCGATAAACGGCTTAGTTATCGTCGAGATAGAATAACCGGCAATCACCAACAATTTTCTTTTTCGGATTTTATCCGAGATCCATCCCGAGAACGTCTTTACTATGCTGGCAGTAAACCCGGCAACCCCCTCGATAAGTCCAATCGCCGCTTTTCCCGCGCCCAGCGCGGTCAAAAAAAGTGGAAGGATCGCCAAGATCATCTCTGAGCTTACATCCGTCAAAAAACTTACAAACCCAAGCGCAACTATATTTTTTTTTATTTTACTCATTTGATTACTGGAAAAGTTGCATACGCCGTCGGCATAATATAGGCCGAATACTTATCGCCCAACCACTTCTTCGCCATAGTAAAAGCCTCTTCAAAACTATCCGCCGGCGTGATCCTCATCGTTTTAACAATATCTTCAGGCAACTTCGAGACCCATATGATCTTAAATTTTTCCGCCTTATAGAAAGTTGCAAACACCGTATGCCCTGGGATAGTAAAGTTGCGATCAAGCTCTTTATGGATCTTATCACCTGATCCCAGCTTGATATATTTAAGATAAGCATCTGATGGAAAACCTTGTGATGATTCGGCCAGCAAGATCATAACTCCGCCGTCTTTTAATGCAAAATGGGCATTCTCCATCCCTTTATGCGATTGGACATAATTAACATCCATCCCGCCTCCACCCGCTGCCGCGATTACTAAATCTGCTTTTTTATCGATTTTAACCTTTGCATAATCATTGATAAATTTACAACCTTCACGATGGGCCTTGATCATATCTCCGGCAAATATCCCGCAAAACTCTTTGTTCTCATTCAGAACAGTATTTATCAAAAAGTCAGGTTTTAAAAGCTTGGCCCCCTCCTCCATGTCGAGGGATACAGGATTGTTATCTAATGCGGCCGTGGTACTTTCTGGCTGCATTGAAAGTTTATGGTTAGCTTGAATGGTTTCAAAACCAGCGATTCCGGGAAGGATCCCTTTTCTCCCTCCACCAAAACCGGCAAAATAGTGATAAGTGATGCTTCCGGTGATGATTTTTTTATCGGCATCGAACACCCTTTTATTTATCTTAACCGGAGTCCCGCGCGAAGTTCTCCCCAGATCGACCAGCATCAATTCATCCCGGCAATCGTGATCGAAAAATTTAATCCTCGAAGCAATCTCTTCCCCGACTATTTTCCTTTGCTGTTCGGGAGTTTGGGGGATATGAGTCCCATTCCCAAAAACGATAAAAATATCTTTGTCCGGAATCTCTAGATCATTAAGTTTATTAATTAGGACCGGGAGAAAAATATCCGCACTGGTCGATCGGGTATAATCCGAAACTACGATCGCTACCGTTTCTCTTTTTTTAACAATTTTCGATAGCGGTTTTGAACCGGCCGGATTCTCAAACGCTTTAAGGATCTCCTCAGCGGGATTTTCCAGTGGTGCCATGTGCTTACCGGAGAGAACACCAGTAATATTTTCATCAGGAATCGATATTTTTACTTTTCCTGAGCCATATTTTAGATCAAGTGACTTCATACAGCTCCTTAATTAATTCACTCCAATAACCCTTTGTCCCCGCCTTGGGAAAATGGTTGTGAAAGTCGGGTTCTTTGCTCTGGACGGCAAGCCAGGAAGCATAGTGGATAATCCGCATTCCGCGAAGAACAGGAATTAGGTTAAACGAGGCCTTATCGAACGGCCGGAAGGTCTTATACCCCTTCAAGAACCATTCCAGTTCTTTTTCACATTTATCCGGAGCATCGGGGAGAAGCATCCAGACATCCTGGACCGGCGAACCTAAACAGATATCGTCAAAATCGACGACAAAGATCCCTTCATTCGGGCGATGGATCAGGTTCCCCTTATGGCAGTCGCCGTGAAGGAGAATGAACTCCTGGCCCTTAAATAACGGTTCCGCCTTTTTCACAAACATTTCCGCCGCTGTTTGAAAAGATTTTTTAAATTCGGGAAGGACATAATCTGACTTGGAAAGAGCTTCTAAATGGTGTTTGGTGACAGTAGATGGGCGCCAAACGATCCTTTTCGATTTTTTATGCGTTGCTCCAACCAGATGAACTCTCGCCAAAAGCCTTCCGATCTCTTCCCATGAATCCTTATCAAACTCATCCAGGGCCCTCCCCCCTTTTTTCGGGAAGATGGCAAAGTGAAATTTTTCTACGTCAAATAAAGTTTTATCCCCGAACTGCAGCGGCCGAATAACCGGGACCTCTTTATCGTACAATTCATAAAGAAATTTATGCTCTTCGTAGATCATCCCTTTGGTCCAACGGCCGGGCCGATAATATTTAACGATAAACCTTTCCTGCGGATCATTTTTTTCTAATTCGTACACGCGGTTAATATAACTATTTCTTCGCAGAATAAGATTGCTTAGTTTTTCTTCCATGACCTCCTCTACCGAGGTCAGAATAGAATCGTGGTTCAACGATTGCCAAACGGTTTTAGGCATGGCTGTTATTATAACACAGCCCTCACCCAAGCATTCACTGGCTAACGGTGTTTCAATTTCTCCCTCTCCCACTGGGAGAGGGACGATACGAATGATTTAGCAACGGGGAAAACTCAGGGTGAGGGCTATGATTATTTCCTCTTCCTAACCGAATGCCCAAAATGCCCGAGGTATTTTCCGAGCGCATAATAGTTGCGATGTGAATAAGCAATCGGCTCAGCCTTTCGAAGATCATAACTCCCATCTTTCCTCATATTCTCTTCGCTGGCATGGACACAAAGGACCTTCGCCATAAACATATCGTGGGAGCCGAGTGATTTTATTTCGGTTACTGCGCACTCAATATTGATCGGGCTCTCCTCGATCAATGGCGCTTTAACATGCTTCCCCCTAACTGGAGTAAGCTTTAATCTTTCGAATTTATCAACTTCCCTACCAGACTTCACTCCGCAAAAATCGGTCGCAAAGGCCAGTTTAGTAGTTGTTAAATTGATCACGAACTCGCCAGTCCGTTTGATTATTGCGTGAGAATGACGTGAAGGGCGTACCGAAACGTAAGTCATCGGCGGCTCGGAATTGATCGTCCCCGTCCAGGCAATAGTAATAATATTATAGTTTTCCGACCCATCTCCGCAGGAGACCATCACCGCGGGGACGGGATAAACCATTGTGCCGGGTTTCCAGATAAGTTTGCTCATGATAAAGGAAAATGCGCCGCGAAGGAATCGAACCTTCAACCTTGACATTAAGAGTGTCCTGCTCTGCCAATTGAGCTAGCGGCGCCTGGAGCGGGAGAAGGGACTCGAACCCTCGACATCCACCTTGGAAGGGTGGAGCTCTACCAGCTGAGCTACTCCCGCACTTCGACTCGCTTCGCTCGCTCAGTGCTCGCAAGCAAAGCATCGATTCATTTCATTCACTCCAAAAAGTCCCGAGCGAATGAAATGAGCCGAGGGACTACTCCCGCACTTCGACTCGCTTCGCTCGCTCAGTGCTCGCAAGCAAAGCATCGATTCATTTCATTCACTCCAAAAAGTCCCGAGCGAATGAAATGAGCCGAGGGACTACTCCCGCACTTCGACTC
>JAYEOW010000005.1:0-21676 GCA_034723395.1 Candidatus Margulisiibacteriota bacterium
TACCAAACTTATCAGTCAAAACGTAGAAGCGGTACCCGAAGATCAAAAACCAAGGAGGTGATTTCGGTTAGGTCTTAGTTGATTTAACGATAACCATTTCGGTTAGGTTTTTATATGATTTGACACGTATTGGTCAATCCTAAAAAAAGTGAAATTTTCCCTAAAAAGTGCCGATATATATATGAGAGGGAAAAGCAATGAATAACGGTAAAAACACTTACGATGTAGCCTCCATTTCCCAGCCAGGGAAAGATAAACGGGCCAATCATGTTCGAAACGCACTTCGATACGATCATATTAAAGTCAACCGACCAGGCCAATTCGTAAAAGTCTTTGCCGATATGTTCCTTAGAAAAGAGTCCGGCAGCAAAGCTATTATTTAAAGGGGTGAGGCGCCATGAATACAATGGATAGTGCCAAAGCAATTAAAGCGATGGAAAAGTGCGCCTTACAGAAATACCTCAAAAAATTATCTACGGCCGAGATGCGAAAGATCACCCTTTTTACCAAACTCCCCTATACGGGGGCTGCGAATATTTCTAATCCGGTCTATTTTGTAATACTGGATGATCTATCCAAATTCCAATCTTTAAATAGCGGGAAAGTTTTCAACTAAACCTGCGGGCCAAACCCGAAAGTATCTTTTATCCTCGCAAAGAAATCGTACTTTTTTAAGCGGATAAACCGCGTTTTTAACGCGGATCTCTGGACCCTTATTTTATAACCGACATTTATCGGGATCATCTCCTGCCCATCCGCAGTTAAGATTACTTTTGATCCGCGGTTCAATATCGCGGTAACCGGTTTTTCAACTACGATTGGCCGGGTACTAATATGATGCGGACAGATCGCAGAGATAATACTGCTCTTCGAATCAGGGGCTAAGATCGGCCCGCCGGCCGACAAGTTATAAGCGGTTGATCCGGTCGGGGTTGAAAAAATCAATCCATCTGCAGTAAATTCGGCAATTCCTTCGAGCTCCACTTTAATTACACGGGCGATCCCGCTTTTACTTATTACGATATCGTTTAATGCGGTAAGTTTTTTAGCGCCGACTACTGCCTCGATCATCACTCTTTCATCGATCTGATATTTACCCTTTTTTATCCGGTCCAACGCATCATTTATCTCTCTTAGTTCAATTTCGGTCAAGAAACCGACCCCTCCCATATGGAGCCCCAAGATCGGTATCCCCTTTTTGGCAAGGATCCTGGCTGCACGGAGAATCGTCCCGTCCCCTCCCAGGGTAATGACAAATTTTGGCCTGTTTAAGCTAACCTTATATTTTTTCTTTTTAAGATCTTTAATTAACTGCTCACCGGTCCCCGCAATTAACTTATCCTCTTTCTTGTAGATTACCCCAACGGTTGTCATGTTGCCCTCCTAAATTAATTTTATGCTCGCCAGCATCCAAATTATACCAATTACACCTAAGATTGCCAGCAAGACAGTAAATATCTTAAAAAATTTATCCAGCCATCCATCTTTGGGGAAACGAAAAGTTACACGATTGATCTCTCCACGGGAAAGATCTAAAATCAAAAGCCCATCCAGCGCTAAAATGTGCTCGTATTCAATCAACCTTCTCCTTAGGACCGGCTCATTCGCGTCTGCCGTCCCCTCCCCCGCCTTGACCGCCACCGCATACTTTTTCTTCTTTTTTCGAACAATATAATCGACCTCAACAAAGCCGAAATGGTCCTTCCCGTTTACGTTCGTAATAATATTCGCTTTTTTGCGCCGGGAAAGGATATCAAATCCCGACCGGCGAAGGATTTCCTCCGCATCTTTTTCGAAGCAATCCAGCGGTTCGTAATGAGTCGGGCATTCTCTGCGCATCGACAAATAAAATACTCCTGAACTCAGGATTACCCCGACAGCAATTGAAGCAACAATTAGTCCCATCATCTCTTACTTCTCCTTTTTAAGATAAATAAAATACTCAACATTACCATCGGTCCCAGTTATCGGCGATTGAATAATCCCTTTAGCCTCAAAGCCTTGTGCCTCGGCCTCCTGCCTGGTTTTTTCAACTACTTCCCGCCTTACCTTTTCATCCCTAACAATCCCACCCTTCCCCACTTGCTCGCGCTTCGCCTCAAATTGAGGTTTTATCAGTGCAACTACTATAGCCTCATCGGTTAATAAATTATAGACCGCCGGCAATATTTTTAAAAGCGAGATAAAAGAGACATCTATCACCGCCAATGAAATATCAGATTTTTCCAGACCTAGATTTTTTAATGCCAAACTTCTTGCATTTAACCTCTCAAAAACTTTAACTCTTGGATCATTCCGGAGCTTCCAATCAAGCTGGCCGTGGCCTACGTCAACCGCGTAAACTTTTTCCACCCCATTCTGCAAAAGACAATCGGTAAAGCCCCCTGTAGAGGCTCCCACATCGAGGGAGATCTTCCCCTTCACATCAATCTTAAATTCCTTTAATGCCCCCTCCAGCTTAACCCCACCTCTGCCAACATAAGGATGGGGCTTGCCTTTTATTTCAATTTCCGAAGCCTGTCCAATTTGCGTTCCCGCCTTATCGATCCTTTGATTTTCGACAAAAACCAACCCCGCCATGATCGCCGCTTGGGCGCGAGTTCTGGTCGGGAATAATCCTTTATCAACTAAAAGTTGGTCCAATCGTTTTTTCATACGCTAAATTGTATTGTAGCATGGGCTATGTTATAATCAAAACACGCTCCAATGCGATTAAAAATCACCTTAACGATCCTCGTAATAGCCCTGTTTTGCACCGCTTCTATCGCTCAAACCTTGGAAGCCCGGGACGCCTTTAAAAAGGGGTGCGGACTCCTCCAGGATGGGAAGAATTTTTCGGCAATCAACCAGTTTAAATATGTAGTTAAGGATTATTACTACCCGCTTAATGATTACGCCTATTTCTATATTGGGGAAGCATATAAAAACGCTAAATACCCGAAATATGCTATTCAGGTTTACCGGATATTATCAAAACATTATAAGAACAGCATCTTGCTTCCAAAAGCCCTCTTTGCAATTGCAGAATGTCAGTCCGGACAAAAAGATCATGCCAATGCAATTTCTACATTAAGAGAGCTGATCGCCCGCTACCCGAAAGACCGGGCTATTCCGCACGCCCGCTATCTGCTTGGTGAAAACCTGGAAAAGACAGATAAACATATCGCTGCCGCAAGGGTATATAGAAATCTTGATCTTTTTCACCCTAAAAGCGAGTATTCGGAAAAAGCGCTCGAACAGCTGGATAAGCTTGCCAAAAAAAGCTCCCTGGCCGGTTATGAGGCCCCAGCCGCCACAATTTATAACCTGGGAACAAAATATTTTAACCGGAGAAATTATACCCGGGCCAAAGAATATTTCAGCCGGATAACAAAATATTACAAAAAAAGCTCCTTTTATGACGAAGCAAACATAATGCTAGGCCGGACCTGGCTCCGCAAAGGGAAACTCAAGCGCGCTTCCAGATATTTTATGAAAGCGATCAATCTAAACAAAGATTCAAAACCGGAAGCGATGTATTACCTGGCCCGGACCTACGCTTATATGGAAAAATTTAAAGCGTCTATTGTTACGCTTGAAAAAATTGTCGATAAATACCCAAACAGCCACACGGCAGACAATGCTCTTTTCTATATCGGCCGTTACCAGCTATATGCGGACGCGACCAAAGAAGCTCTGGCTGCTTACGAAAAATTAGTAGCCAAATACCCCCACTCCCCTCTCTTTCCCGATGTCCTTTTTAAAGTCGGTAACAACTATTATAAAAAAAAGGATTATAAAAAGGCATATCAACATTTTAGTAGGGCATTAGATCTACCCCAGGACAAAGTTACCGATCGCCTGCTTTTTTGGGTTGGTAAAAGTGCTGAAAAAATGGGAAACAGAGACAAGGCACTCGCTGCTTATAGGCAAACCATTGCCCAATTCGATCATTCATACTATGCCTACCGGGCAAGAGAGATATTAAAAACAAAACCGAGCCTTGTCCCAGAGGTTTTAGGAACAGTTGGCACAATAGACGGCGAAAGCGAGGAGACCTCTTATCATGAAAAGAAATATCGGGAGCTTTTAGCCCTGGGCATGGGAGACGAAGCGGCCGAAGAAGCGGAATTTCTGATTGAAAAAGTACCCCTGACTAAAAAAGACAAAGCACAAATCGCGAAATACCACGCCTACATAATGAAAGGGAAATTCGGAAAGCCGATCTGGTTTGCCGATAAAAAAATCAATCAGGCCATGCTTTCAGGGTCCCTCTCTGAGCTCGAGCCGCGCCTTTGGCGATTTTCCCATCCGCGCGGTTTTTTTAAATACGTCGAAAAATATTCAAAAGAGAATGGCCTCGATCCATATCTAACTTACGCTATTATCCGCGAAGAGAGCCGTTTTAAATCACGCGCTTTATCCCGTTCCTGGGCACACGGATTGATGCAGATCATCCCCTCAACCGGGAGAAGGATCTGCCGCGCACTCGGGATCCGCTACTCCCGCTGGAAAATGTACGATCCCCGTGTTAATATCCGCATGGGAACCTATTATCTGGCGCAGTTGATCAAGCGTTTTGACGGCAATGTCTCCTATGCCGTGGCTGGTTATAACGGCGGGCCGGTAAGAGTGCAGCGCTGGATTAAAAAGTACGGCAAAAATGTTGATATTGATGAGTTCGTGGAGGACATTCCTTTTAAAGAGACCAGGAATTACGTAAAAAAGGTCATGAAAAGCTATTACGGTTATAAGAGGACATATTCTGGTGGCTGAAGAGAGATTAATTACGTTCGACAAGAAAGATGAGGATAAGGCCTTTGAAGGGCTTCGCCCGAAAACCTTTAAGAACTTTATCGGCCAAAAAAAGATCCTGGAAAACCTGGACATCCACATCCAGGCTGCCCAAGGCCGCGAGGAACCGCTTGAGCACTTGATCTTTTACGGCCCTCCTGGACTAGGTAAAACCACTCTGGCCAATATTATCGCTAATGAAATGGGAGTTAATCTAAGAATAACCTCGGGGCCGGCGATCGAACGTCCCGGCGACCTTGCGGCAATTTTAACTAATCTCAAGAAGAACGACATTCTGTTCATCGATGAGATCCACCGCCTAAACCGGGTTGTCGAAGAGGTTCTTTACCCGGCAATGGAAGATTTCGGTTTAGATATCGTGATCGGAAAAGGGCCGAGCGCACGATCGATCCGCCTCGACCTCCCTAAATTCACATTGATTGGAGCGACTACTCGGATTGGCCAGATCTCTTCACCACTCAGGGACCGTTTCGGCATGCTAAGCCGTCTTGAATTCTATTCGCCGAAAGAGATAAAGATAATTGTCCAGCATGCGGCAAATATCCTGGATATAAAAATCGATGATGCTGGGGCGGAAGAAATTGGAAAACGCTCCAGAGGGACTCCCAGAATTGCCAATCGGTTATTACGCCGCGTCCGTGATTTCGCCCAGGTTAAAGGGGATGGAATAATTATCGAAGATATCGCTAAAAAAGCCTTAACCGGATTAGATATCGATGATCTCGGACTTGATAAGATCGACCGCAGGATACTCGAAACGATTATCAAGAGTTTTTCCGGGGGACCGGTCGGAGTCGACACCCTTGCCGCCTCGATCCATGAAGAACCGGTTACAATTGAAGATGTTTATGAACCGTACCTTTTGCAGATCGGATTTATCGAAAGAACTCCGCGCGGCAGGGTTGCTACTCCAGCCGCTTATCGACATTTGGGATTTCCGGTTAAAAAGAGCGGTAAAGAAAAGACCGCTACACTATTTAAGGGGGATTAAATTATGTGGGGACTCATATTAGGATTGTTGATCGCGATCATTATTGCCGGTTTTGCATCATTGAACAGCGCTCCCGTTTCGGTTAATTTTCTGCTTTGGCAGGCGCCGGGCGTTCCACTAGCCCTGGTTGCCCTTCTATCTGTTTTACTCGGGGTCTTAATGGCAGCATTATTTGGCACCCCTCAATACATTAAAATGGTCAGAGAAAGAAGAGGATTAGAAAAAAAGATCAAAGATCTGGAAACGAAAATCTCTGCCCTCGGAACAATTTCTACAATCAGGCAGGTTGGTGAAACAAAAAATGAAGAAGCGAAAAGCGAAGATACTCCGCAAAACTAAAGAGACCAATATAAAAATAGAACTGGATGTCGACGGGACAGGGAAGAGCAAGATCGGTTATCCTATCCCCTTCCTGGGCCATATGTTTACCCTCTTTTCCAAACACGGGCTTTTTGACTTAAAGCTTGCTGCCAAAGGTGATATCGAAGTCGACCTTCATCATTTAGTCGAAGATACTGGACTTACTCTTGGAGGGGCTTTTAAGAAGGCGCTCGCTTCTAAAAAGAAGATCGAGCGCTACGGTCACGCGATCATCCCGATGGACGAATCGCTCGCAGAAGTAAAAGCCGCAGTTGATATCAGCGGCCGCCCGCATTTCACCTTTAAGGCTAAGTTTCCAAAAGAGCTACTATATGCTCAGCTCGGGAAAGAACGGATAAAATTATATCTTGACGCAGAAATGCTGCGAGAATTTTTTGAAGCCTTCGTTTACAAAGCAGGAGTTTCCCTACATATCGATCTTATTCGCGGCAAAAACACCCATCACAAGATCGAAGCGATCTTTAAAGCCTTTGGCGTTGCCCTCTCCCGGGCCTGCCAAATCAATCCGAGGAAAAAGGGAGTTCCTTCAACTAAGGGAATTCTCTAATTATCGGCCGAATTTAAGCCTATCAATCAAATTCTCCGGCAATTTTGCCGCTCTCATCTTCTCTTGGACTGCTTCAACATCATATTCAACACGGTGTAGAGTAAATATTCTAGTTTTCGAATTATAAGTACCGTAACAAGCCCGCGGATCCCCATCCCTCGGCTGCCCCACCCCACCAACATTAATAATTATTTTATCAAAATCGTCTACGACTACCTCCTCCCCCTCTTTAAGCGAATGGCCGGCATAATTCCCATTCTTTAACCGGGCAATATAAAGCGGACGGTGAGAGTGGCCGACAAAACAGAGGTTTCTGGTCATCTTTTCAAAGGTCGGCATGGCATCTGCAATACCGGTTATATATTCTTCTAAGGGGGATCTTAAACTCCCGTGAACAGCTTGAAACTCATCCCCCCCTATAACTAATGGGAGTTTTTTTAGGCATTCAAGATTCTCCTGAAAGATCACCCGCTGCGTCCATTGGACCGCCTCTTTCGCACTCTTATTGAACCAGGAGGCATCAAGCTCGGTAGTTACCGCTTTATCGTGATTCCCTGCAACTGTGGGCAGATTTAGCTTTCTTACTTCCTCAACGCATTCATTTGGATTAGGCCCGTATCCAACAACGTCTCCCAGATTAACAACCTGGTCTACATTTTTTAGCTTATCAAGGACAGCGTTCAGCGCCTCCAAATTACTATGAATATCTGATATAATTCCGTATAACATACGGAGACAATTATAGCATGGTCTATCAGGAGAGAACTTACAAAAATTATATAAAAGCCAGCGATCTAATCAGGTTCGAGGTTATCGAAAAAGAGACCGACTTGCTGGTCCTCGCCGAAAAAAACCTCTACGACAAAGCCCTGGGATTGGTCCTAAAATATCGCGGAGAAATCGAAAAATATACTAAAGAAAATCCCCGCTTTTCTAAAAGCTATTCCCCTCTCTGGTCACGCTTTAACGCCCCTCCAATCATTAAAGAAATGATCCGGGGATCAAGAAAAGCCCGGGTTGGGCCAATGGCATCGGTAGCCGGGACGATTGCTGAATTTGTGGGACGCGAACTATTGGATTTCAGCGAAGAGATAATTATTGAGAATGGCGGGGACCTGTTTTTAAATATCAAACAGACGCGTAAGTTCGAAGTCAATGCCCAGCTCGCACTTGAGGTCGAACCGCGAGACAAACCGTTCTCCATCTGCACGGCTTCGGGAACTACAGGAAAATGCTTTAGTTTCGGTCAAGCTGATGCAGTAGTAGTAATTTCTCAAAGGGCTGCGCTGGCCGATGCGGCCGCTACAGCTATCGGAAACATTGTAAAAGAAGTTACCGATATCGATCATGCCCTGAAAAAAGCCAGAAAAATAAGAGGGCTAGATGGGGTTTTAATAATAAAAGATGACCAAGTTGGGGTATTGGGAAGAGTTAAACTTGTCCCGCTTTAATGCCGCTGAGATCTTTTGTGTCGCATTATGTCCCTAACCGCCCAGATGATTACAGCCAATCCCAAAATCATAAAAATAATAAAAGGTGAAAAAAATATTAAATCTCTGACCGTCACTTTCTATCGCCTCCCCTTATAGTGGAATCATAATATGTAAATATACCCCCTGTCAATGCAATCAAACTCAAAGCTATTCCGACCAAAAAAACTGACAAATTAAAAGTGTCCCTTAAAACCACCCCTACCACCAACATTGCAAAAAGTATCTGAAATATTTTTATGCATATATCTGCCATAAACATCTTAAACTTATTCATAATCTACCTCCTAAATAATATGTGGGGTAATTAAAAAAACAATCTCTGTCTTTGCTTTCTCAAACGTCTTATTCTGAAACAACATTCCCACAAGTGGGATATAACCTAAGATTGGAACTCTGGTTAGATTTTCCCGCTTACTTTCAGACATTAGTCCGCCAACCACAATCGTCTCACCGTCTTTTACTCTTAAAGTTGCCTGCGCATTTCGAGTAGTAATTACCGGGAACTCTCCAGCCGCGGTTGTCCTCCATTCAGATATCGACGAAACTTCCGGCTTGATTAAAGTTGTAATGTATCCGTCTTCTCCTAACTGGGGGGTTATTTTAAGGCGCACTCCTGCATCAATATATTCAACCGTCCACTGCGTAGTATTCGATCCACTACTTACCGGAACTGCGTAAGGAATTCGGCTGCCGATATTAATGACCGCTTCATGGTCGTCCAAAGTGGCGATCCTTGGGCTGGCAACTACATTTGCCTTCCCATCCGTAATTAGTCCGTTAATTGTTATCTGTAAATCGCTGGCCGGACTAATTTTCTTGGTAGACTTCGAAGCGATAAACTTATAATTCCCTGGTTCCTGCCCGTATAGTGCCCCCAAGCGCATCGAATCGGACTCGGACAATTCAACCACTTTACTTTCGATCAATATTTGAGGGAGTGGTTTGTCGATCGAATCGATAATTTTTTCGGCCTCGTTTATCAATTTTCGTTTACCTTGGATAACCAACGAAGAAGCGCTTCCGCCTGGAGAAGCTTTTAATTCAGGTATAATCTTATTTAGCAGCAAAGTGACTTTTTTAGCCGTCAAATATCTTAACTTCAATGTCTCTACCTCTCCTTTATAAGATTGCTCTTGCGGGGAAACTTTGACAAGAATAATTCCCTCTTTTTTCTCGTAAGACAATCCATTGGTCTTTAAGATATGGTCAATTGCTTTTTCAGCAGAAACGTTCTTCAGATGCACCGAAGTTCGCTTATTTTGGATCAACGCATTGTTTCCGCTTACAACCAGATCGAGTCCGGCTTGGCTTGCTAACGTCTCTATAACATCGAGGACCGCTGCGTCTACGAAATCTATCCTTTCGATTGCCAATGCTCCCGTTATTAAAAGAAGAATAATGTTTACTGCAATAATACATTTCATCTTTCATCCCCCTTTTTAATTAACCTAATCCTATCCTTTACTATATAAGAAACAATATACTCGGACACTTCCTCACCAACTCCAACAACAAGCCCTCTCCCCCCGACCTCTAATAAAGCCATCGGTCTTCCCCCACTGACCACCCCAACTAACCGAACATAGCCCGAGGTCAGGAGGATGGGCTCGCTATTGATCCTTAAGAGTATCTCTTCCTTGGCAAGATTATCCTTTTCGTTATAAACAAATACCGGCTTGCGGCTTTCCCCCTCTTTTGATGCAGGCAAATCCAGGAATGGTTCATCATCGGCAGCTGGCCGGGGATTAACAACGATCGCCTCTTTGGGAGAACAAGAGGAAAATAACAGAACCGGAATAATTAATAGGAGAATAATTTTTATCACACGTGCACCTCAAGAAAGGAGGAGCAATCTTATTGCCAGCCCTATTAAACACAAAAGTGTTCGGTTTAGTCGGAATTAAGACATTCGCTTGAGCATTTACGTCACTGGCCAGTTCGGATCAAGTTTTAATATCTGACCTGAAAATCTGAGAGACTTTCGGCTGCGGGTTCGGGATTGATAACTTCTTCGCGGATGTAAAACGCCATTGCAGTTTTTATTTCTTTAAGAAAGCTGTCTAAAGAGGGGCCTTTCCCTTCGGCAACCAACTCTACCCTTCCATCGGCGGAGTTCCTAACCCAACCTGTTATCTTATAACGGCGGGCGACCTCGACCGCAGTAAATCTAAACCCAACCCCATGCACATCACCCGAGTAATAGGCATGGATCCTTTTCATTAGAATTTAAATAGGGAGCTGATCACTGGATAAAATTTTGCGATCACCGGGCCAAAGACCAACGCAACGATTGACATTAATTTTAGAAGGATATTAATTGACGGTCCGGATGTGTCCTTGAATGGATCACCAACCGTATCACCAACTACCGAAGCAGCATGGACCGGAGTTCCTTTGCCGCCTAGAAATCCATCTTCAACTAATTTCTTCGCATTATCCCAGGCACCGCCGCTGTTTGACATCATGATCGCCAACAAAACCCCAGTCGCTAATGCTCCGGCAAGAAATCCGCCCAGCGCGATCGGACCGAGCAAAAGGCCAACTACGATCGGGACAATAACGGCGAGCGAGCCAGGAATGACCATTTCTCTCAATGCTGATCTGGTAGAGATATCTACACAGCGTTGGATGTCCGGCTTTGCTTTACCTTCCATAAGGCCGGTAATTGTCTTAAATTGATGACGGACCTCTTCGACCATCGCGTAAGCGGCACGGCCGACCGCCTGCATGGTCAGCGCTGAGAAAACAAAAGGCATCAACGCGCCGATAAAAAAGCCGACCACAACTGTAATGTTTAAAAGGTTGATACTGGTTATCCCAACCGTCTGCGTATAAGCGGCAAATAAGGCTAAAGCCGTCAATGCCGCAGAACCGATCGCAAAACCTTTTCCGATCGCCGCGGTCGTATTTCCTAACGAGTCGAGTTTATCGGTGATCTTTCTTGCTTCCGGAGGAAGATTCGCCATGGTTACGATCCCGCCCGCGTTATCAGCAATCGGGCCATAAGCATCTACCGACATTAAAATCCCGATCGTCCCTAACATTCCGACGGCAGAAATCGCGACACCATAAAGCCCAACAAAGTTATAAGAGATAAGCAAAGCGGCACAGATCGAAAGCATCGGCAAAGCAGTGCTTTTCATCCCGATCGCTAAACCATTAATAATATTCGTCGCCGCGCCGGTCTTACATGATTCGGCCAAACCTTCAACCACCTTACCCGAAGTAAAGTACTCGGAAAAAAGGCCGATGGCAACACCGGCCAAAATCCCGGAAAGGATCGCCCAGAAAACACCGATGTTCCCTGGCAGCAACCAGTTAACGATAAAGAATGAGGCGCCGATAAAAAGTGCGCCGGCAACATAGGTGGCATAACGCAGAGCCGCGGCCGGATTGATATCTTGAATAAAATTGATAAAAACCGTTC
Source organism: Candidatus Margulisiibacteriota bacterium (assembly GCA_034723395.1). Classification (GTDB taxonomy): domain Bacteria; phylum Margulisbacteria; class WOR-1; order O2-12-FULL-45-9; family O2-12-FULL-45-9; genus JAYEOW01. Next base: position 11,634 of record JAYEOW010000005.1, read on the forward strand.
CGATAAACGAGGCAATTGTTCCTGCGGCAACCAAAAGAAGGGGAAGCATCATCCAGGAGATAGCCATCTTTGGCATTAACACACCAAGGGCAATAGTTGCTACGACCGAACCGACATAAGATTCGAACAAATCGGCTCCCATACCGGCAACATCGCCAACGTTATCCCCAACATTATCGGCGATGACCGCTGGATTGCGCGGATCATCTTCGGGGATCCCCGCTTCAACTTTACCGACCAGATCAGCACCGACATCAGCAGACTTGGTGTAGATCCCTCCGCCGACGCGGGCAAAAAGGGCGATCGAAGAAGCCCCCATGGAAAAACCTGAGATAACCACCGCTTTCGTTTTTAAGTCTGGAACAAACCACCAGATAAGCGCAAGGCCGATGATCCCTAAGCTGGCAATCGACATCCCCATTACCGCGCCACCCTTAAAAGCGGTCCCGAGCGATTTTCCTTGATTGCCGCTAGCGGCCGCGCTTGCGGTGCGAACATTTGCTTTTGTAGCCGCTTGCATTCCTATATAACCGGCAACCATCGAAAAGATCCCACCGGCAAGATAAGAAAGGGCAACTTTATAACCGATAAAGGTCAAAATCGCCAAAAAGACGATCGCCATAAAAGCGGCCAAGCTGATATACTGCCTTTTTAGGTAGGCCATCGCCCCTTTATAGATCGAATTTGCGATCTCCTGCATCCTTTCGGACCCTGCATCCATCCGTATAACACTCCAAAGCAGGTTAAAAGCGTAGATCATCCCCAAAATACCGACACCTAAAATCATATAAATCATTTTTTTACCCCTTTCATTTTAAAAACACACGAGCTCTGATTATAAGCCAGACATGGAATGGTGTCAAGATTACCCGATTATGCTAAAATGTAATCGTGTTTGTAATTACCGAACACCAATATAATATAATAATGAAACAGGCGCAGGCCTGTTACCCCCAGGAAAGCGGCGGTTTTCTTGGGGGACGGGAGAACACGATCCTGGGAGTCCTCCCCATCCCCAACAAGCATCTTTATGACCGCACCGAAACCTTTGGGATGACCCAAGATGACCTCGACCTTGCTTACCGGTTCCTGGTTAAACATAATCTTGAATATATGGGGATATATCACAGCCACCCTAAGGGGGTCCCGCTCCCATCCGAACAGGACCTTTCCCATAAACAGAAGTATCTTTTTATCGTGGGGCTGCGCGACCGGTACAATCCAGAATTATATGCCTGGAGAGTTGAAGGAAAAAATGTTTACCAGGAAGATATAAAAATAATTAGTGATGCTGGCATAACAGTAGTTGATATCACGACCGGCCAGCCAAAACTATCCGAAAGCGCTCCCAAACAGGAGATGGACCGGATCGCTGACATGATCGACGATCTAGTTATCGAAGGCAAGGAGCCGGAATATAAAAAATCTGGCCCGATAAAATGGGATGCATCGAGTTTTTCTACCTTTGCTTAACCTTTTAACAATGAGAAAATTATTTATAACAATCCTAACCATACTTCTACTGTTCCCTTTAGCTTCATCTCCAGCTTATTCAATAGCTATAAAGGCAAACCATCTCCAGAAAAAATTCACCCTGATCTCCCGGGAAAAGGAAAGCGGCGCCGAACGCTGGCGGAGCACGATTACCGGTAAAACGCTCAAACACGAAGGAGAAACCTTTATATATCTCGAAGCAATTGGTGAAGAAGGAAACCTGAAAGACGAAAGCCATAAAACCTGGAAATCTACCAGCTACTCCTATCTGGCGGATGGGAAAATCATTCCTTACTCTGTCAAGGTCAAGATCAATAATCATCAAGGGGAAATTACCGATGATATCGAGATTTTCTATGATCGGAAAAACAAAAAAGCAATTTGCAGGATTAATGATAAACATGAAGAATTCGACATAAATGGCAATATTGCTGACAAGCAAACCTTTGCAATTGTAATGATGGCTTTCCCTTTTAAGGGAAAAACCATGGAAAAATATTCTCTTTTAAGCTACGAACCCAAACTATACCAGCTGGAAGTGAGGCGCAGGGGAATAGAAAACATAAATGTTAACGGCCGGGAGATTGAATGCTACAAACTGGAGATGGTTTTCAACCTCGGATTTCTAAATATATTCGACCTCTTCCTTCCCAAGTTTTACCTGTGGTACGAGACCGCACCCCCACATTATTTTGTAAGATATGAAGGGTTGGAGAACGGGCTGTGGACCCCGTATGTCCTAGTAGAAGCAATTATTCACGAGTGATTTTTAGCCGAAATTCGCCGCGCATTATTCCGATAATCCCTAAAAGTTGTGCCGCATCTTAACAAAGACGATCTTACTTCCGATAAATCCGCTTGAGTCATCTTGGTCAGTCGGCATATATTCAGACCCCGATTCCCCTCCATAAAAGAGCGCTTCCAGGCTGACGTCCACGTCCTGCCACATATTATATGAAAAAGAGGGATAGACCAAGTGGCTCATGTCGTCCGCATTCATCAGGATTGATAGGTTTATTGTCGTAAGCTCATCCAGCGCTTTTTGGAAGCCGAGATAAAAATAATCCATCCCCAGCTGCTGAATATCTCCCGCCAAATAACTAGCCCAGTCATAATCTGCTTTTTTCTTCTTTCCCAAGCCGTTGAAAAAGTACTCTGAATTGATATACCAGCCGTTTTCAAAAGTGTAATCCACTCCAAAAACAAATTTAAAATATCGATTAGTTTCGGCAGAACTTACCAGCGCAATCTCTTTTCTTATCCCCAAATCGAATAGTTCCCCCGCCCCGTCGATCCCAAACTGAAAACCAGCATCGCCTTGATCGACATAATTCGCCGAAACATCATAATCATCGATATTAGTTTTATATCTTATCGCCTTTGTTGTACTTTTCCATTCCTTACCTGCAATTGCAAAAGCATCGATGTGCGAAGCCTCCCCTAACGGGATCTCAAATCTTGCTGCGATCTCATCCTCTTCGTCCTCTTCGGAAACCGCAAAAGAGAGGGTGAAAGGATTTAAAACATCAGTCGGATTCCAGATATAGCCGGTCCCCCATGCAATACGTTGTTTTCCGAGGGTAATATCAACTTGGGGGTAATATAACTTTACGTACGCGCGGTCCCAATTTAGCTGATCTATGCCGGAAACATCGCTAATTAAAGGGAGCGGTCCGGACTTGACCAATGTATCGTACTCAGGCTCAAAATGGAACAGAATATTTTCACGCGGCTGCGCATCGATCTTTAAACGAAGTTTATTCAGGTCCCCAACCATCCCGCCGCCGGTTCGCTTAACTATCCCAACCAGGTTGTTTTCGTAATAACCGCCGACCTCAACCGCTGTCGCGGTAATGACAAATGCCAAATTAAAAATGACAAATGCTAGTAAAATCTTTTTTATCATTTCAGGAATATTATACTTCTATACTTGTATAGTAGCCATTGCAAATATCGTTTCCGCTTCCAAAACCCACTCAACAGTATCTGGTATTTCTTCTGAAGCTCGCCCAAAACTAACCGTCTCTGATCATTATTTAATTTTTCAGCGGATAACTTCCCCAAAGCCTTGATCCGAAAACGGTCCATCCCCCAATATTTCTTCGAAAGCTGGTCGGGATGCCCGCCCCTTTTAGTGATCAATTTCTCGTCAAGGAAAGCTATGGGATGGATTAAAGACAATCGCAGCCAGAGATCATAATCCTCGCAAACCGGCAAGGATTCATCAAATCCGCCCAGACTATTAAACAGTTCTTTGGTCATTAAGATCGAAGAGGCGCTGATAATACAAAGCGGGAGACACTCATCAAAAATCCAACCGTGAAATTTCCGATGCTTTTTCATTTGGTTAAGATGCTTGCCGTTACGGATCCACTTCTCATCCGTATAGCAAGCCTTAAACCTTCGGTTCTTTTTTAAATATTCGATCTGTCTTTTCAGTTTCTTCTTATCCCACAAATCATCAGAATCGAGAAAAGCGAGATATTTACCATTTGCTTTTTCCGCTCCGCGATTACGCGCCCATGCCGCCCCTCTCCCCATCACGTCATCAATAATGATCAGTTCAAAATCCCTATAAGTTTGAGCCTTGACCGAGGCAATCGCCTCTCGAGTAAATTTTGGACGGTTATGCGTTGGAATAATTACAGAGACAAGCATTGATTACTTCTTAAGATTTCTTTGGGTAAAGATCCCGGCCGGCAATCGAACATCAAATTGTGCTTTTGTAACAAACATCTCAGTCAATGAATCTTTGCGCAGCATATTTTTCATCGTCACATATAAAGGATAATAACGTTTGCCAAATCTTTTAATATCAGATAGAGTCGTGACCTTTAATTTCTTCCCCGACTTTGCAAACAGCTCTTCTTTTACCGGCACAAAGGTCTTTTTGTTTACCCAAATCTTTCTCCGATAATAAGTTACATCTTTTACTTTTGCGGTTAGGTCCAAAACATAACATGGGTAATTAACTGTTGTTATTTTCTTCCCTTTACGAACTTTAACCGGGATTGTCTCTTGGTCAACCAATTTAATACTGTATTTTTCACGCAGCTTGTTGCTTTCCAGCGCGTCTTCGTAGCTAAAATCAGACCCCATCATCGATTGCCGCAGCATATGCCCGGAGATCTTAATGATCTTTTCAACCGACGGCAGATACATCCACATATTGTCATCGATCTTTAAATATTTAACGCCCTTATCCCGAGCTGGATAGGTGAATTCCGCGAACGATCTATCTCTCCCCTGCGCCCAGCTGACCAGCTTCTTGGTGCGGACCTGTTTGCGGACATGAATGATCATCGTGGTTTCAAAACGACCCGTACCATAAGTCATATTCGCATCAACTTTATCTATTATTTGTGCGCCAGTTAGAGCAACTGCATTCGTGCTAAGTAACAAGAGACAAGATACAAGATACAAATAAATCCCAAATCTCAATATCCAATCACCAATAAAATAATGTTTGGTTATTGATTTTTGATTATTGATTATTATTTGGTTATTGTATCTTGTATCTTGGTTATTAGATTTCACGCAATGCCTCCGTCGGTTCCATTTTTGATGCTCGCAGTGCAGGTGGGATCGCAGCCACAACTGAGAACACTACCCCCATGCAGAATCCAAAAAGGATAATGGTCCAGCGAAAGACCGCCCGATAAACATAACCGAGCGGCATATTAAATTCTCCCATCTGCTCAAATAGATGGGTAAAATCGATCCCTTCGGTTGCCAGATAATAAGCAATCCCCGACCCAAGCAGCATGCCGATAAAACTGGCAAATACTCCGATCAACATTGCTTCGATCAAAATTACCCCCATCACCTGCCGGTCCTTCATCCCCAGCGCCTTCATCATCCCGATCTCTTTGGTCCGCTCGAGCACCGACATAAACATCGTGTTTAAGATCGTAAAACTGGCCAGGAAAAGAATAATAAAATAAATTACTCCATACATATTTTTTGCCAGATTCATATAAAAGAACATAATCCCCTGGTCCTGCCACGGGACCGCGGCATAATCGCTCCCCAACTTTGTCTCGAGCTCTCTAGCGACCAGAGGAGCGTGTTTTGGATCTTTGACCAAAACAAAAATCTCGGTAGCGGCTCCCTCCAAATCTAGAAGCTCTTGTGCTTTATCGAGCGGGAGGAAGAAGATCGTTCCATCAAAGCTCGGAACACTAAAACTAAAAATCCCGACGATCTTTAGGTTCATCGCCGCGATCGATCCATAAGCGGTTTGGGTAACGATCGTTAAGGTGTCGCCTAATTTTAAGCCGAGTTCCCGGGCCAACTTATCTCCGATGTTGATCTCTTCCCTACCAAGAACGATTGCGCGGCCTTTAACGATCTGTTTCGATAGAGAAAATACTTTCTCAGCCTTGGCTGGTTCAATCCCCATCCCCATCGTCGGTTTATTATTCCCTTCATTATCCAAAAGAACGCCGAATTTAATGCGTGGAGAAGTTAAAGTAACCGCCGGATTGGATTCAACGATCTTTTGCACTTCAGGATAATTGGGAATATTTGATTCGAGCGGCATCATTTTTTCTCTTTTAACATATTCAGAATTCAGCACTCGTACATGCCCGCTGGTTAGACGGATAAAATTATCAAATAATCCATCCACCACTCCGCTGATCAGCGACCAGAGATAGATCGCCACCATTACCGCGACCATGATCGACATCCCGGTCAGTGCGGTCCGCCGCTTGTTCCGTAATATATTTCTTAAAGCTATTTTAAACATTTATGCTTTCTTTAGCGCCTCGGTCGGTTCCATTTTTGAGGCTACCCATGCCGGATAAACGCTAACGATCGCCGAAACGACGACGCCAAAAATTAGTGCGATTAAAAACATATGCAGCCGCCAAACCCCATAACTTGCACCGGTAATTCGATAACCGATATCACCCATGTCGCGCATCATAAATCCCCAGTTAATGCCAAATCTTACCAAGGGGTAATTCATCGCTGCGCCTAAAAGACAGCCAAAGATACTGCCAAAGAGTCCGATCAGTGCCCCTTCATAAATAAATAACCTTCTAATTTGCTTTCGTCGCATCCCCATCGCCGCCATCATCCCGATCTCCCTTACCCGCTCATAAGCGGACAACAATATGGTATTGCTGATCCCGATCAACGCGATGATAACCACTGCCGAAAAGATAAGTGACGAAAATCCCCGTTTTGTCTCGGATATGGCGATCACATCTTCCGCCAGATCTTTCCAGGTCATGATCTCAAGGCCGGTAAGCTCTTTGGCTAATTTATCTCTAAATTTATCCACCTGTGAAATATCCTTTAATTTAATGTCGATCTCAGTGACTGCTTTCCCCATATCGAGTGAATCCTGTCCTACTCCTAAAGGAATAACGATCGCCGCCCAATCGATCTTCGGATCCTCGGTCTTTAATATCCCCTTGATCCGGAGATCGAGCGCCTGATAGGTCTCATATTTTGTCCTGGTTAATACAGTCAGGTAGTCACCAACTCCAACATTAAAGTCTTCGGCCAGTCCTTCCCCGATCAACATCGCCTCTTCGCCCTTATTAATAAATTTCCCCTCTTCCACCGCCTGTTTTAGTTTAAAAACATTTGTGTCATCTTCTGGATTAATTGCAATTCCGATCGCAGGGAACTGGTCGATCCCGTCCGAAAGAAATATCCTAAAGTTGATCCGGGAGGTAATTCCTTCAACATTTTTGTCGCGGGACACTTCATCGATAATCTTGGCTGGCATATCAATTGACTTGTCTAGCGGCAGGTTTTTAACGTCTTCTTGATAGCCCCGCTGAAAGATCTTAATATGCCCGGTCTCATAATTGATTACCTTGGTAAATGAATCCACGTCGAGCCCGGTAAGCATCGAATCCATCAGCAGCAGTACGCCTAGCCCGAAGGCGATCGCAAACATGGTTAGCAACGTCCGCCTAAAATTCCTGAATATATTCCTAAAAGCCAGCTTAAAAAGCATTTCTACCTTTTTTCGTCAGATTGGATCTTCCCGTCATGCACGTGGATCAATCGATTTGCATAATCCATTACCATTTGGTCGTGGGTTGAGAAAATAAAAGTCGTTTTGGTCCGCTGGTTCATTTCTTTCATCAGCTTCAGGATCCCCTCGCCGGTAACTGAATCTAAATTAGCCGTCGGTTCATCAGCCAGAACGATCTTTGGGTCCTTGACCAATGCGCGCGCGATCGCTACCCGCTGCATCTGCCCGCCGCTCATTTCGTTTGGCTTACGTTTAGCCAGATCTCCGATCCCGACATCTTCGAGTATCTTCATAACTTTTTCCTTCCGCTCTTTAGCGTTCCCCTGCTTTAAGAGGATCAGCGGGAATTCAACGTTTTCGAATGCGGAAAGGACCGGGATCAGGTTAAAGGTTTGAAAGATAAAGCCGAGATTGTGGTTGCGCACATCGGCCAGCTGGTTTGATGATAATCTTCCAACATTCCGATCGCTGATAAAGACCGTTCCCCCGGTCGGTTGATCAAGACAGCCAAACAAGTTCAACATCGTCGTCTTTCCTGACCCCGACGGACCAGCAATTGAGGAAAATTCCCCCTCTTCGATCGATACGGTCACCCCACGCAGGGCTGGAACTTCGACTTTTCCTACTCTATAATTTTTTACCACATTGGTCATATTTGCTACAGGCATAATTTTCCCTCCTAAAAGCTTGTTACGGGCTAATTTTAGTACTATTATAATGTTGGTGCAACCAGATTATGAACCAACATAAATTAAAACTAATTTTTAATAAGGTATTAATAAAAAGGAGCTTGGCATGAACGCGCTGCTGATCGCGATCATCGGATTAACCTGTTTTGGTCTTGGATATTTTTTCTACGCAAATTTTATCGAGAAGCGAGTTTGGAAGGTCGATTATAAAAAAGAAACACCGGCGGTTATTAAAGATGATGGCTTAGATTATGTTCCGGCAAAACATTGGACTATGCTTTTTGGCCATCATTTCGCCTCGATTGCCGGCGCGGGGCCGATCATCGGACCGGTAATCGCCTGCGCCCTCTTTGGCTGGGGACCGGCGCTCCTTTGGATCATTATCGGATCGATCTTTATTGGCGGAGTGCACGATTTCTCCGCACTAATGCTTTCGCTTCGCCACAACGGAAATACGGTTGGCCATATCGCCGAAAGCGTCCTAAGCAAAAGAAGCCGACTGGTTTTTTCGGGGTTCCTTTGGCTTGCGTTAATTCTTGTCGTCGCCGTCTTTGCCGCTGTTACCGCCAAAACCATGGTTGCTGAACCGAGGATAGTAATCCCTACTTTTGGGATAATTATTACCGCTATCCTGTTCGGGGCCATGGTATATAAATGGCGCATCAAACAAATAGCCGCAACCGTTATCTCGCTGCTGTTAATCGCTGTTTTTATTTATCTTGGGTTAAATAATCCGGTAACCCTAAATTACCCTCAAGCATTAAATCTCTGGATCGTGATCCTGTTGGGCTACGCCTTTATCGCTTCGATAATCCCGGTAAACATTCTGCTTCAACCGAGAGATTATTTGTCGTCTTTTATTCTTTTCTTTGGACTGGTTCTTGGTTATGTGGGAATATTTGTAACACTGCCAAAGATGAATGCGCCAATGTTTATCTCCCATCAAAGCGCTCAGGGACCGCTCTGGCCGATGATGTTTGTAATTATCGCCTGCGGCGCGATTTCCGGTTTTCACTCGTTAATATCCTCGGGAACGACATCAAAACAACTTCCGTACAAACCGGCAGCAAAGAAGATAACCTTTGGAGGGATGATCCTGGAAGGGGTCCTCTCCCTTTTGGCAATTATTGCGGTCTGCGCGGGGCTTTCCTGGGTCGGAGGAACCCCCGGATTAGTTTATCCGGAATTAATGAAAAAGAGCGGCTGGATCGTCACCTTCGGAAAAGGATTCGGGCAGCTTGTCGCCCCGTTAGTTGGATCAACCGTCGGATCACTGATCGCTATGTTCACCCTAAACAGTTTTGTCTTGACGACATTGGACAGCGCCACCCGCATTGCCCGTTATATCACTGAAGAGACATTAGGCGACGCGCTCGGAGTTAAAATGTTCAAAAATAAATATATTTCTACTGCAACGATCATTTTACTCGCTTTCTTCCTGGCCATCGGGTCGTGGAAATCGATCTGGCCGGTTTTTGGCGCGTCGAATCAATTGATTGCCGCCATGGTCCTGCTGCTCGCATCGGTCTACCTGTATCAAAAACGCCAGCCGTCAATCTATACTTTTATTCCGGCAGTTTTCATGACGATCACTACAATTGGCGCTTTAATCTACGAAATGCTTCTCTTCTTCAAAGGCAATGACTATCTCCTCTTCTCGATCGCCGCCCTCCTCCTGGTTTTGTCGGGAGACATGCTTTATGAAGCCCTTAAAGTTATAAAAAGTAAAAAAACGTCGGCTCTATAGCAAAGAGTGTGCTAAAAAATAAGTAAAAGTGTGGTAGGTTTTCCTTATCTTACACAAAAAAGAAAGGAGCCTACCACATGAAGAATGATATCGCAAAAATTTTCCATCTGCAAGC
>JAYEOW010000006.1:0-52604 GCA_034723395.1 Candidatus Margulisiibacteriota bacterium
TAAAATCTTCGCGGCCATGCCTATCCAACAATACTTCCCTTACTTCCGCGACTGCCACCGGCACCAGCTCTTCGGAGTTAGCTACGATCCCGATCTCAATAAGTTTATTTAATTTGAATACGTCCGATGCGGTGGTCACCGGGATTACCGCCATCCGGTCCATGTCAAACCCCATCATACTCCCCTTCTCGGCCATAATCCCGATCACTAAAAATTTCCTCCCATTTAACCTCACCTTTTCACCGATCGGGGAAAAACTCCCAAACAACGCCCTGGCCACTTTCGTTCCCAGCACCACAACCTTACGCCGCATATCCTCATCCACAGCGGAGATAAACTTCCCCTCCGTTATCGGCCAGTTCATCTGCTCTACCATATTTTCAGTCACACCCATCAGCATCGGGACCGAATATGTTTTGTTCCTGTAGGTAAAGTCGGCCGGGCGGACGATCCGCGGATCAACATTTTGCACCGAAGGGCTTCTGGCCGCGATCGCCTTCGCGTCCTGGTATGTTATCGGAGACGAAGCCGAGGCAATCCCCATCTCTCCTTCGTTTTTTCCAGCATGGACCTCCATGTAGGTGGGGCCGCTACCGATGGTAGATATCTGCTCGTGCATATATCCCTTCATCCCCTCGCCTAATGTAACTAAACTGATCACGGCAAAAATGCCGATGATCACTCCCAGCATGGTCAAAAAGCTGCGCATTCGTGACCGCATAATATCTTTGATCGCCATCGTAATTGCTTCTAAGATATTCATTTTACCCCCGCAACGCTTCCACCGGATCGAGCCAGGCCGCCCGCATCGCCGGATATACCCCGGAAACGATACCAACGATCAGTGAAACCGTAAATCCAGCGATCACCGCTCCTAGTGAAGGGAGAAGAGATATCTTGATAAATACCCCAACCAGAAATAGGACCAGTGAGGAAAAGGCGATCCCAACAACCCCTCCCACCAGGCTGATCGATACCGCCTCAAGGACAAATTGAAGAAAAATATCGCTCTTCCGGGCGCCGACCGATTTACGGATACCGATCTCGCGGATCCGCTCGGTCGCTGCGACCAGCATAATGTTCATGATCCCGACACTTCCCACCAGCAGCGAGATCGCCGCGATCGCCGAGATCACCAAGGTCATCACCCCCATCACGCTATCGATCTGATTGAGCATATCGGTCGCCTTGCGGATCTGAAAATCTTCTTCGCCATGCCGTTCAAGTAAAACAGCTCTGATCTTTTTTTCGGCAGAATCAATATCGGATATATTTCTAACCACCGCCCAGGTTTCCGCTATCTCAGAAGTATCAAAGAGATCTTCGGCAGTTGTAATTGGGAGCAATGCCATCTCATTGAGGTCGACCCCCATCAAAGTGCTCATTTCTTTCCCGATCCCGACAACCCTAAAGGTCACTCCATTTATTTTGACCTGCTCACTTAATGCCGGGAATGTCCCAAAAAGTTTTTCCTGGATTTTCTTGCCGATCACTACTATTTTTTTTCGATAAGCTACATCCAGCGGAGTAATAAATCTCCCTTCGGCGGCAACATCTTTGATCAGATGCCGATAATCGCCAGTCGTCCCAACAATCATATTGGTTTCGTACTTTTTCTTCCCGTACCTAAACTCCCCACCCCCCATAATTGCCGGGACCACAGCCTTTAAATCCGGCACCCTTTCTTGTATAGCGTTAATGTCACGCAGGGTAATGGAAGATTTGATCATCGCCGCCATCATACTCATCATCTGCTGTTCGCTCTCCGGGGCACCGTAGATCCCGAGCGCATTCGATCCGATCCCAAAGGAGGACATCTGATCATAAATAAAATTTTTGGCACCCTGCCCCATACTCACCGTGGTAATAACGATAAAAACGCCGATGATCACTCCCAGCATAGTAAGAAAGCTGCGCATAGGGTTGGCTCTTAAAGCCCGCATTGCCATGGGGAAAATAAGGAGAAGCCTCACGTTTAGCCTCCCAGGATTATTTGTTCAATTGCTTTATCAAAATCAACTTTACCGTCGGTTAAATGGATATTCCGCTTCGTGCATCGCGCTATATCATGCTCGTGGGTAACCATAATGACCGTCGCTCCCTCGGAGTTTAATTCCTGAAAGATCATCATGATCTCTTCACTTGTTTTTGTATCGAGGTTCCCGGTGGGCTCATCCGCCAGGATGATCGATGGACCGATCACCAGGGCGCGGGCGATGGCAACCCGCTGCCTTTCCCCTCCCGACATCTCAGGAGGGCGATGGTCGGCGCGATGCTCTAATCCCATCTTACTTAACACCTGGGCCGCTTTGTCCCGCATCTTCCGCGCTGAGAAATTACCATATATTAGCGGGAGCTCAACATTTTCGATCGCGCTCAAGCGCGGCAGAAGATTAAAAGTCTGAAAAACAAAACCGATCTTCTTACTCCTGATCTCGGCCAGCTGGCTGTCATCTAATTGAGAAACATTGATATCATCCAGAAAAACTTTTCCCGAATTTGGATGGTCGAGGCATCCGATTAGATGCAGCAAGGTCGATTTGCCGCAGCCGGAATGTCCGGTAATTGAGACGAATTCACCTTGATCTACATCAAATGTAACTCCCTGCAAGGCAGGGACCTTGACCTCCCCCAAGAGATAAGTTTTTTTTAGGTCATCAACCTTAACAATTTTACTCAACGATCTTGGCCTTTTCTTTATCTTTTAGTTTATCAAGATTCGAGATCGCAACCCTCTCACCCAAAGTAAGCCCCTTTAAAATCTCTACCTTCTCTGCATCCTTGATTCCCAATTCGACCCGTTTTTCAAATAAGCGGTCCTTATCCACTACAAAAACAACTCTCTTGCCCGCCCTTAAGGTTACCGCCTCGCGCGGCACGACCAATACACCCTTTTTCTCGCCGGTAATGATCTCAGCATAAACCGACATCCCTGGCCGGAGCATTTTCTTGCCGTCCAGAAATCTGACCTTCCCCCGAAAGACCAAGTCTTCTTCGTCCATTCGCACCCGTCCGCCAACCTTCTTTAACTCCGCCTTTTTGTTGATCCAGGTAATCTCCCCAAAAAACTCCTTATCGGTAAAAGCGTCCGTGGTAAACCGCACCTTCTGCCCGACTTTTGCGACCGCTATGTCAACTTCATCAACTTGGATCTCAACCCAGGGATGGTCAATATCTACGACGGTCATTACCGGTACTCCAGGTGAAATTGCTTCCCCGGGGATTACCGATTTTTCCGCAACGATCCCGGAAAACGGGGCTACTACACGAGCATTATCTACTGCTGTTTTAGCCCGCTCCGTCTCCAGATCACTAACAAAACCTTGCGAGTGAAGTTTTCGGAGCCTGTCATACTCTTTCCGCGCCTGGTTGTAGCCATCCAGTTTAACCAATACCTGCCCTTTCCTGACCCGGTCACCTTCTTCTGCGCCAACCCATTCTACCCGGCCGGCCATTCGCGCGCTCCCCAACTCAACTGAGTTTGCTCTAACCAATCCCGAAGAAGAAATAGTACTGAGAATATTCCCCTTTCTAACCTCTGCAACTCCAACCTCAACACTGCCACCCCGCATACGCATAGTAATAAAGATCGCAATAATCACTAAAACTACTACAATCCCGATAATCCACTTTTTATTCTTAAACATTAATAGATATCCCTCCCTATCACTTTATTTATTTTCGCCTTGGCGATTTGCAGGTCATGTTCCGACTGCAGATGTTCGATCCTTGCCCGGGTAACAGCCACCTGGGCATCGATCATTTCAAGATTGGTCCCAACGCCCGACTTATAACGGAGGTCAGCAATCTTTAGGTTTTCCCCCGCCAACTCAAGCGCTTTTTGAGTACCCTTTATATTCTCCAACGAACTGCTTATCGCAAAATTCGCATCTTTTACCTCTAGTGCGATCCCTTTTTTTATTTCGATCTCATTTGCCCGATTAGCTTCTAATTTTGCATTTGCCTCTTTAATCCTGTTCCAGGTGGCGCTCCCGTCAAAGATATTCCAGCTGCCGGAGACCATCGCCGTCCAGGTCCGCTGGTCGCTTTTAAACGATTCATACTTGGTCGATCCGATATCATATTGGCCGACGAGGGAGAGCATCGGCCAAAGGTCGCTCCGGACCATCCCAACTTCATCTTCGGATATTTTATTTGCGAGGATATACTGTTTCCAATCCGGCCGCTCTTCATAGGCTATCTTTAATATATCTTCATATTCATAAAGCGGCACATATTCGGATTCGGATTTGAATTCAACTTCGGCAAGCTCAACCGAACTGTTTAGATCCCTGCCTAAAATGTTATTGAAATAATTCTTGGCGATCTCAAACCCCTGTTTTGCTTTGGAGAGGGCAATTTCGGCATTGGCAACCTGGACTTCGTCTCTTAGGGTCTCCGCCCGGGTCGACATCCCCACATTTTTCAAAGCTTTGGCATGACTTAGGTGGCTATTGGCCATATCTACCGATTCCCTGCTTAGCTTAACGAATTTTTTTGCTTTTAAAACATCATAATAAGCCTTGATAACACTAAATTTCACATTGTGCGAGACCTTCTTGAACTCTTCAACAGCAACTCTCAGTCCCTTCTTTGCCATCGCCAGGCCGCTGGATAGTCTACCGCCGGTAAAAAGCGATTGGGTAAGCGAAGCCGAATAGTTGGCCATATCCGCCTGTTCATCTACTCCATAAGTGAATACGGAAGGAGTTCCCATCAAAGTCATCTCAACCGTCATCGGCGCGGAATAAGTTTTCCCAACGTTCGCGTTTAACGATAAATGGGGAAGAAAGCCGGCAACCGCCTGCCCTACCTGCCCCTCCGCGGCAACGATATCCGCCCTGGCCTTCAACATGACAGGACTTTTTTCAAAAGCGATCAGGATACTTTTTTCCAAGGTCAGGTCTTCCTGCGCAGAACAAATTCCGATAAGAAGAAAAAAGACAAAAATAATTATACTGAAGCGTCTCACGCTTTCACCTCCGTGAATAAACATATTCTACAATATTTTGCATCAGGAAAACAACAAGTTATATCCCTTTAAAATACCATCACAAACCATCTGTTTGAGGTTTTTGAAATCTCCGAGATCGCCTTTACTTAAAGCAAGGTAATATTTATACCTATCCACGACCTCGATTATCGCCGGCGGAAATCCTCTGCTCAAAAGCTGGGTAAGCATTAGTATCCTTCCCACCCTCCCGCTCCCGTCAAAAAAGGGGTGGATCGCCTCAAACTCATAATGGTCGCAGCCGACTTTTTCGATTATATTCCCGCTATAATTGTTAATTCCTCTGATTAATTTTCTCATTTGAGAAGGGACCTCCTGTGCAGTCGGAAGCTTTTTCTCGGTAATGGAGTTTTAAGATAAACTTTTCGATTATCTTGTAATTTGGCTTTATCTCTTCCAGCATGTAAAGGAGTGCATTGTGATGGTTTATCGCTTCCAGCCCTTCAAACAGCTCTTTTCCCCGCACTTTTTCCCCCTCAATCGCCATCTCGGTCTCCTTAAGGGTCATCCGGCTCCCTTCGATCGCATTTGAATTATAAGTCATTAACAGGAACAGCTTATCCCGCATCTCTCTGTTTTCTTTTAGCAACCTAATAGGATCTTTAATCGTTTTTTTTATCTATAAATCCAATCCGACAGATCTATATAATCTTTAAATAATTCATCAATGCCCCTCGCTTGGGCAGGATGAGGTTTTACCCCTATAAAATATGAAATGTCATATTGTGAGCAGGTTTGCGGAATGTCGTAATTCAATATCATCGATCAAGCGGCGGTACATGATGGTGTATTGTAGCTTATTTCCCTATAACATGAAATCCCGACTTACTTCTAATGATATATGATTGAGGTAAATTATTAGATGCCAATCACATTTAACTGCCGGTCAAAGGGATGCATAAGAGCATTAACAAATAATGATTATATTGCAAAACTCACCAAGTCCCTTAGAAGGACCAGGAATCCTAGCGATGCAATTACCATATTGCGTGAAGCTTATAAAATAGCTCCAAAGAATGTTAGAGTAACCACTGAACTTGGAACTTGCTTCCGGCAGTTAAAGAAATTTAGAACTGCCAGAGAGTGGTTTCACAAAACCTTGGCGATCGATCCTAGAGATTCATTTGCTCATAACTCCATTGGACAAACCTTCCTGGCCGAAGGAAACACCTCCGCTGCCAGAGAGTGGTTTCATAAGACCTTAAGGATCCGTCCCAGAGATTTAGCCGCTCATAACTCTATCGGCCAAAGCTTCCTTGCCGAAGGGAAGACCTCCACGGCCAGAGAGTGGTTTCATAAAACCTTAAAGATCGATCCTGAAAATTTGATTGCTCACGCCTCTATTGGCCAAACCTTCCTCGCCGAAGGGAAGACCTCCGCAGCCAGAGAGTGGTTTCACAAAACCCTGGCGATCGATCCCAAAAATTTGGTCGCTCACTCTTGCATCGGACAAACCTTCCTTGCCGAAGGGAAAACTTCCACTGCCAGAGAGTGGTTTCATAAGACCTTAAGGATCCGTCCCAGAGATTTAGCCGCTCACACCTCCATTGGGCAGAGCTACCTGGCTGAAGGCAATATCCCGGTTGCCAGAGAGTGGTTTCATAAAACCTTAAAGATCGATCCTGAAAATTTGATCGCTCACGCCTCTATTGGCCAAACCTTCCTCGCCGAAGGGAAGACCTCCGCAGCCAGAGAGTGGTTTCACAAAACCCTGGCGATCGATCCCAAAAATTTGGTCGCTCACTCTTGCATCGGACAAACCTTCCTTGCCGAAGGGAAAACTTCCACTGCCAGAGAGTGGTTTCATAAGACCTTAAGGATCCGTCCCAGAGATTTAGCCGCTCACACCTCCATTGGGCAGAGCTACCTGGCTGAAGGCAATATCCCGGTTGCCAGAGAGTGGTTTCATAAAACCTTAAAGATCGATCCTGAAAATTTGATCGCTCACGCCTCTATTGGCCAAACCTTCCTCGCCGAAGGGAAGACCTCCGCAGCCAGAGAGTGGTTCCATAAAACCCTGGTGATCGATCCCAAAGATTTGGTTGCTAAACTATTTTTAGCAAAAATACTTTTTATAGAAAATAATAAGGCGAAAGCCAAAGAACTCATTTTTAAAATAATCAGCAAGGAATTTAACCCGGCCGCTTTAGTGTTGTTGGCTTTAATTTCTCCGCGGGACTTTGAAAGGAGTGTCAAAATTGCAAAAACTGCCCTGCCAAACTACCTGCAGGCTGTTCTTGATAACATTCAGTCTACAGCGCAAAGCGGAAAAGATCACCTGGAAAAACTATTTGAGCAAGAGATATCAAAAGATTTTACAAGCAGAGGCCTATGGAAAAGTAAATTTTGGACAATGCCCGAATATCCGGTACCTGTTAATACTCTTGCTAGTATAGTAACCGGCATATCCACTAGCTAAGCTACAGGGGGAGGGGGAACCATGTGCCTTAAATTTCCTTTCCAAGTCTAATCCGGGTGAAATTTTTAAAGGGGGGTGCCGATATATATTTGGTGGAGTTGGTGGCCGCAGGGGAAACTCTCGAAGCCCGCAGGGCTGAGAGATTAACTTGAGGTAAATAATTATATGCCAATCACATTTAACTGCCGGTCAAAAGAATGTTAGAGTAATTAATGAATTTGGAGCTTGCTTCCGGCAGTTAAAGAAATTTAGAACTGCCAGAGTCTGGTTCAATAAAACCTTAAAGATCGATCCCAGAAATTTAGTCGCTCATAACTCCATCGGACAAACCTTCCTGGCCGAAGGAAACACCTCCGCTGCCAGAGAGTGGTTTAATAAAACTTTAACTATTAATCCCAGAGATTTAGTCGCCAAATTATTTTTAGCAAAAATATCCTTTATAGGAAAAAATAATACCGAAGCCAAGGAACTCATATTCGAAATAATCAGCAGGAAATTCAATCCGGCTGCTCTGGTGCTATTAGCTCTAATTTCTCCTCAGGATTTTGAAAGGATCATCCAAACTGCCAGAACTATCCTGCCAGAATACCAGCGTGCAGTTCTTGACAATATTCAATTTGCAGCGCAAAGCGGAGAAGACAACTTAGAACAATTATTTGAACAAAAAATAACAAAATAACAGGTATTCCTAAACCTTAGCAGCCTTAATAATCTTCTTAGCCAGCGCCACCGCCCCTACCGCCTGCCCCTCGGGCTGAGGCCCTTCGGGACGAAGCCGGCAGGCAGGCATCCATACTGTAATCAGTTGTAAATATAAATTCACCATGTTAAACTTTTCCCATGAAAAAGAAATCTCTGAAAAAGCCCCTCGACTCCGCTCGGGATAAACAGGAAGAAAAAGATATAAAAGAGAACATTAGGTGGTTTTCCAAGTTTTCACTTGAGAAGCGATTTAAGATAGCATTTGATCAAATAAAATCCATAAAAATTCTTAGGGGTATGACAATAAAAAAACATGGATCTAGTTGAACCGCTTCAATTTTTAAATGGTATCCACAAAAATGGTGTGCGCTATTTACTTATCGGACGACAGTCCGTAATCGCTTACGGCGGACCGATGCAAACTATGGATTATGACATCTACGTTGATAAAAGCAAAAAGAATATTGATTTACTGTTAAAAATAGCTAAAAAATACGATCTGTATCCGAGCTTGTCAAAAGAAGCGATAAAAAAGCATTTCAAATTCAAACTTGAAAATGATTACGCCATCGACGTGTTTTATACTAAATATTTTTCCATCGGAGAAGGAAAAAAAGTTTCGTTTGATGAATTATACAGCAGACGAAATGTAATTAAGGGCGAAACCGGGGTCGAGATAAACTTGCCTGCAATTGACGATCTAATCGCGCTAAAAAAACTGCGCTCTTCAGTAAAGGACCTTGAAGACATAAAATACCTGAAAGCGCTTAAGAAAAAATAACTACTTCCTTGCAGCCTTAATAATCTTCTTAGCCAGCGCTACCGCCCCTACCGCATCCATCGAATAATTAGCGCCGATCCTATCAGCGTAACCTTTGGTAACCACCGCCCCACCAACCAAAAGAGGAATATTAAGCTTAGCTTTTTCTAATTCGTCCTTGACCACTCCCATTTCAACCATGGTCGTGGTTAAAAGCGCGGAAAGGGCGATCACATTCGGTTTTTCTTTTTTGGCCGCTTTAACGATCTCCCCCGGAGGGATATCTTTTCCGAGATCGACGATCTTAAATCCATGGTTCTCCAGAAGCATTTTTAAAATATTCTTGCCAATATCGTGAACATCCCCTTTTACCGTGGCCAGCACTACTTTCCCGGCCGATTTCGCCTTCCCCTTTGGGATTTTCTCTTTACACAAAACAAAACCTGTCCTCATCGCCTCGGCCGATTCGATAACCTGCGGGAGAAAATATTCCTTGCGGGAAAACTTCTTCCCCACCACCTCCATCCCCGGGACCAAACCTTGATCGATAATCTTTTGCGGATTTACTTTTTTAACTAATGCTTGATCTACCAGAATTTTAACTCCATCACTATTTCCGTCGATTACCGCATCTTCTACGTCCTTAAAACTTTTATACTTAAGCTCTTCAACCGTTGCTTCTCGCTTCTTTTCTGCCGGTTTCCCCGAACTTTTTGCTTCGTTAACCGCATCCTTAAAGAGCTGCACCAATTTTTCACGGGACAACGGCTTTGCCTTAAATACTTTTTTCATTTCCGGGTCGGTCGGATCGACAATTGCCGCATCTAGCCCATAAGCTACTGCTAATCTTAAGTAGAGTGCGTTTAACTTTGAACGATTAGGCATTCCATGAGAAACATTGCTTATACCCAAGATAGTTTTTACTCCCAGGTTCTCTTTTATGATCGGGATTGCTTTTAACGCCTCTAAGCATCCACCAATTCCTACCCCGGCAGTCATAACTAGATTATCCACATAAATATCATTGCTCGAAATCCCTGCATCATGTGCTGCGTGGACGATTTTCTGGGCAATCCGCAAACGATCGGAAGCCGATTTTGGAATCCCTGTCTCATCCAAGGCTAAAGCAATAATTGCTGCTCCATATCTCTTTGCCAACGGAAGATTACGGTCCATACTCTCTTGCTTACCATTAACCGAGTTCAACAATGCCTTACCGCAAAACATCTTTAGTCCGGTCTCTAAGGCCGAATGGTGAGGGTTATCGATCGAAAGCGGGAGATCGGAGACCGATTGGGTAATTTTTACCGCTTCATGCATCATCTCCACCTCGTTAATATCGGGGACAGAAATGTTTACATCCAATAGATCTGCTTTGGCTTTACTCTGACTTACCGCTTCGGTGCGGATAATCTGTGTCTTCATGCTCTGCAGCTCTTCGCGAAATATCCTTCGCCCCGTCGGATTAATCCTCTCGGCAACCAGCAAAGGTTTCCCTTCTTCCAATTCAACTACCCTACTCCTACTCGCAAAGCAACTACCAACCCTCACCCCCTCTTGTTCCCCCTCTCCCTTAGGAAGAAGGAGATAGGGGGTGAGGGTTTTCTTTACTGCTTCAATATGAAGCGGTCCGGTTCCACAACACCCGCCGACAATCGAAACCCCTAATTTAGCGAACTTAACCGCAAATTCACCAAACTTTTTCGGCGTCATCTTATAGATCGCTTTATTCCCTTCAAGTTCCGGCATCCCGGCGTTGGGCATGACCATGATCGGCTTGGAACTAACCGCTAGTAACTTTTTGGCCACATCCAGCATCCCTTCCGGACCGGTAGAACAGTTCGCCGAAATAATATCGACCCCTAAAGCCTCGAGGACCACAACTGCAACCTCAGCCGAGGTTCCGTAGATCGTCTTCTCTCCATCGTCATAGGTTAAACTGGCAATAACCGGTAATTTTGTCTCATTTTTCGCCGCAATGACCGCCGCCCGCATCTCCTGAAGGTCGGAGATCGTCTCTACGCAGATAACATCGACTCCGCCAGCTTCTAATGCCCTTGCCTGCTCCGCAAACGCGTTATATGCCTGGTCGAAAGAAATTTCTCCTAGCGGATCAAGCATCTTGCCAAGCGGCCCGATCGATCCGCAGACAAATCCTTTACTGCCGATCGCCCTTCGCGCGATCTTTGCCGCCGCGATATTGATCTCTCTGACTTTTTTATCCAGCTTATAATCTGCCAATTTAATATGATTTGCCCCAAAGGTATTGGTTTCAAGGATATCCGCCCCAGCTTTTACATATGCCCTTTGGATCGACTCAACCAGGTTTGGATTCTTTAGGTTCTGGGCGTCAAAACAATCTTCCGGTCGCACCCCCCCCTCCATCAGCCGGGTCCCCATAGCTCCATCCATAACCAGTATTTTTTTATTTAACGCTTCCAAAAATTTATTCATTTGGATCTTTCCTCATTATCAAGGCATCTTCACCATTATCAGCATAGTAATTTTTTCGTCTACCAACTTTTTGAAATCCATACTTTTCATATAGGTTTTGCGCCGCTGTATTTGAGACCCTAACTTCGAGAAAACAGGCCGCCTTAGGGTCTAAGATAGTCTCGATCAGTTTTTCCCCGATCCCCATCCGGCGTTCATCCGGATGGACCGCCATATTGACAACATGCTTCTCTCCGGCTATATCTTCTATCCCGATGTATCCCACTACTCCCCGGTTCATTTTTGCCACCAGATATTTATTCCGGTCATTTCTAAAGACAGAGGCTTCTTTAGGCGCAGCAAACGAAAGCTTCTCTATTTCATATATTTCCGGGATATCTTCTTCCTTTAGCGGGCCGATGGTAATCATGTCAAAATTATAACATGTTATCAAAAAAAAAGGGACAGGCGAAAACCTGTCCCTTCTTAAGTTAAACCGAAAAAATCAGCGATTAACCGGCCTTTTTCATCAAATCATCAATGATCTCAGTAACTTTATCTTTAGCTCCAAGGCCAACTGCGATAGCAAAAGCCAGTGCAGCGCCAGCTACAAATATAGAGAAAGTAGACACTAAGAGATTAGTTGCGATCCCTAATTGGTCCAAAGCGATTATCGAAGCGAAAATAACGATTGCGTGACGAGAAACATCAGCCAGTATCTTCGCCTGTTTTAATCCGGCATTGGCCGCGGTGGTCATTACGATCCCTGAAACAATCGCCGCCAGGAATGTCCCGAGAATGATCACAAATATGGCAGCGATAACGTTAGGCAGATACATGAATATTTTGTCCAGCAACTCGGAAGCAGTGGTAAGCCCTAGAGCATTAACTGCAGTTACTAAGACAATCAGCATGATCAGCCAGTAAACCAATTTACCGATTAGATCGGAAGCATTTTCCTTAATCTCTCCTTTGCGGAGAAAAGAGGTAATGCCTGCGTGTTCGGCAGCGGCATCCAAGCGTAACAGAGATAAACCGTTGGTTACCCCTCTTTGGATCAATTTAGCGATGATCCAACCAATGATTAGAATTAATAACGCACCAAGCAGTGCTGGCAGATAAGCGGCTAACTGGACCAAAGTTGCATTGACTGGATCGATAATTGCCGTTTGAAAACTCATTTGCATTAATTTACCTCCTAAATAATATATGAACCTTGTAGTTTTTACTAACTATCACCCCCCATGGGCCTATTTTCACCGTTAGTCTAACAATTACCGGACAATTGTCAAGACTTATATTCTCGAATATTCGGTTTATGCGAATAACTTGGTACCAGCTTCAACGGATCTGCCAGCTCCCCCGCCCTGATCTTTTCCAATCCTAAGCGCGCTACATTTATGCCATATGGATGCCTTTTTGATCCATCAACTACATAAATCTTTCCTTGTATCTCCGCCAACTTCTTATCAATATATTCTTTAGTTAATACCAGATCTTCGGTTAATCTTTTAATCTTTCCATCATGCGCGCCAAACAGGGCAAAGTTATATTCGTCCCGCTTCGCATCAAGCATAACCACCATCGTCCCTTCGATATCGATCAGATTATAGGCGATCGCATCCAGGGTTGGGACCCCAACAAGTGGGATATTCAGGGTTTGGGCAAGCGTTTTTGCAGCAGCCAATCCTCCGCGAAGACCAGAATACGATCCAGGGCCGCTTGCTACCGCTACCCCTTCGATCTGTTTTGGATCGATCCCTGCTTCTTTAACATAGAAGATAATCCTTTCGGCCCGCAGGTCAGCAACTGTGGTTTCA
This sequence comes from Candidatus Margulisiibacteriota bacterium, assembly GCA_034723395.1. GTDB lineage: Bacteria > Margulisbacteria > WOR-1 > O2-12-FULL-45-9 > O2-12-FULL-45-9 > JAYEOW01. The sequence continues at coordinate 13,146 of JAYEOW010000006.1, forward strand.
GCCAGTACTTTTTCATCATCGATTAGACCGATGCTTACAACTTTAGTCGCGCTGCTAATTCCGAGGATACGCATATTTTTCTCTCCGTTTCTGAAACAATCTCTATTTTAATCTCACAACATGATTTCGGTTTTAGTTCTTCCAACTTCTCCGCCCATTCTATCACACAAGCCCCACCACGAGAAAAATACTCTTCGATCCCTATCTCCTCAACTTCATCAACACTATTTAGCCGGTAAAGATCGACATGGAAAAAAGGGATGCGTCCCTGATACTCATTAATAATGATAAAAGTTGGAGAAGTTACGTAGTCTTTTACTCCTAAACCTTCTGCAATCCCCTGAATAAGAGTGGTTTTTCCTGCCCCTAATGTTCCGGTCAAACAAACCACACCATTGGGTTTTAAATTTTCGCCGATCTTCTTCCCTAACTCAATCGTCTCGCTGGCACTCCGTGTTACTCTGTGTTTCTCATTCCGTGTCATTCCGTGTACAGATTACCAACGCTCGTAGTCGTCTCCACTCCCACCCTTGATCTCTTTAAATCCCGGCAGCTCATCATCATACCGGCCACCAAGCTCGGCCTTCTTCTCTTCGTATAACGAACCGATGGTTTTCTCCAGCACCGGATGTTTGAGACTAGGAGAAATTTCTGCTAATGGCTTTAATACAAATAATCTTTCATGCATGAGTGGGTGCGGGATCTGCAGTTTATCATCTGATAATATTTCATCATTATAAAGCAAAATATCAATATCAATCGTCCGCGGCCCCCACTCTATCTCTCTTTCTCTACCCAACGCAGCCTCAATTTCCTGGGTCAAATCGAGCAATTCCTGAGGAGATAGCTTGGTCTTAATCTCAAGTGCCCCATTAACAAACATTTGCTGATCACCCTTCCCCCCCTCGGCTTCGGTCTCTAAACTACTTGAACGTTTTAATACATCAACCTTTGGATTCTTTTCTAAAAGAAAGATCGCCTGCTCAAGATACTCTTCACGGTCCCCGACATTTGAACCCAGTCCGAGATAGGCAATATTGACCCCTTTTTTCTTTTTGCCTCTTCCTGCCTTCTTTTTCTTCCTGGTTTTTCCCTTCTTTACAACTTTATTTTTAGTTTTTTTCTTCTTTTTCTTTGCCATCCCATTTCCTCCTTTGATCTGAGCCTGCTTGCCCCGAGTTTAATCAAGGGGCCGAAGCTCTTGCAATTGCATCAGCCATCGCGGCAACTTTAACTATCTCTTTTACATCATGTACCCTGATTATGTCAACCCCATTTGTAATTGAAACCGCCACTGTCGCCGCGGTCCCTTCAATCCTTTGGTCGGCAGGCAACCCCAAAACCTGGCCAATCAATGATTTTCGGGAGGTCCCAACCATAATCGGACAACCCAACACCTTTAACTCTCTTAATCTTTTCAGAATTTCAAGGTTATGTAAAACTGTTTTCCCGAAACCGATCCCCGGGTCAACAATTATTTTCTCATGAAGTATACCAGCCCGCCCGGCAATTTCAATCCTTTTTTTCAACCCTTCAATAATCTCTCCCATAAGGTCGGAATAACTTGGATTTTCCTGCATTGTCCGTGGATTACCCTGAATATGCATAACACATACGGGAACATTGAATTTTTTAACTGTCTTTGCCATCTCCGGATCAAAAAGGAGGCCGGAAATGTCATTGACCATCGATGCCCCCGCCGAAAGCGCCGCAGCCGCAACCTCGGACTTGGTCGTATCAATTGAAATAATCGCGTCGGTCCGGCTGGCTAGCGCTTCGATCACCGGGACCACTCTTTCTTTCTCGACCGCAGCCGAAACCATTTCCGCTCCGGGCCGGGTAGATTCGCCGCCAATATCGATAATATCCGCTCCATCCCTGGCCATCTGCACCGCATGCGCCACCGCCTTATTAATATCGGTAAATTTACCGCCGTCAGAAAACGAGTCGGGAGTTACGTTTAATATCCCCACAATAAAGGTCCGCTCACCTATATTCAGCGTCTTATTTCCAAATACGATCGGCTTGGGGGCCAAATCATAATTTTGCAAAGCTTTTTCGATCTCTTTCGCCAGGTCCGGCAATCCAAATTGGTGGATCTTTAACTTTTTAATCAGCTCCTGCAGCTGTTTTTGGGTGCCAAAGACCAGCATATCGGTGGTATCGACCGAATAATTGATTGAACCATAGGTGGTAGCCGCCTCACCGCCAAAGGAGAGCATCTCCTGCTTGATAATATTTGCCGCCGGCGGCCTGACCCCTTCTATTTTCAGAACGCGGCTAACCGCTTTAGGAGCCATGATCTCTATTCCAACTTTGTCGGATCCAATAGAAAGCAGGTCCCGGCTCGCTGCTGATATATCATCAATCTCAATCACTCGGACCATTATTTAATCTCCAGCTTTACAATCTCTTTGGTCTTCGGCGTAACCTTGGCCCGTTCATCCATTTGTAATCCCGCAATCCAAATTATTTTCCCTCCACTTTCGAGGATCGGGACCAGATCACGTTGATCGGCCGGTATTTTATTATCGACAAACAGGTCCTGGACCTTTTTTGTCCCCGTCATTCCCAGCGGATTAAATTTATCTCCATCCGAACGGTTGCGAATGGTGATCTTTTTCCCCAGCACGGCATAATCGACATAAATCATATTTTTAGAATTTGATAAATCCGTGTCCTTTACAATTTCCGCATTAATTTGTTTGCCAAGCTCACAAATATTTACCGATCCAGGGATAGTCAACAGATAACAAAATGACCCTCCTCCGGATAAAACCGGCTTTTCCCCGCTAATCGTTAATACCCCCTGGCTCCCCGAAGCAAAGATCCCCCCCGGCAGATGCAATTCCCAACTTTCAGTATCATTTAATTTATCCCCGATATCTTTTATATGAACAAAAGAGACATCAATAAGATCCCCTTTTATTTTCTCGATAGCACAGCGCACCACCCTTCCCTGGATCGCCCCCTCAAGCCCTTTTAATTTTAACAGCTCTAATTTAAGCTCATTTTCGTCAGTAGAAACAATCATCTCTTTTAAATACTCATCTGCTTTTTTTTCGAGATAATCACTATCTTCGGTCAAAAGAAGGATGGTCTGTAAAATAATCTCTTTTATGTTCAAATTATAAAGGCGCAGCTGCGGGACCAATTTCATCCTTACCCGATTACGCAGATACTTGGATTCATAATTGGTATAATCCCGCCGCGGGACCAGTTTTATACTGCCGACATACTCTTCGATCTCTTTGCGCCAGTTTTTGATCATTGGCCGGATAATTTTCCCCCGCTTAGGGGTTATCCCGCATAACCCTTTCAATCCCGCCCCGCGCAGCATCCGCATCAAAAATGTTTCAACATTATCATCTGCGGTATGGCCGACCGCGATTTTATCAGCCCCTATTTGTTTGGCAACCCTTTCAAAAAAATTATATCTAGCAACACGGGCAGCAGCCTCTAATCCTTTCTTTTCCTGGTTCGCCATCGCCTGCACGTCACATGCCTCAGCGGTAACCGGGATCCCCAGCCTGGAAGATAACTCCTGGACAAATTTCAGGTCCAATTCGGCATCTCCGCGCCGGAGCATATGGTTAAGATGGGCAACATGCAGATCGAGATCAAACTCCTCTTTTATGGAATGCAAAAGATTAAGCAGCGCGGTAGAATCTACCCCCCCGGATACCGCGATCAACACACGATCTCCCGGAGCTAATAATTCGTATTCTTTGATGGTCTTAATAAATTGATCTCTTATCATAATAATTCAATTAAATAACGGAACGAAAAAAATGTTAGAAACAGCAAAACCCAGGCAAAAAGCGCCTTCTCCCCATTCCGGCGCACGAATCCGTTATTCTTTTTCTCAGTAAGTACAATATAAAGCGCCGGAAACCCAAATAAGTAGGCAGAAAAAACCAGACCTCTATCTCTAATACGCATTTTCTTTTCCTAAAATAATAATGGCGGCGAGTGGATTCTCCCGATTTCCTTATCATTCTAATACAATGTTTTTCGGGATCCCGACCGAAGTCCCGAAGGGATTCCGGGATTCCTTCGGAACGTCGGGAGAACCACTGACGCAGCGGGTATGAGCCGCTTGTCCCGATGTCGTAACTGTATTGCCGGGAGACGGACTCGAACCGTCGACACAACGGGTATGAGCCGTTTGCTCTAACCAACTGAGCTATCCCGGCAATACAACGACACTAGGGTCCTCACCAACTGAGTCCCGACGTTTCGACTTCGTCGAAAGTCGGGATCCCGATTTTTTGCCGAAGGCAAAAACATCGGGACTACCCAGCCCTGACATGAGATTTTTAGGATAACATACCTGAAAAATATTTGCAATAATATAGGGGCAGTGCTAAAATAGCTTGCTTAGGAGGGTTGTTTTTTGGTTGAGAACGTAAAAATAATGGTGGTAGATGATGAACCTTCGGTGCTGGAATCATTTAGGATGATCTTGGAAATAAAGGACTATTCGGTAGACACTTTTCCCGATGGCCCATCTGCCGTTTCCAAACTCGAAAAGGGAAAATACGACATCTGTTTTGTCGATTATAAGCTCCCCGGGATGGACGGTTTACAAGTACTAAAAAAGGTAAAAGAGATCGATCCAACGATCGAAGTGATCGTGGTTACCGCTTACGCCAGTGAAAAATCACAATCAAGCGCGATCCAACTTGGCGCGCTTGAATATTTGAGAAAACCGTTCCTGATGGATGAGATCTATGAGCTAGTCGAAAGAGGCCTGCGCAAAAGAAAAAGCGCAAAGGTGGAAAAATGATAGGAGAAAACGTAAGAATTGCCGCCATCGATGATGAAAATACGGTTTTGGACTCTTTTAAGATGATCCTGGAGATTAAGAACTATGATGTTAATCTATTCGAGTCAGCTACCGAATTCCTGAAGAATTTTAAAAAAGGCACATACGATATCATCTTCCTCGACCTGTTGCTAAAGAAAGACCCCCCTCCCTATAACGATACCAAGACCAGAGATGGCGGGGTTAAGATACTGGTAAAGATCAAAGAGATCGATCCGGATGTCGAAGTGATCATTGTCACCGGGTTCGCCACCGAAAAAACCCATTCTAATGCTATTTCTTACGGTGCGATGGATTATCTAAGCAAACCTTTTGTAATGGAAGATATCTACGATCTGATCAACCGGGCAATCCGTAAAAGACGGGACAAAAAATCGAGGAAGAAAAAAGGCGGATCGATCGGCTCCGTGCATTAAAATCAGTCCCGCTGACCGATCAGAAGCATCCTCTCAATGGCTACTTTAGCTTTATCCGCGACTGCCTTCGGAACTTTAACTTCGGTTTCAATATCTTCCAACGACCAAAGAATTTTTTCCAGGTTGGTCATTTTCATATTAGGACAGATCGCCTGGTCGTAGGCGAGATAGAATTTCTTGTCCGGATTCTCTTTCTTCAGACAATGGGTAATCCCTATCTCCGTCCCGACAATGATCTCTTTGGCATCCGTCTCAGCAGCAAACTTGAGCATCCCTCCGGTCGAGAGGACCTCATCGGCCAAAGCGATCGTCTCCGGACGGCATTCGGGATGGACCATCACCTTCGCCTTTGGGTGATCTTCTTTAACTGCAAAAATGTGCTGCGGGAGGATCTTAGCATGGGTCGGGCAAAATCCCTGCCAGAGGATGAACTTTTTATCCTTAACCTTGGTCGAAGCGTAATTGCCAAGGAACTTATCAGGGACAAAAATGATCTCTCTGGCATCTTTTAAAGAATTAACTACGCTTACCGCGTTAGCAGAAGTACAGCAGATATCAGATTCTGCTTTTATTTCGGCTGTAGAATTTACATAACAGACAACCTTTGCCTTTGGATTCTCTTTTTTAATTTTTCTCAAGCCTTCGATCGTGATCATATCGGCCATTGGGCATCCGGCATGCACTTCGGGCATGATCACTTTTCTGTCTGGAGAGATAATTGCCGCAGTCTCAGCCATAAAATGGACGCCGCAAAAAACGATCACATCCGCATCGGTTTTCGAAGCTTGGATAGAGAGGCCGAGCGAATCTCCAACGTAATCGGCGATATCCTGGACTTCAGCAATCTGATAATTATGGGCCAAGATTACGGCATTCCGCTCCTTTTTTAGCTTCTTTATTTTCTCAGCAATATCTTGCATTACCAACCCCTTTCTCTTGAAAGCATTCGCATCTTCCATATCTTCGGGGAACATGCTTTATAGATAAAACGATTGGCCTCCTCCAGCCATTTCAGCCGCTGGCTGTCAGTAAGCTTACTACACCACTTTAAATAATCTTTATCTTCTTTGGTTAATCTATATCCCTTTCTTTTTTTGCCATACCCGCTCCTCGCCATCTTAAGATAACCAAGATCTCTTGGGTCCTTTTCTCTCCCTGCTATCTCTTTCATCTTCAACAGATCATTAAAACTTATTAACGGTACCTTTACTCCTTCTACTATTCTTGTTTCTCGTTTTTTATATGCCTCTTCAAAAATTATCGGGTTTTTCGTGAAAAGGTCAACCCTTTCCAGTTCATCCTTAGGATTATAAAAAATAATCGTCGATCCTTTCCAACCCTCGAGCTTCGCACAACCGTTAACAAATTCCATTTTGTCAACTTTTAAGGATTTATATACTTTATACTTCAAATCCTTCATCGCTGTGAATATCCTATCAAAATTCTCTTTTTTTATATCCGCCATTAAATCGATATCAAGGGTTAATCTAGAAACTCCGTATAAATTAGTTGCTATTCCTCCAACAACTAGATACTCAACCTTATGTTTATTTAATTCTTTAATAATTTTCAAGTAAAACATATCAGCTGATTATTCCTCCTCCCAACACGTCATCCCCCTTACAAAAAACCACCGATTGGCCGGGGGTAATTGCTCTTTGTGGTCGCTTGAACACTACCTTTACCTTTTCCTCTTCCTGGGAATACAAAACAGCCTCAGCCTCTAACGAATTATATCTTATCTTAGCCTTAATATTCAAAGGCTCATCGGGAGCCTTTCCCGAAATATAACTAACGTTATCCGCGATCAGCTCTTTTGCCAAAAGATCTTCCTGACCGCCAATAATTACCGCATTATTTTTACGGTCGAGTGCAACCACATATTTGGGGAGGCTTTTATGCGAACCTATCCCCTTCCGTTGTCCCAAAGTATAGAAAGCGATCCCGTCGTGCTGACCGAGAACATTTCCATCCTGATCCATAATCGGTCCTGGCTTAACCGCCTCCGGACAATTCTCCTTTATAAATCGACCGTAATCGTCGTCCTCTACAAAACAGATCTCCTGGCTCTCCTTTTTCCCCGCCACCGGGAGATCAAACTTTTTCGCCAGCTCGCGAACTTCTTCTTTTGTCATCTCTCCCAACGGGTATAAAGTATGTGCTAAACTCTCCTGGTTCATCATATAGAGAACGTAGGCTTGATCTTTTCGTTTATCGATCCCTTTTAATAATTTGAATTGTGATACGGGAGATGTGATATGTGAAATGCGGGCGTAGTGACCAGTAGCCACAAATTCTGCTCCAAGCTCTTTCGCCTTCTGGTGAAGATAATCAAACTTAATAAACTGGTTGCATCTAATGCAAGGATTTGGTGTTCTCCCATGTTTATATTCTTTGATAAAATCATCTACAACCTGCTTTTTAAAAACATCCCTAAAATCAACGCTAAGGTGGGGAATATCCAGCCCATCCGCAATCTTTTTTGCTTCAGCTCCTTTATCTAGCTCTGTCAGCCGCATGGTTATTCCAATAACATCATACCCCTGCTCTTTTAAAAGGGCTGCGGCCACAGAGGAATCTACTCCGCCAGACATTGCGACAACAATTTTTTTCTTGTTTCTTGGATACATTTAAATCAGCGAAAATCCATAGCCCAGTAATAGGGACAATGCTGAAATAACGATTAGATAAGTCCACACGATCCTGTTCCCGAATTGTTTTTTAACCACCAGCAAAGTTCCGAAACTTGTAATCGGCCCGGCCAGCAAAAGGACCATCCCCGCCCCAATATTCATTCCTGAATTTACAAACGCATGCACTAGCGGCACGGTCCCGGTTGAACACATATACATTAGCAATCCGAAAGGGAGAGCAAAAACATATCCATAACCCCCCCCCAGATAAAGAGCGATCACCCGCTCGATCGGAGCAACCGAACTTATAAACGCAGCTAATAATAATCCGATCAGGATCTCTCTCCCAATATCTCTCGGCATTTCCCAGAAGGCAAAAACAAAGACCGATCTTATCCTTTCTAACAAAGGATGGATTTTATGGCTGTGCCCCTCTGCTCCGCAATGCTCGCAAACCTGGCTCTCCTCCCGTTTTTGAGGAGGGACAGGAAAGAGATTGCCAATCAATCCCATGATCACTCCAATTATAATTGCCGCAAAAAAGATAAAAATTGTAAATTTTAATCCTAAAAGGCGATAGGTCAATAACAGGGCAGTGATCGAAGTTGCCGGAGTTGCTACCAGGAAAGCGAGGATCGGCCCCAAACGCGCCCCTTTTTTATAGAAGCTGATCGCTACCGGCAGCGACCCGATACAGCAAACCGGCAGGATCGTCCCTACCAGCGCCGCCCAAAGGACCGATAAAAAAGTCCTTTTTGACAGGTATTTATTTACAAAATCATCCGGTAAAAATTCGTGGATGAGCCCCGAGATCAAAAAACCTAGAGCTAAGACTGGAACAATATCCACTATATAATGAGAAATTGTCTTAAAAAAAAGATTAATGTCCATTTGATTCATCCTCATTTCTCGGCTTCCATCCCATCAGCTCCCCCCTCCTCATCTTCTTTAGATAATCATCGATCGCACTCTTTAACGCATCTTCCCCAAGAACAGAGCAGTGAACCTTTGCCGGAGGGAGACCGTCTAACGCCTCAACTACAGTTTTATTGGTTATCTCCAGCGCCTGCTCGATCGTTTTCCCAATCACCATCTCAGTGATCATCGAGCTGGTGGCGATCGCCGCTCCGCAGCCGAAAGTTTTAAATTTTGCATCCGTAATCACGTTATCCCTAACCCGGATATACATCTCCATAATATCACCGCAGACCGGGTTCCCCATCCTGCCAACCCCATCAGGATTTTCCATCTCCCCCACATTCCGAGGGTTCCGAAAATGGTCCATTACTTTATCGCTGTATAGCCCAGACATCTTATTTCCCCCCCCTTAATGGAGACATTTTTCTAAGTTTTTCCACGATCCCGGGAAAGACCTCTAACACACGGTCAATATCCGCTTCAGTGGTCAAACGCCCTATTGTAAAACGGATCGAACCGTGCGCTATTTCGTGAAACAATCCGCAGGCCAAAAGGACATGCGATGCATCGAGCGAGCCGGAACTGCAGGCTGATCCAGTTGAGGCCGCAATCCCCTCCATATCCAAATTCAAAAGCATAGACTCCCCTTCAATATATCTGACCGAGAGGTTTACGTTCTTTGGCAAGCGCATATCCGGATGGCCGTTTAGCTCGATCTCCGGTATCCGCTCCTTTAATCCCATAATTAACTTCTCTCTTAACGGGAGTAGATGCTCGATCCTCTCCCGCAATTGATCCTTTGCCAGTTCGCACGCTTTACCAAGCCCGACGATCGACGGAACGTTCTCGGTTGATCCTCTACGGCGATTCTCCTGCCCTCCTCCGCGAAGAAACGGAACCAGCTTAGTCCCCTTTCTGATGTAGAGGACTCCAACCCCCTTAGGACCGTAAAACTTATGTCCCGAGAGCGAAAGCAGGTCAACTCCCAACTTATCAACATCGACTTCAATCTCTCCAACCGTCTGTACCGCATCGGTGTGGAAATATATATCACGTCTCTCATCTCTCATATCACGTATCATTTTAGCTATCTCAGCAATCGGCTGGATCGTACCAATCTCATTATTAGCATGCATGATCGAAACCAGGATCGTTTTATCGGTGATCGCACTCCTCACATCTTCCGGACTTACTACCCCGAATTTATCAACCGGGAGACGGGTAATTTTAAAACCTCTTTTCTCTAAAAATTTACAGGATTCCAAAATAGCGTGATGCTCGATCGAAGAGGTAATGATATGATCCCCCTTATGCTCGTTAGCAAAAGCTACTCCCTGTAGGGCAAAGTTGTCCGATTCGGTCCCTCCAGACGTAAAAACAATCTCTTCCGGTTTCGCATTGATCAATTTGGCAACCTTTTCCCGTGCTTTTTCGAGCGCCGATTTTGCCTCTCTCCCAAAAGAATAAATACCGGACGGGTTTCCGAACTTTTCCGAAAAATAAGGCAGCATTGCCGAAACTACATCCGGATGGGCCGGCGTGGTCGCGGCATAGTCCAAATAAATTCTTTTCATCGTTTTTTCTCCTTGCACAGATCGGCCAGTGAAGTCGAGTCAAATACCTTTGCTACTTTATTGCTCAAGCTTGCCCAGAGCGATTTAGTAGAACAACTTCCGCTCCTGGGACAACGGGAACCATGAGGGAAACAATCAGCCAAGATGATCGGGCCATCCGCTGCTTTGATAATATCTCCAATACTAATCCTATTGGGCAGTTTGGCCAATTTATACCCGCCAGCAGGACCTTTTGTAGTTTTAACTAGTCCACCCTTTTTTAGCTTTAAAAGGATCTGCTCCAGGTAAGATAAGGGGATCTGTTGGCTTTTTGATATCATCGCAGCGCTGATCGGCACATCTTCGCAATTCGATGCCAGGTCAAACATCGCCGAAACTGCATATCTTCCACGGGTTGAAAGTTTCATTATAGGAGGATTATATAATAGTTGACCTTTCTTGTCAACTACTAACAGCATCGCTCAGCCCTCACCCAAGTTGTCACTTATGGTTATTTTATTCTTTACAACCCTCTCCCAGAGGGAGAGGGAGTAGCTCTAAGATCGAATACCATCCAGCCCCTCTCCTCTTGGGAGAGGGAAGTTAAAGATTAACTTAACTTTAACCAATATCCGGGGTGAGGGATTCATTCATGCTCCCGGTCCGATACCCCTTGAGATCTAAAGTTACGTAAGTATATCCTAGCTTTTCAAACTTTTCAGCGATCTCATCCATTAACTCCGCAGCCAATACCCGATCCTCCAGTTCGATCCGGACGATCGCATCGTGGTGCCTTACTCTTAGCTGTTTAAATCCGATCGAGCGAAGATATCTTTCCCCCTCCTCCACCCGCTTTAATATATCTTTTGTTATTCTGGTCCCGTACGGAATTCTTGAGGCGAGACAGGCATAAGATGGCTTATCCCAGGTGGGAAGGCCCCACTCTTTAGAAGTGTCACGAATTTTCTGTTTGGTAAAACCGAGTCCTTGAAGTGGACTTTTTACTCCAAGTTCACACTTGGCCTGAGTCCCGGGGCGGTAATCGGATTTATCATCAAAATTCGATCCGTCCAGCACATGATCGATCCCGTTCTCTTTAGCAATATCATTTAATCTGGAAAATAGCTCTTTTTTACAATAGTAACAGCGCTCTTTGGGATTCTTTACGAAATCCTCATCTGAGAATTCATCGGTATGGATCAATTTACACCTTACTCCGAATTCTTTGCAAAGTTTTTCTGCCCGGGCCACTTCATCAGAAGGATATGTGGGGGATTCGGCGATGACGGCAAGAATATTTTCTTTGCCGACCGCTTTTATCGCTGCAGCAAGGAGGAACGTACTGTCTACCCCGCCAGAGAAGGCAATTAGCACCTTTTTAAGATCAGAAAGATAGTTATTTAACTTAGAAAGCATCCATTAATAATACTATATGAGAGGAAACTAAGGAAGGGGGTTAGGACTTTAAGACGTAGTATCTGATCTTTCTTTTACCAAACTTTAACGCGTCATTATATTCGCGCATCCAAATGTCGATCCGTTTTTTATACCTGCGGTTCATACGATCTTCAACCACAAACACCTGATCGCCAAAACCTTCGATCAAAACCTTGGTCCCAAAGGGAAGAGCATTGGTCGCTATAACACCTTCTCTGCAGCGGGTACCAGAAGCGGTTATCCAGGGGGTGCTGTCACACTGCCACTCCATTGAGTTATATGCAGTAGCCACCGTGATCCCACTATATGCCACTTTATAACCTAAATGGCGGGCTGAAGAAGCAATCGTAGTCAGCGCAAATAGCAATATTATGAGTATGAATGTTGTTACTCTCATAGGTAATCTCTTACTTATACTATCGGAAACTAAGTGGTAAAACTTGCGTTATTTATTAGTTACGAAATAGCTGTCGAGCTGGTTTCTGAATAGTCTGGTAGATTGTGGCTGCGGCAAATAATTTAACGATATCCCCGGGTATAAACGGCAGGACTCCCAGAGCAATCGCGTTAGGCATAGCTATATGCAAGACCAAGGCGAGCTGGATCGCACCTAAAGTAAATAATATAAGAGATCCGAGGAGCATCGCTCCGGATATCTTAACAAAACTCGCTTCCTCATCTCTCCCCAGTATTTGTCCGATAACAAAAGCGGCCAGGATAAATCCGATCAGATACCCTCCAGTTGGCCCCATTAATCTCGCGATCCCATAAAGACCACCGGTAAACACCGGAAGACCAAAGATCCCAACCATTAAGTATCCGCTCTGACTTAATGCTCCAAGCTTCCTGCCAAGCATCGCTCCAGCCAAGAGGACAAAGAAAGTTTGTAAAGTAATCGGCACTGGACTAAAAGGGAGTGGGATACGAATATAAGCTCCAGCGGCGGTCAAGGCAATAAAGCTAATCACCCCGATCAACATACCGATCCTTTTATTTAAAAGAAAGTCCCTATCCCGTACCTTTACCAATACTTGAGATCTCATAAAGAATCACCTCAGGGGATATTATACCAGAAAAACTACCCTTCGAGAAGGAAAACACCCTCCGCCGCCCGCCAACTGGTGAATCGCCCGGAAATCGTCCTCCCATTCTCCCCCAGGAAAATCTGTTCCAACATGTTAATGTTATTTTCACGACAAAGGATTTTAAAATCCTTGATGGTCATCAGCCGGATATTCGGTGTGTTATACCACTCATACGGCAGCGTCTTTGTTTTTGGCATCCGCTCCTTAAACAGCAAGCTCAAGACCAGCTTCCAATGCCCGAAGTTGGGAAAACCAACGATAGCCTTCTTCCCCACCCTGACCATCTCTTTGATCACCAGCAGAGTATCGTACATCGCCTGAAGGGTCATATTTAAGACCACAAAATCAAACGATTTATCCTGAAAACTGGCAAGCCCCCGGTTTAGGTCGAGCTGCATCACCGAAAGCCCTTTCTTCATGCACTCATTTAACCCCTCAGAATATTTATCAACCCCCGCTCCCTTAACCTGTTTATCTTTGATCAGTGAAGACAATAAATTCCCATCACCGCAGCCAAGGTCAAGTACGCTCGCCCCCTCAGTAATGAAATTTTCGATTATCTTATGGTCCGGCCTTAAGACCTTTCGGTATCCCATTTATTTCGCACCTTCTAAAAAACTAGTAATTGCCTTGGTCATCCCTTCGGTCTCCAAAAGAAAGGCATCGTGCCCGTAAGTCGACTCGATCACCCGGTATGATACATTTTTAAAGTTATCCTTAAGCGCGTCAACGATTTCCAGACATTGATACTCCGGAAAGAGCCAATCCGACTTGAAATAGATCACCAGGAACCGGCTTTTACATTTATTTAACGCTTTGGCCAAGGAACCATTTCCCTCATCGGATAGGTCGAAGAGGTCGATCGCTTTAGAGATATAAAGATAAGTATTGGCATCAAATCGCTCGGTAAAACGCCCTCCTTTATATTGGAGATAGCTCTCGACTTCAAATTGGGGCCCGGTAAATTTAACTTCGAAATCCTTACCCTCTCGCACTTTCCTGCCAAATTTCCTGGCCATCGATTTATCACTCAAATAAGTAATATGGCCGACCATCCGGGCAATGCTCAGCCCGTCATTCGGAGGGGTTTTATCATAGTAGTCCCCTTTATTCCAGTTTGGATCATGGACGATTGCCCGGCGCCCAACCTCATTGAACGCTATGTTTTGCGCTGAGGTCCTGGCCGAGGTTGCGATCGGAATAACATTCCGTACCCGATCGGGATAACTAACCGCAAATTGCAGAGACATCATCCCCCCCATCGACCCGCCCGTCGCAACCAGCACAGAATCAATTTTCAGCTCATCTAAAACCTTAACTTGGGCATTAACCATATCTTTGATCGTAATTTGAGGGAATTTTAACCCATAAGGGGTTTTTGTTTTTGGATCGATCGAGGCTGGACCGGTCGATCCCTGACAGCCACCCAAAGCATTAATACAAAGGACAAAATACTTGTCGGTATCAAAGGCTTTCCCGGAGCCGACTATATTCCCCCACCACTCCACGACATTTGCGTCACCCGAAAGGGCATGAAAAACCAGAACCACATTGCTCTTTGCCCGGTTAAGATCCCCGTAGGTCTCATAAGCAAGGGTAACCTGCTCTAATTCCTCGCCGCTCTCGAGTTTAAAATTTTTCAGCTCTATCTTATCGACTGGAATCACTCCTAAACTTTGGCTAAAGCCTGATCTATGTCCGCTATTATATCATCTACATTCTCTATGCCAACCGAAAGTCGGACGTAATCTTTGGTAACTCCGGCAGCTTCCTGCTCTTTATCCGAAAGCTGCTGGTGAGTGGTAGAGGCCGGATGGATCACCAGCGACTTGGAATCTCCGATATTCGCCAGATGCGAGAGAAGCTTGACACTATTAATAAACTTCTTCCCTGCCTTTAAGCCGCCTTTTATTCCAAATCCGACAATCGCTCCTGCTCCGCGTTTTAGATATTTATCGGCCAGTTTCTTCTCCGGGCTCGATTTTAGGCCGGGGTAGTTTACCCACGAAACTTTAGGGTGTTTCTCAAGGTATTCCGCAACCTTCAGGGCGTTATCAGAATGCCTGACAATCCTCAAGTGCAGGGTTTCAAGCCCTTGAACAAAAAGGAACGAGTTAAAAGGTGATACCGCCGGCCCCAGGTCCCTTAAAAGGGTAACCCGCGCCTTAACAATATATGCCAATTTTCCTAAAGCTTTAACAAAATTTAATCCGTGGTAACTCGGATCGGGATCGGCGATCAGCGGGAATTTCCCGTTGGTCCAGTCGAACCTCCCCGAATCGACAATAATTCCTCCGATCGAAGTCCCGTGGCCGCCGATGAACTTTGTCGCCGAATAGACCGCAATGTCCACTCCGTGATCGAACGGTTTAATCAGATACGGAGTTACCGTATTATCCAAGATAAATGGAATCCCGGCATCGTGAGCAACCTTTGACACCTTTTCCAGATCGGTTACGTTTAGTTTTGGATTACCAATCCCTTCGGCATAGATCGCCTTGGTCTTGCTGGTGATTGCTTTCTCAAAGTTGTCCGGCTTCGATGAATCGACAAAAACAACCTTGATCCCGAATTTTGATAACGTATTACTGAATAAAGTATAAGTTCCTCCGTAAAGATTGTCTGCCGAAACGATCTCATCTCCTTGTTTAGCGATATTTAAGATCGCAAGAGTGATCGCCGACTGCCCGGAAGCAACCGCCAACGCCCCCACCCCCCCATCCAGCGCCGCCATCCTCTTTTCAAACACATCGGTGGTCGGGTTCATTAGCCGGGTGTAGATATTCCCGAACTCTTTTAAGGCAAACAGGTTTGCCGCATGTTCGGTATCCTTAAAGGTATAAGATGTGGTTTGATAGATCGGGACCGCCCTCGACCCGGTTGTCGGATCTGGTGTATATCCTCCGTGTAGTAGTATAGTTTCGTCTTTCATTTTATTCTCCCTCCTCGAATAATCCTGTGCTAATATATCTCTCTGCGGTATCCGGTAATATTACAACGATGAGTTTTCCTCTGTTCGCAGGCCTGCCAGCCATATTTTTTGCCGCCGCCAGCGCCGCACCGCTTGAAATCCCGACCATTAATCCGTCTGATCTGGCAACCGCTTTTGAATTCTCAAAGGCCTCATCGTTACTGATCTTGATCACTTCATCATAAACCCCGCTATCCAATACTTCTGGAATAAATCCCGCTCCAATCCCCTGGATCTTGTGCGGACCAGGCTGCCCGCCGGATAGGACTGGTGAACCAGCAGGCTCTACGGCAACAACCCTAATATCAATCTTCTTCTTTTTTAGTACTTCGCCTGTTCCAGTTATTGTACCACCCGTCCCGATTCCTGCAACCAGGATATCAATCTTACCATCCGTATCATTCCAGATCTCTTCGGCGGTAGTTTTGCGGTGGGCATCCGGATTCGCTTTGTTCGTAAACTGCTGGGGAACAAAAGAGTTCCTAACCTCTCTGGCCAGTTCAGCCGCCCTATCGATCGCCCCCTTCATCCCCTTTTGTCCTTCGGTCAATACTAATTCGGCGCCTAAAAAACTCAACAAGCTTCGGCGTTCGATACTCATTGTATCGGGCATAGTTAGAATTAGCCGATACCCTTTTACTGCTGCCACCCATGCGAGAGCAATCCCGGTATTGCCCGATGTCGGCTCAATAATCACCGACCCTTTTCTTAGTTTCCCGCTTTTTTCGGCCGCTTCGACCATAGCGACGGCAATCCTGTCTTTAATTGAGCTGCCAGGATTAGAGCTTTCTAGTTTTGCAACAATGGTCGCTCCCAACCCGTCCGTAAACTTATTTAGCTTTACTAGCGGTGTCTTACCAACTAATTGTGTTAGATCTTTTGCTATCTTAACCATCACGTTTACCTCATTATTATGATAATTGCCGGCGCCGCCAGATTAACAATCTTTTCCGGATCAAAACAGATAGGTTTAGGCGCGAAAGAAGCGCCGAGGGAAAGGGCCATAAAGCGCGGCCCGGGCTTCTTAACAAGAATGCCCAAAACGCTACCAATAGTAGTTGATAACCCTTTTAAAGCGGAGAGCAAAAATGCGTAGCCGACATTCATATGCTACAATTATACCTCAACACAGGAAAGAAGTAATGATCTGGTTTGGATTTTTATTATCAATAGTGCTGCTGATGGTGGCAGCCCGCAAAAGTGTGTGGCTGGGCCTGACCCTGGCAGCGATTGTTTTAGGGCTGTTTACTCTGCCCCTTTCACAACTTTGCTTTGAAATATTAAGTACGCTCTCGGATATTTCTGTTTTTCTCCTGGCGCTGGCAGTGGGATTGATCCCCTTAATTGGCGGGGCTCTGGAAATATCAGGGTTAATGGATGATCTGACAGAAAATCTAAGGCTGAAAAAGAGAACCTTCCTGGCATTTTCGCCAGCCCTACTTGGGTTACTTCCCATGCCCGGAGGGGCGCTTCTCTCCGCCCCCATGTTAAAAAAAGTCGGAAAAGATATCCCTGCCAACAACAAGTCGGCCCTTAATGTCTGGTTCAGGCATGTTTTTATACTGATATATCCGCTAGGAGCCTTGCTTGTCACCACCAAAATGGCCGGTCTCGATCTTTATCTGGCGATACTTTATCTTATCCCGGGCTTTATATTAATGCTGGGCCTGGGCTATATTTTTTTGCTTAAAGGAATCAAGAACGATCATACATTCAAACAGCGATTTGATCCAAAAAAACTCATTGCCCCTTTCAGCATAATCCTGGCAGCCCCTTTAGTTCACCTCACCCTGATGACCATATTCAGCCAAATCACTCCAGAAATTCCCCTTTTAATTGGAGTATCTTCCAGTCTTTTGCTTGTGCTATACATTGGGAAATTCAGGTTGGCGGGGATCAAAGAAATAGCGGTAAAAATGAGGATCTGGGACTTCGCGCTGATAATAATAGGCATGTTTCTATTCCTGAATATATTCAAAGCTTCCGATGCCCCTAAAGTAGTCGCAACTCTGCCGGTCTCAAAAGCCGTATTTTTAGTTGGGATCGGGGCCCTTTTTGGATTTATAACCGGAAGGGTTCAGACGCCTGTGGCAATTATCTTACCTATTTATTTTACAAAGTTCGGGACCGGAACAATCACTCCGCTTGCTTTTGCGATAACATACTTTAGCATTTTTACGGGATATGTAATTTCGCCAGTGCACCCATGCGTATCAGTTTCCATCGCATATTTTAAAGTAAAATTCAGTGATCTTTTAAAAATACTCGCGGCTCCAACAGCTATAGCTCTTGCAACAACATTTATTCTGGCAGTGATGTTTTTGTAATTTTACTGTCGGTCGCGTGCCGGCGATCGTTTATTGCCAAGTCCCCGCGGATTGAAAGGTAAAATTGAGGTGCTAGAATTACAAAGATGAAGGCTAGGAAAAATATAGCTATCCCTTTTTATAAAGCGGCGAAAAGCTTTGCGGAAGTCCTGCCGATGCTGCTGGGGGTCCTTTTGCTTATGGGGCTCTTCCAAACATTTATCTCGAAAGAGATTATTTTATCTATATTTACAGGCAACATTTGGCGAGATACTTTAATCGGTGCCTTAGCCGGGAGCATTTCTGCCGGAAATCCGATCGTCAGCTATATGATAGGCGGCGAACTTTTAAAACAACAGGTAAGCCTTCTGGCAGTGACAGCCTTTATGGTGGCATGGGTGACGGTCGGCGTCATCCAACTCCCCGCTGAGATACATATTCTCGGGGAACGATTCGCCATTGCCAGAAATATTATAAGTTTTATCTTGTCCATTCTGGTGTCAATCGCAACGGTTTTAACTTTAACATTGATTCAGTAAAGAAAACAAAAAAATGAATAAGAAGAAAAAAACCTATTTATATGGTCATTGCTTCGGTGATCGAGGGAAAAATTATTGAAATAATAGATAAATAAGCGGATATCACCCTAAAGCCTGGCTATCTCCAGGATAAGGTTATTTTCGCTTTTTTCTCTTCCCGCCCAAATTACATTTTAATATGACATCTCCCAACCTGCCCCCAATATCCCTTGCCACCACCGGGCACTTAGCCCTGAACAGAAAAAAAATCGGATTTTTTTCTTCAGAAAGGGCTTCAAAATTCCCCTGCCCCTTACTGATGATCATCTTTGCCTGATTAAAAATCTGAATAAACTCCGGCGAGCAGTATTTCAAGACTGTCCCCGGGGCATCGGAACCGCTTGAAATAATCGTGGCAACCTTGTCGATCCCGCATCCGACCGCATCCTCCCTCAGGGCATCGTTAATTACCGGACTTTCCTTCACAACATAGGTGATCTTCTTTCCCATCCGGAACAATTCTTCTATTAAGACCCTATCGAAAACAACCTCCCCCGCGTTATCCGCCAGGTAAAGTATGGAAGGGTTGCTCTTCGCCGCTTTCCCGAAACTAAGGTAGTCAAAAACCGATTTCGACTCGGCCTTTTCTATTTCCTCATCCTCAGAAAAAATCTTTGCCGTCTCTTTTTCTATGTCCAGGGAATTCTTAACTCCGTAATCTATAATATTTCCGGCGATCGCCAGCTCCACCGCGGTCAGAAGCGGATCGCTCGAACCTTTAACTCTCTTCTTCAATTTGGGATAGAAGCCCAGCGCCAGCTCATTGCTTTTCTTCTTCACTTTCAGAAATGGGTCCTTCTCCCCGCTGATCTTTGCGACCAGCGCATATATCTCCCTTCCGATCTCCGGCGGACTCGCTTCAAGAGCTAGACCGGGGACAAGCCTGGCAAGCTCATCCAAAACTTTTTTTTGGACAGTTTCATCTGCCCCGGCCATCCTGGCCGCATCCAGCGCCTGCCTGAAAAAACAGGGAATACAATCTAAATATGTTTTCATTCGGCCAAAACTCCAATAAATGCGCCGAACAGCAGCCTCAATCTGCTTAACCAGTTTTCCAAGCTTAATCTCATATTAAAGGCAAAATCACTATTTACCAGAGGCAGGTGAACTACACTCTTCCATTTTATCTGTTTATCTTTTCCCAAAATTTCCCTTACTTCCTTCAAGCTATAAAAATGCGCTTCCTGCCAGACTTTTTTCCCGCTTCTCTTTCTCTTCCAGGCCAACAGGCTGTTTCGATTTAGGATCCCCAGGAAAACTTTTCCTTTACTTACTCGAAAAGCCTCATCCAACGCCTTTTTGGGAGAAGGGATAAATTCAAGGGTTGTGATCATCGCTACCAGGTCAAAGGAATTGTCGGCAAAAGGGAGATGGTAAGCATCACCCCTACTAAGATCAATTTTCAGCTCTCCGCGCAAATCTTTTGCCACCTGGAGCATTTCAGGGGAAGTATCCAGGCCGACTACTTCCGCCCCAAGCTCCTTGAAATAAGTTGAGAAGTGTCCGGTCCCACAGCCGATCTCTAGAACTTTATCTCCTCCGCGTATCCGGCAAAGATCGGCAATAACCTTTTTTTCTAAAGTATCAACAAATCTCCCCTTGGGTGTTTTATACCACGCTTCATATTTATTCGGCCTAAATTCTACCCCCATCCCGGCCCCCAGAGCGGGTCCTTCCCAAACTGCTTCTTCCAGCGGGCTTCGGGGCTATCCTCTGAAACTTTTTCCTCGGCAAAGGAGTAATTATAAGCATCAATATACTTCATGATAACCTTGTTCGCCCAATTTATCTCTTTCATTTTATCGTGGCACTCTTTTTTATCTTTCTTACTGCACTTATCGGGATGCCATTGCTTGCTCAATCTGCGGTAAATCGCCTTGATCTCTTTTAGAGAAGCTTTTTCTCCCAGCTCTAATATTTGTCTCGCCCGATCAATGTCTGCAGCACTCGGCTTCATGATCATGCTCCCCCACAAATAAAAGTGGAAATACGATATCGCTCACACAACAGGGGACCCAAACCGCCAGGAATAAAAAGAAAAATATAACCATGCTTAAGAACCAATTAATGGTCCCTCCTAAAGCCATAATAATATGGAAAAGCGATGCCCAGGTGCTTAACAAGACATGTCCGGCATGGGGGAATTTTGTCCTGGGCCGGTAGTAAGCGATCGCCACTCCCAGAAGCGCCGCCGGGTTAACAATCCACCAATGCTCGATAAATCCGATATGGATTTCCCGGTTAGGCAGGTTAAGCAAGACCTCTCCCAAATAAGGGATCAGGGAATCGCTCAAAGTAGCAATTCCAATAGAACCCACATAGCCGATCGCCAGCAGGGTTAAAAGGTTGCATTTTACCTTTAAAATGCCGCACTTGTAATGTTCGTACATGGAAGCTGTAACTAAAGCGCTTAAGACAACATGCAGGGGATGCAGCACATAGAAAACCTGGAAAGACAACCCCTCGGGCAGGCGGTAAAAAAGCAGCATGACTACTATCCCTGTCAATGCGCCAAAAGTCGTAAACGGTGCGTGCCTTTCCAGCTCTTTAACTATTCTCTTTAACATCACTTACCTCTGCTTAATCATCTAGTTTATCCAAAAGGATTAAACCAAAACCCGTTTCTTTGCCTCCGCCGTCCCAATTTCAACAGCCTCTGTTTTGTATTCAGTTCTTTCCTTATACTCCTCCTGTTTTCCTTCATTCCAGTTCTTAACCGAACGAAAATAACCCACCACCCGGGTATAAACCTCCGTCGGCAATCCACAAGCGGGACAGGCAAAATGTTCCCCCTTTATGTAACCATGCTCGGAACAAATACTATAAGTGGGGGTCAAGGTAAAATACGGCAAATTGGTATTATAGGCCACCTTTTTTATAAAGTTCTTCGTAGATTCAGCGGTAGGCATCCTCTCTCCCAAATAAATATGAAAAACTGTCCCTCCAGTATAAAGGGTTTGCAGCTTATTTTGGTGCTCAAGCGCCAAAAGCACCCCTAAAGAATTCCCGACCGGAAGATGGGTTGAATTCGTATAATATGGAGCTTCCTCGCCAGACGTAATAATATCAGGATATTTTCTCTTGTCCATTTTTGCCAGCCTGTAAGTTGTCCCTTCCGCCGGGGTAGCTTCCAGATTAAATATGGCTCCGGTCTCTTCCTGGAAATCCTGGAGTTTGGCAAGCATGAATTTAAGTATTTTGGCGGCAAATTCTTTCCCTTCCGGGGAGATGATATCCTTGCCCATAAAGTTCAGAAGAGCTTCGTTCATCCCCACCAGCCCGATAGTAGAAAAATGGTTTCTGATCGTTCCAAGATATCTTTTGGTAAAAGGAACAAGCCCGTCTTCCATATTTTTGCTGACAACTTCCCTTTTTATTTCCAGGGAGACCTTGGCTAATTCCATAAGGTGGGACAAGCGCTCCATAAATTCCTTCTCGCTTTTAGCCTGATAACCAATACGGGGAAGGTTAATGGTCACCACACCAATGGAACCGGTAGAATCTCCGGAACCGAAAAGGCCGCCGGTAGTATTGCGCCGGAGCTCCCTTAGATCAAGCCTGAGCCGGCAGCACATTGAGCGAACGTCACTGGGGTCCAAAGGACTGTTAATAAAGTTCTGGAAATAGGGCAATCCATATTTAGCCGTCATATCAAAAAGCAATTTTGCGTTGGGGCTATCCCAGTCAAATTCTTTGGTAATATTGTAGGTAGGAACAGGAAATGTAAAAGGCCGTCCGTTTTTATCCCCTTCAGTCATTACCTCAATAAACGCCCGATTTATTATATCCATCTCGTCTTGATATTCCTTATAACTGGAACTCTGAAGTTTCCCTCCAATGATCACCGGATCATCCGCCATATCACTTGGCACCACCCAATCAAAAGTAACATTGGTAAAAGGGGCCTGCCCTCCCCATCGGCTGGCAATATTTAAATTAAAAACAAATTTTTGGATCTGTTGCTTAACCTGATCGTAGGAAAGCTTGTCCTTTCTTACAAAAGGCGCCAGATAGGTATCCACAGAATTAAAGGCCTGGGCGCCCGCCCATTCACCTTGCAGCGTGCCTAAAAAGTTAACCATCTGGAGAAGGGCCGTATCCAGATGCTTGGGCGGCAAAGACTCTACCTTGTCCGCCACTCCGTTAAAGCCTTCCATAAAAAGCTGTTTTAGCGACCAACCAGAACAATAACCGATAATTCCCAAAGAGAGGTCATGAATATGAAAGTCACCATTGCGATGAGCATCAGCTACTTCGGTCGGATAGATCTTATCCAACGTATAATTAGCCATTATCGATCCTGAAATATGCATCATCATCCCGGAGTAGGAAAATGGCATGTTGCTGTTCTCTCTAACTCTCCAATCCTTCTGATACAGGTAATCATCAACCATGGATTCGACCTCAACAAAAGTGGACTTCAATCTTCTCATCTCATGCCGTTGTCTGCGGTAAAGAATATAGGCTTTGGCAACCTTGACATGACCGTTAGCCATAAGCACTCTTTCAACAACATCCTGAATCTGCTCCACCGACGGGATATTTGAGACAAACTCTTTATCAATAATCTGTACTACCTTATCTGAGAGCCTAGTTGCAAGAGCTTGGTTTTCATCCCCCACCGCGGCTATGGCTTTTGCAACAGCCTTGGTAATCCTCTCCTGATCAAAAGCAACCTTTCTTCCATTCCTTTTTATTATTTTTTCCATTTTAATTAGTCCTCTCTTTCTTTTATTTTTTTTCTTAATTTAGCAATGGAATCCTCAAGAGCTTTCATGAACGGATAAACCGTAGGCCCGCCGGTAAGCAAGGGGTGGGTCCCTACCTGGTAACTGTATAGCTCATAAATATCCAGTTTGGCCTGAATGGCGATCCCTATAGTATTTATTATTTCCCCGCAGGTAATCCCACCCAAAACCTCGGCGCCGATAACACTGGCGGACTCCTCTGTAATTAACAGTCTGACATGGATTCGATTGGTTCCTTTAAATGCCAAAGGATGCTTGTCGTACCCTTTAAACTCACCGATCACAAAACTTACATTCTGCTCTTTTGCCTGCCCCTCCGACATGCCGGCAGCCGCAAAAGTTTCTTCGCTTATTACCGTAGAAAAAATACCGATCGTCCCCAGGTTATGCCTCATAGTTTTTACGGAAAATATATTTGAGGCCACCACCCTTGATTCAGCCCCTGCAATGGAAGCCAGCATCACTTGAGAACTTCGTCTGGTAATAAAATCTATCTTTTGGGCACAATCTCCTATTGCAAAAATGTTCTTGTCTTCGGTTCTCATATAGGTATCAACCCTGATCGCGCCAAATCTGTTCACTTTTAATCCCGCTTTCTGGGCAAGCTCGCTGTTGGGGCGATATCCTAAAGCCAAAATCACCAAATCTGTCTCGATCCTCCGGCCATCTTCTAAAAGAACATTTCTCGCTTTCCCTTATAAGCAATACGCTTTTATCCTTATAATATTTACAAATGGAGGAACCCAGGGATAATCCAGCCGGGCCGCCGCCAATAATAACTACATCGAATTTATCCATTAAGTCCCCGGCCTGCGTTTTTTTGTTTCGTTTTCATCCATAGGCCTGGTTTCCGGCCGTTTAACGTCGTAAACCGAATAGACCTTAAGCGGTTTAAAGAGTTCCTTTAATTTCGATAACTCTTCAGGCGGCAAGGGCTTGATTGGGCAGGGACGCAGCGGAGTATTGATCTGCACCTCAACAGTGCCGATCCCTTTTGCCAGCTCCGCCAGGTCACGGGCATAATCTTTGTTCTGCGGCACAAACATGATTTGTAAAGCCAGTTTGCGGGGGTATTCCTGATTAAACTTTTTTATCCCTTCAACAACCATACGCAAAGTAAATCCATTCGTCGGCTTATTTACCGTATTAAAAACTTCTTCATTCGGCGCGTCCAGTTTGGCCACCACCAGATCGGCCTGTCCCAAGTCCTTCCTTACCTTCGGATCATGCAGAAGGGACGAATTGGTTAATGCCGCCACCCGAACATTAAATCTTTTCTTAATTTCCGAGACCACTTCCCCAAGATTAGCAGCCAGCGTCGGCTCCCCGGTCCCTGATAAAGTAATGTAATCGATCTCAAGCCTGGGAAGGCCCTCCAACTCTTTAATGATCTCTGAAGTCGGCACAAATATCCCGCGTTTTATTATGTGCCTTACTGTTTTTCCCAACTGGCAGTAGTTGCAATCAAAGGTACAGCTCTTCTCGCCGGAAATCAGATCAACGCCCAAAGATCTTCCTAACCGCCAACTGGGTACTGGGCCATAAACATATTTCATTATATTTTACCCGCCGCATCCTGCGCCGCTAATACCAAAGGATACATGGTTGGTGGAGCGGTAAGATGAGGATGGGTCGCCATCTGCAGTGTTTCCAGTTCGGTGGCGGATACCCGCTGCTGGATCGCTAACCCGATAATATTAATAATTTCACCGGCAGAAATCCCCCCCGCCACCTGACCACCCAAAATGATGCCGGATTGTTTGGAGAAAATGAGTTTGAGTTTTATTTTTTTCGTTCCCGGCAAACTAGCCGGATGTTTATCTGGAACCTCACCCTTGCCTACCACAACTTCAAAATTTTCCTTTTTTGCGCTGGCTTCAGTCAAGCCGGCTGAACCCAGGACAAGGCCATCCACATAGGTAGAATATATGGCAATCGTCCCTTTATTCTCCCTAACCACTTTTAACTGATATAAATTCGAGCCTGCCACTCTGGCCTCCGCGGTTGCGGTGGAGGCAAGCATTACCGGCAAATTCTTGCGGGTAAAGAAATCTCTCTTGCCAACACAGTCGCCAACGGCAAAAACGTCCGGATCCGGAGTGCGCATATACTCATCTGCCCAGATTCCCTTTCCCCGTCCTAAATCTAAGCCGGCGTCCTGTGCCAACTTTGTATTGGGCACTGCCCCAATGCCTAAAATAACCATATCTGCCGGAATACAGGTTTTATCAGACAAGCATACTTCAGAAACCTTATTTTCCCCCAAAATTTCTTCCACTTTTTTGCCAAACAGCAGGTTAACCCCCTTGGCCTTAAGTTTTTGTTCGACCATTTCTCCAAACTCAGGGTCAAAAGAATTCATAAGAAGGTGAGGGAACAGCTCGACCAAAAATACTTTCAGGCCTTTGATCTTTGACAATTCATCGGCAAACTCGATACCGATAAATCCTCCGCCAATTATAAGAACATTTTTAGTCCGAGAAATATCTTCTTTTAGGCCTTTCAGGTATCCCAAGTCCTTGTATATGGGATATACACCTTTTTTATCCAATCCTTTTATTGGAGGGATAACAGGGTCCGAGCCAACCGCCAGGATCAATTTTTGGTAAGTCATTTCTTGGCCATCTTTAGTACGGATCGATTTCCCCTTGCGGTCAATCTTAACCACTTCATCTACCATCACCGGTATGTCATTCTTTTCTAGAGGAGCATTCCCTAAAGCGTTTTCCTCAGGCTTTTCTAAAGTCGCGAACATATAAGGGATCCCGCAGGGGATCACCCCTTTTCCGACACTTTTTATCAGGATTATTTTTTTGTCCGGGTAATACCGCCTCGCCGTAACCGCGCTAATTATTCCCGCCGGTCCCCCGCCAACCACAACTATGTCAAATTTTTCCTTGTTCATATCTTTCCCCTTTCTTATGCTCCCCTGATCAGAGTGTTTGCCACATAAGGCCTGGCAGCCTCTACCATCTCATCGAGTTTTTCACGAAGATAAGGTTTGATCGATCGAAGCGATTCATCCCAGGTATGCTCCGCCACAAACTGCTGGAAAACAAATTTTTCGGCGCCGGCAATGTACTTTGCAATATCTTCAATATCTTTGGTGTCGATCAGGGTCGGCACCACCGTGGTGCGAAACTCATAAGGAACACCGCTTTCCCTGATGATCTTAATGCTCTGCTCGATCTTGCTTAGATCTGTCTTTACCCCGGAGAGCTTATCATACCTTTCGTCCAGAGGACCCTTGATGTCCATCGCAATATAGTCGGCCAGCTTTTGGTCGATCACATCCTTCAGGCACTCCGGGTCGGTGCCATTGCTGTCAAACTTGACCTGGAATCCGAGCTCCCTGATATGCCGCAAAAATTCAAACAGCCCCCGTTTCTTGTGCATGCACGGCTCCCCCCCGGTCAGACAGATCCCATCCAAAAAATCTTTACGTTCGAGCATAAATTCCTCGATCTTTTCCAGCGGAATAACTTCATAATCCTGGGGTTTTTCTACTAATCCGGAGTTATGGCAAAACGGGCAGCGAAAGTTGCACCCCGCAACGTATAAAGTTGAAACGATCTTCCCATCCCAATCGAGAAAAGACGATTCGACAAAACCCCTTACTTCCAAATCCATTATTTAAACTCCCTTAAAAAATCCACGGGCAAGACACCCATATATTAATTTATAATGATACACCCTTACTCTTCCAATTGCACTACATCCTCACAAAATCCAAGTCTCATACCATCCCTCTCCCAGGCCCTCTGCCTGGACCTCTTCCCCTATCAATTTCTACCTTATCATCTATCATCCTTATAGCATGAACAGGACAGGCTGGCATACAGACACCACAACCAATGCATTCTTCTTTTATAATCTTAACCATGTTTTCCCTCCATCTTTATATTACTGCAATCCACATGTCCCTGTGGGACAAGAAGGAAAACTTCCTGAATCCGAAGTACTGGAATTCATAACCGAAACAGCGCTAAAACTTCGGGTAGTATTACCACTCTCACATAGAGGACAGTTTTGTTTCTCTCCTGATTTTGACATGGGCAGTTTTACCTCAAACTCTTTCCCGCAATCTTTACACTTAAATTCATAAATCGGCATTACTTCACCCCCTCGAGCATCTTTCTGTGACTTAAAAAAGGAATATAAGGAATATCCCTCTGGCTTACGAATCTTGCCTCTTTCAACTCGCTATTTACAGTAATATTCTCATGCAACACACCAACTATGTAGCCAATTACCAGGAGACTTCCGTATTTTGCGGTTCTTTGAACATAAACCCCTATCAGCCTTTTAATTTCTCCGTCTATCCCTGTTTCCTCTTTTAGTTCCCTCAAACAGGCGTCTTCAGAAGCCTCATCCCATTCAACAAACCCTCCGGGTAAAGCCCACTTACCCTTTCCAGGCTCAAGGTTTCTTTTGGTTATGAGTACTTCTCCCTTTTTATTTATTGCTGCGCAAGCCACTACTGGCACAGGATTTTCATAATTTATCCAGCCACACTTCGGACAAGACTGCCTTTTCCGGCCGTCTATTTTGACCTGACGGAGAGACCCCTTACATAAAGGACAAAATTTAAAAGGGCGCCTAATACTTTTAACTTTTACCATTTCCTTATTTCTCCCTCATATTCAGGAAAATATCTTTTAATAACCTTTAAGTTAAAACTTTCAAGGATCGATTCTTTTGGCTCTTTTCCCAACAGAAACCCAAAAGATTTTTTTATCAGCTCTTCTTTGGTTATTTTACCTCCGGTTAATTTTTGGTAATATTCATTATCCAGCTCCACATCGTGTTCTGTTTTGGAATTTCCCTCATCCACGATTACCGAAAAGATCGCTGCATCTTTTTTCTTAACTTTAATCATCCTTTATGCTCCCCTTTTATCAATGACAATCCCCTATCCTGGACGTAAAGGAGATCATTCTTAAGCGCAATTAGCGCCTTTTCTATTTCCTTCCCCAGATAAGCCGCATGGTCCAGCCTGGAGACCAATCCCCTCCCCACAATCTCCTGAATTATCTGGGGAGTGCTTACGCCTCCAAAGGTGTATTTGAGATTATTTTTTGGATCATAATATCTCACAAAAACTTTATTGCGTGATGGAAATTTTTTTATAGTAAAATACCCTTTCGGGTCTGAAACCCATTTCACCTCCACATCAGAGGTGTCTATCGCATTATCGAGCTCTTTTGTTAACTCGTCTTCCTTCACTTTCTTTCGCCCCCTTGTGCTTTTATTGCCTTAATATTCATGCGGAATACCTTTAATATGCAAAAGTAAATGTTCTCGATCGCTTCCTAAACCACTAATCCATCCATAGTTAGCGTCATTTTTAGAGTCCAGGTCTTTCACGTAAGGCTTGACATCTAAGAGAGGCGTATTATCAAACACGTCTAACCCTGAAGTGAATATTTCATTCTTAACTATCTTTTTTACGCGGACAATGCTAATACCTAAAGGATTTGGGCGGACCGGAGATCTGCTTGCAAACAAACCCACCTTTGTACCCGGAGTCCATGAAGGACTTACAACCATAGAAGGCCTGCGTCTAAGACGATCAATATAATATATCACGTAGATATAGCTGAAACTGTCGAGGGCAAAAAGCCCCCCTGTATATTTGCCGTCAAGCACAATACGGAAATCTCCTTTATCCTCATCTATGGGTTGGTAAGGCGCTTTGTCAATATACGGCGTCCGTATTAACCCGATTTGCTTAAGTTTAAAATTTATAGGCATATTTACTATACCCCAAAAACCTCCGAGCAAAGTTTTGCCCAGATCTGCTTAATATTTTCCAGCGCCTTGCCCTGGCCGTACTCAATTAATGATTGCTTTTTCATTTGGGCCAGGGTCACATTTTTATCATAAGGAATAACACCCAAAAAATTGAATTGATACTCCCCGGTCAAGGACTTGATCTGCTCCGTGATCTCCCGGTTAAGATCGTGTTTATTTACAACTACCCCGCTCTTCACCCCAAAATGCCGCGTAACATCAAGGATTCTTTTAAGGTCATGTATTCCCGAAACTGTGGGCTCCGTGACAACCAGAGCGTAATCAACCCCGGTAAGCGAAGCGATTACCGGACATCCGGTCCCGGGCGCCCCATCAGCAATGATCTTGTTTAATCCCTCCGAAACCAGCGCGGCAGCCTTTTGCCTGACTAAAGTAACCAGACGGCCGGAATTCTCTTCGGCAATACCAAGCTTGGCATGCGCCATAGGACCGAACCTGGTCTCAGAAACATACCATTCGCCATTAATGGCTGGTTTGGTTATTACCGCTGAATCCTTGCAGACCAGCTTGCAAACCCCACACCCCTCACAGGCCACCGGATCAATATAATATCTGCCATCCTTGATCTCAATTGCCGCAAAATGACAGGCCTCTTTACACTTACCACACTGAGTACACTTATCCTGGTCTATCTCCGCAACCACTCCGCCGCTGAAATCTCCCCGCTCCTTGATCTTTGGGCCTAAAACCAGATGCAGATCAGCCGCGTCAACATCCAGGTCGGAAATAACCGATCTTTTTGCCAGAGCCGCAAAACAAGCGGTGAGCGAGGTTTTTCCGGTTCCCCCCTTGCCGCTGATAACTACTATCTCTTTTTGTTTTTTTTCACCCATTCCAATATCCTTTCTGCCAGGCCCTTAAAAAGCCGCGCGTATTGGGGAAGCTTATCAATAACTATATCTCCCACAGAATAAACCTCTGCTATTTTTCGGTCGTCTGGAATTTCGCCAATTATTTCAAGCCGGGCCTGGGCACAATATTTTTTCAGCTCATCATCCAGATATTCCGCGCGGTTGACCAGCACCACCGGCTCCTGTCCGATTTTCCGACACATCTCCACCGCCAGTTTAAGATCATTCACGCCAAATGGAGTAGGATCAGTAACCAAAACAACCAGGTCAACATTTTTTACAGTTTCAACTACCGGACAGGCTGTGCCGGGAGGAGAGTCATAAATAGTAATCCCTTCTCCGGAAAATTCTTTCACCTTTCTGATCAAACGAGGCGACATACCGCCTTCCGCAGTTTCCAGCAGGGCGTAGTGAAAATCTACTGCGCCCCTGCTTTTACCATGCTTGATAACACCGATCTTTTTCTCTCCGGTAATAATGGCCCCGGCCGGACAAACGATCTCGCAGGCCCCGCACACATGGCATAGTTCAGGGAAGAATAAAACTTTACCCCGGGCAACAGCAATGGCATTATAAGTACAAGCCTCGGCGCATTTTCCGCATTTAGTGCACTTCTCATCGCTAACCCCTATTGGTGAGAGAATGGTGATATTTTCCTCTTTCTCTATTCTGGGCTTTAAAAAGAGATGCCCGTTGGGCTCTTCCACATCACAGTCAAGGTAAGTAACCGCCTGCCCCTGGCCCGCCAAGGTCGCGGCAATATTCGTCGCTACCATGGTTTTGCCGGTCCCGCCTTTACCGCTTGAAATCGCAATTTTTAACATAAGCCCTTTCTCCAATCTAAAGCTCTATGGTCATTCCCGCCTTAACATCAATAAAATCATTTTTATACTTATTTCTAAAGAGTTCTTCCGCCTTATCCCCACTGCAGTGGCTCGCGCCAACCTTTTCTACCCCCATTTCCCGAAATCCCTCGACCACTTTTTCTATAAAATCTTCGCCCTTATCATTGAGATGGAATCCGCCGAAGACCGAATAAATTTTCTCCCCGGGAAACCCTTCTTTTATTTTCCCCAATATTTTTAAGATCCCGGGGTGCGAGCAGCCGGTCATGACCGAGATTCCCCGGCCGGTTTTAACGACAAGGGATTGCTCCGGCATAGACAACCCCTTATATTCTCCCGCAATTTCTCCGGTGGTATAAACATCCGCATCGATCCGCGTTATACCGTCTGCTTCTACCAATTCTCCCCCAAGCTCTTTGATCCTGTTTTTAAACTCATCCCCAAACCCGGGACAAACATAAACCTTAATTCCCGCCCTCCTCTTAAGGAGCTCCCAGAGCCCCCCAGTATGGTCCCAATGGTCGTGAGAAATGACCGCGGTATCCAGGTCGTTTATGCCAACGCTCATATTTTTCATATTTTTAAACAAAGGCTGGAATTTTTCTCCGGCATCAAACAAAATATGGCCATCAACCAGATAAGAGACCCCCCAACCGGCTAGAAGCTTGCTGCTTGTAGATTCTTTGTCATAAATAATCTTAATCTGCATTTCTAAATCCCCCCAATCATTCTCAAAATACCCCCATGCATTTTCCCGTTTGAAGCTATATACGCTCGGGTATGTAATCCCCATTTTCTGCCCTGGAAATCTGTAACCTTGCCCCCGGCTTCTTCAACCAGAAGAAGTCCTGCGGCAAAATCCCAGATTTTGTCATTAAATTCGATCTCCAAATCTGCTTTCCCTTCAGCAATATAAGAAAGACTTTGCGCAGTGGAACCAAACATGCGGATATTAAAAACTTTATCTACAGTTTTCGAAAGACCGGCAAGCATAGGCCTTTTATTCCCCCGAATACTACTATCATAAATCATAGTAGCCTGGCTCAAGCCCCTTTTGGAAACACTTATTCTTTTGCCGTTCCGGTAAGCCCCCCTGCCTTTCTGAGCATGATAAAGCTCCCTTGCCACAGGCAAATAAATAACCCCTATGACCACCTCATTTTCACATTGCAAAGCAATGGATGTTCCAAAAATATCTATGCCGCGAATATAATTGTGTGTCCCATCCAAAGGATCGATTATCCATCTAAATGCCGCATCAGAAAACTGAGGTTTACTTTCTTCGGAAAGGATCCTATCTTCGGGGAAATTTTTCTTAATCAAATCTATAATCAGCTTTTCCGCCTTTAAATCTATCGGGGTAACCAGGCTCCCATCTTCTTTGGTTGTAAATTTAATGGGGCTGCCAAAATTATCAATTAGCATCCCGCCTGTATCTTTGGCAGCCCGGATTGCTACATTTAATCTTTTATCAATTTCCAATTCTGATTTCATAATATCCGTTCCGGAGATTCAACCCTTTCCGGCCTAAATTTGCCTTTGGCGAAGAACAGATAATTTATTCTAAATTTAAATCCCTTCCAAAAACTCAAATAATCAATAATTAACTTCCCTTTAAGATGGTCAATCTCATGCTGAATAACCCTGGCCAGCAATCTGGAAGCAGAAATCTCTACAAGCTTGCCTTTATCGTTTAAGCCTCTTACAACAATCTGATATGCTCTTTCTATTTCAACTTCAGCGCCAGGGATACTTAGACATCCTTCAAGCAATTTATCTTTTCCATTTAATTCTAAAATCTCAGGATTAGCTAATTTAACAACGCCCTGGCCGATATCGGCGACAATGAGCTGTCTGGATATTCCTATCTGTGGAGCAGCGAGCCCGATCCCATTTGAAAGATGCATTATTTGAAGCATATTTTCAAAAAGTTTTTCCTCGTAAGCTGTTATTTTTTGAACTGATTTACACTTCTTTCTTAAAATGAATTTTGGATACTTTTTAACTTCTAAATTTTCCATAAAATAACCCATCAAGATGATTCTTTTGCGATTCTATTAAATGCCAAAGCAAAAACCCCAAAAATTAAAAGGGGAAGGACTATCCATTGTGATGGAGTAAGGCCCAACCAATGCATCGGACTATATCTTAAAAACTCAACCAGGAATCTGTAGACCGAGTAAAAAATAATCCCCCAAAAGAAAATATAACCGTCAAATTTTTTATGCGCATAGAGAAGCGCGAGAATCATAAAAGCCAGCAGCATACTCCCCGAAGAAAGCAGCTGGGTAGGATGGAGATATTTATCCGGAAAATAAGAATAGGCTAACGCACCAGGCGGGAATTTTATTCCATAAGGGAGATCGGTCGGAACGCCAAAACAACAACCGTTTAAAAAACATCCGATCCTGCCAATAGCATATCCTAATGCTGCCCCGGGAGCTAGAATATCAAAAAGTTTAAGCAAGGGGATCCCTTTCCTTTTTGCGTAGAAAACTACTGTAATTAGCGCCAGTAAAAAACCGCCAAGAAAAACCAGGCCGCCCTTTTGCACCATGAATATTTCAATAAGATTGTTTTTATATTGATGCCATTGGCCAGCTACATAGAAAAAACGGGCACCAGCAATGGCAACGATAATCACATAAATAGCTAAATCTGGAATTACCTGTTCTTTAATTCCCGCCTTTTTGGCATAGTAGATGGAAACAAAAATTCCCACCAAAAAGGCAATTGCTACCATAACACCATAAGAATGTATGGAAAGCGGACCAATTTTAAATAGAATTGGATACATGTTTATTCCCCCTCCGCGATAATTCTACGAACAATATTTTTCATTGCATCAGCAGCTCTTGATTCTTTCTTAATAAAAGGATTCCCATTATCTCCGAAGACAACGATCTGTGGATCAAGCGGGATTTGGCCTAAAAAGGGGACTTTCATCTCTTGTGCCACCTTTTCACCTCCACCCCTTTTAAATAGATCGATTTCTCCGCCGCAATGCGGACAGGTAAAGCCGCTCATGTTTTCGATAATGCCCAAAACCGGAGTTTTGAGTTCCCTGGAAAAATTTACAGCCTTTTTGGAATCCAAAACCGCAACCTCCTGGGGGGTGGTAACAATGATCACACCGTCAATTCCAGGGATAAGCTGGATTACCGATAGAGGTTCATCCCCTGTGCCGGGAGGAGAATCAATTATTAAATAATCCAATCCACCCCATTCCACATCTTCAACAAATTGCCTTATGGCTTTCATCTTAAGGGGGCCCCTCCAGATTACTGGTTCATCCTGCAAACCAAAGACCAGGGCAAGACTCACAAGTTTTAATTTTGGGTTTACTTCTATGGGAAGAATTTTATTCTCCTTTGACTCGAGTCTTTCCCCCTGAAAGCCGGTCATCTTTGGCAGGTTTGGACCATGCAAGTCCGCATCCAGCACACCAACACTCTTACCAACTTCACCTAAACCATAAGCCAGGTTAAGGGCAATCGTGCTTTTCCCTACACCGCCCTTGTTGCTCATAACCATTATTTTGTGTTTTATGTTTTCCATAGTAGCTATCTCCCCCTACCCATGCCCCCGCTCCCCAAATATCCTGGTGCCGATCCTCA
Source organism: Candidatus Margulisiibacteriota bacterium (assembly GCA_034723395.1). Lineage (GTDB taxonomy): Bacteria > Margulisbacteria > WOR-1 > O2-12-FULL-45-9 > O2-12-FULL-45-9 > JAYEOW01. Next base: position 47,746 of record JAYEOW010000006.1, read on the forward strand.
CCAAATTAGCCCCTTCTTCGATCGCGATCTTATAGGAGTTGGTCATCCCCATGGAAAGATACTTCATCTCAACCCCGGGGAAATTCAGGGCTTTTACTTTTTCAAAGATCCTTTTAGTTTCTACAAAATACCTCCTTGAATCCTCGGGATCGCCGAAGCGGGGCCCCATGGTCATTATCCCCATCACTTTTATGTCTTTAAATCCGGATATCTTTTTTATCAACCCCTCAGCATTTTCCGGAAAGACGCCAGATTTCTGATCTTCCCTGCCGCTGTTGATCTCAACTAAAACCGGCATGATCTTGCCGATTTGCCCGCATCTTTTATCGATTTCCTGAGCTATCTCATCAGAATCTACGGTTTCGATCAGATCAAATATTTCGACCGCCTTCTTTACTTTATTTTTCTGAAGATGGCCGATAAAGTGCCACCTGGCCTTTTTCCCGATTACTCCAAATGCCTTTACCGCCTCTTGAACATAATTTTCTCCAATAATCTTTACGCCGGCATCAACTGCTTCCTGGATCTCAGCCGGAGTCCGGGTTTTAGCTGCAGCGACCAATTCTACCCCCTCTGGTAGTTCAGTTAATATTTTCTGTACGTTTTCCTTGATCATTAGCTATCCTTTAATTTTTGCGCGCACATCAAAAACCGGCGGATTATATAAATGTTTCGTAACCGCACACAGCTCCGCCGCTTTTACAACTGCTTCCTTATATTTTACCGGAAAACCAGAAGGGAGCTGAATTTCTATTTTAATTTTGCCGATCATCCTGGACTTTTTATCTCTTTCTGTGTTTAAAATCAATTTGATTTTACCAGAAGGTATATTACGTTCCTGGCAAAATCTCAAGACATAAATACCGGCGCAGGTCCCCAGGGAAGCTAGAAACAGATCGAAGGGAGCCGGAGCCGAACCTTCCCCTCCGGCATATATCGCCTGGTCCGTCTGGATAGTAAAACCCTTATAGAGCGCGTTTACTTTTCGACCGCCGGGAAAAACAATTTCCATATCCTTCTTCATAATTCGGCTAAAATTCCCTTACCCTCCCGTTCCAAAATGTCCCGGGACCGATGGCCCGGAATTTTCCTTATATTTTCCTTCTTTAAATTGTTGGACTACATCTTTTATTGTTCCGGCCGCACCGATATAAACCTTAATTCCCAGAGAAGCCAGGGTTTGGGAAGCGTTTGGCCCGACATTCCCGGTTAAAACCGCATCCGCCCCTTCATTAGCTACCAACTGGGCAGATTGTATCCCGGCACCTCCGCTTGCCCCTGCGCTTGGGTTGGAAACAGCTTTAAATTCCAACGAATCCGTATCTACTATTATAAAATAAGGGCATCTTCCAAACCTCGCATCTACATTTGCATCCAAATTATCTCCCGTCGATGTTACGCATATTTTCATTACTAACTCCTTTTTTACGAATGTTCACACTCTGTCTTATCAATTCCGTAACCTTTTCCTGCTCCCGGATTACAAAGGGATCCCCCCCCCTTAAGCGTGCCGGCTACCGTCTCTTTTATGATATCTTCTATACTGCCGTCCACCCCAAGGATGGTTTTTATCCCCTGCTCGGTAAAAAGATCCTGGGCGCGATGCCCCATTCCACCAGCGATTATACAACTAACCCCATTTTCGTGCAAAAACTTGGGGAGGAAACCGGGATGGTGCCCCGGGTTGGGGATCACACTTCTGTTTTTCAACTTATTATCCTCGATCTCTATTATCGTAAACTCGGGGCACCGGCCAAAATGGGCCGATAACATTCCATTATCGGTCGAAATAGCTATCTTCATCTTTTCCTCCCGGTTAATTATCTTCCAAATCCGCGGCCAAAGCCTCTCCCCATTCCTCTTCCTCCTCCTCTTCCTCGTCCCCCTCCTCTTCCCCATCCACGTCCAAATCTCCTTGCCCATCCCCAAAAACCTGACGGTGGTGTATCCGCAGGCTGGTTTTCTTCTCCCTCTTTGCGGGGCTGGCCACAAGATCCCATTCCCCAGCCTGTCATTGGCCCTTCTCCTCTTGGTCCGGTCCTATCTCCTCCTGGCATAATTTTTCACCTCCTTCCTTTCTTTTTTGCCACATAAACTAAATGGCAATGTTCTTCAAATCTTTTAACAGAAAAACCATGCTCTTTAAGGTATACTCCTACAATATCAAAGTTTCCGCGCTTTTCTTCGTGCTCCCGGCCTTCGTCCCGATGAATTTTCCTTACGATCCCAAAGCCCTCTTTATTAAAATCCGCTACCACTAGCTTACCTCCGCAAACACGGATCATCTCTTTTAAGACCGCGAAGGGATATTCGAAATGGTGAAAGGCATTTGATGAGATAACCAGATCAAACTTATTTTCGGAATAGGGGAGTTTCGCCGCATCACAAACGTTAAATCTTATCCTGTCCAACACTCCTTCAGCTGCGGCATTCAGAGCGGCAAATTTTTGTTCTTCCTTGGATATATCCACGGTAATTATATTTTCAGCTTTCTTTGCCAGCAAGGCAGTCAGCGATCCTTTCCCGGTACCAATCTCCAGTATCTTCCCCTTGATCGGACCGGCTTTTTGGATAATGGATTTTCGGCTTTTAACTTGGTCGTATCCATAATCTCTGTATAGGGAAACCCGTTCAAAAAATTTCTTTTTATTCTCTTCAATTTCAGATGTATTTAATTTTATATATTTCCCCTTTGTCTCCATCTTCTACCCCTTCCTTGAAAAAAACGCGGCGGATGCATAATATGCTCCCCACCGATCACCTGCAGCGCTTTCGCGTTTAAAACCATATCCAGCAGCTTTTTTCTCCCGGCATAGAGCAATCTCTGGACGGTCCCCCGGGAGATATTCATTTTTTTAGCGGCTTCCTCCTGGTCCAGATCTTCAGAATCACACAACCGCATTGCTTCCAACTCGTCCCGGCCGAGATCGATAATTCGTAAAGCCTGCATGGGAAATCCCTGGGGCTTAAAAAATCTCCCTCCTTCAAAAGGATGGCAAAATCTCCACTTCCTTCGTCTGGGGGACATTAGCTTTTTCCCCTCTGATATCCCGATACCCTGACAATCTGATAATCCATTCTGTGCATATGCACATTATAGCATCAGAAAAAAACCATGTCAATATATTTAATGGCGGGTATATTTCTTTAATTTTGATAAAGTCTGGGGACTGACCACATGTTCTATCTTACAGGCATCTTCTTCGGCAATGTCCTCATCGACACCTAAAACTCCACGCAAAAAGTTATATAAAATTTTGTGACGACTATATATGCTTTGAGCTAAGAGAGATCCCTTCCGGGTTAAAGTAACAAACTCGTATTTTTGATAATTTACGAGTTTCGCTCCTTTAAGCTTTCTCAAGATCTCGGTAACACTAGGCATTTTAATTTTCATTTTACCCGCTATATCTCTCACATGAGCATGTCCATGCTCTTTTTCCAAGAGATAAATCATTTCTAAATAGTCCTCTATATGCGAAGTTAATTTCTTGGGCATAAATTAGGAATCCCTAACAATAATATAGCAAATCTTTGGTCCGACTTCAAATCAAAAAGGGGCGGATTGATTAAACAACCCACCCCTAGACTAAGTAGGCTTACAAAGCTATCTCCATCCCCGCATAGATTATCCGGCCATGGGCAGGCGCGTACATAAACGCCGCGTCGTCCGGATGTTTTTCCGGCTGCACATAACTTAACAAATTGCGTATTCCAGCATAAATAGTCTGTTCCTTTGACAGCTTCCTATTCACCTTGGTATTGATGATCCAATAAGGCTCTGTTTTCACGATCTTGCTGGCCGGGTCCGCAACATAATCAACTGAAAAATTCGCGCTAACCGATTTTTCGGGTCGAAGGTCTGCTGACTTGTATACTCTGGGCGATCCGCTACAAAGGTGTAGATCCTCGCTAAAGCCGTAAGGAACACGGAAACCGGTACCGGCGCTGGCCCTAATTGTCATATTAGGAGAAGTCTCCATTTTAAACGCCAAACGCGGGCTTAAAGCCCCTTCCTTTCACCGTAAATAAACCAACCAATAATAAAACCGCTACTTTCTTCATTTCCTTTTCCCTCCTTTATTTATTATCCACTTGTTAGGCTCTCCTAACTATTATATTAAAAAAAACACCCCCTTTAAATAATTTTATAAACAATATCGATAACTACTGGTAAGCTATTATCCTTAAACTGCTCTGGCATGGGCATAAAAGGAGCCCAGCACCTTTTCACTTTTCCTACCCTTTTAAAAAGGTGCGGGGTTTAAGTGAGCCCGTAGGGCGAACCTTTTATGCTGCGTTACCTGATGTGTTCTTAAATTCTTCAATTAAAAAAACAAAAATTTGTCCTTAATCCCCAGCATTTTTCTGTATGGTTTAAACTTAGCGGAATCCATAAAGTTTGCAACATCTGAGGCAAAGCGTGGCTCACTAGTATACTCTTCTTTTGTTTTTTGAATAGCCTTTACTATAACTTTTTTTTGCCCAATACAAGCATTTTCTATCTCAGAAATATCCATATCTGGTGTGTCAACCTTGAATAACTTTACTTCAAGTTTTATAATAAAATCGATTAAAGCTTCTTCCTTGGATGAAACTGATTTTTGAGCTATATCAATTATTTCTTGCAGATTAATTGTTTGATCCATAAAAATATAAACTAGTGCGTCTAATATTCCAGCTGCAGCTAACAAAGAAGTTTCATTATTAAATTTATCTTTGTAATTTTTAGTGTTAGTGTCAAGTAGAGTGTGCACTTTCATCGCAAACCTCACCTTATTTCCTTCTCGCTTTAGACCGGAACCAGTTCCTTTAATGGCCTGAGCGGAGGAAGAATCTTTGCGCCAGCCGTCGACCTT
>JAYEOW010000007.1:0-102604 GCA_034723395.1 Candidatus Margulisiibacteriota bacterium
CTCCATCAAAGATGGAGAGGGGGAAACCCGAGCGAAGCGAGGGAGGGGGTGAGGTGTTTATTCGGAATCGTACAGGGTAGTACTTATGTAGATCTGCGTAAACAATCTGCGGAGGAGATTGGGGAGATCGGGTTCCCAGGTTATGCGATCGGTGGATTGTCGGTTGGTGAACCGCAAAATGAAATGTTTGAGATGCTGGATGTGGTGACCGATATTCTTCCCGAAGATACGCCGAAACATTTGATGGGAGTCGGCTATGCATCAGATATTTTAGGGGCAATTAAGCTTGGTGCCGATCTTTTTGATTGTGTGATCCCGACTAGATTAGCCAGGCATGGGGCCTTTTTAACTTATGAGGGGAAAACGAATATTCGCCAGGCAAGATTTGAGCGTGATTTTTCGCCGATCGATCCTGCGTGCGATTGTTACGCTTGTAAAAACTTTACTAAGGCCTATATCCGGCATATTTTCGGGGCCAGAGAGATCCTTGCCCTCCACCTTTTAACCATTCATAATATCCGCTTTTTTATACGTATGCTCGACAAAGTTCGGCAAGATATCCTGGCAGAATCTGATTAAATATGCCCGTAAGAGAAATATATAAGAAATTATTAAAACATTTCGGTCCCCAAAACTGGTGGCCGGCAGACACTGAATTTGAAGTAATTGTCGGGGCGATCCTCACCCAGAATACGAACTGGAAAAATGTTGAAAGGGCGATTGAGAATCTAAAAACGGCCCACGCGCTACGTCCCTCGTCCCTGCTTAAGCTTAGCAATCAAAAACTAGAAAGACTTATTAAGCCGAGTGGGTTTTATAGGCAAAAAGCGAAGAGATTGAAAGGGTTTACCAAGGAATATTACGGAAGATCAGGGATGAGCAGGGAAGAGCTGCTCAGGGTAAAAGGAATTGGGCCGGAGACAGCAGATTCGATCCTTCTATATGCATTCGATAGACCGACTTTTGTAGTAGATGCGTATACAAAAAGGATCGGCCAAAGGGTGGGATTATTTAGGTTTGACGATTACCATGAGATCAAGGCGTATTTTGAAAAGAAATTACCCAAGAATCTAGAAGTTTATAAGGAATATCACGCCTTATTGGTCGAATTGGCAAAGAATTATTGTAAGACAAAACCGCTATGCGGTGAGTGTCCGGTTGTAAGTTTATGTAAGAACCCTCACCCCCTATCCCCCTCTCCCAAAGGGCGAGGGGGAAAATAACGGTTACTCCCTCTCCCTCTGGGAGAGGGTTGTTAAGGAAAAATAGTCGATGAGGATAGATTGGGTGAGGGCAGTTTGACCTCCCGTTTAATATAATGTATATTAATTCCCAATGATCCTAGATGACATAATTAAAGTTAAGGAACAGGAAGTTTCAGCATTAAAGAAGAAATTCGAGGGAAAAGATCCGAAAAAACTTATTGAAGGGCTTCCGCATACCCGTAATTTTTTATCTGCTTTTGGCCCCGGCAAGTTTTCCCTTATCGCCGAAATAAAAAAGGCCTCTCCTTCGGCCGGTATTATCCGGCCGCTATTTGATCCGATCAGCTTAGCTAAAACCTATGAGGAGAGCGGCGCGGCCGCGATCTCTGTTCTTACCGATAAAGAGTTTTTCCAGGGGAAGCTTGAGTATATCAAGGCGGCTAAAGAGTCAACTATTATCCCGATCCTCCGCAAAGATTTTATAATCGATGAACTTCAAGTGTACGAATCGAGAATTGCCGGCGCAGACGCGGTCCTTTTAATCAAAAAAGTGCTGGATGACGAGAAACTTGTTTCTCTTCTCAAGTTAACCGAAGAGTTGGGGATGCAGGCGCTGGTCGAAGTACATAACTCAAAAGAAGCAGAAAGAGTGCTGATGACCGACGCTAAGATTGTCGGAATAAATAATCGTGACCTGAAGATTTTTAGAGTAGATAAAAAAAATACGATCTCTTTGATTAAAAAGCTCCCCGAGCTAAAAGAGCGGATAATAATCAGTGAGAGCGGAATAAAGAATAAGGCGGATGTCCAAGCTTTAAAGGGTGCCGGGGCAAACGGGATTTTGGTTGGAGAGACGTTGCTGAAGAGCAATAATATCCCAGCGAAAATAAATGAACTTCTTAATTAGCTTAATTTTATTATTTATGGTTATTTCCCCATCAGTTACTTATGCTATGGGCGTTGTTCCTGCAACAGAAGAAGTAATAGTTCCAACGATCGAATTTGTAGGATCGATCGGCTTGCCGGGAACCGGCGACGGCCAATTCTATTATCCCCGGGATGTCTCGGTCGGGCTTGCCGGTGACCTCGAAACCGGGTTGGGAAGCATTTTTGTGGCAGACACGGGGAATAATCGTGTCCAAAGGGTGCAGGGAGATGGGACATATCTTTATCAATTCGGCAGGTTTGGGACTGCTCAGGGGAAATTTAATTCTCCGGTAGGGATCACAGTCGATTTTAATCTCCGTATCTATGTTACAGAAAAAGATAATGACCGGGTCCAGCTGTTCGATATCCGGGGGAACTTCTTAAGTGAGATTGCTACTGGTGAATATAACTATCGGACAATAAATGGTCCAGCGGGGATTGATGTTGATACCTGGGGGAACGTTTATCTTGCAGATTCGGGAAACGATCGAATTTTAAAATTTAGCGATGTTGGTAGATTCCAGGAAGCATATGGCGGATTTGGCTGGGGGTCCGGTTTTTTTGATAATCCGATGGATGTGGCGGTTGATAAGCATCGCTATATCTATGTGGCCGATACCCAAAACCATCGTATCCAGAAATTAGATTATGATGGACAACCGCTCTTTTCCTTCGGAAGCATGGGAAAGGAGCCGGGCCAGTTTTATCACCCCCAGGGAATAGAGGTGGATGACCGGTTTATCTACGTTTCAGACACCGGGAACGACCGGATCCAGCTCTTTTCGAAGCAGGGAAAATTTGTTGCCGCCTTTGGTAAATCGGGATCCCGCAGGGGAGAGTTTAACGGACCCGTCGGGATTGCTAAGGGGCAGGATAACCGGCTGATCATTGCTGACTCCGGAAACCACCGCATTCAGGAACTTCTTATTAATTACTGAAATTTTCCCTAAAATATGCCGATATATATGTAGTAAAGGAGTGGAGGATCATGAATCCCGTAAAAAAATTCAATATCGGCAATTATAAAGAGGTCCTTAAAGAGATCGAAGAACTTGGCAAGTTCGATTGTCTAAAGGAGCTTGAAGATCGGGTTATTCAAGAGATCTCCGCGCTGGTGCAGGAGGGGACAGATGAGGCGAAAAGAAAACTTGAGATACTTGAACAACTGATCAACGAAGAATTAGATTTCAAACCCCGTAGCGGCCTTTTAATTTCCGCGTTAAAGAATAGTATCACCGGAGCGATATCAGCCGCAAAATTTTCCCTCTTTTAAGATATGTGTTAAGATATATCCCTGATGGCGAATGAGCTGTTAAAGATCGAACATATTGTTAAACAATTTGGCAATGTATCCGCAGTAAATGACCTCAGTTTTTCGATTCTTAACGGTGAAAGCCTGGGATTGGTAGGCGAATCGGGATCCGGGAAAACTACCCTGGCGCGAATTATCCTTAAGCTGATCGAACCGACAAGCGGATCTATTGTATATAATGATGTAGAAGATATCCGCCGGGAGTGCCAGATTGTCTTTCAAGACCCCCAAACTTCGCTCAATCCGAGGATTCGGATCGGTGAAGCGGTTGGGGAACCGATCTTAATCCACAAATTAATGCCAAAAGATAAAATCGCTGCTAGAGTTGGTGAGCTGCTGGAGTTAGTTAAACTTCCAAAAAATTATGTCTCCCGTTTTCCACATGAGCTTTCGGGTGGGGAGCGGCAGAGGGTGGGGATTGCCAGAGCCTTGGCATCGCAACCACGCTTCCTTATTCTCGATGAGCCGGTTTCCTCCCTCGATGTTTCGATCCAGGTGGATATATTAAAATTACTCCGGGAGATAAAAAGAGAGCTTAATTTAACCTATCTGTTTATCGCCCACGATCTTTCGGTGATCGGTTTTATGTGCGATCGGGTAGCGGTGATGTCAACGGGGAAACTGGTCGAGATCGGCCCGCGCAGCGAGATCCTCGGATCTCCGAAAGATCCTTATACTAAAAAGCTTCTAGAATCTACGCTGAGTATTTGATCGCATCCCTTACCCTACAGTTATTCAGCTACAGTTCTATTATTTCTCCCTCTCCCAGCGGGAGAGGGACGTCTTGGATAATTGAACGAAAAAAATAGCTAGGGTGAGGGTCGTTGAATTAATCTAGCTCTTTGGATTAAACCCGTTAAGCCCGATATATTTTGCTCTGTTTCCCAGCTCTTCTTCAATTCGAAGCAATTGGTTGTATTTGGCAACTCTCTCAGAGCGCGCCGGGGCCCCGGTTTTAATTTGTCCAGAATTTGTAGCTACTGCAAGATCTGCAATGGTCGCGTCCTCGGTTTCACCGCTGCGGTGGGAGGTCATAGAAGTGTAGCCAGCGGCCTTGGCGATCTCAATGGTATAGAGGGTCTCAGAGAGCGATCCGATCTGGTTTAGTTTAATTAATATCGAATTCGCGACATTTTGTTTGATCCCCTTTTTTAAGAATTCGACATTTGTAACAAAGAGGTCATCGCCCACCAGCTGTATTTTTTTGCCCAATTTTTGAGTAAGAATTTTCCATCCCTTCCAGTCGCCTTCAGCTAGACCGTCTTCGATGGAGATGATCGGATATTTGCCGGCCCAATCTTCATACATGGCGACCATCTCTTCCGAACTTAGCGCTTTCCCTTCGCTCTTTAATTGGTATTTGCCATCTTTGTAGAACTCGGAGGAGGCGGGATCGAGAGAGATATAAATATCTTTCCCGGCCTGATAGCCGGCTTTATCAATTGCCTCAATAATTATCTGGATGGCCTCTTCATTCTTGGTTAGCCTTGGAGCGAATCCCCCTTCATCTCCGACCCCGGTCGAATGGCCTTTCTCTTTAACAACTTTTTTCATTGCTTGATAAACTTCAGCTCCCATTCTTAGTGCTTCAGAGAAATTCGCTGCTCCGGCAGGGGAGATCATAAACTCCTGGCATTCGATATTCCATCCGGCATGCGCGCCACCGTTTAGTACGTTCATGTTGGGGACCGGTAGAGTGCAGGCGTTTTCCCCGCCGATATATTTATATAATGGTACAGCGTAGGCTTTTGCTGCCGCGTGGGCGACCGCAAGCGATACTCCCAAGATCGCGTTTGCGCCAAGGTTTTTCTTAAATGGGGTCCCATCAAGCTCTAACATTATATTATCTATTTTCAATTGCTTATGTGCGGGCAGGCCGATCAGTTTTGGCGCGATCTTTTTGTTTATGTTCTTTACCGCGGTGTAAACGCCTTTCCCCTTATAGCGCGGGTCTTCTTTATCGCGCAGTTCGAGCGCTTCGTTTTCTCCGGTTGATGCTCCGGAAGGGACAGCGGCCCTTCCCATTGTCCCGTCTTTTAAGAATACATCGACCTCAATGGTTGGGTTCCCCCTTGAATCAAGAATTTGTCGGGCAATTATTTTTTCGATCTTTGCTCCAGATTTAGCCCTTCCTTCAATATCGAAATATTCTCCTTTTAGTCTGACCATGATTTTTCCTCCTAAATGTTATTATCCTGAGCGACGCCGAGCTTGTCGAGGCGGAGTCGAAGGACTGAAGCCACTAGTGTAAAGGAAAAGTACAGGAATTTCAAGATTGGAAAAATCTGGTGAAATTTCGGGAAAATCTACCGGATACTTTTATGATGGCGTACATTACAAGAAAAACTTTATCCTGGCGGCAAATCAATGGGTCTCATCAGAGACTTCTGGGAGAGAAGTGCTATAAGTTGGCACACTATAAGAAGAAAGGTTTTCCTGTCCCCCCTTTCTTTGCGATCCCTAATACCCTGGTGGCTGAGATCATAAAAAATAATGCGGTTGCCCCGGGGATAAAAGGGGAGATTCGCGAGCAAATAGGAGAGCTTGAGTCGGAGACGGGCAAGAAATTTGGTGGAAATAAAAATCCACTAACGCTTATCGTGCGCAGCGGGGACCCGCGCAACCTGCACGGAGCGTTGCTGTCTCTGATGGGTATCGGATTGAATGACATTACTTTTAATTCACTGTTGAGAGAAAATCCCGGGAGAGAGAAAAACATCTGCCGGCTGTACCTGGATCTAATCTTTGATTTTGCGCTGCATGTTGGGGGATTGAAGAGGTCCCTGGAATATTTGCAGTTGAAGGCGGCAGATCCGAATCTGGGGCTCGTTGATTATAAAAAATTGATCGAAGAGGCAGAAAGATTTATTTGCCGTTATTCCACGCAGCATTCTCTGCCAAAGGATGTTTATGAGCAGGTATCAGGTGCGGTGATAGGAGTAGCGATGTCCTGGCAAAAGACCGAAGCCCGGGTGGCCGCAACTTCAATTGGGATAGACTGGAAGAAGGAAATGCCTTCGGTGTTTGTGCAGGAGTTTATGGATGGATCGATGGAGGATGCATTTGTTAGTATGACTACTCCCCCGCCTTTTGGCAGATATGTGCCCGGAACCTCGGGGCGCTATGTGATGTCAGGTACGCATAGGAAAAAAAACACTCTTGGGTATCTGCAGGAAAAGAATCCCACTCTTTATACAAAGGTTATGAAATATGCTGACGGGTTGGTGGCCGAAGAAAAAGCGCCGCTGAATATCGAAGGAGTGATCTCCGGCGGCAGGTTGAACATTTTCCAGATTTGCCAGGCGAACCTTTCACCCCCTTTTCTGCAGAAAGCGATTGAAGAGATGGAAAAAGGGAACGTGATCTCGGGGGTAGAGGCGGATCGTATGACGATCGAGTCGGTTGTGCGGAACGACTTTAAATTATTCAAGTTGAATCCGGAAGCGAAATTCAGGGAGATCGCCCAAGCCTTGCCGGTCATGGGGGTGAGTGGATCACCATCACAGATGGCAATGTGCGGAGATCTGGCATTTACCGTTTCGGAGGCGTTTTTATTGAAAGACCGTGGGAAGCGGGTGATTTTCTTTTCTACCGATCCCCGCGATGAGAATTTGTATAAACTGCTTCACGGCAGGGGCAACAGAATTATCGATGGCCTGATTGCCACTTATAGCATTGATAAGCTTGGTTCTCATATTGTTGACATCGCAATGGCGGTCGGCATCCCGGTTGTCGCGTCCCTGAAAGATTATGCGATTAATCCCCTGCATGAGATGTTTCCCATGCTTCAGCTTATGCCGTTTTGCGGCCATCGTCTATATATTGGTAATGATAATTATCCGCTTAATTCCGGATCGCAAATTGTTATCGAGGGGAGGTCGGGAAAGATACTGGTCACAAAACACTCCGAACCAATTGTTGAAGTCCGTACCGTTGTAAATTTGTCTTACGATGTAAATCTTGGCGGGCTTGTGCGAAGCATGCGCGATTGTTACCAGCCATTTTCATACGAAGATATTTTGGCTGAGCATGGGAAACTTGTTAGGCGGATAGGCAATCTTGAGGAAAATAGAAAAGTGGTAAAAGACAAGGGGAAATTGGAGCAGATAAGTGGCGAATTAGGTTGGCTTCAGTCCAAAACGCATGTTTTGCACATTTTCGGATATGAAAAGGGAAAAAACAAAGGATTGAGCAGGAGAGATATTGACCTGGACGTCGCGGTAGCGGACGGCAACCTTGGACGGATACCGGGATTGGAGAATAAGCAGATCGCAATAGAGAGAATTGAAGGCAGGGTAATGATTCTTATCGCTTCCGAAATCGAATATAACGGGACTTATTATCAGGAGGGTGACTATGCAAGGAAAGACGCGGGCAGAATTTACGAAGCGGTTAAGGGCAGGGGAGTGACGGTTAGGCAATACATTAAAACTGCCAAATTTTCCAGGCATACTAATCAGAGAATAGTTTATGGAATTGAATTAGTAAGAAGCGATCTTGAAGCGGTTGTTGATGTTTTAAAGGATTATTTTAATGAAATTTAAAATAAAGTGAAATTTATTTTTAAACATGGCGAAACAAAGGTGAAAAATATTTTAAGGGGGTAATTGATATGTTGGGGAAAGTAGGAGTGTTGAACGGGCCAAAAATTTATTGGGCGGCAAACGGCGCCAGGGGCGGCGCGGGAGTTTATCGCTCAACTTTTAAAAAATTGTCGATTTATGATCTAGGCAGCCGGATTAAAGGGAAACGTGTCCTCATTCGCTGCGATTTTAACGGGACCGCAAAAAATGGGGAGATCTTTTCACCTACGAGGATCGACGCGGCGCTTGATACTATAAAACATGTAATGGAGCAGGGCGCGTCGCAAATAGTACTCCTTTCTCATAATGGGAGAAATAAGCAGATTAAGGCGGAAGGAGAGGGCGTTTATACCCTGGAGCCGGTTGCCCAATATTTAACTGGGCAGCTTGGGATAAAGGTTGATTTTGTGAAAGGATTTGGTAAACCGTTAACTTCACAAGCCGGGGTAGTTCTTATGGGAAATACCCGCGCTGACGCCAGAGACGAAGCAAAAGATCCGGCGGCTAATAAAGCTTATGCCGAAGAAATCCTTGCCACTACTAATCCGGATGTATACATTATAGACGGTTTCAGTGTGTGCCATCGCGACCAGGCTTCGGTTACCTGGCCGGCAAAATTGATGAAAGAGCAGGGAAAAGCAGCCGTGGCCGGACACCTCCTTGCTGAAGAGTATAAATTTTTTATAGACAGCGTGGTAAATAATCCGCAAAAGCCTTTCCTGGTCTTTTTGGGAGGAGCAAAAGTTGAAAGCAAACTGCCGATTCTCGAAGCCCTCCTTGCCAATGTTGACCAGATTGTGATCGGCGGGGCGATGGCTTTTCCATTTATGCTGGAGAAGGGATATAAGGTTGAGGCAATGGACCCATTTGCCTCGCGCGAGGGGAGAGCTGAAGAGCTAAGCCGGGAGAGGGTAATTGCCGGAAGGATTTTGCAGGGAATAAATGGACCAAAAGTGATTATCCCGACCCAGATAGTTGGCCGGGACAGGACAATCATTGATATCGACAGCAAAGATCCCGCTCCAGAGGGTTTTGTTATGAAGGACATTTTGGCTACAGAGCTGTTTTCAGGGTTGCAGGCAGTCGGCTACAAAACAATATTCTTTAATGGGACCTTTGGTGCATACGAGGAAAAGCTTGGAGGCCATGTTGAAGGGACTAATGCAGTTTTGTCTTTTATGGGAGATCAAACTAAGAAAGGGGCGATTACAATCCCAGGCGGCGGTGATACCATTACCGTTTTGAAGGGGCTTCGGAAAATAAGGGAAGTGAGCTTTTATCATGAAACGACCGGCGGCGGCGCCAGCGGATCGCTGATAACCCTCGGTTTTGCAGGTGATCCGGAAAGCCTGCCGGGGTTTGCTTGTTTAACCGACAAAGCATAATTTTTAATATTTTAAAAAAGAGTGAAATTTTTTAAAAAATGGTTTGATAAATAAGTGAGAGTAATTTTAGTAAATTTGAAGGAGGAAAATGGAAATGGCAATTACAGCAGCAACAAGGAATATCAGGTTCGCGGTTAGAGGTTTCGGCGGTGAGATCGGAGATACGATGACCAGAGTTTTAATGGCAATGAACAGGGGTAAATTTAGAGCTTTTAAACAGGTCACTGGTGAATCGATCACCGCTTTGATCAGACACAAAGAAGGGATGTCGCTAAACGCGACGGTAAGAGCTGATCGGTCATTTGCTAAACTAGAAAGAAGAGGCGCTCTGGCAACAAATACTGCCTCTTCCTATGCATATATCCCAACAATTGAAGCTGTTGTGTTTGATAAAGAGGTTGGTGGAAGGGTCCATATTCACGGAACAGATGGAAGAGTTCTAACCGTAGATTATAAGCCGGTCCCTTCGTCCAATGTGGATCGACCCGAACTAGATAACCTTGATTTCCTGATCGATGCTACCGGAGTAGGGCTTAAGAAGGATGCCGGATTACAGCATCCAGGACATTATGCCAATTATGATAATTTAACCGTACTTTTTAGCGCGCCGATTAAAACGGTAAAAGGAGTCCCTCATCACCTGAACGGTTTAAATCTGGTATCTGCGGAACAATTAAATGCTACGGGTTCTTGCTCGACTCACGCGGGAGTGGACGTTATTCGCTATATCAGGGAAGGAATTATGGAGAAGTTAGGACTAGGTGAGGGTGAAATAATAATCGAAGGGGGGCATTTTAATGCAACCCATTCGTTAACCCCTTCAGATGCCAAAGTGCTTCCTTATTATGACAGCGCTTATATCCCGCAAACGACCGGCTTTGGCAGCGCGGCCGGAGTTGTATACCCGGTCAGCCATATAGGGAATATTGCGGCGGCTACCGGCAGATATAATTCATTCTTTAAGCAGGGAGATGTTGAAGCTAACGGAACTTCAATATTCTCGCTGGCGATGACCATCTCGGTTAAGCATAGGAAAGAACCTGTAACCCACGAAACTATCCAAAGGGCTCTGCTTAACGCAGCCAGCGATCCGGAGGGGAGCAAACATATTGGGGTATTAAAAGATGTAGTTAAGTTAAAAACCAATAAAAGGGCCGGTTACTTTACCTCACTTTCCATCTCCGGCATGCCTCAGACTGCAATCCTGTCAGTTGGACCAGATAATATTTCCGTTGTCAAAATAGGGGGGAAGAAGGTTGACGAGCAGGGGAACGAATTTGATATGTACGTGGTTACGATCAATAATGTCGGATATGATAACCGGCTCGGATTTACTGTCGATATGCTGGACGAAGCAAACGGGATTACCGCTAAACGGTTGGGAACGGAGCTTATCCCCCGATTCCATCATGTAGATGACTTGGGCAATAACTTAGCCTTTATCTCTTCCACGGTTGGGAGACAATTGTTTGCAAACGCGGTAGCAAAGACCGGCGGGCAATTGTTAGTCTAAAACTGTTTGGTACGCGTAAGTTTAATAACAGGCTGGGAGAGATCCCGGCCTGTTTTTTTATTATCCGGGTAAAAAGTGAAATTTTGGGGCGGTTTTAACGAAAAATACCCGGAGGATCTTGACAAATGGCAATAACTGGAATAGGGCCCCGAATATTCAAGCTTATTAACACCCGCAGGGATAAATACGCGTACCATGTGCAAAAGAACGGCTTAGCTTTTGAACTGCGTGATGGGAGGCTATTTCTTTCCGCCATTACCCGGGGACCTTGGGGACAGCGCAAGATTGCCGAAGCGGTTGAACTGGCGCTTGATCCTCAGGTAATCCAGGGATTACTTCTGAAAGGGATCCACCAATTTACATTACCGGCGAAAGTTTCGCTGGAACAGGTGGAAGCGGTGTGTAGAGGGGACCTGTCTTCGGTGGCCAGCGGGATTAAATATGACTATAGATCATCTGTTGACCAACTGGTGAAGGGGGTGGGCGATCCCAATGGGGTTGTGAAAGTGTTGATTGATCATATTCCCCAGGTTAAACCTGAACACCAAAGACAGTATTATGAAACCTTGAAAGATACTTTTGACAATCCTTCGCTTACGCCTGCTTCCCGCAAGCTCATATTAAACGCAATGTCTGCCAAGGTTGCTTCGCTTGAAGGGTCCCGGAGTGAAGGCTATTTTTACTGGAGCGCGCTGGCGATTTTGCAATCCAATAATATTAGTGAAGCCGATTATGGGGTGGAAGTGGAGCGCTTGATCGCGTTGGCTATCCAAAATATGAACGAAAAATATCCGGCGGGAGCCAACAACGTTGCGCTGGATTATATATCTTTTATCTCTTCATTTTTTGCCCGCAATCAGAATGTCTCCTGGGTGGCAGCTCTTTCCTCTAAATATTTCCGCGCGATTTGCGATAACGCGCTGGCTAAATCAAAAGAGCATGCTGGCGACCAAATGGTGGTAAACCGGATGTTTATGGACCTTGTCCGCGACCTCGGGGCGCTTGAGGGTGAAAGAGGATATCTTGAAGGGTTTATTCCGCGGGTGAGCAGTTATTTTATTGAAGCTTTACAATCGGGATCTGCGGCTGATTGCGCGCGTTTGATCGATGGGTTAACCATGGCTGGAGCGCAGGTCATAGGCTTAAAGGATCGCGCTTTGGTGTATGTAATAGTGCCTGACCTGGTAAGGCCTTTTGAGATCCTGTCCAGCAAGAGATTTGAGGCGACCAACAGCACAGGCAAGTATAGTAAAGAAGATTATGACCAGATTGACCAATTAAAGAGGGCTTCAAGACATGCGGCCCGCCAGCTTTTTGAGTTGATTACAAAAAACCCGCAGGAAGCGGCCCCTTTAATGGTCCGCCTAACTTTTATTTTGAAGAATGAGGGATTTAATTTTGCGGACTATACTTTGATACAGGGGGAGATAAGCCGCCTTTTACATTGTGATCTTGCGCCGATCTGGCATATTGCCCGCCAGCTCATAAAAGCGATCCCGTATTCCTGGAGGGAGATTGGAGTAAGCGATTCTGTCAATCTTGTCCGGTCAAGCGGGGATAAAAAGGCTGATCCTTCTACCATGCGTAAGGTTTCGGAAGATGTTGATAGGCTCGGCGGAAATAAAGGGATACTGCACCTGCTAAGAGTCCAGATCCATTCATCTTCGAGCAAACAGAACGTTGATCTGATGGATAAGATTTTTGAATTTTGGATGACGGGCAATGCAGAGATTTTTAAAAAGCTTGAAACCTCCGAAGCATTTCTCCAGCTGATGGCGGAAGAAGGTAAAAGAGGCCATACAAGAGCCTCTTTAATCGGCTATGAAAAAGACCAACCGCAAATACAGGTTCTCTTTGCCGCCCTGGCGCGGGCGCGGGGGTTAGATCGCCTGGGGATGGATGACTTATATGAGATTTCTATGGACCAGGCCCGCCAGGTATTTGATAAATGCCGGGATGTCAGCCATGTCTCCAAAGAAAAAACAATGTTAATGCTCCATCTTTATCAATTGATTAGGGATAAATATGGGGTATACGCCGGGAAACTCACAGATGAGGTCCGGCATAGCAGTTACTGCAGTGGATATAATAGTTCAACTGTGAGTAAGGAGCTGGCCGCCGCGGTTGACGCGTACGAGAAAGATCCGGCGGCGGAGACAGCCCTCGCGCTGATGCGGCAGCTGCATATCGCAAGGCGCTGGGCGAAACGGAAGCTTCAAGCCGCAGGAGAATTCGATGAAGATATAGCCATGAGCCAGATCTATGAAAAGCGGCATGTTGCTCCTTTTCGTTCGGGTACCTGGGGGACATATTCTGAGCCTAAATTTGATCTTTTTAACCTGGACCGGATTCTCGAAGATTATCAGAACCTGATTATTGAGAAGATATTTGGAGAGCATTTTGCAAACTTAAGTAAAGAAAGCTTGCCCCTGTTTTTGTCCGGAATGTATGAGCTTATCCTGGCCACTTTTGATAATGGGATCGGCTCCACCAGCCTGCTGTCACTGGCTAATATGCTAAAGATATCGTCTATCAGCCGCTCCCAGGTAAGGGACCTTTCGGCCATGCTGGCAAGGCAGTGCCGGGGGGTTGTCGACCGTTTAAACAGCGAATATCGTTTTGGCAGGCAGGTGGATGACCAGGATGCTATTAAAAGGGAAGAAACGTTTATGGGGAACCTGGTTGCGGGAGAGGTCGGTTTTAAGCGGTTTGGTGGGGAGGTGGATAGATTAAGATTGTTTTTAAATGGTCTCCTGGAAGTTGAAGGAGATGGATATCTTTATGAAAAGCATGCCCCTAGTTTAGGGCCTGTTGAGCTGATGCCGGTTATCGGGCAGTGGGACCGAAAGGACCTCCCAAAAAGATATTTTTTGGGCGGCAAGGCGGCGAACCTGTTTCGTATGCGGCAAGAGGGACTTCCTGTCCCGGAAGGGTTTACTATTTCGGCTGAATTTTTTAAGAGAGAAACTCCAAAGGGGCAGGTTTACGATCAACATTTGAAGGAGGGGGTCGACCGCAGGAATTTTAAGCTGGCCGTGCAGGAGCGGATCGCTGGTATTGAAGAGGGGACTGGGAAAAAGTTTGGAGGAGATAAAAATCCTTTAATTTTTTCGGTCCGTTCCGGCAGTGTTATCTCTATGCCCGGCCAGATGGAAACAATAACCAATGTCGGCCTAAATGATGTGGCCGTCGGAGCCCTGGAAAAAGAGACCGGTAATAAATGGTTTGCTTACGATTGTTATCGCAGGTTTATCCAATCCTATGCGATGGGCGTGCATGGTATCAGCAGGAAAACATTTCACCAAATAATTGAAACGTATAAAAAGGGGAGAGGCGTACGTAAAAAATCCGAACTTACAGGGGACGATATGCAACAGATTGCCCAGGCCTATGGCGCCAAGGTAGAAAGTTTGGGCTATTCAATTCCTCAGGGCCCAGTAGAACAGTTGTGGGAGGCCATCTGGGCGGTTAATCGATCATGGTATAGCGAGAGGGCTACTTCATATAGGAAAAACCTGGGCATTTCGGACAGGTGGGGTACGGGCATAAGTGTCCAAGTGATGAAGTTTGGAAATCGAAATGATAAATCCTTGACCGGCGTGCTCCTTACCCACGATCCAATAACCGGACAGAAGAAGCTGCAAGGCAGTTTTAAGTACAACGCGCAGGGGAATGATGTTGTGGATGGGGTAGGGGGCAGTATTCTTGATTTGAAAGACCTTCGCTGCAAAGCTCCCGAAGTTTACCACAAATTGGTTGAAGGAGCGGAAAAAGTTTTAAACAGGCTTGCAACCCCTCAAGAGATGGAGATTACGGTTGAAGCAACGGAAGCCGGGTCTCTAGAAGTTTATTTTCTCCAAACCCGGGACCTTAATATTCAGCATAAACCATTTCCGGTTTTTGACGAAGCGGCTTTGTCGGGTATGCGTTATATCGGTTTAGGCGCGCCAATCGCTGGCGGGGCTTTTAGGGGAAGAGTTATCTTGGACCCGGCGGAGATGATCGGGCTCAATAAAAAAGCGCCGGCCAGAAAGATGGGGGAAATAGGCTTTGCTTATTTCGCGAACGATCTGGTGCCTGAGGATATCGAACTAATTATTGCCGGTGACGCGTTTTTGATCAGGCAGGGATCGCCGACCTCCCATGCCGCGATCACTTTAAGGCCCCTCGGAAAAACCGGGATTGTTTTCCCCGGTTTTGATAAACAGGGAGATCAGGTCAGGATCGGAGATCTGATTGTACGGAAGAACGAAATAATCAGTTTCGACGGGAGGACAGGAAGGGTGTTTTTGGGCAGAGCGCCATTATTACGGGATGCTTCTGGAGCCCTAATATTGAAGTGAAATATCTCCCAGATATTTTCTTAAAAAGTATCCCGACGCTTCGGTCGGGATCCCGTTCCGATCTGATCGGAAGGGGAAAATCATGTGGAAAGTATTTTCCAGAAAAGTGAAATTTTTAAGAAAAGGCACCGATAAATATTTGGAAGAAAAAGGAGAATCAAAACCATGAGTTTAAGAGAATTTAGATGTAAGTTTTGCCACAGACTTCTAGCAAAAGTAGAGGAAGGAAGCAAGGTAGAGATCAAGTGCCCAAAGTGCAAAACGATGAACCTTTATCAGGATGAGACGGTTATTGTGTATGAAGTTCCTGAGAACAATGTAACCAAAAAGATCCTCGAAAAGGGGATTGTTAAGTACGATTTCTTGCAGAACTAAGCGTGGTTAATCTTGATCTTCTCCAGTAAAATGGTCCTAAGTCGTTCACTACACTGTAGTTTTGTTGCCTTTTCCCTTAATTTGTTGTAGGCTCCCATCCAATAATCTTTCCACGTTTCACTGTGTACCGAAGGCCAAGGCATTTTTACATTTGCCAAAGCAACCTCACCGGTTAACATTTCATAAAGGGAGAGGCCCAGGCCAAAATGGTCGTCTTGTGGTCGGATTGGATAGCCCCGCATATGGCTTAGGGTCATATATTGTAAGGTCCCAACCACTCTGCGATTAATTTTTTCTTGGCCTGCGATAGGTCTTGCGCGCTCAAAATCTGCCAGTTTTACCGTTGCGCCGGGAAGGATATTTTCGGTTTTTACGTCTCCATGTGCTAATCCATGCTGATGAGCATGCGAAAGCGCCGAAGATATCCCCTGGTTTATCCTTAAAACCTCGGCTTCGGGGAATGGTCCAGTAATCTTTATCTTTCTTTTTGCGTCGGCTGAATCGACGTATTCCATCTCAAGATAAATATTCCCGTCAATTCTGCCGCAACCATGCAGAGCGGTAATGTTTGGATGGGGGAGCAGTAAGTCCAAAACCATCGCCTCTCTTAACAGATGATCCTGCGAAGAAGTTCGAGCAACTTTTAGGGCAAACCACTGATTTTTGGGACCGCGGACTTTAAATACCTGTGTTTTTCCTTGTAAAGCTACTCTTTCCCCTGGTTTCAGATTGCGGGAACCGCGAATTATTTTTCTTAAGTTTACATATGTTGTGGCGTTCATTATCTTTCTGAACTAATATCGCCGGTTTTGCGGAGGGATTTCAGTAGTTAATTAATAATATGCAGGCTCTTTTTCAGAACGTTTAGTGCTGCCTCGTACAGCCCTTCCGGATGACTGGGATGTGCTTGTAAAGTTCCTGACAGCTGATTAACGGTTAATCCATTTTTTACTGCAACGACTGCTCCTCCTAAAAGATTTACCGCATCTGCTCCAAGGATATGGATCCCAAGTAATTTATTGCTATCATCCGCGACAACTTTAATAAAACCTTCGATCTCACCCTTAGCTTGCGCGATCCCTAATGCTGCATAAGGGAATTTACCGGTCTTGATATTTCCATGCTTTTCTCTGGCTTCTTTTTCGGTCAGCCCAATCCCGCCAATCTCAGGGGTAGTAAATATTCCGTACGGAACATGATCGTAATTAAATGTTCTATTTCCTCCCATAGCATTCTCCGCAGCAATAATCCCTTGTTCGAAAGCGACATGGGCCAGTTGTTTAGAGCTGACCAGATCTCCAATTGCATATACCCCCGGTTTATCGGTCTCCATCTTTGCGTTAACTTTGATCCCCGGAGTATTCGGTTTTCGGCCGATACAGATCAACGTTTTATCCGAGGTTTTTGATGGATCAAAAGGGGTGTTGGTAATTATGTTTACTTTTTTACGTTTAAGGATTCGTTTAAGATTAGCTACGATATCCTCGTCCACTCCCGAAAGAATATCCGGGAGCGCTTCGTAGACGGTTACTTCAGTTCCTAACGAACTAAATATCTGAGCGAACTCGATTCCAATCACACCGCCGCCGACAATTGTCAATTTATCAGGAACTTCTTTAAGATCTAATATCTGGTCACTCGAAAAATATCGCTTGCCATCGAATTCTATTCCTGGTAGTTGGGTGGGGTAAGATCCGGTAGCAAGGATTATTTTTTCCCCATCACTTTTTCCATCCCATGTATCATGAATAAGGTCGATCCCGTTCTTTTTAAGTAACAGTTCGACCCCTCTAACGATCTTTTCAACGGTCTTATCTTTCCGCTCTATTACTTTTGCTAAATCGATTGCTGTGCCTTGAGTGGTTATCCCATAATTTTCAGATTTCCTGATTTTATCGTAAAGGTTTGTGCAGGCTAAGATAGCTTTAGTAGGAATGCAGCCTCGATTGAGACATGTTCCGCCGACTTTATCTTTTTCGATTAGAGCAACCTTAGCTCCAAGTTGTGCAGCTCGAATTGCGGCTATATATCCTCCAGGGCCACCGCCAACGACTAGAATGTCATACTTGTTCATTCTAAGTGGATTATAGCATATTGATAACGAAAAGTAGTAGGTGCAGGGGCTCTGCCCCTAGCAAGATAAGCTCTAGTTTCTTGTTTTATATTCCATGATACCCCGGTAACTTTTTTGGTGGCAAAAAAGTTACCAAAAAACCACATAAGGGGTTCCCCCTTATGTATCCCCGCGCAACTAACTCGGCCGGACACAGCAATCCCTCGACTTCGCTCGGGATTGCTCTGCCGGCCTCGAACAGAGCTGCTAATAATGTTTTTTATTGTTTTAATCGAAAACTAAATGTTTGTGTTCCCCCTCTCCACGAAGTGGAGAGGGGAATGAATTGCGCCGGCTTGTCCTCTGAAGCACTAAGTGCGAAGGAGGAAGGCGCAAGAAAGGGGTGAGGTTACCCCCAAAAGATCAATCGTATCGCGATCAGGAGTAAGAATATGCCGAAAATCTTACGTAAATGCAGATCGGGGAGGAGATGGGCAAAATGGGCGCCGATCAGGCCGCCGATAAAGAATCCCAAAGCTAAAAGTAAAGCCCAACCGATATTAACATTCCCATTCTTCCAGTAGTGCCAGGCGGCCAAAAGGCCGATTGGGGGGACCATCATTGCCAGGGTCGTCCCTTGCGCTAAGTGCTGGTTTAATCCATAGATAACAACTAAGATTGGAATAACTATGGTGGCACCACCGATCCCGAAGAGGCCGCTCATCATGCCGGCCAACAATCCGGTAACTAATAGTCCTACTATTTGCATTATTTGTTCAGAAGCTCACGAACCATCTGACTGGCGATCTTTCCGTCAATCCCCTGATTCTTCCCGGTGACCTCTTTCATCACTTTGCCCATATCTTTCATCGAGGCTGCGCCGGTATCTGCAATAGCTTGCTGGACGATCTTTTTTATCTCTTCAGGAGTCAGTTCCGGCGGAAGATATTCGGCAACAATTGCCAACTCTTTTTCATGGGTAGCAACTTCTTCGTTTTTGCTTACTTTTTTAAACTCTTCGATCGATTGCTTTAGGTCTTTGGAATACTTCTTGATAATTTTAGTGATCTCTTCTTCAGGAAGGTCTCCGCGGGCATTAACATAAAGAATTTTACTCTTTACCATGCGGAGGACAGCTAAGCGGAGCTCATCCTTTGCTTTGAGCGCGGATTGAAGATCGGAGTTTACTTTTACGAAAAGTTCACTGGACATAGAAAATCACCTCATATTTTATCTGTTCATTATAAGCTAAATCAGATAAGAAGGTCAAGAAAATTAATCTGAATATCGGTAAGATCGGGAACATCATATACCCCTTCGACTCGCTGCGCTCGCTCAGGGCATGCCCCTAAGAGGTCTTTCTGATAGCGACCAGTCGGGGTCTCAGGATTCAACTTTTGCAAGTATAGCATGGAATGATAGTCCAAGATAATTGGCGGGAATGAAAGCGCCGCGGGATCAATCCGTTCCTGGCTTTCCGCTAGTATTTCGATTGGTATTTTTCCCCACTTGTAAGAATTAGGCCTTTTGTAATTAAAAACTATCTGATAAGTATAAGCCTTGTTGAGAAAATCAATCTGGTTATCATAATCTTCCAGATCAAAGAAATGGTATTCAATAATTCGATTAAAAGTCTCAATGTCTGCATTGTAATTAGGCCGGCCTCGGGGAATTCTGATATGTTTAGCTCCATAAACCTTAGATACTGAGGGATATCGTCCAGATACTTAACATCTACCTGAATCTTCTCAAAAGGTCGTAATTTGGCTTTAATAGCCCTCAGATCCCGCTTCTTTTGGTATTTCCTCTTCCGTTTGCCAATCAATCCGTGATCCTTAAGCACGCGATAAATTGTACAGGTTGAATATGGCAATTTGAGCGAAGCCTTAATCGCCCAGCAGGAAATCCGGTTCTTGCGTCTTTTTCTCAACGCCACAATCCTTTCCTCGTCAGCCTTCGGAATCTTTCTGGGCTGTTTTGGTCCCCTTGACTCATCCAATAAACCATCCAGCCCCTTAGTCGTATACCTCCTGTGCCATTTACGAACTGTTACTACTGAAGCCATATATTCCTTGGCAGTTGGTTTAATACCGATTTCCTGTACTCTTTGTACCATTTTTAACCTCCATCCATATTTATTCGCCGATAGCCTAAGGTTCTCATAATATGTTATGCTTACTATAGGGATCACTCCTTTCTATGTGTTGTTGCTAACATCATTATAAGGGTGGTCCCCAGCCTTAAAAAGGCTTGATTTTCCCGCCCTCAATAATTTACAAATAATGCCGGCGGGATCCCGATCGAAGCATCGGGACATGTTTTTTGTGATTTTTTTGATATAGCCACCCCGAAACCACCTCCCCAACCCAAACACCCCTTTACCATCGAGAAACCCTATTTCTTCTAATCCCAGGGGTATACCATGTTCCAGATCATTTCTAATTAATCTAAATATAGGTGAAATTTTAGCCTTTTGGGAGCGATATTTATATGTAGTTATGCGAGTGAAATTAGAAGGAATAAACGTTTGTCACTCTCTAGGTGGCAGAAAATATCAGAAAGAACTTCCTCGGATCAGGCAGATTGCCCGGCAGGCTGCTTTTGCGCACAGGGTCCTCGGCCGGATCCGGCCCGAAGCGGGTTCTATTGGGGAAAGGGTAGACAGGGCTTGCGGGTTTGCTGCCCGGACCATGCTGACCGCCCATACACTTTTTGATGAAATGAAGGCGCAGGAGACATCAGATGCTTTTCTCTGTGACGGCCTGCTGCTTAATAAGCGGGTTGTCCAAGTGATGCGGGGAGGGCGTACCCACGGGGTTTTGGTTTTTGATCTCGGCAGCGAGTGGATTGTGGCTGATCCGACCATTGCTCAGTTTGCCCTCAACGCAAAACTGGCGCGCCTGAAATCCAGGCCAGGAGCTTTTTCAGAGAGTTTCTTGGATGTGCAATTGTTTCTTGCATCAGTTCATCCGACTGAAAACGATTTTTCCAGCAGAATGCAGGAGCTTTTTGGCCAGTCGTCCTGGCAACGGCTCTCTCCCTTTGACCCCGCGGTCCGCAGGGTTAACCGGCGTTTTTTATTGTTCTATCGTTCAGACCTTCTTTCATTTAAAGAGTATATCAGGTTCCATATGGAGAATCTTGAAAATGGGTGAAATTATTTATAATAGGTGCCGAAAAATAACTAGATAGATTCAAGGAGGAATAATTATGCCAGGAATAAGCACTTTAATAACAAATCCTCGAGTCGAAGGCTATAGAAAACGAAATATTAGGATCGGGATATTGCATTCGGGCGGACCGGCGCCGGGTGGTAATAAAGTTCTTTATGCTGCCGCGCTCCGCGCCCTGGATCACGGGGTCGGATTAGTTGCCTTTCAACACGGATATGAGCATTTAATGAGCAAGAAAGCATCTGAGGTTGCTGCAAGATGGGCAATTGAAGTCGGACGCGAGCAGATCCGCTATTTACGTGATCAAAATTTCCTTCTTCCGGGCACCGCCCGGGCCAATCCCGGCAAAGCCATTGAAAATATCGACAACTTACAGGACCAGGGGAGAACCAAAGCTTTAACTAAGGTCATAGATGTTTTTGAGGCGCTAAGGATAGGAGCGCTTATCTCGGTCGGAGGGGATGATACGATGCGGACGGCCAACCTCCTGCAAATACATCACGCCAATCTTGTTGGTGCGGGAAGAGCGTTTAGCTGTTTCGAAGGAGTTGTCCACGTTCCAAAGACTATTGATAAGGATTATCCCGGGATCGATTTTACTTTTGGGTTTATTACCGCGTCCCAGGTTATAGGCAAGAAAATACGTCGGTTGCGCGCAGATGCCCGCGCTACCGCTACCAGCAAACAGCTGGTTTATCATATTGTTGAAGTCATGGGAAGGACGGCCGGATGGCTGACGGCGGCTTCTTCAATTTACGGCCAGGCTACCTACGCGATCATACCGGAAGATTTTTCCGAACGCAGGGATTGGACCGTCCAGGAATTGGCGAAAAAGTGTGCGGACGTGATATTGACCAGGAAAAACCAGGGGAAAAATTACGGTGTGATCACGATATGCGAGGGATTGGGAGACCTAATTGTGGCCGACCAAACCAAGGTAAAGGACGAGTTTGGTCACACTCGGCATGCCGAAGCGGATCTTTGCGGGAATCTAAAAAGGGCGATCGCCGCAGAACTTGCCGTGCGCTCGAAAATAAGTTTTAAATCGACGGCGAGTAAGGCTGGTTATGAGGCCAGACAGGCTGAACCCAATATTTTTGATGAGCTGCTTTGCCTGCAGCTGGGTATTTCGGCGGTCAATGCGGTTTTTTCGGGAAAATTCGGCAATATGGTTTCGATCAAGGAAGCTTTAACTCCTAAATTGGTTCCTTTCAGCGGCTTGTTTGATCCACAGACGGTCAAAGTGAAAAATTGGATCTTAAGCCCGGAAGAAGGGCTTTGGCAATTGTTACACGGCATGGAACAGCCTTTTGAAACCGGAGTTATTGATGCTGATCCGGAAACCAGAATAGGATAATCGTCAATCCCTCCCCTTTATGCTAAAATATAGGGGATGGAAGATTTAAAGTCTAAGAAGATTTGTGTCTTAATGGGCGGACGCTCGGGTGAGCGCGATGTTTCACTCCGCTCCGGCAAGAAAGTTTTCGACTCCCTCCAAAAACAAGGCTTCAATGTCGTCTCCATGGACCTCGATGATGATTTAGTCTCCAAACTCAAACAAGAAAAAATAGATATTGTTTATAATATCCTCCACGGACGGTTCGGTGAAGACGGCGTGGTCCAGGGCCTGCTCGAAATGGCCAACATTCCATACACCGGATCAAAAGTCCTCGCTTCTGCTTTAGCGATGAATAAACTCGCTTCCAAAAGGGTCTTTGATGCGGTCGGAGTTCCGACCCCGAAATATCTTGAAATTGATAGCTATAGCGATATAAAAAAAGAGGCTGACCGGACCGCTAATAATTTTCCGCTCCCTTTTATTATGAAGCCGATTTCCGAAGGGTCGAGCCTCGGCGTAGTGTTAATTAAGGATGAAAAAGATATTCTGCCGACCTTAGAAAAACTGGTCGGAGAGTTTAAAGATGTCTTCATTGAAGAATATGTTAAGGGGAGAGAGGTTACGGTTGGGATTCTGGGCAAAAACGGTGATCTTACGGCGCTACCTGTCTTAGAATTGGTATCAAAGAACGAATTCTACGATTTCGACGCGAAATATACCGAAGGGATGACCGAATTTGTCCTTCCCGCGCGCCTTCCCGGGCAAGTTTATAAAAAAACCCAGGAAATTGCCATGAATGCCCATCGTGTTTTAGGTTGTTATGGTGTTTCCCGCGTTGATATGATCGTTGGCCCGGATAATATTCCATATGTCCATGATGTTAATACTATTCCGGGAATGACCGATCGCTCCGACCTTCCCGCTGAGGCAGCGCATGCCGGGATCTCTTTTGATCAGCTCGTTTTAAAAATTCTCGAGAGCGCATATTAAGTGGTTAAGAAGAGATTAAAAAGAAAAACGAAGAAAAAACCGAGGCCGCGAAGCATCCGCATTCTCGCATTCATCATATCTGTTTTAGTTTTACTCGGGATCGGTATATATATCCTATCGCTGCCGATATTTGATATCAGAGATGTGGTGGTAAACGGGACCCGGATGCTCTCGGCGGACGAGGTAAGGGCGTTAGCCGGGATCCCGATGTCGGAAAATTTATTCTTCACAAATTTTTCTCGCGCCGAAGAGAACTTGGGAAAGATCGCGGCGATCAAAGAGGTCAGGGTCTATCGGATCCCTCCGGCGACAGTTTTGATCAGCGTTAAGGAACGGGAGCCGATCGCCATGGTCGTCTTCCCCAAAAAATCGGTAGTGACCAGCCGCGACGGGCATATTATTAACCGGAATCCAAATATAACTCTGATTATTCCTAATATGGCGGAGCTCCCGGTGATATCCGGGATCAACGAAAAAGAAGCGCTAAAGAATAACCGGATCGATAAAAGGATTTCCCAACTTATCTCCGAGGTCATTTTAAAACTTTCTGAATTTATGGAATCCGAACGGATGAGGCTTGAAGTAGGGGGGATGAAGGATATTAATCTGGTTTTAGATGACCTTTTGAAAGTTAAGATCGGGAGTACAGAGAAGATCAAGCGAAAAATGTCGGTTTTTGTCGCGCTGTTGCCGGTGATCGCCGGAAAATGGTCTTCGGTCGAGTATGTGGATGTCCGTTTTCCGGATAATCCGGTGATCAAATTCAAGTAGCCCGGACAGCTTGCATTTGCAGTCGCCTATGCTACAATATGTGCACCGTTTTCAACGCGGGTAAAGGAGTAGATGTAAATGATTGGAGCCGATGGTAAGAATTTTGCCACCATTAAGGTCTTTGGGGTTGGAGGAGGGGGGACCAATGCGGTTAACCGGATGATCGGCGGAGGGTTAAAAGGGGTAGAATTTTGGGGGGTAAATACAGATCAGCAGGCTCTCGGCGTATCTTTGGCCGACCACAAACTTCAACTCGGTAAAAAAATAACCAAAGGGCTTGGCGCCGGCGCCAATCCGGAGGTTGGGCAGAAGGCGGCCGAGGAATCGCACGAAGATATCCGCCTCGCTTTGGAAGGTTCGGACATGATATTCCTCACTGCCGGAATGGGCGGCGGGACAGGGACGGGCGCCTCCCCGGTTATTGCCGAAGTTGCTAAAGAGATGGGTTGTTTAACCGTAGGGGTTGTTACCAAACCTTTTCGTTTTGAAGGTCCGGTAAGAATTTCTCAGGCGGAGACTGGCGTAGCGATGCTTAAGGAGAAAGTTGATGCCTTAATTGTTATCCCCAATGATAAACTCCTCCAGGTAGTAGAAAGCAAGACTTCAATTATTGAGGCATTCCGTATTGCTGATGATGTCCTTCGCCAGGGGGTAAAGGGAATTTCTGATCTAATTACCGTTCCTGGATTGATCAATTTGGACTTTGCCGACGTTCGCACGGTTATGTATGAGGCGGGTTCGGCGATGATGGGGATCGGCAGCGGATCGGGCGAGAACAGGGCGACAGAAGCGGCCGAAGCGGCGATATCTTCTCCGTTGCTGGAAGAGACGATCACCGGGGCCAAAGGAGTTATCTTTAATGTTACCGGCGGGTCCGATCTTACCCTTTATGAAGTTAACGAAGCGGCCGAGGTTATTTACAATGCGGTCGATCCGGAAGCTAATATTATTTTTGGGGCGGTGATCGACGAAAAACTTCAGGGAGACGTTGTGGTTACGGTGATTGCCACCGGATTTAAGCCATCGCCAAAAGAGATCAAGAATACACCATCATTTGTCCGGCCAAAAACAGCCCGAATAGCCGGTTCGTCCAACAAAGAGCATATCGAACTTCCGCCTTTCATGAAATAAAAATGAAGATAGCCATGCTGCATTGGGGTTTTCCTCCGGTGATCGGAGGGGTTGAGACCCACCTGATCTTTTTGATGCCTGAGCTGTGCAAGATGGGGCACGAGGTCTTCCTGCTTACCGGCTCTGCCGAAGGATCCCCCGACGAATTCGAATTTCAAGGAGCGAAGATAACCCGATCCCCGTATTTTGAACTCAACTCCATCTTTAAAGGGGATATGCAGGAAACGGATGGAGAGGCTAAAAAAGCGATTTGCGGTTTTCTCGATAAGTCAAAACCGGATGTGATCCATGCGCACAACATGCACTATTTTTGCCGCTATCATACCTGGATCGTGGAAAATTACGCGCTCGAACATAAGATCCCGCTCGTTTTAACCGCGCATAATTCGTGGACCGATAAATTATTCCTGGACCTTACCTGTAAAGTTGCCTGGGATAAGATTATCGCCATCAGCCGGTATATCAAACGGGAAATTATGTCGGTCGGATTTCCCGAAAAGAAGATCGAAGTTATCTATCACGGGATCGATTCGGACCTTTTCTGCCCCGGGAAACCTTCGCGCAAATTATTTAAATACCACCCGCAGCTAAAGGGGAGAAAGCATGTCGTATTTAATCCGGCGAGGATGGGATTGGTGAAAGGGTGCGATATTACAATTGAAGCTTTTGCGTTGGTAAAAAAGGAGCTCCCGGATGCGTTTCTTATAATGTCGGGGAGCAGCAATATCATCGACCTGGGCCAGCAACAGGGAAAAGATATTAGTTATTTTCGCGGATTGATCAAGCAGCTGGAGATTGAGGATAGCGTCTATATCAATACATTTTCGATCGACAAAGAAATGCCCGATCTCTACCGGATGGCGGATGTGGTTATCTACCCCTCGATATTTGAGGAGCCTTTTGGCTTGGCGATGCTTGAATCGATGGCTGCTGCTAAGCCGATTGTTGTAACCAGTGTGGGTGGGATGCCTGAGGTTATCCACGATGATGTAAACGGTTACGTTGTTCCCCGCCGGAACCATGTCCTCCTGGCGGAGAAGATCATCAAACTCTTGAAAGATAATGAGTTAAGGGGGCAGTTGGGGAGGACCGGGAGACAGCAGGTCGAGGGATTATATACCAAAGAGATCTACGCAAGAAAGATCATTAAAGTTTTTGAAGATGCGATAAAAGATTACTTTCCGAAACCGCTTAAATATTCCAATCCGCGTTGACAATTTTTTCTTTTCAAGGCATAATCGTTTATTATGAAGATAGCCATGCTGCATTGGGGTTTTCCTCCGATTATCGGAGGGGTTGAGACCCACCTGATCTTTCTGATGCCCGAGCTGGTTAAAATGGGGCATAAGGTTTCGCTTCTTACCGGTTCCGCGGACGGTTCGCCAGAACACCTCGATTTTAAAGGGGTCGATGTGTATAGGTCCCAATATTATGATCTTAACTGGCTGTTTAAAAGTAACTTCCAGGAAGTAGACGATAATGTGTCGGAAGTAACGCTTGAGTTTTTAGATAAACTTAAGCCGGATATCATCCACGCGCATAATATGCACTATTTCAGCCGCTACCATACCCGGGTCATAGAACGTTATGCCATACAGAAGAAGATCCCCATGGTATTGACCGCCCACAATACCTGGAAAGACAAGCTTTTTTTAGACCTCACTTATAAGGTCGCCTGGGATAAGATCATTGCGATCAGCCATTATATAAAAAGGGAATTAGTTGCGGTTGGGATCCCGGAGGAAAAGGTCGTGGTTGTTCACCACGGGATTGATGAAAAGATCTTTTCTTCCGGCAAGCCATCTCCCAAATTATTTAAGGACCATCCTGAATTAAAAGGGAGGAAGAAGATAGTTTTTCATCCCGCCCGCATGGGGTTAGCCAAGGGATGCGATATTGTGATCGAGGCTTTCAGGCTGGTCAAAGATAAATTTCCGGATGCTACGCTGGTTATGTCCGGCAGCGGGAATATAATTGATTGGGGACTGAATCAAAATAAGGAGATCGCCTATTTTATGAGCTTGATCAGGCATTTGGAGCTTGAAGATTCATTTTATATCAATACTTTTTCGGTCAATGAGGAGATGCCGCATTTGTACCGCCTGGCGGACGTTATTGTCTATCCCTCGACCGTAGAGGAGCCCTTTGGCTTAACTATGTTGGAAGCCATGGCATCGGAGAAACCAGTGATAGTTAGTGAATCCGGGGGGATGCCGGAAATAATTAAAAATGATATTAACGGGTATGTGGTGCCCAAGGGGAACCATGAAGCGCTGGCCGAAAAGATCATAAAACTTTTCTCGGATGAAGGGATTAGGAAGAATCTGGGCAGGGTAGGGCGTGAGCATGTGGAAAGTATGTACACCAAAAATATTTATGCAAAGAGCATCTATAAGGTCTATGAAGACGCGCTGAAGGAATTTTCAAAGAAAAAGGGCAAGGCGCGCCGGAAATTTGCTGTTGCAGGGAACGAGATGGCAATATGAGGATTAAGGGAGCGATCTTTGATCTTGACGGGGTAATCGTCAATACAGTTCCACTTCACTTCAGGGCCTGGGAAAAGATGTTTAATGCGTACGGCCATAAGTTTGAAATGGAAGATTATCTCGCTGAGGTTGATGGACGGCCCCGCCTGGAAGGCGCCGCTGCGATCTTGACCGAGCTTTCTCCTGACGAGATCAAAAAGGCGGGAGATAAAAAACAGGAATTTTACCTTGAGCTCTTGAATAGAGATCCGATCGAGATATTTGGAAGTTCGGTAGATCTTTTAAAAGAGATGAAGAAAAAAAACATCAAGCTGGCTGCTGCTTCTTCAAGCAAGAATGCGGTTTTGATCTTAAAGAAGATCAATTTGTTTAATATGTTCGAAGCAAATGTTTCCGGGTCTGATTTTAAAAAAGGTAAGCCGGATCCGGAAATATTTCTGACCGCCGCATCAAAGATCGGTTTGACCCCAAAAGAATGTGTCGTGCTTGAAGATGCGAAGTCCGGGGTCCAGGCGGCGGTAAACGGCGGATTTTATTGCATAGGGATCAACCGGCATGACGACTTTGAAGCGTTAAAAGGGGCGAATGTTATTGTGAACGATCTTTCTGAAATTAGCTTGGGGGAGATACTAAAACTTGGCGAAGTTTAAATTAAGTCCAAAGGATTGGCTGATCGAAGAGAAAGGCTTTTATCCCTACAAGCAGGGGATCTATGAATCGCTGTTTACCTTGGGAAATGGTTATCTTGGGGTGCGTGGGTCGCTTGAAGAGAACCCCGAATGTAGTTATCGCGGGGTTTATATTGCGGGGATCTTTGATAAATCGGAGTCTTATGTTAGAGAAGTTGTGAAGGACCCGGGCTGGTGTGATTTTTCGGTCTGGTTAAACGACGAAAAGTTTAGTGTTGACACTTGCAAGGTCCTTCTCCACAAAAGGACCCTTGATTTGAAGACAGGGATACTATACCGTGTAACCCGTTTTAGAAACCGGCGCGGCAAGATATTGAAGCTTGAGACCCGCCGGGTCGTTTTTGCCCATCAGGTAAGGGGAGCGGCGTTGGATGTAACGGTCACTCCGGAAAATTTTTCCGGGGTCATCAAGATATCGAGCGGCTTGAACGGAGATGTTTCCAACCAGGGTTATTTTTCCCAGGAACGGATCAAACATTTAAATCTTACCAATATGCGGCGGACAGGGAACGACCATATCTATCTGGAGATGAAGACCCGGGACAGCAATATCAAAATTGCGATGGCGTCCAGCACCCAATTTGATAATCCATCAGACGGGGCAGTAACCGTGAACCGGATCTATGGGGAGAAGTTTGCCCAGGAAATTACATTTAACGCCGACAAAAAGAAGAGCTACCATTTTATTAAATGGGTGACTATTTTTACCAGCCGCGAGGGGTACGAGCGGCAGATCGAGGCGGCCACCGCCGATCTTCTGCATGACATGGCTTATGACGGGATCGATTACCATCTTAAAAGACACCTCGAAGTAAAGGAGAGGGAGTGGGAGAGAGCGGACATTAAGATTGTAGGGGACAAGAAGGCGCAATTGGGGATCCGCTTTAACCTTTATCATCTGATGATCGCCAAGCCGCATCATGACCCAACCGTAAGTGTCGGAGCAAGGTTCCTCACCTCCGAAGGGTATAAGGGGCACACTTTTTGGGACACCGAAATATTTATCTTACCCTTCTATATTTTTAATTTTCCGGAAGATGCCCGCAATCTTTTGATGTACCGCTATTACACTTTAAAAGGGGCCTTAGCTAATGCGAGGTTGCTGGGCTATAAGGGGGCCAAAGTTGCCTGGGAGAGCGCGGATACAGGAGAGGAGACAACCCCCAATTGCGGGTTGAGAGCCGACGGGACGGTGGATAAGATCTTTACCGGGGATGAGGAGCACCATATCGTTTCGGATGTCGTTTACGGGATATATAAATTTGTTGAAGCGACCGGCGATGCCGATTTCCTTTATAAGTTCGGGGCTGAGATGGTTTTCCAGACTGCCCGTTTCTGGTTGAGCCGGGTGGAGAAGCGGCGCGACCGATACGAGATTAGAAAGGTTATCGGACCGGATGAATTCCATGAACATGTCGATAATAACGCCTTCACGAATTATCTGGTCAAATGGCATCTGGCCTATGCGGGGAGCATTTACAAGGAGATGAAGAAGCTGGCGCCGGAACAGTTAAAAGTCCTAATGGAAAAAATTAAACTAAAGGCTGATGAGATCGAAAAAATGGAGGCGGTATCCAAGACGATCCATTTTCCTTATGACCAGAAGAGCGAATTGATCGAACAATTTGAGGGCTATTTTACGCTCGATGACCACAAAGTGACCCAGTTCGATAAACATGGAATGCCCAGGTATCCAAGGGGGATAAATGGCAGCAATGTCCACCGCACCCGGCTTTTAAAACAGGCGGACGTTGTCCTTTTAATGTATCTTTTCCTAGACAGGTTTTCGTCGGAACTGAAAAAGAAAAATTATAAATATTATGAAGCGCGGACCATGCATAAATCTTCCCTCTCTCCGTGCAGCTATGCCTTGATGGGGCTGGAAATCGGCGACCATAAAAAAGCCTATAATTATTTCATGAAGACCTCTTATATCGACCTTCTTAACCTAAGCCGGAATACCAGTGAGGGGATCCATGCGGCGGCGATGGGAGGGGCGTGGATGACGGCGATCCAGGGTTTTGGGGGGATGAAGGTGAGGAGAGGCGATCTGTGTTTTGACCCATGGTTGCCCGGGAAATGGAGAGAATTAAATTATAATCTTACATGGCAGGGGAGCTTGATGAATGTTAAGGTTACACGTAAAAGCATTATTTTAAAACTTCTCTCCGGTAAATCGATGGATATAAAGGTTTACGGGAAACCGGTCAGGCTTAAACTGAGAAAACCTGCAAAAATCAAATTGATCCCCGGGGTTTATTAAGGCTTGGATAAGAATTAAATGAGTGAACGTTTAACTAAAAAAAGTTTTGAAAAATTGAAGAAAAAACTCGAGGAGCTGAAAAAACGGCGTCCTGTTATTTCTAAGGCGATTGGTGAAGCGCGGGAGCATGGGGACCTAAAGGAGAATTCCGCTTACCATGCCGCCAAGGAGGAGCAGGGGTTGAATGAGATGAGGGTCAGGGAGCTGGAAGCTAAGCTTAGCGATGTCACGATCGTGGATGAAAAGGACCTGGCCCAAAATGATATGGTTAGGCTTGGATCGACGGTAAAGATCAAGGCTGTAGCGAGCGGAGAAGAGTTTGAATATACATTAGTGTCGGCGATGGAGGCAGATATATTAGAAAGCAAGATATCCCCCGACTCACCGCTGGGCGGTGAGCTGGTAAAACGGAAAGAGGGCGAAGTTATCGAGGTTGAAGCCCCGGCCGGATTGATCAAGTATAAGATTTTAGAGATTAAGTGAACCCCTGTTGTTTTATAAAAACCCCGCCCCGGACTCGAATTAATGTATTTCTATTATGAAATGGTGATACAATAGACATTACTATGTTTGCAGGGGGGGGGAATGAATAGATCCATTGTAACGATCATGATCTCTGTTTTTTTATTCCTTGCTCAGCCTGGCTTTGCATTGACACTCAATGCCTGTATTGAGTCCGCTTTAGCCAAGAACGAAACTATCCTTTATCACCAGCAGCAGGTCAAAGAAGCAGAGTTTAAAGCCACAGAAAAAAATGCCGCGCTCCTGCCTAGCTTCAGCCTGTCCGCCGGGTATACCCGTTTGCCCTATGTCTCACCGTCAAAAGCATCCATGCTGGGCAGCAGCCTGGATGATTATTCCGCCTCTTTTACCCTGTCGCAGCCGCTTTACGCGGGCGGTAGTTTATTCGCTGACAAGGCAAAGGTTGAGGTCGAGCTGGCCCAGGCCAGGGACTCGTTTAAGAATGCTAAAAACAAATTATACTTTGACGTGGTTTCCGCTTATTACACGGCCAGGCAGGGTCAGGAAGTGCTGACGGCTAAAGAGGCCTTTTTGAAAAATCTTCAGGCTTTTTATTTAAGATCAAAGAATCTGTATGACAGGACCAAATCGCCGCGGCTGGAAGCCCTGCTGCAGATCGAAGTGCAGGTGGGCAATGCGGCGCAAGATGTTGAAATTGCTAAAAACAATTATCAAAAAGCCATAAGAGCTTTACTCGAACTTATTTATCAGGACAATGAAAAGGTAGAATTATCAGACTCCCTGCCGCTGGTTATTTCTGATATCGGGCCAATGGATATCCAAAACAACTATGAGTATTGCCAGGGATCATTCGATCTTAAAGCAGCTGAGCATGATGAGGTGATCTATCGCAGCGCGCTTTTGCCGGAACTTAATCTTAGCGCTTATTATGGGTGGGAGTGGGCGACTTGGCCGCCGGCTGATGGTTATTCACAATGGGCTGTTTCGCTTGAATTGCTGCTTTTTGATTTTATGGGTACCGCGGCAAAAGCAGACCAGGCAAAAAGTATTTACCAGCAGAAGCTCACCAGCTTGAATATTTTAAAAAGGAGTTTAAAAAAACTCTATACCAATACAGCGGATGACCTGAGGTCTGCTGGAGCGCGGCTCAAGCTCTCAAAAGCGAATTTAACTAAAGCAGAAGAAAGCCTCAAGCTTTACCAGCAACGATACGCCAGCTACACGGTCAACAGCCGGGAACTGCTGGACGCGGAGCAGGCCGCTCTGCAGGCCAAAATGAATTGTCTTAGCGCCTTGCTGGATTATAATCTGGCCAGGATCGAGCTGCACCGTCTGCGCGGAGAAGCCAGGTTATGAATTTAAGCCATTTGTCGATCAGAAGGACCGTTGGGACCCTGGTAATTACGGTCTTGCTCTGTGGCCTGGGAGTTTATTCTCTGCGCAGTCAATCGGTTGACATGCTGCCGCGGATGACCTATCCGTTGGTCATGATCCGGGTCTCATATCCCGGGGCCTCGCCCGGGGAAGTTGAAAGCAATATCACCAAAAAGATCGAGGCGGCCGTGGCTTCGACCGAGGACGCGCTCAAATTGACCTCGACCGTGACCGAGGGGCTTTCCCGGACCTATCTTTATTTTGATTACAGCAAAGACATTGATGTCGCGCTCAACGACGTGCGCGCCCGGCTGGACCGGGTCAAGAATTTACCGGATGATGCGGAAGATCCCGAGGTTAGAAAAGCTGATCCTTCCCAGGCGCCGATCATTGATCTGGCCTTGTCTTCGGACAGTCGTGATGAAGTTGAGCTGCGCACCTGGGCTGAGAATGAATTTTCAGAATTGTTCATGGGCATCCAGGGGCTGGCGTCAAATTTTGTTAGCGGCGGCAGGATCAGGGAGATCCATGTTGTTTTTAACCCGAACAGGCTGGCTGACTACGAGCTTTCAACCGGGCAGGTCCTGGCTGCTCTGGCGCAAGAAAATATCGAATCGCCTGGCGGTTATATTACTTCAAAGGGCCAGGAGTTTAGCGTTAGGCTGCTGACCAAGTTCCAGGACATGGGAGATATCAGGAATGTTATCATTGCCAACCGGGAAGGGGAATTGGTCCGCCTTAAATACGTGGCCCAGGTGGTTGATACTTTTCAGGACCAGCGGGTGATCGTGCGTTTGGACGGCAAACCCTCTATCCTGGTCAGGTTCCTGAAACAACCTAATGCTAATACGGTCGCTGTGTGCGATGAGATCAAAGACAAAATAGCGCAGTTGCGCAAAAGAGGTTTGATACCGGAGGATATTAAGACCGCGGTCGTCAGCGACCAGTCCTATTACATTGATAACTCGATCAAGAGTGTTAGCGAAGCCCTGATCTTTGGCGGCCTGCTGGCGACTCTTGCGGTCTTTTTATTCCTGGGAAGTTTTATCCGCACTTTGATCGTAGCCATTGCCGTGCCCGTTTCTTTGCTGGTCACTTTCTTTTTTATGGGGATCTTTGGCATTACCATTAACATGATCAGCTTGGGCGGACTGGTGTTGGGAGTTGGTATGCTGATCGACAACTCGATCATCATGCTGGAGAATATTGCCCGGCGCCAGAAAATTGACAACAACCGCGTCAAGGCGGCTGAAGAGGGCAGCTCGGAAGTTGGTTCGGCGATCGTTGCTTCCACCTTGACCAACCTGGCGGCTGTTTTGCCTTTTCTCCTGGTCACGGGTGTGGTTATCCTGCTTTTCCGGGACCTGATCGTAACCATTTCAATCTCTATTATTGCTTCAATGCTCACGGCCTTAACTGTTGTACCCGCCTTATCAGCCCGTTTGACAAAATATTCACGAGGCAAAGAGGGTTTGACTGAAAAACTTGCGTCAGGCTACAGCAGGGTGCTGGCAGTCGCGCTCAAGTTTCGCTGGCTGGTGATCGGCCTGGTCCTGGTTTCCATGACCGCGTGTTTCTTTTGCTGGAAAAGTATTGGCGCGGAATTTTTGCCGGCTATTGATGACGGCCGGGTGACCATGGTAATTACCCTGCCAGTTGGCACAGCGCTTTCAAAAACTGATGGTCTGTCGCGCAAATTTGAAAAAATTGTGCGCCAGAAATTTCCTGACGTGGACACTCTTTATTCTTCCGTGGGCGGATTTTGGCAGGGAGGCGGGGTGAACGAATTTTCCAATCGCGCCAGTATTTATATTCAGCTCAAGCCGCGGGGTGACAGAAAAATAAGCACCCCGCAGTTCATAAAGTCCCTTCGACAATTGATCAAAAAACAAAAGATCCCCGGGGCTAATTTTAAACTTACTCGTTCGAGGATCCGTGGCCTGCGCTTGGGCGCGGCGGAAGAAGATATTGAGATAAAGCTCTTTGGCCCGGACATAGTTCAGCTGGAGCAGTATGCTCAGCAGGTTATGTCTATTATTAAACCGGTTGCTGGTGTAACTAATCTTGATACCTCGCTTGATATTTCCAGTCCGGAACTGCATTTAATTATCAATCGTTCGAAGATGAGTGATTTTGGTTTAAGCGCCCGGTCGGTGGCTGATACGGTCAGGACCGTGATCACTGGTTATTCTTCGACCAGGTACACGGACCCTCATTTGGGCGAGGATTTTGATATCAGGGTGGTTTATGACCGTCGCAGGTTGAAGAGCGCCCGGGACATTAGAAACATATTTTTGTACCCCCCAAGCGGCGTGGCAGTTCGTTTAGGCGAGATCGGTGCGGTTAAAAGCTCTTTTGGTCCGGTCTCGATCGAGCGAGAGGACCAGGTCAAGGTTGTTCGCGTTTTAGCTGATGTGGCGCCGGGTTTTTCCGTGGGCCCGGTCACGCAGTCCGCGCAAAAGGCGCTAACTGATCTTAAGCTGCCCGAGCCTTACCGGATCGAGTATGGCGGGGAGGCGGAGAGTATCGCGGAAAGTAATCAGGCGCTGATGGCCGCGGCCCTGCTGGCTGTTTTTCTGGTCTTTGGCATTATGGCAGTACAGTTTGAATCGCTCAGGGATCCTCTGGTAATTATGTTTACGGTGCCTTTTGCGGTGATGGGCGCTATTTTTGCTTTGAGTGTTACAGGTATACCATTTAGCGCGGTGGTTTTTCTTGGGATAATTCTTTTGATCGGCATCGCGGTCAATGATGGTATTGTCATGGTCAATTATTTTGGTATTTTGAGGCGAGAGGGGGGCAAAGGGGTTTATGGATCCGTACTTGAGGGCGCTCCCACCAGGCTGCGGCCGGTGCTAATGACCAGTATTACCACCATCTTCGGCCTGATACCGATCAGTTTGGGGTTGGGGGAAGGGTCTGAAGTCTTAGCGCCTCTGGGTGTGGCGGTTATCGGCGGCATGGTCCTGGCTACTGTGCTGACCTTGTTTGTTATTCCTTCGATGTATTTGATCTTTAATCCGGAGAGAAAGAAATAAGCTTTGCTGGCCCCGCCTCCTATTACTAAGCCGTTTTTTTTCATTATTTTGAATTTTAAAAACCCCTCTACACCGGATTATGATGGTGTTATAATAATCACGAATTAAGGTGACAGAAGAGATAAGATTAAAACCCATTGGGGTCATTCATACTCCGTATAAAGAAACCAAAGATATGCCTATCCAGGGAACTTTTGGGAAAGGAACTCTTGGAAGGGTAGAGCTATTTCCGGAATACAAGGAAGGGCTTTTGGATATCCAGGGCTTTTCGCATCTGATCCTGATCTATTATTTTAACCGGGCAAAAGAAGAAAAACTGATTGGTAAACCTTTTCTCGAAGATGAAACGCACGGGATCTTTGCTATCCGCGGCCCGATGCGGCCGAATCATATTGGATTTTCCGTCGTTAAACTGGAAAAAGTTGAAGGTGATGTTGTGACTTTTTCAGAAGTT
Source organism: Candidatus Margulisiibacteriota bacterium (assembly GCA_034723395.1). GTDB lineage: Bacteria > Margulisbacteria > WOR-1 > O2-12-FULL-45-9 > O2-12-FULL-45-9 > JAYEOW01. The sequence continues at coordinate 35,888 of JAYEOW010000007.1, forward strand.
GACATGCTGAATGGAACGCTGCTTTTAGATATCAAACCCTACGTTTCGCATTTTGATTCCAGAGAAAATGTGAGAAACGGATGGCTGGAGAAGCATTTTAAGGATGAGCGAACCATGCCTCGCTAATTTTTTATACCTGCCTCCTGCTTTGCCTGCCGGCAGGCAGGCCACGGATATGGACTGACTAAAAACATTAGTCATATGACTAAAAACATTAGTCATTGACAAAAACGCTCTTGGCGCTATAATTAGCATGGTATGTTAAAGCCTATTTTGGATAATTTAATAAAGGAGAGGATACTGCTTGCGATTCTTATTCGTAAAGAGGTGTATGCTCGAGACATCGCTTCAATTTTTAATGCCTATTTACTATCTGTTCAGAATCAGTTAAAGAAATTGGAGAAGGGGGGGGTGGTTGTTAGCCAGAAGAAGGGAAAGACAAGATTGTATAGTTTTAATCCAAGATATCCATTTTTAAAGGAGCTAAAGAATTTACTTTCGCGTTCTCTTCAGTTTATGCCCAAGGCCGAAAAAGAAAAGTATTACACTCCCAGATTGCGTCCCCGCCGTGCCGGCAAGCCTCTGTGAAGAACTCTCTAAAAGAAATAACCCTAAAAAACTTAGCTGCTTTTGTTAGTAAACAATTAAAAAAACATAAAATAGATGTCGTTTTAACCGGTGGCGCTTGCGTTAGCATATTTTCTAATAATAAATATCAATCTCTGGACCTCGATTTTGTTTCTGCTGCAGTTGAATATAAGCCAAAGGCGATAATAAAGGCCATGCGGGAGATCGGTTTTGAAAGAGCGGCCGAAGGATTCTTCGCTCATTCTAATTGTCCTTACATAATTGAGTTTATCCAGCCGCCGCTTTCAATTGGCAGGGAGCCGGTTAAAAAGATAAAAAACATGAAAACAAAATATGGGACGATAAAATTATTAAACCCTACCGATTGTGTTAAAGATCGATTGGCGGCATATTATTTTTGGGACGATTTGCAGTCGCTCGAGCAGGCTAAGATGGTTACGCAAAAGCAGAAGGTGGATTTAAAAGAAGTGAAGCGATGGTCAAGGGTAGAAGGGGAGTTGAAAAAATATAGCCAATTTATTAAACAGCTTGAAAAAGAGATATGAAAAAGTACTTCATTAAAACTTACGGTCCCTCGACAGGCTCGGGACCATATTAAAGAATGGGAAAATATTATATAAAAACATATGGATGCCCTCTGGTTGGAAGTATACCATCGATTAAAAACGGCGCTTATTTCTCTTTATAATTTTTAGCGACGCCGTTTTTTTCATTATTTTGAAAAATGCAATTTGAATTTTTAAAAACCCCGCCCCGGACTAGAATTATTATCTTTATAATCTTATACATAGTGCTATAATATTAACTAAAGAGAAATTATTTTATCTTTATGAAAAAACAAAAAAAACCACTAAAATTTATTGATTTGTTTGCTGGCATTGGAGGTATCAGAATCCCGTTTGAAGAAATGGGATGTAAGTGTGTATTCAGTTCTGATTGGGATAAGGCTTCGCAAAAGATGTACGAGGCTAATTTTGGTGAAAAGCCATTTGGAGATATTACGAAAATTAGTGAGAATGATATTCCAGACCATGATATTTTGCTTGGCGGTTTTCCATGTCAGGCTTTTAGTATCATTGGAAAAGGAGAAGGCTTCGCTGATACGCGTGGCACCTTATTTTTTGAGATAGAGCGCATACTTAAAACAAAGAAACCGAAGGCTTTTCTGTTAGAAAATGTTAAACAGCTTGTTGGACATGATAAGGGGAAAACATTGAGGACTATCCTGGAGCATCTAAAAGCTTTAGGCTATTTTGTGCATTGGAAAGTTCTGAACGCCTTAGACTTTGGTTTGCCTCAAAAAAGAGAAAGAATTATTATTGTCGGGTTTTTGAAGAATTATGACTTTAATTTCCCTGCTAGAGCTACTTGCCGGGTGGACCTTTCTAATATTTTAGAGAAAAAAGTTGATAAGAAATATTATGCATCAGAAAAAATAAGAAAAAAGAGAAAAGCTAAACATCAATCGAAACACAATCTTTCCATTTGGCATGAAAATAAGGGCGGGAATGTCAGCTCATATCCGTTTTCTTGTGCTTTAAGAGCAGGGGCTTCCTATAATTATTTATTAGTGAATGGGGAAAGGAGACTGACTCCGCGAGAATGTCTCCGGTTGATGGGGTTCCCGGATTCATTTAAAATTGTGTGTAATTACTCAGATATGCGTAAGGTGACCGGAAATAGCGTTTGCGTTCCTGTTATTAGAGCTGTGGCTAAAGAGATGCTCAAGTGTTTACGTGAAGATAAAGTGAATGCTAAACAAAATCCCAATTGGTTGCTTAGCGAACAACTAGATTTTTTCCCTAGAAGTAAACAATCAGCGCGTAATGCAAAAGTTTTTCAATCGGTTGGTTAATTTATGGCTAGTTTAAAAGAAGCCAAAAAACGTTTAGATCTGATTATTAAAAAAGCAAGAATTCATCTTTATAAGCCTATACAAATAGCTGAAATATTATATCAACATCGTAAAAAACCATCATTTAATTTAAGTGATTTAGAGTCCTATAGACGGCAATCGAAGCAATGGCGTGACGAGGTGACACAGAAACTAGTTGGCAGAGTAAGCACATCCTCGGCCCGATTCCAAGACAATCTTTTTGAAGCGAATGCAATGCCTCCTCGTTTTTTTGCTGTTCTTGGCAAAGCAAATGAAGAAGCTTCAGGAGGGAAAGTTGAAGCGTACATTTACGAAAAGTTAACGAGACGTTTTGAAACTTTAAATAGCATAGTCAGTTATGTTTTTCACGCTAAACCAAGCACTTTCAATTTGTCGGAACTTATAAAGAAATTTACATCTGAGCCTGGTTTGAAAAGAAGTATAGATAAATGCTATGAGATAATCGCTTATGCATTGTTTAATGCTCTTATTGTTTTCCTTGAGGCAATGGCTACATTAGAAATCCCAACAAAAAACCGGAAATTACTTAGTGAATTCGAGGATTTTGCTAAAACTGTTTTGAATTTATCAGTTGATCAGCCTTCCATTAGCGTTCCTGCATGTGTTTACCGCACTGGCGTTACAAATGCTGCTGATAGGGGACTAGATATTTGGTCAAATTTTGGTCCAGCAATACAAATAAAACATGTGACTTTGGATGAAGAGTCAGCTACAGGCATTGCTTGCCAAGTTGCTGAGAATGCTAAAATAATTGTTGTTTGTAAAAAGACAGATCGCAAGACCATTCACAGTTTACTTAGTCAACTTGGCCTATCAAAAAAGATACAAGGAGTGGTCACTCAAAATGACTTGGAGGATTGGTATAATAAGTGTCTAAAAGGCAAATATGCCGACACAATAGGCCGTGAGGTTCTGCAGATATTAAAAGCTGAATTTATATTAGAGTTTCCTTCTACCGGCAACGCCCTAACGGCTCTTATAAAAGAGCGTAAATATGACAAGATAAAACTTCAGGTTCCTTGGCGTGTTTGATGGTGGACACATTCAGTAAGAAAAAACGATCTTCTATTATGCGAGCGGTCCGGTCCCGCGGGAATAAATCCACTGAACTTAAATTTAAGAAAGCTTTAAGAAAAGCAAGTATAAAAGGATGGCGAAGTCATCCTAAATTGAGTTGTGCTCCAGATTTTGCTTTTCAAAATGGGAAAATAGCTATATTTATTGATGGGTGTTTTTGGCATGGGTGTAAAAAGCATCTTAGACTTCCAAAGTCCAATGTCTCTTATTGGAAAGCTAAAATCAGTAGAAATATTAATAGGGATAAGATTGCTAGCAAAACTTTAAGGGGACAAGGATGGAAAGTGTTAAGAATATGGGAACATACGGTTAATAGTAATAAAGCTTTGCAGAAGTGGCTAGATAAAAATAGAACGATTTTACGATAATTTTATTTGCCCCTATTTTTTATCCCGCCTTATGGTTTTTTTGAATGTTTTTGATTGTTCTAGTAGATTCCCGATCAGCGCGCGCTATTAATTTATTTGCAAGACTTTCATTTTTTTTGTCCGCGCTTGCATAGATAAGAATAAAGTTATTAGGCAAAAAGAAATCGTCAAAAAGTGGAATTTGTTGAGTATTATAACTTTCAATTTTATCATAATTGCTATCAACAATAAGAGCAACTTTTGATCCTTTTTTGAATTCTGGGTATTTTAGTAGCAAGTCAATCCATGCTTTCCAGCCAAAAATCTCTGCATTTTTCTTTGCGTTTTTGAATGTGCAACTTGCAAATGGTCTATATTCAGCGATATTTTCATTTATTATACATTGAATAACACTTGTTACGGATATGTGTTCATTCCCAATGGTTTGAGTATTAGTATCAACTGCAAATATGTAATCAAAACTCAATAAATTTATTACCGCGTTAAAATCAATGATATTATTTGAAGAAATTTTAAAAAGGGTCTTGGGAGATTTTTTTCTTTTATGCTGGCTGCTCACGGTCATTTTTTTAAAGGGAATTTTCTCCCCATCGTGAAAAGCTTCGATGATTCCGGTTTTTTTGTTTACTCTTATTCCATTAATTATCGTTTTTGCTTCAAGATTAAATTCAATTTTTAATTGTCTTTCTTTTTTCACTTATATATGCTCACAATTCCTATTTTGTAAATTATATTTATAAATAGAAAATCCGCTCCCAGCTTTCCCATTTTAGCCCTTCGACTCGCTACGCTCGCTCAGGACATGCATTTTTTCGCCTATTCCTGCTTTGTCAGCTGAAAGCGGACTGCAGTTTTTTGCGTTGTCATACAAATGGTCGAAAACCGCTGAGCGTATGGTAACTCTATTTAAGAAAGCTCATTGTTTTTACACTACAAATATGTTAAAATCTGGATTTGTAGTGTAAGATGGGAGGTTGAAATGAAAGTTCTAAAGGGAATTTTAAAAGAGAGTAGGGAATACTATAAACAAACGGAAGCCGAAATAGTGAGAAGGCTATCTCATTTGCCAAAGGGGAGCATAAAGCGACGTAAGATAAACCAACGCGTCTATTATTATCTTCAGTACAGGAAAGGACCTAAGGTTGTCCATAAATACCTTGGTAAGAATAAACCTCTTGATCTAGCCAGGAGATTAAAAGAACGTTCCAGCTTGGAAAAGGAGCTTAAAAAAGTAAGGAGCTCATTAGAATTACTGAAAAGGACAAAGAGAAGAAAAAGGCAATGATAGAGATTGTAAAAAAGATTCTGAAAGTCTTTGATGAAAACCATTTATGGGATAGAGGTATTGAGCTAATCGGTAGTTGGTGTTTTATTTTATATCAGAAGCATTTTGGAGTAAAACCCTTCCCTTTGAGAACAGTTGATATTGATTTTCTTATTCCTCTGCCTTATAAAGCTAAAGAGAAAATAGATTTAATCGGTTTGCTTGAACCGCTCGGTTTTAAAACCGGCTTCAATTCTGATGGTTCGATATATCTTTGGAGTGCTGATCTTAAAATAGAATTTTTGACTGCTGAAAGAGGCAGAGGCACAGATAAGGCTAAAGAAATTAAGAATCTTTCTCTAAAAGCGATTCCTTTAAGATTTGTTGATATGCTATTCAAAAATCCGGTCCTGGTTAAAGAAGAAGGCGTTAAGATCTCAATTCCAAATCCCGCGGTCTTTGCTGTACATAAAATCTTGATCTCTGATAGAAGAAAGAAGCCAGAAAAGAAGCATAAAGATTTAGAACAAGCATTACATGTCTTAGAAGCAATAGACTTAGATGACGTCAAACATATTTATCATACGTTTCCTAAAACTTGGAGGAAATCGATCCTGGACTCTTTGCAAAATAGCGTTCGGATATTTCCTTTAAGAAAAGAGCTTATTCAAAAAGTGCTCTCTACACTACAACATGAATAAATCTTGCCAATGTAGTGTAAGAATTCATTAAAGGAAAGGAAAATATGCTCCGCTATTTCATTAAAACTTACGGATGTCAAATGAATAAAAGTGATAGCGAGATTTACGCGTCGATCTTGAGCCAGGCTGGTTATGCTCAGGCTAAATCTGAGAAAGACGCGGATTTGATCCTGGTTAATACTTGTGCGGTTAGGCAAACCGCGGAAGACCGGGCGCTCTGGTACCTTACCTCGCAAAAAAACCGCAAGGCTAAAATAATTTTTGCCGGTTGTATCGCCGCGCTCGAAAACTTTCCCAAAGAAGACTATCCGCATGTCGATCTCTTTATGAATCCGCGCGAGTTTGATCGATTAGCATTGTTTTTAGGGCTAAACCGATTTGAGTTCAGCCCCCTCCGGACCGAAAAGGATGTCGCCTGGGTGGCGGCGATCGAGGGATGCAATAATTTCTGCTCATATTGTATCGTCCCTTATGTTCGCGGAAGGGAGAGGAGCCGGCCACTGCCCGAAATAATAGAGGAGATCAGGAAGATCGATAAGAATAAGTATTCGGAAGTGGTTTTACTTGGCCAGAATATCAACGCCTACGCGGAGGGGCTTTCTAAGCTGCTTAAGGAAGTTTCAAAAATAGACGGGATCGAAAAGATCCGTTTCCTGACCGCCCATCCGCGCGATTTTTCGGATGATATTATCTATGCGGTAAGGGACCTGCCGAAAGTCGTCCCTGAATTCCACCTGCCGATCCAGCATGGGGATGACGAGATCCTGGAAAAGATGAACCGCGGATACACTGTTGAATATTACTTAAATTTGATCGCAAAAATTAAAAAAGAAGTTCCGGAGGCTCGCTTTTCGACCGATCTGATCGTCGGTTTTCCCGGGGAGACCGAAGAGCAATTTCAAAATTCTCTTTCGGTCATTAAAAAAGTAAAATTTTATCATGTTAACATGGCGGCTTATTCAGAAAGGACCGGGACTAAGGCCGCGGAGATGAAAGATATGCTGCCTCAAGAAGTCAGGCAGGAGCGTTTGCAAAGGATAATTGCAGTAGTAAAAGGTTAGTGTTAGAATAACTTTGTCTAAAAGCCCGGTCCTTAAAGGAGAATGAATTAATGGCAAATTCTGAGTTGCGTGTTTTCTACGGTAATTCCCATCCTGAAATAGGGGAGAAGATTATTAAATATCTCAAACTTAATCCGGGCAAGATCAAGGTTTCACGTTTTGCCGGTGGAGAGATCTACACCCGACTCCTCGAAAATATCCGGGGGCAAAGCTGCGTTATCGTCCAGACCTGCACCGAGAAAGTAAACGAGGACCTGATCGAACTTTTTATTGTTATCGACGCGATGAAGCGGGCTTCGGCCAAGACCATTACCGTCGTTATTCCTCATTTTGGCTACGCAAGGCAGGACCGGAAGGCCGCCTCGCGGGAGCCGATCTCGGCCAGGTTGATCGCCAATTTATTAGAAACTGCCGGAGCTGACCGGGTGGTTACCGTCGACCTGCACTCCGACCAGATCCAGGGATTTTTTAATATCCCGGTCGATACCCTTACCGCGATGCCCCTTTTTGAAGACTATATAAATTTAAAAAGCCTGGATGATATTGTTGTGGTCGCGCCGGATACCGGCCGGGCTAAGGTTGCAAAAAAACTGGCCGATCGGATCGGCGCTGAACTGGCGATCTTGCATAAAGTCCGTGCCGAACACCATAAATCGGCGGTTACCCACGTGGTCGGTGACGTCAAAGGAAAAACCGTAGTTATTACTGACGATATGATCGATACCGCGGGAACGATAACTAATGGGGTGGATGCATTGCGCAAAGAGGGCTGCAATAAAGATATTTATGTGATGGCAACCCACGCGCTTTTGAACGGTCCGGCGGTCGAGCGGATGAAAAAAGCGAACTTTAAAGAGGTCGTCGTTACCAATTCGGTGCCAATCCCAAAGGAGAAGCAGTTTAAGGGATTAACGGTCCTTCCCGCTGAAGAGCTCTTGGGTGAAGCGATCCAGCGCAACTACGGGAACAAGTCGATCTCATCCCTTTTTGACTAGCATGGTGAAAAAGATACAAATCGGCGTAATTGGTCTTGGGAATATCGGATCTTCGGTGGCGGAAGTGTTGCGGAAGAACCGGAACACAATCCTCGAAGGATCCGGAGTAGACCTTAAAATTAAAAAGGTTTGCGATTCCCGCCGAATAAAAACTTCACTCCCTTTTACCACTGACGCAAATGCGGTCATTAATGATCCCGATATTTCGGTCGTAGTTGAAACGATCGGCGGGACAAAACCGGCGCTTAAATTCATTTTAGCCGCTTTGAACAAAGGCAAACATGTTGTTACTCCAAATAAAGAGGTAATCGCAAAACATATGCCGGAGATCCTGGCGGCTGCCCGGAAAAACCGGGTCAAAGTTATGTTCGAAGGGGCGGTTGGTGGCGGGATTCCGATCATCCAGCCACTTAAAGAAAGTTTGTCAGCTAATCAAATCTCCGAAGTTTACGGGATCGTAAACGGGACGACAAATTATATCCTTTCTAAAATGGATGAAGAAGGGATGGAGTTCTCCGAAGCCCTGAAAAAGGCGCAGGAGAAGGGTTATGCCGAACCGGACCCTACTGCTGATATTCAAGGCTATGACGCTTTATATAAGACGGTGATCCTTGCGTCGCTCGCTTTTGGCGTTAAAGTTAGTTGCAAAGATGTTTATTGTGAAGGGATTACAAAGATATCGCAGGAAGATCTTCAATATGCGAAGGATATCGGATATTCGGTTAAATTGCTGTCGATCTCCAGAATAGTCGATGGTCGAATTGAACTTAGGGTTCATCCTGCGCTGATTTCCAAGGATCATCCTTTGTCGGCAGTATCGGAAAACTTTAATGCGATTTGCGTAAAAGGAAAACCGATCGGACAGGTCATGTTTTACGGTCCGGGCGCCGGTGGCGGGCCGACTGCTTCGGCGATAATCTCTGATATTATCCATATTGCGAAAAGACCAAAGACCCAAGACCGAAGGCTAAAGGCCGCAAAGATAAGAAAGATCGGTGATATCGCGAGCCGTTACTATATCCGGATGCAGGTTGCCGATAAATTCGGGGTATTGGCGATAATCTCCAGGATATTTGCCCGGAAAAAGGTGAGTATCGATGCGGTGATCCAAAAAGAGACCACCGGGAATGTCGCCACATTGGTAGTCCTGGCGCATAAGGTCGCGGAAAAGAATATTAAAGCTGCGTTAAAATTAATCGAAAAACTCTCGGTGGTAAAGAAAGTATGCAACGTAATTCGAATAGTTTCATAATTTTTTTCCTCTTCCTTTTCCTCTTCCTTTCCCCTGCCCATGCCCAAACTGTTTTCGGCAGAAAACTAACCATTGGCGGCCAGTACGCGGGCGGGAATACCCGCCTCAACTCGCTTCACTTCGAATATTATCTTAACCGAAACAGGAAGCTGACCGACGAACTGACCACCAAAGGGAGCCTCGACTACGAATCAAATGATGGGGTGGATACGGTTTTCAAAGCTTATACTTTCCTTCGCTATGCCTATTCGATGGGCGATGACCTTTATCATTTCTACAAGCTGGAGATGGAGCACGATCGTTTTCAGGATGTCGACCTGCGATTGATCCCGACGATCGGGATCGGTTATTGGTTCCGTAATGATGATACTTTCCGTTTCACGATCGAAGGGGCGATTGGTTACCAGAGGAATTATCTGCTTAACAGCGTAGCGGATGAGATGGTCGTATTAAAGCTAAGCACGTTCTTTATGCTTTGGGCATTCTCGAACGATTTTGATGTTTTTGTCGATACGGCGGACCTTAATAATTTCCGCTTTGTAAACGAGATGACCTATAAGATTAAATTAAACACCCATTACGCTTTTAAATGGATGTTTAAGAATGAGTTTAATAACCGGCCGGCCGCGGGAATCCAGAAGAATGATCTTAGAACTACCCTTGGCCTCGAGTACGCGTTTAAGAAAACTGTCGAATAGAGAGTTGAAATATTCTGTGATAAAAGCTATTATTTTCAGGATGTATAGAAGATCCCTAGCGCTCTTTATCCTTATCTTGTTCAGCGCCATCGCCTTTGGTGATCTTAAGATTGCCAACGACCCTGCCACTGTTGGTATTGGCGCCCGCGCTCTGGGGATGGGCGGGGTAATGCTTAATTTTTCCGATATCTCTTCTTTAATGGGTAATCCCGCGGCATTAGCTGAAATAGACACTAGCCAATATACCATGATGGCGGGGAGATTTATCAATGATGTCGATTATTTAAGCGTTGGCGGGATAATCCCATCTCCCTGGGGTGTTGTGGGCGTTACCTATCTTAACAGCCAACTAACTTATACCGGACCAAGCGTGACTACCGAGGTTGTTGATGGGATAAGGATTCTTCCTTCGACCACCGAAGTTTCAACCGATACATACCGTAATTCCGGTATTTACCTGTCGTTCAGTAAAGCGGCGGAAGAGTTGACCGATATCGATCTCCTGAAAAAGGTTTCACTGGGCGGTACCTTGAAGATCTTTTCGCAGCAGATCGTCGCCCCCGGAGCGAACGGGGATGCGTCGGGTTATGAGATCGATCTGGGGATGCAGTACAAAGTAAATTCCTGGATGAAATACTCGTTGGTCGGGAAAAATGTCCTCCCGGCGGCGATGGGGGGGAAGCTTACCTGGTCAACCGGGAGAGAAGAATCCTATCCATACTATATCCGGACGGGGATCGAGATGGATTTTGGCCAGGACATAAAGATCGCAAATGTTGAGGCGAATTCTTTGTCGGTTGGAATGGAGTATGATTATCGTCCGCAGGGGAATGCCCCGAATCTGCTGCACTATGGTTTGGAGTGGGGGATCGGGGATATTTTGGATATCAGGTTTGGGCAGGACCAGGGATACATTGGGCAGGGTGGGACTTCGGTCTTTGATGTGGCGAACAACTTGACCTACGGGGTTGGTGTAACCTACAAGGGTTGGAGATTTGATTATGCCTTCCACGAATACTATGATGACTCGGAAAATAATACCAGTTATTTTTCGCTTACTTATGGGATACCCTATGCCAAAAAACTAAAACCTTCGGAACGGATAAGATTCAGTCCGGGTGACAGATCGGTCGTTGATAAAGCCAGAGTAGATCTTATTGGGGTAATTATTGACAAAAATATTAAGCATGTTTTCATCAAAGATGAATATTTGGATATTGTCAAAGGTTCAGCGGTCGGAGAGCTCGAGCTGGAGCTCGGGAGGAACAGTTTTATTGTCCTGGGAATAGACGATAAGAGGAGAGAGATATTCAATCAAAAGCTCAGGATATTAAGATTGGTAGGGTTTAAAGATGTGGGGGAGGATTATTGGGCAAAGGATTCGATCGAACTGCTGGCTACTTTGGGATTGATCAAAGGTTACCCTGGTGATCTTTTTAAACCGGGAAAAGGGATTACTCGGGCTGAATTTGCAACCTTGCTTGCCAGGATTGCCGGCCGGGATAAATATAAACCAACGGAAAAACTGCCATTCAAGGATTTGCCTGAAAAGCATTGGTCCTACAGTTCGGTTGCTTACGCGGTCGATGCCGGTTTGATGAAAGGATATCCGGAGGGGACGTTCAAGCCGAACAAAAAGATCTCCCGCGCGGAGGGGGTAGTGGTCATTGCCCGTTTTGCCGGGTTGGACCTAAACGCGGAAATTTATGAGATCCCTTTTAAGGATGTCCCGGGGCGCCACTGGGCGATCTACGGGATAAACGCGGCCAAGCTTGCGGGGCTATTAAGGCACCTTGAAGATAAATTTGAACCTAAGAAGGACCTTTCCAGGGCGGAAACCGCCGGGATCCTTTCGAATGTTGGCTTTATAAAAAAGAGGACCAGAGAACTTTTGGATTTTAATAAAGGATATAAGTAAAAGGGGGATAAAATGAGAAAATTAGTATTGATATTTTTAATGGTCGGATTGATTGGAGTTTCTGGAGCTTTTGCGCAGTATAAGCCGATGCTGGCGACGAATGGGGTGGCATTGTGCCCGATCGATTTTGACGGCGGGATCTATATAAACTTGGTCGGGAGCGCGGGGAATAAATTGCTCATGATGGTCTATAACAAAGAGATCACGGCAAAAATGATCGATAACGATGGCAACAGTTTATGGGAGGAACAGATAAGCTCAAATACAACCGATAAAAAAGAGGATCCCATGTTTGTTGAAACCAGCGATGGCAATATTATTTTTGCCTGGACAGATTATCGAAGAGGCGGTAGCTTGCCGGAAGTTGTGATGCGAAAATATGATATGAGCGGAACGCAGCTGTCCGCTGAGATAGAAAAGACCTATGGCGCAATAGTTAAAGATATAAAAATTGCCCCGGATGATAACGGCGGGTTTTATCTGGTTTATTTTTTTGGAGGATACAATTCATTCGCGATCGACCGTTATGATGGAAATATGACCAGTGTCTGGAGCAATCTCACACCGCTTGCCCTTAATGGGAGCACCGAAGATACCCGCTATGAGCTTGTCTCGGGGGGGAGCGGGGTCGATAACCGCGCTTTTGTGGTTTACAGCACGAATGAAGCGACTTCTGAAGCGGTCGCCGCGCTAGCCAGTACTGTATCGGGGAATGGCAAGATGCAGTATCAAATACTCGGGAACACGGTCGAGTTTTTCGATACGCTTGAGTTGGGCGGCAAATTCTTTGTTGTTCAGAATTCATCCACCGGCAATATCGTTGTACAAAGGCTGGGAAGAACAGTAACTGGGGTTTTCTCCATTGAAGTCTCCAAAGCTCAGGTTTGCTATGCCGCAGGCAGGCAGTCGATCCCTAAGATGGTGACTGATGGCTCAAGCCTGTGTATATGCTGGCTGGATGAGAGGAACTACAGCGAAGGGCAGGGGAATGATCTGGACATCTACATCCAGAAGAGCACAAGCGACGGAGTGATGCAATGGCTGGCGGACGGACTGCCGGTAACGCACAGTGATCAGGGAGTTAAATCATATTCTCTGATCAGCGCAAATAATGAGATATTGTGCAGCCAGCAGGCGATGGTTTACGGGGATGGCAGGGTGTACCTGGCCTGGCATGATTTTAGAATGGATCCCGATGTTTCCAAAGATGATCCTTTTTCCGCCATGATCGCTACCAAAGAAGCGGATATTTACATGCAGGCTGTAAATATTTCGGATGGAAGCATGCTGAATTCTGATCTCCCGGTTTGTAGCGCGGTCAGTGCCCAGATTTTACCTTCGATCTTTGCCTCTTCACCCTTTGCGGCGTGGGTGGACCTGCGGGATTATCCTAATTTGGTTTCGGAAGAGGCCCAGAGAGCGGATAATATCTCAACCGCCATCACCAGCATTACAACCTCTCCGGCCAGCGCGAATATGGTAATTAATGGGGTGGGCTTTGGGGTTGATCCTAATGACTATGTTTATAGCGGGGTCACTTACGGCTCGGAATATAATTATGTGAGCGTAAATGGTTCTATCGTTGGTAGCCCCAGCTGGACGCCGACGGCAATTACCTTCGATAACTATACATATAACGATTTTCTGGCGGGGCCCGATAGTGATGTTATCGTTGAGGTAATGGCTTATGGTGACACCGATTCGATTACACTTTCAAAACCGAGCAGCATTATTATTTCCGATATTTATTTTGATGGGGACGCATATTCGACAAGCGGCCAGGTTATTAGTAAAAATGCCATTGTGACCGGAGAGATTACCAGCGTTCAGAGTATAACATCGTCGGCAATTAGCGTGGATGGGAGTGCGTCAACTTTAACTTTGACTAACGATGCTTTTTCTTATCCTCTTTCAAGCCTTTCATCAGGAGATCATGCCATAATTATCAGCGCGATCGATTCAAAGGGCGGGACGGGATCGACTACTTGTAACGTCTCGGTTTCCAGCGTAATAACGATCAGCGAGAGTTCTTTTAATGATAAGAGCTATCAAAGGAATGATTATGTAAACAGCAATACGAGTTTTAGGGGCAAAGTTACAAGCGATTATTCGATCAGCGAATTAAAGTTATCGGTCGGGACCGGCAGCGGGGCCGAGATCGATGTCCTTTCAGATTACGATAACGGATATCTCGAGATCGCAGATCTTGGCGTGCATATTAATTTGAGCGGCGATGTAATTTTTACATTGCGGGCAAAGGATAGCAACGGCAACGAAACTTCGCAGGTCTATTATGTGTCCGTCGCGGAACAGGCGGTGGCAAAAGATGTCGTGGCAACTGATGTGTCTGCCACCCAGGATGCCCGGATCGGATTTAACTACGGCGGGCAGTCGAGCTCTTCAGGTTCCGGAATCGGAGCAGCCGCGACCGGCGAGAGCGTAAAGATACTATTATACGGACCGTCGGGGAAACCGATCATGCTGCAGCAGGCGGTAACGATCGGTTATAATGAAGTAACGTTATCCAAAGAGCTTTTTGACAGTAACGGGATCTACATCGTAAAAATCTACGATGGCAGCCGGGTGATCGGGAAAACCAGGATAGTGGTATTAAAATAGATCTTCTCGGGTAACCTTGCGAAGACGCTTTTTTCTGGCGCGGAGCTTTTTGCCTTGCAGCATTTTTTCCTTAGCGCGCTTAGATCGTTTCCTCTTTTGCCGGCGGATCTTTTCGATCTTTTTCTGCCGTGCGGTTTTGATTTTTAAAATTTTTTCGGTGATCTTTTCTTTTAAGATCCTCCAGGCCAAAAAGCGGTTAAGCGCCTGTGACCTTTCGCGTGATACCTTTACTTCGATCCCGGTCGGGATATGTTTCAGGTAAACACAAGTCGAAGATTTGTTGACCTTTTGCCCTCCCGGGCCGCCCGAGCGGATGAACTTTTCGATAACGTCTTTTTTGTTCAGAATATCGGCCATACCGCATCATTATATTGCTCCCTGCCCAACTTGACAAGCGATTCGCAAATGATATACTTTTAGCCAGGTTTGGGCGGCTATAAAAAAGGAGGTGAAAACATACTTAGTCAACCGCCTGAACAGGATGGGTTTTAGCGTAAGATCCGGATATTTTGACGGATTAAAGGAAACATGGATACTTTGATCCCGGAAGAATGGAAGGATTTAAACTGAGGCCTGATCCGCATAGACTAAGGAGGTACTCAATGAAAAAATGTTTAGTAATGTTCCTGGCATTTGCCTTAAGCATGACAATGGTTATGTCTGCTTCCGCGCAGATCAAATTTAAAGATGTGCCGTCCAATCACTGGGCTGCATCTGCCGTTTACGATCTGGTAAAATTGGGAGTTACCAAGGGCTACCCCGATGGGACTTTCCGCGGTAAGAACAAGATCACCAGATACGAAACAGCCGTCTTCCTTTCAAAATTAGCCAAAGCTATCGGGGCTTCTTCAAATGTCACTTCTGATATCGCGGCGTTGAAAAGAGATATCACCGCGTTGAAGCGGCGCCCGGCTGGCGGAGGCGCAGGGATCACCGGATCATACAATGCGAATTGGATGTTCGGCAATCTCCTGGCTGAAGCGGGAGGCGTTCGCGGAGCGATCGCCGATTATCGACTGAAAGTTTCCTCTTCCCATAACCTGGGAGAGGGATCTGACGTCACGATTAACCTGGATACCATGGACTACGGTTACATGAACGATGGCGCGACCATCACCGGCGGGGTTCTGACTACCGAATTGCTGGATATCGAGTCAAATCTAAAACTCGACCTGGCAGCTTTAGGCCTGGCCAATCCAGTCGATCTCAAGTTGACCTATGGTCCTGGCAACAAGGTACACGCTGATCCAACGGGGAGCTTTCCGAGCGAGATCGGGGTAACCTATATGCGACCGGACACCGCTATTATGGCGGCTACTTCCCTTTGGGGAGCGGATGTTTCCGGCGGTTACATCGCCCTGGCACACAGTGCTTCCGGGAAAGTGGACACCAGTCAGGTAACCGGAACGGTTGGAATGGATTTCGCGGATGTTCCGCTGCTCAATTCTTTAAGAGTTGACGCAACCGGAGACTATGTCTCTGACGGAATGCTCTCTTCCGACAACCGTGACCTGCGCGCGTCACTGGCGGTTGCCGCACCACTCGCCGACAAAGTTAAGGCTTCTGGAACTTTCGGCATGGGCGGGTCCGAACAGAAAAAGTGGATGGTTAAAGGTGAAGTTGCCTTAGACGATCTCTGGGAAACAGGGACCGTCGCCACTATTCGCGGTTCTAAGGTTGGTTCCGAATTCATTACTCCTGCTTTCGCAGGAGCTGAATGGGACTTTGCCGGGTTCGATTCTTTCGACCGGGCATTGGCCGCAGGAACTGTTAACCTTGGTGGTGAATTGGTCCAAGACGTCTCTGATGATATCAAACTGGTCGGTAAAGGAGACCTTCGTCTGAACAGCGACTATAAATATGAAGCACCTAACGGCAGATTAACTGCTCAAGGGGGCATTTCATACTCTATAGCTCCTAATACCACCCTGGATGCGATGTATCGTATCTTCCAGGACAAGGTGACCAATGATACTTCAGACGTTGCAGCTGTAGGACTTTTGTACGAGTTCTAAACTAGCTGTTAGTTGTTTTTTAAGGAAGGCCCTTGTTTTTACAAGGGCCTTTTCCTTTTCCTCACCCCCTCCCTCGCTGCGCTCGGGTTTCCCTCTCTCCATCGGAGATGGAGAGAGGGACGGAAGGGGGTGAGGAAATGAAAAAGATAATTTACCATAATGAGATAGACTCAACCAACGACGAAGCCAGGCGTCTGATTAAAAAGGGGGCTTCGGAAGGGATGGTCATCGTCGCAGGGACACAAGCCAAGGGGAGAGGTAAGCCGGGGAGCGGATGGTTTTCCCCGCCGGATGTTGGAATATATCTTTCCGTTATTCTAAAACCATTTAAGAACCCAAACGACCTGTCTTCGATCACGATCATCGGAGCGAGGGCTGTTATAAAAGCGATAAAAAATGTTTCTGATCTTGCGGCCGAGATAAAACTGCCTAACGATGTGTTGATCAATGGTAAAAAGATCGCCGGAATATTGACCGAACGGGATTCCTCGGGCAACCTAATTATCGGGATCGGTATCAATATTAATAATCCAACCGATTCTTTTCCGGACGATATTGCGGCTACCTCACTTAAAATAGAAACCAAGAAAGAATATGGCATTAAGGGGTTTATAGATTCATTATTGGCCGAACTTGATCGGGAATATCTTGCTTATTTAGGCAAAATTTGATACCATCTTGAACATGCAAGTCCGGGGAATACGCGGGGCGATTACCGTAAAAAACAACGATAAAAAGGATATTCTCGCCGCGACAAAAGAGCTGCTGGCTGAGATCATCAAGGGCAATCAGGTAAAAGTTGAGGATATCGCGTCGGTAATTTTTTCCGCGACCAAAGATCTCGACGCGGAGTTTCCGGCGTTGGCGGCCAGAGAGATGGGCTGGAGTGAGACCCCGCTGCTTTGTACCAAGGAGATCGATGTCCCGGGAAGCCTGGAAAAGTGTATACGGGTATTAATCCTGGTAAATTTGGATAAGACCCAAAAAGAGATCAGGAATATCTATTTAAAAGATGCGGTAAATCTTCGGAGGTAAATTAAATGATCATTATTATGGGCCCGGATTCGACCGATGAACAGATCAACCATGTGGTTGAGAAATTAAAACAGCACGGTTTCGGGATCCATCTTTCTAAGGGTGTGGAACGCACCGTTATCGGCGCGATCGGGGACAAGACCGCGATCGAACTGGAATCGATCCAGATGCTCCCCGGAGTCTCGGAGATCGTCCCGATCAGGAAGCCGTACAAGCTGGTCAGCCGTGAATTTAAACACAGTGATAGTATCGTAAAGGTATCAAAGTCGCTTTCGATCGGCGCAAGTAAAAAGATCGCGGTCATTGCCGGCCCTTGTTCTGTAGAGAGTAAGGAGGGGCTGCTGGAGATCGCCAAAGAGGTGAAAAAGGGCGGGGCGAGCGCGCTGCGCGGAGGGGCCTTTAAACCAAGGACATCTCCCTACAGCTTCCAGGGATTAGGCAAGAAGGGATTGGAGATATTAAAACTGGCGAGGGAAAAGACCGGCCTTCCTGTCGTGACCGAAGCACTTGATCCGCGCGATGTCCCGCTGGTCGAAAAATATACGGATGTGATCCAGATAGGCGCGCGTAATATGCAAAATTTTACCCTATTAAAAGAGGTCGGTAAAACAAAAAAACCGGTCCTTTTAAAACGGGGTCCGGCGGCCAAGGTGGAAGATCTTCTGATGTCGGCGGAATACGTAATGTCCGAAGGGAACCATGATGTTATCCTTTGCGAAAGAGGGATTACGACCTTTGAGACCTATACCCGCAACACGCTGGACCTTTCTGTTGTTCCGGCGATAAAAAAACTTAGCCATTTGCCGGTAGTAGTTGACCCGAGCCATGGGACCGGTAAATGGGATATGGTGGCGGCGATGTCAAAAGCTGCGGTGGCTGCCGGAGCGGACGGGCTAATAATCGAGGTCCATACTCATCCGGATGAAGCGCTTTCGGACGGGCCGCAATCGTTGAAGCCGGACACCTTCGAGGAACTGGTCAAGGAGCTAAAGGTTATCGCCCAGGCGGTGGGAAGAAAACTTTAGTAATCTCTTCCTTAAGTTCTGTCAACCCTTGTTGCTTCAGGGCGGAGATTAATAACGCCGGAGCGTATTTATCGATTAATTTTCCCGATGCTTTTTTGCCAACCAGGTCGATCTTGTTAAAAACGGTGATTACCGGCTTGGCCGCGCATTTCAATTCTTCAAGCACCCGGTAAACCGATCCGATCTGGTCTTCAAAATAAGGGTTTGAGAAATCAACTACATGGATAAGCAGGTCTGCTTCGCTCACCTCTTCTAAAGTTGCTTTAAAAGCGGCGATCAACTGGTGGGGAAGGTTGTTTATAAACCCGACCGTATCGGTAAAAAGGATAGTTTTTCCCGGCGACAGGTTAAATCTCCTGGTAGTCGTATCAACTGTGGCAAATAATTTGTCTTCCACCAGGACCCCCGCGTCAGTTAATGTGTTTAGAAGGGTCGATTTTCCCGAGTTAGTATAGCCGACCAGGGAGATAAGAGGTAGATTGCTCTTTTTACGCTTTTCCCGGCGCAGCGACCTTTCCCTCCTTAATTTTTCGATCTCTTTTTTCAGGTCGGCGATCTTTTTTCGGATGCGGCGGCGGTCATGTTCCAGTTTTGTTTCCCCCGGGCCCCGCGTCCCGATCCCCCCGCCGGGCCGTGACATATCTACGCCATAGCCGGTCAGCCTGGTCAAGCGAAAAGTTGACTGGGCAAGCTCTACCTGGAGGTTCCCTTCCCTGCTTTTCGCGTGCTGGGCGAATATGTCGAGGATCAATTCGGTATAATCGACTACTTTTACTCCCAGGGCGGTTTCGAGGTTCCGACACTGCGAAGGGGAGAGGGATACGTTAAAAATAGCTAGATCCGCCTCTTTTGCCGCGATCATGGACCTGATTTCTTCAATTTTTCCTGAACCGATAAAATACCTTGGATCGGGCCGGTCTTTTTTCTGCGAGACCTTGCCAGCTGTTATCGCCCCCGCGGTGTCGGCCAGCCTTTCGAGCTCGATAAAAGTCTCTTTCAACGGCTCATTTTTCTGATAGCCGGTTTTTACTCCGATTAAAACAGCTTTTTCCGGATTATACATGTAAAAATTCCCTTACAAAAGTATAGCACATATGCTATAATCACACGGGTTTATAATGGGTAATAAGAAGATTTTGGTTGCGGACAATAATATCCAATCATTGCAGACGCCACTGAAAAAGCTGCGTGAGAATAATTATGATATCGTCACCGCCTATGATGGCATTCAAGTAGTAAAGCTCTCCCATGCCCACAGCCCCAGCCTGGTCATATTAAGTGTTAACATGCCCGGGGGGGGGTTAGCTATCTTTGAGAACCTGAAATTTTCTGTAGAGACCTCGGTCATCCCGGTTATCCTCTTAACTGAGAAAATCGATACCGACGCAAGGCAGGAATTGATCGAAAAAGGGGCGCGCGAAGTTATTGTTAAACCGATCGAATCGAATGAATTGTTGAGCGTAGTGAATAAGATTATCGGATCGGACAAAAAGGCCAAGCCCTCATCCCCGGTTGCTAAAGAGGGGTTCCCGACGGAAACTCCAGTAAAAGCCCCGCTGGAAACAGCCATTCCCGCTAAAGGGATAGAAGAGACCGAGATGTATAAAGAAGACATAAAGACATTGTATGAGGAGATAAAATCCAAGGAATCGGCCAAACCCGCGGAATCCGCAAAAAAAATCAAGCGGGACCAAAAGATGGTATTGGTAGTTGATGATGAGCCGGATGTGAATTCGCTCTTGGCCCTTTTATTAAAATCCCAAGGTTATCAGGTGATCTCCGCAGTTGACGGACAGCAGGGATTGGAGATGGCCAGGAAAGAAAATCCCGACCTGATCCTGCTGGATATTATGCTCCCCAAATTGGATGGTTATAAAATCGCGAGAATGCTGAAATTCGATGAGCAGTTTAGGCATATCCCGATCATAATGCTTACCGCAAAGATCCAGGATAAAGATCGGGATACCGGGTTGGAGATGGGGGCGAATGAATATATAACCAAGCCTTTTGATACAAAAATTGTGTTGGCCAAGATTAAAGAGATGTTGGCGAAAGAAGAATAAAACCGGGGGTGAAGCGTTGGTTGATAGAAGCAGATCATTGCGCGAAAGTTTAGTAAAGTCCCAAATCTTAACTGAAGAACAGATCAAAATAGCGATTGAGAAGGGGCGGAAGACCGGAGATACATTGATTAAGAGCATCCTGAGCAACCGGTTGGTCGATGAAAATACATTAATATCCTTCCTCGAAAGGGAGATGGATATCCCCCGGGTTGACCTTTCCAGTTATATTATCGATCAAAAGGCGTTAGCTCTTGTCCCATACGCAGTAGCGAGAAAATACAGGTGCCTTCCTCTTTTTAAGGTTGGGGACATCTTGACTGTTGCCATGGTTGATCCGTTCGACGTCATGGCCTTAGACGAAGTCCGGGCCAAAACCAAGTGTGAAGTGGAGCCGATGGTTGCTACCGCCGAGGAGATAGATTCGGCGATCAACCAATATTACGGAGTTTCCGGATCGGTTGCGGACCTGGTCAAGGGTTTAGAGCCGGAAGAAAAAGATGTTCAGGGGGGGATGATAGCCGGGTTAGCGGAGGAAAGCCCTGTTGCGAAACTTGTCACCCTGTTGATCTTGCGGGCGGTTGGAGAAAAGGCGTCCGATGTCCACATTGAACCGACCTCCAAGGATGTGCGTATCCGCTATCGTGTAGATGGTATTATGCATGATGTTTCAAGCGCCCCGGGATATTTGAACTCGTCAATCGTAACCCGGATCAAGGTCATGGCAAAGATGGATATTGCCGAATCGCGAGTACCGCAAGATGGAAGGTTCGAGCTAAAGAGCGAGGGGAGAGCGGTCGATGTCCGCGTCTCTTCATTCCCCACTATCCATGGCGAATGCCTGGTTTTAAGGTTATTGGATAAGAAAAGTATTTTATTAAGCCTGACCGATCTGGGATTTTCAAAAGAAAATTTAATAAAGTTTGAGGAGCTGGTCAAGAAACCGTATGGGATTATTCTGGTCACCGGGCCGACCGGATCAGGGAAGACCACTACGCTTTACGCGACGTTAAATCATATTGTTACTCCGGAAAAAAATATTATGACCATTGAAGATCCGGTCGAATACGAGCTTGCCGGTATCCGCCAGACCCCGATCAATCCTAAGGCCGGCCTCGATTTTGCAAATTCACTCAGGTCGATCGTCCGCCAGGACCCGGATGTAATCCTGGTTGGTGAGGTTCGCGACCTCGAAACAGCAAAGGTTGCTATCCAATCTGCGCTGACCGGCCATCTGGTTTTTTCTACCCTGCATACCAATGACGCGGCGGGGACCCTTACCCGCCTGATCGAAATGGGGATCGAACCTTTCTTATGCGCTTCATCGGTTGATGCCGCTGTCGCGCAAAGATTAGTGAGAAATATCTGCACAAAATGCAAAGAGGAATATTTTCCTCCGAAGGAGCTTATTGCCAAGGTCGGATTAGATCCTGATAAGGATATAAAATTTTACCGCGGGAAAGGGTGTAAGAGTTGCCGGGGGACGGGCTATGCGGGGCGAACCGGTATCTATGAATTCTTATTGATGGATGACGCGATCCGCGATCTGGTTTTAAAACGGGCTTCATCGGTAGATATAAAAGAGGCTGCCATGAAAGCGGGGATGAGGACATTGCGGGACGATGGCCTGCTTAAGGTATTAGACGGTATAACGACCATTGAAGAAGTAATAAGGGTGACACAACTTGAATAATTACAACTATAAAGCGCGCGATAGATACGGGGTCTTGACTACCGGGATAATTGATGCGGAAAACTCCAAAGAGGTCGCGCTTCAGTTGGAGAGGAGGCATTATACCCCGGTTTCAATCGAGGCGGTGGAAGAAGAGGGGGTTGCGGGAAAACTGAGCGTTTTTTTTAACTCTTTCCAAAAGGTAAGCCCGGACGAATTGGTGGTCTTTACCCGCCAGCTCGCCTCAATTTTAGAAGCAGGCGTCCCTTTAACCGATGGCTTGGATGCCCTGCAGGAACAGCTGAAAAACAAGGGGTTCCAGAAGGTTGTTCTGCAGGTTAAAAGGGAAATCGAGGGAGGAGCCTCTTTTTCGGACGCGCTGGAAAAACATGAGAAGATATTCTCTAAACTGGTCATTAATATGGTCAGGGCGGGGGAACGGGCAGGGATATTGGACGAAGTTTTGGAAACTGTTTCGACCTTGCTTGATAAAGAAATCGAAACGGCTGGCCGCGTAAAAAGCGCCACCCGCTATCCCCTGATTGTTTCTATCACTATGATTATCGCCTTTATGGTGTTGACCACTTTTATTATCCCAAAGTTTGCCAAATTCTTTGCCGCTTTCAAGACGGAGCTCCCTTTGCCTACCCGAATATTAATTTGGTTCAATAACGTCCTGGTTAATTATTGGTTCATCATTTTGGGAGTATTTTTTTTGGCGATTTATGTAATTAAAAGAGTCCTTGATACCGATAAGGGGAGATATGCCTGGGACCGGTTGATGCTTTCGACCCCAATTTTCGGGCCGCTCTTTTCAAAGATATACCTTTCCCGTTTTTCGCGGATGCTGGCGGCGATGATCCGCAGCGGGATCCCTATTTTACAGGCCTTGGAAATTACCTCGGCAACCGTGGAAAACAAGGTGATTTCTAAAGTTATATTGGATGTGCGCGATAAGGTTTCTCAAGGCAAAAGCCTGGCAGAACCGATGAAGGGGAGCAAGATTTTTCCGCCAATTGCGATCTCCATGGTGGCAATTGGTGAGCGGGCGGGAAGCTTGGAAAAAATGTTAAATAAGGTCTCTGATTATTTTGACCGGGAGTCGGACTATACGGTTAAGAACCTTACTCCGCTTTTAGAGCCGATATTAATTTTTGGTTTAGGGATGATGATGCTGGTCTTTGCGCTTGGTATCTTTCTGCCGATGTGGGATTTGGTAAAAGTATATCGTAATTATTAATCAATATAAGGTAATTTCGGGCTTGACACTAAAAAGGTGTATGATAGAATCTAGCCAAAGAGGAGGTGGAGAACAAATATGCGACGAGGTTTTACATTAATCGAATTGATCATGGTTATCGTTATCTTGGGGATTCTAGCAGCTACCGCATTGCCTAGGTTTATCGACCTTTCGACCCAAGCGACAGAGAGCGCCGCGCGCGGGACTTTGGGAGCAATGAGAGCCGCAGTAGCGATCCAGTACGCCAGTAACGCGGCGTCGGGAAGCCCGGGCATGCCGGCGTCAATTGAGGTTTCCATGTTCCATGATAGTCAGATACCGGAAGAGCCATTTTCGGACAGCAGTGCTGTTACGCTTAATAACAGTGCGCCAAGTACTGACGGTGTTGGTTGGAGATATGACAGTGTTAATGGACGCGTCTGGATAAACGACAGCGATTATTCAGACTACTAATTAGTAGTTTCAATAGGGCAAAGGCTCCGATATTCCGGGGCCTTTGCTTTTTTCTATGCATATTATTAAAGCATTTATACTTTTTTTGCTAATTGTCAATATTTTTGGTTGCAGCCGGGAGCCGCAGCAACCCAAACTATTGAAATCGATGGCTGAGCTTGACCAAATATATGTTCCCGCTTTGATATTTACCGATCTAAAGCGGCAGCGGGCCTCAGAAATATCATTGGACAAGCTTCGTTTTGAATGGAATAAATTTCACAACCATTTTTATAATTTAAAGTTTGAATATGGGGTGGATATTGTCGATAAGTTCTGGAAGGAAGATTTTGATCGGATCGAAGATCTGATTTCATCGGCGGAAGCCCTGGTCATGGATAATAAGCTGGAGGAGGCCTTTCAGAAATTAGAAGAGATTAGATCGATCTTTAAGGAGCTGCGGCACCGTAATGGTTTGCCCTATTTCTTGGATGGGATGACCGATTTTCACCAAACGATGGATGAGATCCTTGCTTATTTAAGAGGGAAGGGCGAGCTAAAAGATAAAGATTTAAAAAAAATGGGTAAATTATCTGTCGAAGCGGCATTAAAGTGGCAAAAAGTATCCCAGGCAAAGATTGATGGCCAGGTCTACGGTTTTGATGATGCGAAGATCAAAGCTATCAGGCAGAGGATCAGTTTTGAGGCGGAAAGCGTGGAGGCTTTTAAGGCGGCAGTTGAATCGGGAGATGAAAATGCTATTTTCCAGTCGGCCCAGGATATAAAACCAAACTATATTGTCCTATATAAGGCGTTTGGCGATTTTAAACCGATCTTTGATGAAGTAAAAAAGGAAAAATCTTCTAGTCTGCCGGAAAATAGTATATAATCATTGATAATGATCGACAGAATAACCGACTGGGTAAAGCAACAAGTTGAAGGGGCTGGCGCAAAGGGATGTGTATTCGGCCTTTCCGGCGGTTTGGATTCTTCAGTTGTTGGAGCTTTATGTAAGAAGGCTTTTCCGGAGAGTTCCTTGGGACTGCTTTTGCCGTGCTTTAGCCGCGGAGAAGACCTTAAACATGCCCGTAAGGTCGCGGAGGCATTTTTCATTAAAACAAAGCTTATCGATCTGGGGCCCGCTTTTGACCAGTTTTATATCCAATTAGAAGGTAAGGTGTACGATAAAAAGGATATGAATTTAGCGATCGCGAACTTAAAACCGCGATTAAGAATGATCTCGCTTTACTACCAGGCGAACAAGTTTAATTATTTGGTAGTGGGGACCGGGAACCGGTCGGAGGCGGCTATGGGATATTGTACAAAATATGGGGATGCCGGAGTGGACCTGCTGCCGCTGGCGCATTTACTGAAAAGCCAGGTAAGGGAGTTGGCCAGGGAGCTTAACGTTCCGGCCGGGATCATCAAAAAACCGCCATCCGCGGGGCTTTGGAGCGGCCAGACCGATGAAGATGAGATGGGGATAACATATAACGATCTTGATAAGATCATAATCGGCTTGGAGAATAATGAACTAAAGGGATTAGATCCGAGACTGGTAGAAAAGGTTAAAAAAACTATGGCCGCCAGCCGGCATAAGCGCTGTGTTCCACCCGCTTTTAAGCCCTAGACATTCAATTTGTCTTTTTCCCTCTAATATGCTATATTTGCAGGCATGAAAGACCTTGTTTCTATCCACGATCTCTCTTCTCAAGAGATTCAAAAAATATTTAACCTGGCATCTAAACTTAAAGGTAAGCCCGAAAGTTCGCTGCTCAAAGGGAAGAGCCTGGCCCTTATTTTTGAGAAGCCCTCGACCCGTACCCGGGTCTCTTTTGAGGTAGGGATGTACCAACTTGGCGGCAAAACTGTCCACCTTTCACCACGGGCGGTCCAGCTGGGGGAGCGGGAGGCGATCTCCGATGTTGCGCGCACTCTTTCGCGGTATGTAAATGGGGTAATGCTGCGGACCTTTTCCCACAAGAATCTGGTTGAATACGCAAAATATTCCGATGTTCCGGTGATCAACGGACTTTCGGACCTGCTGCATCCCTGCCAGGCGCTAGCCGATATTTTTACGGTGCTCGAAAAGAAAAAGAGCTTAAAGGAAATAAAATTCGCCTACATCGGCGATGGGAATAATGTCTGCAACTCACTTATGTTCGCGGCGGCAAAGACGGGGATGGACCTGACGGTTGCCACTCCCAGGGGGTTTGAGCCCAGGGAGAGGGTTACGGAGCTGGTTTTTCAAGACGCCAAAAAGACCGGCTGTGAAATCGATATCCTAAACGACCCGGTGATCGCGGCCAGGGATGCGGATGTTATCTATACCGATGTCTGGGCGTCGATGGGGCAGGAGAAGGAGAGTAAAAACCGGAAGAAAAAATTCAACAAGTTCCAGGTGAACGCCCAATTACTTGCTTTGGCAAAGAAGGACACAATTATTATGCATTGCCTGCCGGCCCACCGCGGGGAGGAGATCACGGACAAAGTGTTGGAATCAAAGAGTTCCGTAGTCTTTGACCAGGCGGAGAACCGGCTGCACGTCCAAAAAGCGGTATTGGCAATACTCTTAGGAGGGAAAAATGATTAACAAGGTGGTTTTGGCATATTCTGGGGGGTTGGATACCTCAGTAATGATCCCATGGCTTAAGGAGAATTATGGCTGTGAGGTTATCGCTTTTGCCGCCGACCTGGGACAGGCGGAAGAGCTAAAGGGATTAAAACAGAAGGCGATCAGGACCGGAGCCTCGAAGATCTATATCGAAGACCTGCGGGAAGAATTTGCTGACGATTTTATATTTCCTATGCTTAAGTCGGGCGCGATTTACGAAGGAGAATATCTTTTGGGGACCTCGATTGCCCGTCCGCTGATTGCAAAGCGCCAGGTAGAGATCGCAAAGAAAGAGAAAGCAGATGCCGTTTCCCACGGGGCGACCGGAAAAGGGAACGATCAGGTCCGTTTTGAATTAACCTACAAGGCGCTTGCCCCCGATCTAAAGATCGTTGTTCCCTGGAGGGAATGGGACCTTAAAGGGCGCGAAGAAGAGATAGAATATGCTAAAAAACGCGGGATCCCGGTACCGGTTTCAAAGCGTAAACCGTATTCCTCTGACCGGAATCTATGGCACATTAGTTATGAAGGCGGGGTCTTAGAAGATCCATGGTATGAGCCCAGGGAGGATATGTTCATTTTGACCCGTTCGCCGGAGAAAGCTCCGAACCGGCCGACTTACGTCGAGATCGAGCTTGAAAAAGGGATCCCGGTAAAAGTGAACGGCAAAAGCTATAAAGGATACAGGCTGATCGAAAAACTAAATGAGATCGGCGGCAAAAACGGGATCGGGCGGGTCGATATCGTAGAGAATCGTTTAGTCGGAATAAAATCCCGCGGAGTTTACGAAACTCCGGGAGGGACGATCCTCTACCTGGCGCACCAGGCGCTCGAGTCGATCACGCTGGACCGTGACACGCTGCATTATAAGCAGCAAGTTGCTTTGCGTTATGCCGAATTAGTTTATTACGGCCAATGGTACTCGCCGCTGCGCGAATCATTGGATGCTTTTATTGATAAAACACAGCAAGTGGTTGGCGGGACGGTTCATTTGAAATTATATAAAGGGAACTGCACGGTTGTCGGCAGGAGATCGAAGTATTCGCTGTATCAGACTGACCTGGCGACCTTTGAAAAAGAAGAGGTCTATAACCAGAAAGACGCGGAGGGCTTCATTAATCTCTTCGGTCTCCCCATGAAGGTCCAAGCTAAGCGTCCCTCGATCCGTCTCGGGACAAGGAGGAAATAGAATGGTAAAAAAGAAATCCAATAAAGCGTGGGCAGGGAGATTTACCCAGCCGCTGGCAAAATCGGTGGAAGAGTTCTCTGCTTCGGTCCATTATGATGTGCGGTTGTACAAACAGGATATTAAGCAGAGCATCGCCTATTCCAAAGCTTTAGTAAAAGCGAGAGTTATTTCCACTGCGGAGTCAAAAAAGATCATCAAGGGGCTTGAAGCGATCTTAAGAGGGATCAAGAGCAAAAAAATAAAGCTTCGCCAGGAGTTGGAAGATGTGCACATGAATATCGAATCGCTCCTGATCGAAAAGGTCGGTGAAGTGGGGAAGAAGCTCCATTCTGGCCGTTCGCGCAATGACCAGGTTTCTACCGATTTGCGCATGTATTTAAAAGAAGAAGCCTCTGCAGTCATTGCTTTGATCAAAGATCTGCAAAAAACCTTGTTGGATATAGCCGAGAAAAACATAAAAGTGATCATGCCGGGATATACCCACCTGCAGCGCGCCCAACCGATCCTTTTTTCGCATCATCTGATGGCTTATTATGAAATGTTAAAAAGGGACAAGAAGAGGTTTAACAATTGTATTGTCCAGGCCGATGTCATGCCGCTCGGGTCAGGAGCGTTGGCGGGGACAAATTTTCGGATCGACCGGGAAGCATTGGCTAAGGACCTTGGATTTTCTGCGATCTCAAAGAATAGTATGGACGGGGTGTCGGACCGTGATTTTGTGGTAGATTTTATTGCCGCTTGTTCGGTTTGCATGATGCATCTTTCAAGATTTTCGGAAGAGCTGGTCATCTGGTCGAGCTACGAGTTCAGCTTCATCGCATTATCCGACCAGTATGCGACCGGGTCGTCGATCATGCCGCAGAAAAAAAATCCGGATATTCCAGAACTTATCCGCGGGAAAACAGGGAGGGTTTATGGGGATTTGTTGGGACTGCTAACCCTGATGAAAGGACTGCCGCTAGCCTATAACCGCGATTTGCAGGAAGATAAAGAGGCGGTTTTTGATGCCTTGGATACTTTAAAAGGGTCATTGAGTATTTTCGAAGAGATGATCGCCGCCACCAAGATTTTGCCGGAAGAGATGACCAAAGCGGCCAAGAAAGGTTATCTTACCGCTACCGATCTCGCTTTTTATCTGGTAAATCGCGGCGTTCCATTTCGTGAGGCCCATAAAATAGTCGGGAAGATCGTCGCTTATTGCGAGGATTCCAACATGGAGCTTGAGTATCTTTCGCTGAAGCAGCTAAAGCAATTTTCAAAAGATTTTACTTATGACGCAACCCGGATATTATCGGCGGTCAGTTCGGTTGCCAGTAAGGATCTCCCGGGCGGTACCGCTACTAAAAGAGTAAAGGAAGCAATTAAACGTGCAAGAGCAAAGCTACTTCATGATAAAACCTGACGGGGTTTCCCGCGGGCTTTCCGATGAGATAATTAAGAGAGTAGAAGAGAGCGGCCTAAAGGTCGCGAGAAAATATCAGCAACAGATGCAAAAGGATACCGCGGCTGAGCTCTATTCCATCCATCAGGGGAAACCTTTCTACAACGGCCTGATGAAATTTATAACCTCCGGACCGGTTATTTGCACTATTGTCGAGGGGGAGGATGCTATCGTTAAACTTCGGGAAATAATGGGGGCGACCGATCCGAGAGCGGCGGCGGCAGGGACGATCCGCGGGGACCTAAAGGAAGCGGACATATTTACCGCAGATAAAACGATCAAGAATCTGGTCCACGGATCAGACAGCTCCGAATCTGCCGGGCGCGAAATGGCAATTTTCTTCAAGGAGGGAATTAAATGAAAGTATCAGTGCAAAATATCTCCCTGACTAAATTTAAATGCGATCTTCTGGTCGTGAACATATTTGAGAAGGTTAAGAAACCCGGTGGGGCGACGGGGGTTATTGATGATTCCATGGAAAACCACATAACCAAACTTATTAGTTCAGGAGAGATCGAAGGTAAACTAGGAGAGAAAACGCTAATTCATACTTTTGAGGGGCTCCCGGCATGCAGGGTAGTGGTTATAGGATTGGGGAAGAGGGAAGATTTTGGCCTGGATAAGGCAAGGGTTGCTTCTGCTGCGGGGATCAGGGTAGGCAAGCAGGTGAAGGCGAAGAAAGTTGCAACGATTATCCATGGAGCCGGGTTTGGCGGATTTGATATAGCGGATGCCGCCCAGGCAACGGTTGAAGGTGCGATCTTGGGAGCGTATGAATTCGACGGTAATAAAACTGAAAAAGCTCCGCATCAAGTAAAAGATCTGGTTTTGGTTGAGAAAGACAGGCGAAAGGTTAAACTAATAAAAATTGGAGCGAGGATCGGAGAGATCGTTGCCAACGCCGAAAATAACGCCCGTGACCTGGTAAATTCCCCATCGAATAAAGTGACCCCGACTTATTTTGCCAAATATGCGCAGAAGATGGCCAAAGCAGCCGGTTTAAAATGCACGGTGCTGGATCCAAAAAAGAGAGGGATGGCGGCGATCCATGCGATTGCTAAGGGGAGCAAAGAGCCGGCAAAAATGGTTGTGCTTCAAACCCGGGCATCGACACGAGGTCCGCGGGTTGCGTTGATCGGCAAAGGGGTCACCTTTGATGCAGGGGGGATCTCCCTTAAACCATCCAAAAAGTTATGGGAGATGAAAATCGATATGGCAGGGGCGGCGGCAGTGGCTGAGGTTATGCGGGCGATCAGCCAGTTGAAACTTAAAAAGGACGTGATCGCGGTTATACCATTAACAGAAAATATGCCGGGGGGAGGGGCGTTGAAGCCTGGAGATGTTGTTTCGAGCCTGTCCGGGATTACGACCGAAATAATCTCTACCGATGCCGAAGGACGGATGATCCTGGCGGATGCAATAACTTATGCGAAAAGGTTAGGGGCCAAAATAATTGTTGATTGCGCAACCTTGACCGGAGGGTGCATAACGGCTTTAGGGGAGACCGCTTCCGGGATAATGGGGAACAGCGATAAATTGATCGAAGATTTTAAAGCGGCGGCGGAAAGGACCGGGGAGAAGGTTTGGCCTCTCCCGTTATTTAAAGAGTATAAAAAATATCTTAGAAGTACAGTTGCCGATCAGAAAAATTGTACCGAAGGGATGGGTGCTTCCCCGTCGGTGGGGGGGACTTTTCTACATAAATTTGCCGGCAATACCCCGTGGGTCCATCTTGATATAGCGGGGACCGCAAACAT
The DNA here is from genome assembly GCA_034723395.1 of Candidatus Margulisiibacteriota bacterium. Lineage (GTDB taxonomy): Bacteria > Margulisbacteria > WOR-1 > O2-12-FULL-45-9 > O2-12-FULL-45-9 > JAYEOW01. Next base: position 66,806 of record JAYEOW010000007.1, read on the forward strand.
ATCGATTGCCAAAGGATACCTTAAAAAGGGGGCAACCGGAGTGCCGGTACGGACCCTGGTTGAGTTTATAAAATCCTAATGGCCAAAGCCCAGATCCCAATATTGAATATTTCCATTTTAGTTATCTTTTTCATGGTTGGGATTGCTGGCGCTACGACTCTCGATAGAGGTATCTCTCCTCAAATAGAAACAGAAAACAGCGCAGAGTATGAAGAGATCTATCGGATAAAGATCGATAATCGGGTTGGCGGGGTGGTTGAAGTTAGTGGTGATAAAGGGAAGGTTTGGGAGCCGTCCGGTAAAGTGGTTTATCCGACGGCTAGGGTTAGCAAGACCGGTTATTCGGCAGCCAAATGGGTAGCTCCAGGCGAAGTTGCGGCGGCGGCAGTTAATTCGATCCATATCAAGACCGGGTCGATCGAGACCGAGCGAACGATCTTTTCAATTCTCCCGAAAGAATTTATTCTTCCTCCAAAAAAATACCGTTCGTTCTTAAGTCCAAATTCTTCGATTTATACTGATATTAAAGCGGGCACATCTATTTTTGGCGGAGGTTTTTCACCCTTTGTTGGGAATGTGGTCATGCTCTCCGAGTGGGGGAAAAAGAAAGTCCAACTCCCGGAAAAATATGTTCCAAAGGTCGGGGATGAGTTTTATATTATCGTAACCAGGCCAAAGCGGCTGCCAAAGGAGATCATTTTTGAGAACCGCTTTGGCGGAGCAATTACGATTAGATATTATTCTGGAGACCGACGGGTGATCGGAGAGGTCTTACGCCCGGTTTCCGGGGTCGGCCGTTTCGAAGGGAGTCGTTATGTCGATCCTGGCCGTATCCGTGCCAATCATGCAGGAGTAATTGATATCTCGGTCTCCCCAAAAGGGAGTTTAGGGGGATTTCAGATCGTTCCTGCACTCCACGGGCAGAATATGAATTATGTAAAAAAGATGACCCAATGGATGGTGATCGGTCCCAAAGATGTAACTGATCCGTCGCTTGAGGGGATCGCCCCATTTTTTAGAGGATATATCCATCCGCAATACTCAGCAGATGATCTGGAGGCTAAAGATTGGGAAGAGAAGCTCCTTTCGCGATATTTAGTCGAAGTCAGGTATGATGGTGAAGACACGTGGGGGCCGATGCCGATCTATTCACTTAAGCGCAGGTGGCCGCTGCCGAAGTGGTCTAATAGTGTGTTTGACTATGTCAGTCATTTTAGGATATTCTTTCCTATTGAAGAGAAATGAGCAATAAGTTCTACTTAACTACACCGATCTATTACGTGAACGATGTCCCACATATCGGGCATGCGTATACAACGATTGCGGCCGACGTTTTGGCGCGTTATAAACGGCAAACCGGCCACGACGTCTATCTCCTGACCGGGAGCGATGAGCATGGGCAAAAGATCTGGCACGCGGCGCAGGAGAAGAAAGAAGATACGCAAAAGTTTGTTGATCAACTAGCGGAAAGATTTAAGGCAGCGTGGAAGGTGCTAGAGATAACCAATGACGATTTTATCCGTACTACTGAAAAACGGCACGTTGAAGTCGTCCAAAATATCTTCGGTAAGCTTTTAAAACAGGGAGATATCTATAAGGGGGAGTACGAAGGTTGGTATTGTGTCCCTTGCGAGTCTTACTGGTCCGAATTAGACCTTAAAGAGGACCCTGAGGGGAGAAAGCTCTGTCCCGATTGTGGAAGGGCGACCGATCTTTTAAAAGAAGAGAGCTATTTCTTTAAGCTTTCGAAATATCAGGATAAATTGAAGGAGCATATTGATAAGCACCCAGATTTTATTCAACCAACCTCGCGAAGAAATGAAGTTTTACAGTTTATTAAGCAAGGGCTGAAGGACCTTTCGGTCACCCGGACCGCTTTTCCCTGGGGGATCGAGGTTCCCGGCGACCCGAAACATGTGGTCTACGTCTGGTTTGACGCGCTGATCAATTATATCTCTGCGCTTGGCTATCCCGATGGCAAAGAATTCAAAAAATACTGGCCGGCAGACGTTCACTTAATGGGGAAAGAGATCGTCCGCTTCCACGCGGTGATCTGGCCATGTTTATTAATGGCATCAGGGATTCCACTTCCAAAGAAAGTTTTCGGTCACGGTTGGTGGACGGTTGATGGGAAAAAGATGAGTAAGTCGAAGGGGAATGTGGTCGATCCTTTAGCCTTAAGTAAAGAGTATGGAGTCGATGCAGTTAGATATTTTCTTTTGCGCGAAGTTCCTTTTGGTGTAGACGGAGATTTTTCGATGCAGGCGTTTATCAAACGCTTTAATTCGGATCTGGCGAATGATTTAGGCAACCTTTTAAGTCGCACCCTAACTATGGTTGAGAAGTATTTTAATGGGGTTATTCCAAATGGAATATCTGACAATGAAAAATATGGTGTGGCTGGTGAGACTCATGCACATATGGATTCTTTAGACTTTTCTATTGCGTTAGAGACTATTTGGGAGAAATTGATTAAACCGGCTAATAAATATATTGAAATGCAAGCCCCATGGAAACTCTCCAGGGCTGGCGATAATGATAAGCTTGCCGCTGTTATGTTTAATTTATGCGATGTATTAAAGACCACCGCCTTCCTGGTCTCTCCATTTATCCCCGCGACTGCCGAAAAGATGTGGAAACAGCTCGGGCTGACCGAAGAAATTTCCCTGGATACCAAACTCGATGGAGTTAAGGTAGCCAAAGGGGCGCCGATGTTCCCGCGGATACAGAAATAAGACGCCGACCGTTATAATTTCGTCACTTTTCCTTCCTAAACCCCCAATAATTAGCTGGTAATAAAGTTGCTATCTATCATGGTATCGCAATCTGCGATACCAAAGAAAAGGTCAAGCTGGTCGCAAATTGCGACCACCTCAGAGGGGGATAGATATGAAAAAGGCGAATTTGGTTGGTATTTCTGAAATTAAGGAGATGATTATTGAGTTTAGGGGGAAAAGGGTGATTCTAGATAGCGATTTAGCAATGCTTTATCAGGTGCCTACGAAAAGATTGATAGAGCAGGTGAAACGGAATATAGATAGATTTCCGTCTGATTTTATGTTCAAGTTAACTAGAGAAGAATGGGGATTTCTAAGGTCGCAATTTGCGACCTTTGGCAGAAAGCTCTATCTAAAGAGGTATTTGCCATACGTTTTTACCCGTAATGGCGCAAACATGGTTAGTGCAATTCTTAAATCTTCGATTGCTGTACAACGTTCTATTCAGATAATACGAGCTTTTACAGCATTAGAAGGGGTGCTAGGAATTGCAAAAGGTAAACTTACTGAAAGTCCAGATGTACTAAATAAGCTATCTGTTCATTCGAGGGCGATCATGCAGCTTTTTCAAAAAGATAAGATGAAAAATAAGGAGATTAAAAAAGTTAGGAAAGTATTAAATGAAATGATCGACATGCTTAAAAAGAAAGTATTTGAGGAATTATGAATTATCAATTAATTCCCGCTTCGCGGGATCCCGGAGCATTATTTACATGTAGTAACCGGGACAATGATGAAGAAAATCGCAAAAACCAATTTCCAAAGAAGAAATATGATCTTGAGGAACGAACTGCTCTGTTTGGTAGGAGAATCGTTCATTTTTCTAAGAAAATAAAGGAAACGTGGATAACCAGGTCTTTGATAAGCCAGTTAGTACGCGCCGGAACGAGCGTTGGGGCGAATTATTGTGAGGCGGATGATGCCCATTCAAAAAAGGATTTCATTCACAAAATAGGTTTATGTCGAAAAGAATCGAGGGAAACAAAACATTGGATAAAAATGATATTAGCAGCATGCCCTTCTCTGGGTGACGAGGCCCAATCTTTGTGGAAAGAAGCTCAGGAATTAAATTTAATATTCTCATCGATTATAAATAAAATAAGGAGTAAAACAAATTGAAAATTGGTCATTTGAAGATGTTCATTTTTTCCTCATTCTGGTTTCTTAATTCATCATTTAAGAAGAAAAATGTTGAAAAGCGTGAGATCTCTCGCTTCTGCGGCCAGTTAAAAATGCTCCTATCCTCCGGCGTTCCTTTGTTACAGTCATTATCGATCGTTAGCAATATATTAAAGGGTAAGCAGTATGAAGAAATTATCCAGCGAATAACAGATGGTGAATCTTTGGCGGCGGCGATGAAGGAATCCTTTCCTCCAATGGTGGCGAGCTCGATCGAAGGAGCGGAAAGAGTAGGGAATCTGGAGGAAGTTTTGGGACGACTTACTAAATATTATGAAGACCGTGCGGAGAATGAAGATAAGATAAAAAGTTCGCTGATGTATCCGGCATTTGTAATATTGTTATGTTTTCTTTCGCTAATTGTTCTATTTACCTTTGTCCTTCCCGGATTCAAAGGGATGTTTGCCGATCTTCAGATCGAACTCCCACTTTTTACTCGAATTATTATTGGAACAGGGGATTTGTTTTCTTCGGCCTGGAAATCATTATTAATGGCCTTAATTTTATTCTTAGTTTTTGTTCTAAAATATAAAAAAACGGGTAAAATCGATGTTTGGTTGTTAAAGATAAACTTTATTTCTAAAGATCAGATTATCAATTCCTTTAGAATGCTTGGTTCGCTCCTGAACGGAGGGATATCTATTCTCGATGCATTAAAGACAACTACGAATTCGATTAGAAATCGAGCTTTTAAACAAATTATTATAGATATTCAAGACGACGTAGAAAATGGGGAAAAAGTTAGCCAATCATTATTAAAAAATAATATTTTCCCTCAAGAAACGGTACAGATGATCGCGGTGGGGGAGAGCTCGGGTAAGCTAGGCGAGATGCTGCTAAATATTTCGTCGTTTTACGAAAAGGAACGGGAACTGTTCATTAAGCGATTTACTTCGATGCTCGAGCCCGCGTTAACATTGTTTGTCGGTATTATTGTTGGCGTGATTGCTATTTCAATGTTTTTACCAATGATAAATATGATATCTAATCTTCAGTAGTGTTATAATAAAGGAGGTGAATATGATGATTAAAAGAAAAGGTTTTACTTTGATGGAGCTCCTGATTGTAATCGGGATTATCGGTCTTTTGGCCGTATTCCTGGTTCCAAACTTTCTCGGAGCGAAAGATCGTGCAAAGGAAGCTTCGGTAAAAGGGGTAATGCATTCGGTTCAGCTTGCCCTCGAAGCTTATGAAATGGAAAATCTGATTTATCCGTTAGATAATAATCTTCCTTTAGAAAGTTTGAGTAAAAACTATCTGATGCCGGGAGGTTATATCGCTTCGGTGCCGAAAAACCCATTTACCGGAGCTGAGTATAAGGACGCGGATGTCGCGGGTAAGGTAATTTATGATTTTAACCAGTTAAATAACAGGTACACATTAATTGGATTTAACCGCGCGGGGACAAAGAAGATACAAGAGCTGACCAATCTATGATCTTAAAACGGCTTGCCGCATTGATCGTTCTGGTTCTGTTGTTAGCCGGGTGTTCCGGTCCATCGAATGATAATAAAGCCAAGCCGATCCGGCTGCCGAAAAGATCTCAAGCCGACACCAATGGTAAATTAGTATTCAGCCTGGGTGGAGAGGTTTCTGTCTTGAATCCGATCCTCTCGACCGACACCTCTTCATCTGCGGTTGAAGGTTCGATATTTACCGGAATGACTAAGATTAATAAGCATCTGGAAGTTATTCCTGACTTAGCAAAGTCGTGGAAGGTATCAAAAGATGGTAAAGTTTGGACCTTTAAACTTCGCAAAGATGTAAAATGGCACGACGGTTGTCCTTTTACCGCTCACGACGTAGTATTTACCTTTAATTCGATTCTTAATCCCAAAGTAAATTCGGTCCGCCGGAGCGATTTTATAATCGACGGCGAGCCGATCAGGTTTAAAGCGTTGGATAACCATACGGTTCAGGCGATTTTGCCTAAACCGTTTGCCCCGTTCCTGGTTCGGTCAGGGATGAGCATCATCCCAAAGCATATTCTTTCCGGGACCGATATTAACACGGTAGAGTTCAACCGGAAGCCGATTGGTACCGGCCCGTTCAAGTTTAAAGAGTGGGTGACCGGCGACCATGTTTCGGTCGTCCGCAATCCCGATTATTATCTGGGAAAACCGCTGTTAGCGGGGATCATATATAAGGTTATCCCGGATGCCAACACGCAGCTAGTGGCATTAGAAGCAGGGGAGATCGATGAATCGGGTATCCCGCCAAAGGATTACAAACGGATGAGGGCGACTGAGGGGATAAACGTTTTTGAATTTGATTCGATGGTCTACACCTATCTAGGATTTAATTTGGCCAACCCAAAGTTTAAGGATAAAAGGGTAAGACAAGCATTAGCTTACGCTACAAATAAAAAACAGCTGGTCAGTCTATTATTTAAAGGGCTTGCTTCTCCTGCCTACGCGCCTTCAGCGCCGATCTCCTGGGCGTATTCGGATAAGGTCGCGAAATTTAATTACGATCCCGCGAAAGCGAAGAGGCTTTTAAAAGAGGCGGGGGTAAACGATCTCGAATTCACGATCTTGGTCAACCAGGGGAATAAAGAACGCGAGAAGGCGGCAGTGATTCTCCAGCAGCAGTTTAAAAAGGTCGGAGTAAAGGTTAAGGTCCGTGTCCTGGAATGGTCAGCCCTGCTTAAGGTCGTAAACGCGCCCAAGGGGCCGAAAGATTTTGACGCGGTGATCATGGGTTGGTCGCTCGGCCTTGATCCTGACGCGTATTCGATCTGGCATTCGTCCCAATATCCGAAGGGATTTAATTTTATCGACTATAATAATTCTGTAGCGGATAAACTTCTCGAAGAGGGCCGGACGACGATGAGAAAGAGCAAGCGAAAAAAGATCTACGCTAAACTATGGGAAACAATCGCCGAAGATCAACCATATATATTTCTCTGGTACCCGAAAGCGATTTCCGGGGTGAGGGAGCGGGTAGGTGGGCTTTCTGAACCAGGGCCAGCGGGACTCTTTTTAAATATTGAGAAAGTGTTTGTGACTAAATAGATTTGTTTGATTTAATTTTCTGCCAGATGTCCTGGACGCCGATTTTTATCGCCCATTTATCAATATAGCATAAGTCCATGATCGATTTTGATATTTTTAACATCCCTTTTATATCTTCAATATGTTTTTCTGATACATCCATATCCAGGGTGAGGCGAGGTTCTCCGTAAGCAATCGCTGCTACTGATCCACCGATCATATAGGGGATTTTTGATCTTTCGAGGATATCTAAAACATGACCGAAGACATCCTGCTCGGAAGTTATCGGCTGTAAAATCTCTTTTGAACTAATTTACTCAGCTCAGCAGCTGAAATGTTGGGGTTTTGGCGCTTCACTCCGGCGACTCTGCTGCGGGCAAAATCATATAGTTCGAATGCGGATCTTAGTTTGTTGGCTATGGGTATTTTTTTGAAGGATATCAACGTACTTATTGTCATCTTCCTTTTGAAGCATGTTTATATTATATCATATAATATAGTGTTATAATATTTGGGTGAGAAAGTTCATTGTTCGAAGGTTATTCCAACTAATTCCACTCTTAATCGGAGTATCTCTAATCTCTTTCTTCGTCATGCATCTGGCTCCCGGCGATCCGACCGCGTTATTTACCGATCCAAACATTGATCCGTCAGATCTGGCAAGGATCCGCGCTAACTGGGGATTAGACAAGCCGATCATTGTCCAATATTTCTACTGGCTGGGGAATGCGGTGCGTGGGGATTTTGGAACGAGCTATACAACTGGCCGGCCGGTGATTTCTGAGGTTCTAGAACGTCTTCCAGCAACTCTTCTCTTGATGATCCCGTCATTTATAATTACTTTTATGATCACTATTCCTCTCGGAGTGATCTCAGCCGTTAAAAAGGGTGGGTGGTTTGATAATTTTGTTACTGTTCTATCATTTGCCGGGATGGCGACCCCATCTTTTTGGCTTGGCTTGATGCTGATGCTTCTTTTTGCCGTCCATCTCGATTGGCTCCCCGCCGTCGGGATGTATGATCCTTTGTTAAAAGGTGGATGGGTAGCAAGGTGGTTAGATGTAGGGAGGCATATGATCCTTCCTCTAACCACGATGACCATTCTAAGTTTAGCGGGAATAACCAGATATCAGAGGGCCTCGATGCTGGAAGTTTTAAACCAGGATTACATTCGAACCGCTCGGGCGAAGGGATTGCCGGAGCGAATTGTGATCTATAAGCATGCGTTAAGGAATTCCTTGATCCCCATCGTGACGATTCTAGGGCTTTCACTCCCCGGGCTCTTTGGCGGCGCTTTTATTATCGAAACGATTTTTGCCTGGCCGGGGATGGGGAGGCTGGGGGTGATGGCGGTCTTCCAGCGGAACTATCCGCTGATCATGGGGATAGTTATTTTGTCTGCTATGCTGATCATGTTGGGGAATCTTTTTGCTGATCTGGGATACGCGTTGGTTGATCCGAGGATTAGATATGGCAAAAAATAACCTCACCCCGTCCCTCGACTCGCTCCGCTCGCTCGGGACACCCCTCTCCATCGGAGATGGAGAGGGGAATGAATTGCGCCGGTTTATCCTCCGAAGCACGAAGTGCGAAGGAGGAAGGCGCAAGAAAGGGGTGAGGTTATGAGAAGAAATAAGCTCGCTATTTTCGGTCTGATTGTCCTCTCCTTCTTTATCTTTGTCGCGATCTTTGCGCCGGTGATTGCACCGTATGATCCGGAAGAGATTGTGGAAATCGAACCTCTACCACCAAGCTTTAAACATTTCTTTGGGACTGATGATCTAGGCCGGGACCTCTTTAGCCGGGCGATCTATGGAGCAAGGATTTCTTTAACCGTCGGGATAGTTGCCGTAACAATCTCGATCTTGATCGGAACTTTACTCGGAGCGACTGCCGGTTATTTTGGCGGTCTGATCGATGGATTTATTATGCGCTTTGTCGATGTTATGCTATCTTTCCCTTCGATCTTTTTGATCTTAGCGATCCAGGCGATGTTAACGCCAAATATTTATAACGTGATGATCGTGATCGGGATAACTTCGTGGATGGGGGTGGCGCGATTAGTTCGCGGAGAGTATTTGAAAATTCGCGAACTCCAATATGTCGAAGCAGCGAAAGCGATCGGCTGTTCAAATTCGAGAATAATCTTCCGCCATATGCTTCCCAATGCACAAGCCCCGATTATTGTAGCGGCGACTTTAGGGATGGCGGGGGCGATCCTAACAGAGTCGGCATTATCATTCCTGGGGATGGGGGTGCAGCCGCCAATGCCATCGTGGGGGAATATGCTGATGGATGCGCAAGCGTATATGCGAGATGCCCCCTGGATGGCAGTTATTCCCGGGCTCCTGATTTTAGTAACTGTCCTTTCGCTCTATTTTGTGGGAGAGGGATTGAGACAGGCGTTGAATCCTCGACAATGAAAGTAAATAATCTGACCACGATATATAAGGCCGATGAGGGGATCGTTAAAGCGGTCGATGATGTAAGCTTTGAGTTGGCTAAGGGAGAAGTGTTGGGCATCCTTGGTGAATCAGGATCAGGGAAGTCGACCATTGCCCATTCGATTATGCGGCTGATTTATCCGCCGGGGGAAATCGTTTCGGGCGAGATTATATTTGATAACAAGGAGCTTCTGAAACTTTCCGAAGCAGAGATGGTCAAGATACGCGGGGCAAAGATATCGATGATTTTCCAAGACCCTTTTACTTCGCTTAATCCGGTATATACGATCGGCGACCAGATCGCCGAGGCGATCTCGCTCCATCAAGGCTTAAATAGAAAGGATGCCTTTAGTAAAGCGGTCCAGATGTTAGAAACAGTGCATATTAAAGATCCGGAGAAAAGGGCCCATGATTACCCCCACCAGTTCTCGGGGGGGATGCGCCAGCGGGCGATGATCGCCATGGCTCTCGCTTGCCGGCCGGAGATATTGATAGCCGATGAGCCGACCACCGCGCTGGACGTAACGATCCAGGCCGAGATATTAAAGCTGATCAAAGAGATCCAGGAGAAATTTAAACTTTCGGTATTGTACATTACCCATAATTTTGGGATAATCAAAGCGATCTGCCAAAAAGTGATGGTTCTTTATAAAGGAAAAGTGGTTGAAAGCGGGGATGTGGGTGTGGTATTATCCGCACAAAGAGATCCTTATACTAAGAGACTGATCGAATGTCTTGAGGTATTAAAAAAATAAAAGGAGTTGAGAAGATGAGATTGACAGATAAACTGCCGAAAGCTTTGGATGTTGTAGCGGATATCTGTTTGATAATAATGACCGTTTTATTGGTTGTTATTATGTACCGGATCTAGTTTAGTTTCCAAGTTTCATCCCGAGAGCTTTCATGCGCGAGATCAGAGAAGTTCTCGCTGTATTAAAGGCTTTAGCTGCTTGGCTGATGTTCATGCCGTGTTCAGCTAAAGCCTTTTTTATTTTATCTTTTTCAAAATGTTCGACCATCTCTTTTAAATTACCGGCAGGAGGGGTATCGCAACTGTTGATGATCGGGAGTTCGTTCCTTTCGACCGTCCCGCTGCTGGAGAGTACCACTACCCGCTCGATCATGTTCTGGAATTCGCGGACATTTCCCTGCCAATCATGATTCATCAAGACCCGCATCGCCTCCGGGCTGAAGCCTTTTACCTTTTTGTTCAGTTGCTTATTGAATTTATCCAGAAAGTATTCGGCAAAAAGAGGGATATCCGCGCTTCTCTCCCTGAGCGGAGTAAGCGTGATCGGGATCACATTCAAGCGGTAGTATAGATCATGCCGGAATTTACCTTCATCAATATATTTTTGAAAATCGATGTTGGTGGCGGAGATAATGCGCACATTTACCGAGATCCCTTTTTCACCGCCGACCCGTTCGATTACCCGGTCTTCGAGCACCCGTAAGAGTTTTGACTGCATTGCCGCCGGCATACAGCCAATTTCATCCAGGAAAAGCGTCCCCTGGTCGGCCAGCTCAAATTTGCCGAGTTTTCTTTCCAGCGCCCCGGTAAATGACCCCCGCTCATGGCCAAAGAGCTCTGATTCCAAAAGATTCTCGGGGATAGCGGCGCAGTTTACAATTACAAAGGGTTTTTTAGAGCGTTTACTTTTCTTGTGGAGGGCACGGGCTACCAGTTCCTTGCCGCTTCCCGACTCGCCTTTGATCAAAACCGTGCTGTCGGTTGGAGCAACTTTTTCTAAAGTTTCGTATAATTTTTTCATCGGAGGAGTTTTCCCGATCAGATCGAAATATGAGGTGATCTCTTTCAGGGATTCACGCAAATAGAGGTTCTCGCGGACAAGGGCCCTTTTTTCCAACCCCTTTTCGATCAATGCCTGAAGCTCTTTTACGTCGAACGGTTTGGTTACATATTCGAGCGCGCCGAGTTTCATCGCCTTGACCGCTGAGGCAACGTCTTTTGAGGCAGAGACCATAATAACTTCCAGGTCAGGGTCTTGTGTTTTGATCCTTTGTAAAATTTCGATCCCGTCTTCACCCGGCATACGGATATCCAGCAATACTAAAGCGGGGGAATTTTCCTGGATCAGTTTTAATCCTTCTTTCCCTGAAGAGGCAGCCAGCACATTATATTGTTTTTTGAGGACCGACTGGTAGGTCGCGAGCATGTCGGACTCGTCGTCAATTGCGAGGACAATAGGCTTTAACTCTCCCATGATTTTGCAGTTTAACAGGGGTTTGAATGGTTGTCAAACCGGGGGAGAGAGTGCTAGAATCTAACCCATATGAGTTTTTATTCGTGGTCGCTTCTCTTTACTTCTATAGCTTCTTTATCCCTCGGGATCTTTGTAGTTTTTAAAGGGAGAAAGCTCCAAAACACCACTCTGGGATGGTTGTCTTTTGCGATGGCTTTGTGGTGTTTTGGGCAATTTATGGGAGAGATAGCAGGGAACAAGGAATTGGTCCTTTTTTGGACCCGGGCAGGGGTGGGGGCGGCGGTCTTTATCCCGATCTTTTTCCTCCACTTCATCTTATCGTTGGTCGGAAAAGCCTTTGCCGAAAAAAGGACGATCGGCTTAGTTTACGGATTGGGGATCATGTTTTTAGGATTGGATTTTACTGCATTTTTTGTGGCGGATATAGAGCCGGCGCTCGGTTTCCGCTATTACCCGAAACCGGGGGTGGTTTATCCATTTTTTGCGATCTTTATTTTTTCCTGTTTTGGCTACGGGTTGCTTCGTTTGTTCCTTGCCTATAGGGATGCTTATGGCGCCAGAAGGAACCAGCTGCTTTACGTATTAGTAGCGGCGATCATCGGTTTTTCCGGGGGGGTCACCACTTTTTTCCCGATCTGGGGGATCAATTTTCCGATCCTTTCCCATTATTCCCTGCCGCTTTATCTGTTGATAACGGTCTATGCGATCGTAAAACACCGTCTGCTCGATATCTCGGTGATCATCCGCGAAAGTTTGATCTATTCGACCTTGACCCTTTTATTTGCCGGATTTTATGCGCTGGCGGTGCTGGCCACAAATTATTTGCTTTTGAGATTTGTCGATTTTCCTCCCGTACTGACGGTGATTCTAGTCGTATTTGCTTCGGTCTTGGTCTTTCAACCGGTCCGCGAAAAGGTGCAAAGAGGGGTCGATCGGCTATTCTTCCGGGGAGAGTTTGGCTACCAGAAAACGATCGATGATCTCTCGGCTGAGAATAAAAAGTTGTTTCAAAGCCTGCTGCGATCTGACAAGCTGGCGGCGTTGGGCACCCTTTCGGCAGGGATGGCGCATGAGATTAAAAATCCTTTGGCTTCGATCAAGGGGATGACCCAGGTTTTGGATGAAAACCTTAACGATCCAGAATTTATTAAAAAATACCAGGAGCTAGTCTCCAGACAGATTGATCGGATCAATAATCTGGTCGAGAAGTTATTGAAATTCGGACAGCCGCAAACCCTGGCACTTAAAGAATTCGATCTTTGCCAGGTAATCGAAGATGTTCTAAGTTTGTTGGAAAACCAATGCAAGAAAAAACAGGTTGAAGTTGTAAAGGAACTTAAGCATAGGCCAAAAATCGAGGGAGATGCGGAGCAGCTCTCCCAGGTTTTTATGAACTTTCTCCTGAATGCAATCCAGGCGATGGGGGATAGAGGGGAGTTATCGGTAAAATCTGCTCCGCGCGGCCCGAATTTTTTATGTATAGAAGTCCGCGATACTGGAGCGGGGATCCCGACGGGTAAAATAGATAATATTTTTGATCCATTTTTTACGACCAGAGATAAGGGGACAGGAATGGGATTGGCGGTTGCTTATCGGATCGTAAAGGAGCATGGCGGAGAGATCAACGTTGAGAGCGAGATCGGTAGGGGGACCGAATTTAGAATATGGCTACCTATAAAACAAAAGCGATAAGCCTAAGAGCGAAACCGTTTATGGAAGCGGATAAAATAGTGACCCTCTTTACCCGAGAGCGGGGAAAGATCAAAGCGATCGCCAAAGGGGCGCGGCGGGTGCCTTCCCGCCTGGGTGGAAGGGTAGAATCTCTTACTTATGGCGATTACTTTGTCGCCAAAGGGAGATCGCTCGACATAATTTCCCAATGCCAAGTGATCGAAACCTTCCAGAAGTTAAGGGAAGGGGAATTGACCCTTCCGGCTGGCCTTTACATGATTAAAATGGTCGATTCGGCGACCTCGGAAGGACAGCATTATCCGGAATTGTTCGACTTACTCCTAAAATACCTGTTAAAATTAAAAAGCGGTGATAATCCGAGACATCTGGCCAAGGGGTTTGAAAAAGAATTTGTTATGCTTGAGGGGATTTATCGTGAGGGGGTCGATCCCCAATATTCGATGAGTGAACATATCGGAAGGGACCTTAGGAAATGGTAAAAGGGATTGATGCCGGTTTTGTCTTTCCGGTGATCGTGGCCGGGATATTTTTTCCGAAATTCCGTAAAGTATGAATAAAACCTGCAACTATTATGTGACTTTTAAAACTAACGACACCTGTGAATACAGCCATGTCTGGCAGGATGATAACCTTAAAAAAATCGAAGAAAAACCGTACGATTTATCCATTCTCAAAAAAGCCGGAGTAAATGTTCTAAATATCACCGGCGGCGAGCCGCTTTTGAGAGAGGACCTTTCGGAAATACTAAAAAGAGCTAAAGAACTCGGACTTTTTATTAAATTATCAACGAACGGAATACTATATTCGGAGAAGGCGAGGTTGTTGGGCGGTTTAGTAGATAGGTTATTCTTTGCTCTCGATTATCCGATAGAGAGAGAACACGATCGCAGTCGCGGGCAGGAATGTTTTCATCAAGTGATAAGGGCGATCGAACTTGCCCGGGAACTGAAGCAAGGCCCGATCATCAAATTTACCATGACGCGCGACAGTATTCTCTACCTGCCCGAGATGATCGACCTGGCCGACCGTTTAAAGGTGTGGATCTATCTCAGGCCGGTCTATGATTTTTTCGGGTCGCAGGGATTTGAGCCGGCAACCCTTAATCATATCCGCTACTATGCGCAGAGGAAAAATGTTTTGGTCGATTATGCCGGATTAGAGTTCCTTAAGGAGGGGGGGAACAAAGTTATATTTCCCCGCTGTAGGGCTAAAGAGACTACGATTACCATTTTTCCGGACGGAAAACGGGTCTCTCCCTGTTTTTTTAACCAGGAGGGGAGACAGGGGAGAGAGGATATTTGTTCTTCTTGCATGCGCTGGCCGTATATGTTACCATCCTTCACGATAGGTTTGGATAAGTATTATTTATTGAGCTTATACACAAAATATGTGAATTGGAGAAAGGGAATAAAATTATGAAGATCGCGATGCTGGTTCCGTTTTTCTATCCGCACACCGGAGGGACCGAAAAATATGTAAAGGACCTGTCGCTGGCGCTGACCCAAGCCGGCCATGAAGTGACGATCATCTCTAATAATCTTCCAAAGGAAAAGAACGCTCCGGCCGAAGAGATGATGGAGGGGGTAAAGATAATTCGCCTCCCCGCGATGCTTCTCTTCTCTTATCTCCCGGTAAGTTTTGCCTTTAAACGAAAGGTGCTTGAGGGGTTTGATATTGTCCACGCCCATGTTCCCGCATATGGTTTTGCGCGCGCGGTAGCAGGAAAAGTTAAACAGCCGGTAGTGGTAACCTTCCATTGCGACATCACCGTTTTTGAAAAATATTTTGGGCTCCCGATGCCGAAGTGGTTTATTAAAGCAGTGGAATTTTTTGCTAACTGGTATGGCCGGCGAGTATTAAAACGGGCGGATATTGTTTATAATACGACCGAAACCTATGCAAAAACTTCCCCGGTAATGAAACATTTCCCGGTCCGGGCTATCCCGATCGGCTATTTCCATGACCGGGTTGACGAGATACAGAAAAAACTCAATCTAACCCCGGATAAAAAGAAGAAGAACCAGATCCTTTTCCTCGGGCGCCTGGCCGGCAATAAGGGCTGCCACTACCTGGTTGAGGCGATGCCGAAGATCTTGGCAAAGCATCCGGACACTAAGCTGGTGATCTGCGGGGAGGGGAGCGAAAAGGCGGATATCTTGGCTTTAATGAAGAAGTACGGGATCGAAGGCTCGATCGATTGGCATGGGGTAGTTGATTTTACTAAACTGGTGGAGCTTTTCTATACTTCGCTAGTTTACGTTTTTCCGTCGATTGACCGTTTAGAAGCTTTTGGGATCGTCCAGCTTGAAGCGATGGCAAATTATACTGCGGTGGCGGCGTCAGATATCCCGGGGCCGAACGCGGTAATGGATATCGGAAAAAGCGGAGTGCTTTATCCAAAAATGAACCCGCAGGCGATCGCCGACGCGGTAAACGACCTTCTTTCTAACCCGGAGAAGGCGTTGGAGATGGGCAGAATAGGTCGCAAACTGGTTGAGACTAAATATGACTGGAAAAATATCGCCCAACAAGTCGTCGATCTTTATAAAGAGGCGCAGGCGGAGAAGAGCTAGCTTTATTTAGCATGAAAATTTTAGTCACCGGCGGCGCTGGTTTTATTGGTTCGAACGTAGTAGATGCCTTTATTGACGCGGGGCATGAAGTCGCGGTCTTGGATAACTTGTCTACCGGGAAAAGAGAGAACTTAAATCCTAAGGCAAGGTTTTATGAGATCGACCTGAGGGACGAAAAACTATCAAATGTTGTTGCGGAATTTGCGCCGGACATCATTAATCACCACGCGGCGCAGATCGATGTACGTAAATCGGTTTCCGACCCGATCTATAACGCTGAAGTAAATGATATCGGGGGGTTGAATCTCCTTGAAGCGGCAGTTAGTGGTAATGTGAAGAAGCTTGTCTTTGCTTCCACCGGCGGCGCGATCTACGGAGAGGTCGAAAAGAGGGGCGGGGCGGACGAAAAACATCTCCAGGAGCCGATCTCCCCTTATGCGATCACCAAAAGGACAACCGAACTTTATCTCCATGCCTATCGTGTTAACCGCGGATTAAAATTTACCGTCCTACGCTATGGAAATGTTTATGGCCCCCGCCAGGATCCCCTGGGTGAAGCGGGGGTAATCGCTATTTTCTGCGGCAGAATGCTTGAAGGCAAGGAATGCACTATATATGGAGACGGCAAACAGCTGCGCGATTATGTATATGTCGGCGATATAGCGGCGGCCAACCTGCTTGCTTTAGAGGGCGGAGATAACCAAATCTATAATGTCGGGACCGGTAGGGGGGTTTCGGTAAATGAGCTTTACGCAAACTTAAAAGCGTTAACCAGGTTTGATAAAGATGCAAAATATGTTCCTGCCAGGGCCGGGGAACTTTTTAGAAGCGTATTGAATTGTAGGAAAATCAAACAGGAAATTGGCTGGGAAGCTGAAAATAATATTGAGAAAGGGCTTAAGCAAACGCTTAAGTGGTACAAGCGATGAAAAAGCGGATTCTCTATTTATACTCCGAGACCGGGGGGGGGCATCGGGCGGCGGCGACCGCGCTGACAGCCGCGGTTGATCTCGTGGGAAAGAAAGAATATTCCCAGCAGATGATCGATGTTTTTGCTTCGACATCTAATTTTCTGAATATTTTTGCCAAGATGTACGCGCCGGTCATAAAATACTCTCCAAAATTTTGGGGGATGCTCTATTACTGGCTAAACAGCCCGAGCAAGACAAAAAAACTGGAGCAGCTCGCCGATCCATTCGTCACAAAAAACCTTGCTAATATAATAAAGAAGGTTGATCCACATGTTATCGTCTCGGTCCACCCGCTGGTTAACCATTTAGCGATCAAGGCGATCAAGCAGAGCGGGAAAACCCCCCCCTTAGTTGTTATGGTGATGGATCCGGTTACTCTGCACCGTGCCTGGATCACTCCCGAAGCTGACAAAGTGGTCGTGGTAACTGCGGAGGCAAAAAAGCATGCGGTCGAGTACGGAATGCCGGCCAAAAAAATTAAAATCATCGGCCTGCCGATCCATCCGAAGTTCTCCCTTGAGAAAAAAGCAAAAAAGAAGAATAAGCTGTTTACCATCCTTTTGATGGGGGGTGGAGAAGGGGCGGGGAAGATGGATGAGATCATCGAGGAGTTCAAAAAAAAGAAGATCAAGGCGAAAGTGATCGTTATTACGGGAAGGAACCAAAAGCTCGAAGAAAAATTAAAGAAGATGGTAGATGAGGTGGATTTCCCTATGCAGGTTTACGGCTTTACCGACCAGGTGCCAAAGATTATGTCCGAATCTGATTTGATCGTGACCAAGGCAGGGCCGGGGAGCATTGCCGAAGCGATGGCGATGGATTTGCCGATCATTATTACTTCCTGGCTGCCGGGACAGGAAGAGGGGAATGTCGAGTATGTGGTACGGGAAAAAGTGGGGAAGGTTAGCAAGGACCCAAAAAAAATTGTAAAACTGATCAAAGAGATGATGAAGCCGGATAACTACAAAAAGATCATGAAGAATATTAAGCGCATTCGCCGACCCAAAGCGGCGATGCAAGTTGCAAAGGAGATCTTCAAGTTTATTAAATGACAAAATTAAAGCGGCCCTCACCCAAGTATTTATTAACCGATGGTTTTTCTTCCACTCCCTCTCCCCGTGGGAGAGGGACGTTTCGGATGGTTGTGCGACAGAGAAGAAGTTGGGTGAGGGCCGCTTTAAGTTTTACTGTTTTCTTCATCGTTTTCGTTTTTCCATTTTCCATTTGTCATTCTGCCATTGCAGAAGAAGTGTTTTTGAGGGATGTCCCCGAAGGGCATTGGGCATCTGACGCTGTCTATGAGTTGATTAGAATGGGGGTCGCCGCCGGTTTTCCGGATGGGACCTTTCGCGGCAAAAAAGAGATCACCCGCTACGAAATGGCTTCTATGTTATCGCGTTTTGCCAACTCGTTTAATACTAGGGGTGGTAAAGAAGATAAATTGGTCGAAGAGTTAAAGAGCGAAGTTGCGCTGATCAAGTTCAAACGGAAGCAGGTGGCAGAGGGGACGCAAGTTTCGGGGATGTTTGAGTCCCGCGGCCGGTTAAAACCGGTCTCACCTTGCCAGGGTCGGTTGGACTACCGTTTAAGGCTTGCGATGAAGAAGGACTTCGGGTATGGGTCGAGTCTGCAGATGAGGCTGGATACGGTCGATGCCGGTTTTAATACGACAAACACCCGCGAATTCGCCGCCAGATTGATCGATATCGAAAGCCGCTTTAAACTAGGCGGGATCGATTATAAGGTTAATCTCGGCCCCGGCGTTGTTGTCCATACCGAATCACTCGATTTTGATCCGAGTGAAAACTATTACATATATATCCGGCCAAAGACCGCGATCACCGGCACTAAGAGGATAGACAAGATGACCGTTACCGGTTCCTATGTTACCCGCCAGGTCCAGACCTCCGGATCGATCGGGGTCCATGAGTTGTATGGAAAACTGAAGTATGATTTTGGAAAGATGTCCGTGTTCGTAAAACCACGCTATCTTTTTGTGATCGACGGCGCCCAGGATAAATTGATCGATCTTGGCGTGAATTATAATGTAGTGAAGGGGTTAGATACCAGTTTGATGTTTTGTTGGGGGGACTTTTCCGCCGGGAGAAGCGGGATGTACGCAAAGTTCATCGGCCGGGCAAGAAATAAGGGTACCGATGTTACCTTACGGATCGATAAGGTTGGGAGCAAGTATCGCCACGATATAGTTAATGAATACGAATTTATTTATCTGAATAATTTTGGGCGCTTAATCCTGGATGGAACGTTTGATTTAGGGGTAAAGATTAGACAAAAACTGAACAGCCGGTTTTCACTTGAGCTTAAGGGAGATTATGTAACTGACGGAAGCTTTCATTATGGTGAAAAATATCCGGGGACCTATCTGCTTTGGCAGGCCGGGGTAGAGTATAGTTTTTCAAAAGCAGTTAAAGCTCAAGCATATTATAAAGCCTATGATGTGCCGAGCGGAACCGCACAGTTCGGCGATACGGTTGCAAAAACTTCCGATATTATCGGGGTGAAGGTATCACGCGCTTTCTAGTTTTATTTTTAGCGCTTCTTCTTTCGGGATGTACTTCTCCGCAGCCAAAACTCCGGATTGTCATGGGATTGGGGGAGGCGGAGTGGAAGGTGATGAGGGAGGATGTTTTCCCCCCGTTTGAAAAAATAAACGATATTAAGATCGAGCCGGTGCAGATGGAGGCGGCCGATCTTCCTCAGGTTTTAGAAGCCCAAATATCAGCCGGAAAGGTGAATATCGATCTTTTTGCGCAGGATAACATGCAGTTATCCTATCTGGCGTACAAAAACCTCCTCGAAGACCTTTCTCCTTATGAAGAAGAGATCCCACAAACGGTGATTCCGGCATTGATCGAGGCGGGAAAGTTTAAAAATAAATTATTTTATATGCCTTACCGGCCAAATGTCCAGATAACTTACTATAACGCCGAAAAATTTGATCAATATAAATTAAAACCGCCCAGGAATTGGGATGAGCTTCTAAAGGTCGCGAAGGTATTCAAGAAAAATGAGCGGACCGGTAAAATTTTATTCAAAGCGCACGGTGGAGCGCCCACCGCGACTCAATTATACGAGTGGATTGTTTCTGCCGGCGGAGATCCTTTATCCATCAACGATTCCGGATGTGTGAAAACGTTTACTTTTCTCAAAAAACTCTGGCCTTACTGCTCACCAGATTCCATTCGCGCAAAATTTGATACTTCAAACGAATATTTGGCGCGCGATTCGGCTTATCTGACGCAGAACTGGCCGTTCGGGATCCGCATTATTGTTAAGGATTACAAAAAAGAGGGAATAAAAACCTATCACGGTTTTTCGGGGCCGGTTAAAGAGGCGCATGTGGTGGGGGGGGAAGTTCTCGGCATTCCCAAAGGATCGCCGAACAAAGAATTAGCGTTAAAGTTTATAAAATATTTGCAATCAAGAAAAGTTCAGGAGAAATTAGTCTCAAGATTGGGCTGGCCGAGCATTCGCACCGATGCATACGGCGCCGTTCCCGACTGGATGAAACCACATTTTCGATCGGTCAGCGGAGCATTAAAGTTCGGCATCTTTCGAAAGAACGTTTATTATTGGAATAGTTACGTAAAATATATTAATGAGGCATTTTCGGAGATCGTAGTGCGCGGGCAGCCGGTAAAACGGACCCTGGATTTTTATCGGAAGCAGTTGGATGCCTCCAAGCAAAGGATATGATCAGGAAATATCGAACTGAAATTCTATTTCTCCTCCCGTTACTCATTTTCCTCCTCGGTTTCACTTTGATCCCGATAATTTATGCGACAATTTTAGCTTTTACTAACTATTTAACCAAAGGATTCCCTTCGCTGGCCAGTTTTAACTATATATTTTCGCACTTCCAGTTTAAAGAAGCGGTTTTCAACACATTATTTATTACGATTGTCGGACTTTCGTTCGAATTGCTTTTTGGATTGGGATTGGCGCTTTTATTGTTAGAAAAGTTTCGCGGGCGAAAGTTCTTCCGCGCGCTGATGCTTTTGCCGCTTGGGATACCGACGATCGTAGTCGCTTCGAACATGCGCTATCTGTTCGATACCAACGGTTTCCTGAATGAGATTCTCTATCGCTTAGGAATGATCGAAGTGCCGATCAACTGGATGGGTGGGGGGATTCATACATTGTTTTCCTTGGTTATTGCAGATATGTGGAAGGTTACCCCATTGGTAATGTTGATCCTTCTCGCGGGATTAGAAAGCATTCCAAAAGATATCCAGGAAGCGGCAGAGATCGATGGGGCGTCTTATTTAAAACGACTCCGTTACATTCTTCTTCCCCTGCTTAAACCTTTTATTACCATGGCGCTGATTATCCGCGGGATCGATGCCTTTCGGATCTTCGAACTCCCGCTTGCTTTGACCGGCAGGGTAGTGCGGGTGATGGCGACTTACTCATTTTTTGAATATCGCGAGTATGGAAATCCTTATACTTCAGCCGCATCGGCGGCAATCTTGATGGTCATGATCTTGATCGCGATCGGAATTTATCTAAGAGTAGTTAAAGAGAGAGAAGTAATGCTGTGAAAAAAATAGCTTTTATTATTTTATTAGTTGTAGCGGTCCTTTTTATTCTTACCCCCGTATATCTAATGGTTAAGATCTCTTTTTCTCCTCCATCTGATTTGTTAAAAGAGCATCCAGTCCTGGGAATTCATGGTGTAACGCTCGATCATTGGAAAACTATCCTTTCGGCCGGGCAGATATGGGCGCCGCTTGTGAAAAGTTTGGCAGTCGCACTGATGAGTGTGATCTTTACTCTTTTGATCGCGGTTCCAGGTGCGTATGCCCTCGCTAGGTTGCCTTATAAGCTGACCAGTGCTGTTTTATTATTCATTTTTCTCTCACGAATGGTCCCGGAGATCGAAATTGCCCTGCCGATCAGTATTAGTTTTATAAAAATCGGTCTTTTAGATACTAATTTCGGATTAATGTTGGCCCATTCTTTAAGAATTCTTCCGATCGTTACCTGGATTCTAGTCAGCAGCTTCAAAACGATCCCAAAAGAACTCGAAGATGCTGCTTTTGTCGACGGGTGCAGTAAGATTCGAAGTTTGCTGTCGATTATTATCCCATTGGCTCTTCCAGGAATCGCAGTAGCGGCAATTTTCGGATTTCTCGGCTCCTGGGATGAGTTTACTTACGCGGTCTATCTGGCGATCACGAAAAAGACGCTCCCGCTGATGGTTTATTATTATATTAACCGCGCCTCTTTCTTCCTCGCGTCATCTTACGCCACGATTATTACTATTCCGGTGATTATTGTTACTTATGCTCTGCAGAAGTACCTTAAAGCGGAGTATTTGGCCGGGGCGGTTAAGGGTTAGGTTATATGGGGAGCCTCAGGATAAAAGTGGAGCCTTTTCCAATGCCGGCTGATTCGGCCCAAATGCGGCCGCCGAGTTTTTGCAGTATCCCCCTTGAATTGTGCAGTCCCCATCCCGAACCTTTTATTTCGGGATGGAACCTTTTCCCTCCGCAAAAGGCTTCTGCTGCCTGATTGGAGGTTAGTCCCAGGCCTTGATCAATGACCCTTATTTCGACCTGGTTATCAGTAACGGAAACATTTATGGTTATGGGAGAGCCGGGATCGCTGTATTTTTGCGCGTTTTCAACTAAACTAAAAATAACATCGGAAATTTTTTCGCGATCGCTTACGATCCTTTCGGGCACTTGTTCATCAACATTGACCGAAAAGCGGGGAAAATCGTTTAAGGGTTGAAGGATAAGCCTTAGTTCTGTTGGCCCCTTTTCGATTTTCATTTCCAACGAACCTTCTTTGATTGGGGCCAAATATTTTTCAAGATAAGCGTCTAAACCGCGGAGCCGGCGGGTTATTTTTTCTAAATATCCGTTTTGTTTGGGAGATAGACCACCCGTTCTCTTTAATAAATCGGTATAGCCTAGTGGAGGGGTCAATCTGCCGCCAACGGCGTGTTTAAACCCGCTAAGCAGGTTGAAAGCCCGATCATACATGGTTTGGACCTCTTTTTTTTCTTTAACCAGATCTCTCCTGATATTCAGTTCATCAAGGCTTTGGGCGGCCGAGTTGCTGACAATGGCAGAAATGCTTAAGAGATCTTCGGGCTCCATACCATTTTGAAGGACCGAGCGGCCCGAAGGGAAGGCATCGGCCTTAAATGCGCCAAATATACTATCCTGGACAGAAAGGCAGCCAAAAAGCATGTCCATGTTTTCACCGCTCTGTTCAAAATTTTCACCATATTGGCGAACGTAGCCGTCAATTACTGTTTCATTAAGATGATTGCCTTTGATTTGCATAAAGTTGCCGTGTTTGTCAGAAAGAAAATATTGCTGTGGTTGTAGGATGGTTGGAACGTAAACAAAACCTTCGTACTCGATAACCGTGGCCAAAGGGCCTTCGGGCGCAATGTTTTGAACGTGGCTTTTCTCAATTACCCCTTGAGGAAAGCCGGTGTGGGCGTGCAGGTTGCCAAAGGGATCAAGGTGATAGAACGAAACACGGTCCGCGTAGTGCGCCTTGGCCAGGGCAGCGGCCATTGCGTTGATTACTTCCGCGTGGGAAGTTGTTTCCCGGGCCTTAGCACTAAAGCGGGCAGCCACACGAACTGCGCGGCTGATCAGTAAATTATTACTTTGTGATATTCTAGAGCTCATACATGGTTGTATCGGTACTTATGCGGAATAATTTCATTTTTATTATGATATAATCGGGACAATGTTTAAGCGGCCATTAATTATATTACTGCTTGGCTTTTTCTTTGCGGGGGTGGTATTTGCGGATGCTAAATTCCCTTCTTATTCCGGATATATAAATGATTTTGCCGGCGTTCTTTCGGCTTCTCAAAAACAGGAGCTGGGGAGCCTTTCCCGAAGCCTAAAGCAAAAGACAGGCGCAGAGCTTGCGGTTGCGATCGTTAAGTCTGTTGAGCCGCTCGGTCCAAAACTTTATGCGGTCAAACTCTTTGAAAAATGGGGAATAGGAGAAAAGGGGGAGGATAACGGGATCCTTATTTTCCTGGCAATGAAGGAGCGAAGGGTCGAGATCGAAGTCGGTTATGGGTTGGAAGGGGTCCTTCCGGACGCGAAGACGGGCGAGATACTCGATAATTATGCGGTCCCATATTTTAAACAGGGGAAGATGGGAGAAGGAGTATTGCGGACCGCGCGGGTAATTGCCAGGGTTGCTGCCGGAGAAGATATTGAAACCGCAGCTAAATCGTCTGACGCTTTTTCGGATTGGCTAATACTTCTCGTTATTTTTTGTTTTATCGGATTAATTATTTTTTTATCAATTAAACATGGTGGTAAGGGTAGCCGGGGTGGATGGAGCTCAGGAGGGTGGAGTTCGGGGAGAGGGAGTAGTTTTGGGGGTGGTAGTTCCGGTGGTGGCGGCGCGGGGCGGAGCTGGTAAAAAAAAAGGAGGAAAAAACATGCGTTCAATATGGATCGCGCTCGGGATCGTTGTTCTTATAGGTGTTTTTATGACGAGTATGTATAACGGGCTGGTTGGCCTGGACCAAAATGTTAAACAATTGTGGTCTCAGGTGGAAAATCAATTACAGAGAAGATATGATCTCATCCCGAATTTAGTGCGTACGGTCAAAGGTTATGCGGCCCATGAAAAAGAGATATTTATTGATGTAGCCGAGGCCCGTGCCAAGCTGGCTGGAGCGGCGACGATCAATCAGAAAGCGCAGGCAGCCAGTGGATTAGAAGGTGTTTTGGGCAGGTTATTGGCGATTGCCGAGAACTATCCTCAGCTTCAGGCATCCAAAAACTTCCGCGCGCTGCAGGATGAGCTTTCGGGGACCGAGAATCGCCTGGCGGTTGCCAGGATGCGCTATAACGAAGGTGTTGAAAATTATAACCGCCGCGCAAAAAGCATCCCAACCGTCATGTTCGTAGGGCTGTTCGGTTTTGATCGCGAAAAGGCGTATTTTCAGGTTGCAAACGATGCAGTTAAAAAGACACCAAAAGTTGAGTTTTAGCGTAAAACAAGCCAAAGCCTTCGATAAATATGCCCGGGAAAAATTGGGGATACCTTCTATTATTCTTATGGAAAACGCAGGGAGGGATGTTGCCGAAGAAGCGCTTAGAATGCTCGGCAAAAAGAAGCGCGTTACGGTTGTTTGCGGGGTGGGCAACAATGGCGGGGATGGATTTGTGGCGGCAAGACATCTTATCAATGCAGGGATTAAGGTTTCCATTCTCATCGTCGGTAAACTATCCAAACTTAAACCGGGTCCGAAGACGAATTATAATATCCTCAAGAAAATGAAGGCCAAATTTACAAAAAAAATCGATGGCGATCTGATTATTGATGCACTATTTGGGATCGGCCTTAATTCGAGCATTCGAGAGCCCTATATTCGGGTCATTAGGGCGATAAATAATTCGGGTATTCGAGTTTTAGCGGTTGATGTTCCTTCCGGCCTCGACGCGGATACCGGTAAACCACTAGAAATTGCTGTTAGAGCACGGAAAACGGTTACTTTTGTGGCTCCGAAGAAGGGATTTTCTAGGGCCGGGAAGTATTGCGGCAAGATTGTAACAAAAGATATCGGGATCACGACACGAAAATAAGCCATTGACACCGCCTACTACAAGTCTAAAATACATCTTAGGATAGCGATAAATCGCAAATTGGAGGTTTTCTATGGTCGAAATATCTGATAAGGAATATAAAGAACTAAAGGGACGCAAGCAGGCGGAGGAAAGGGTAAAACAACTCAATCTTGTGTTGTGCTCCATACGGAAAGTAAACCAGCTAGTCATCAAGGAAAAAGATCGCGATAAAGTGATCAAGGGCGTTTGTGTCAACCTGGTCGAAACGCGCGGGTATCACAATGCCTGGATCGTCCTATTAGATGAATCCAACAGGGTTGCGGCAACCGCTGAATCAGGCTTAGGCAAGGCTTTCCTGCCCATGGCCGAGCAGTTGGAACGCGGCAAGCTGCCTGCTTGCGGGCGGAGGGCGTTGAAGGAAGCGGGCGTCATAGTTACCCCAGATCCCAGTTCATCTTGCACAGACTGTCCTCTGGCGGCGAGTTACTATGGCCGCGCGGGAATGAGCGTCCGCCTGGAGTATGAAGGGAAGGTCTATGGCTTGTTGGCTGTCTCAACCTCCGCCAATTTTGTCGCCGACGATGAAGAACGCTCCTTGTTCCGGGAGGTTGCCGGAGACATTGCCTTCGCTTTGCGTAATATAAAATTGAATGAGGGACGCAAGCAGGCGGAAGATGCTGTAAAGGAAAGCCGACAGTTTTTATCAAATGTCTTTTTCAGTATTCAGGATGGCATCAGTGTTTTGGATAAGGAATTCAACATTGTGATGGTCAATGCGAAGATGGAAAAGTGGTACGCGCATGCTATGCCCCTTGTGGGCAAGAAATGTTACCAGGCCTATCAGGGCCGGAGTAAGCGCTGCGAAATTTGCCCAAGCTATGAATCTATGCGAACAGGAAAACTCGCGCGTGAGGTCGTCCCCATGCAAGGGCCCAAGGGCCGGGTCGTTGGCTGGATCGAGTTATTCGGTTTTCCGCTGATCGATGAAAAAACAGGTGAGCTGACCGGCGTGATCGAATATGTTCGCGACATCACCGAGCGCAGGAAGGTGGAGGATGAGTTGCGGCAAGTCGAGGAGAGGTACAGAACGGTTTTTGAAAATACCGGGAATGCTACACTTATCCTGGAAAAAGATCGTACGATATCGTTAGTAAACAGGGGCTTTGAGGTTTTGTCCGGATTTTCGCGGGAGGAGATTGAAGGGAAAAAGCGTTGGGAGGAATTTGTTGCTGAAGAAGACCTGGAGAAGATGAAGGAACAGCATGAGCTGAGAAGAAAAAAACCAGGATCAGCTATGAATGTGTATGAATTCAGGTTTGTTGATAGGAATGGGGTAGTTAAAGATATACTGCTTACCGTTGACATGATCCCCGGGACCATGAAGAGCGTGGCATCTCTTATGGACATCACCGGGCGCAAACGGGCGGAGGAAGCGCTAAAGAAAAGTGAAGAAAAATTCCGGATGATCAGTGAAAATACAAATGATGTAATTGGTTTAACTACCTTCAGCTTGGATCCGGTTTACACCTACCTAAGCCCCTCGGTCAAGGATGTGTTTGGTTATCAACCTGAGGAGCTGATCGGCAAATCCGCCCTTGATTATATCCATCCTGATGATAAGAAAAAGTTGCTTCCCCTGCTAAAAAAATACATAAGTATGAAGGTTAAAGGAGTTTTTGGGGCAGGCAACAAAAATATTGCTGAGATGATCGAATTTCGTTCTAAGGATAAATCAGGGAATTGGCATTGGGCGGAAAGCAGGGTAAACCTTATTGGGAAAGACTCTTTGGCGTATGTTGCGAGGGACATCACCGAGCGCAAGCGGGCGGAGGAGAAATTACAAGAGCGGATAAATGAGCTTAACTGTCTCTACAATATTTCTGTCCTTTTTGATAGGCGGAGATTGTCGGTGGATGAGATGCTTTATCAATCACTTGGGTTAATACGCTTTGCCTGGCGGCGCCCCGAGGCCGTCTGTGTCAGGATAAAACTGGACGGCAGAGAATTTAAGACCGATAACTTCCGGGAAACGGAGTGGAAGTTTTCGGTCGCTATTAAAGTGCATGGCAGTGACCTTGGCTCATTAACCGTCTGTTATCTGGGAAAAAGGTCGCGATCCGATGAGCCATTCCTTGAAGGAGAGAAAAAACTTATCCGTGTGATTGCCGAGTACCTGGGGCACGTTGTCCAGCACAGACTTACGGAGGAGGATACCTCAAACAGGAAGGAAGAGCTGGAGAAATTCTATAAGATCGCGATGGGGCGGGAGGACAGGGTACTCGAGCTGAAGAAGAAAGTTGAGGAGCTTGAGGACAGGATAATAGAATTAAAGAGAGAGCTTAAAGGGAAGCTGGGGAAAATATGAGCTATATACTTGCCCTAATATCGATGGCCGGTTTCATAATTGCCGGAGTTTGCGCGGTATTTGTCCTGACGCGCAACCCGAAAGAGCGGTTAAGCCGGATTTTCTTTGTTTTTTCGTCGGCTGTCGCCTTTTATTGTCTTTCTGATTTTTTATTAAAGATCACGGCTTTTGTATTGATGGCCAGGGTGTATTCTGCGTTCGCGCTTTTCTTCTGGCCGCTTATATTAGGTTCTTTACTGCATTTTACACTGGTGTTGGGGAAGAATAAGAAAATATTAGGCAGATGGTTGGGCTATGCGCTGATCTATTTTCCTGTCCCGCTAATTTTTTATCTGCACGCGGTGCAAGGTGTTTTTTTCGCGGGATTTGAAATGTCTCCGCCCGCGAACATTGAGATCCTCGGGAAATATTACTGGGTTCTGCTGGTTTATTCGAATATGTTTTTTATCGCGACGTTGTTATTTGCATGGCGGGCTTGGCGTCGCGCGCAAGAAAAAAAAGAGAAGAGCCAAAACGCGCTGGTCCTTACCGGTTTTGTGCTTGCTTATGCGATCGTCACTTTTTTTGAGCAGCTTTTACCAGCCTTTCATGGCCACCCGATAATAATTGTCCCTTTTGCGTTATTGGTTATAGTATTATTTTTCGCTTATGCCGTAGTCAGGTATGAAATGCTCGTTGTGTCCCCAGCTACGGTGGCGCAGGATATTTTACGGACCATGCCTGAACTCCTGATAGTGGTAGATACCAAACGAAGGGTAATCCTGGTTAACCAGATAGCCATGGATGTTTTTGGTTATTCTCATGAGGAGTTCATAAGCCTATCATGCCACGATCTCTACGTGAATAAGGGAGAGTGTGAAAAAATACATAAGGAGACTACCAAAAAAGGATATATCAAAAATTGCCAGACCACTATTTTGGACAAAAACAGGAGGCCAGTGCCGGTAAACGCCAATATATCTATAGTCAAAGACCGGTTTGGAGGGGAGATAGGGAGGATCTTGGTTTTCCGCGATATTTCCGGGGAACAGAAGACTATAGCCGAATTGGAGAAAACCAGGAAAAGGATGCTCAGTATCCTGGAGGATACAACTGAGGCAAGGGATATGGCCAAGGAAGGTAAGGTTGAGATCGAGAAGCTTTATGAGGATTTAAAAGTTGTCGATCAGATGAAGACCGAGTTTTTGTCAATGGTTTCGCATGAACTGAGAACCCCGCTAACCCCGATAAAAGGATATTCGGCCATGCTTCTTGCCGGCGGGTTGGGAAAACTATCTTCCAGGCAAGAGCAGGTCATCGGAGTCATAGAGAGGGAGGGCGACCATTTGTTGGAGTTGATCAACAGCATTCTGGATATAAGCCGGATAACCCGCGGGCGCACTCTTGACCTAATAAAAGAGCCGATATCGGTGAAAGCCCTGTTTGAAGACCTGGTCCTGGTCATGCGCCCTCAGACAGAAGAGAAGAATATTAATATCGAAATCGACCTGCCAAAAGATATCCCAACGATCGTCGGAGACTTGTACAAGATCAGGAGGGTGTTGACCAATCTGCTGGGGAATGCGATCAAGTTTACGCCTGAGGGGGGATCGATCAAGCTAAGCGGTGAAATAGAAGGCAAGCAGATAAGAATGTGCGTAAAGGATAACGGGATCGGGGTCGATAAGGATAAGACCGAAAAAATATTTGATAAATTTTACCAGGTTGACAGCTCGTATACCCGCAAAGTAGGCGGGCTGGGGCTCGGTCTGGCGATCGCCCAGGATATCGTCGAAGCGCACGGAGGAAAGATTTGGGTGGAGTCGGAAGGGGTGGGAAGGGGAGCCAGGTTTTGTTTTACATTGCCTGTGGCGGAAGAAAAAAAAGCCTAACGCGGCGCCGGTCCTGGCGGACCGTAACATTTTCTGGAATGATGGGATGTAAGTGAAATTTACCTTCGTTTTTTGCGATAATAATCCAGTAGTTTATGATTTAAGGAGATTAAATGAACGGAATCGGTCCGATAAAAGGTAAGCCAATTGCCCGCATTCTCCCGAAACGGCCAACCCGTGCTGGAGGGTTGCGACGGGTGGGGATAAAGAGGGGGATGAGAGAGGATATTCCGCTCAGGGATTTTATTACTGAACTTGTCAGATCGTTCCAGCCGCAGGTGGAGCGGGAAGGGGCAATGTTTTTTGCGAATATAAGGGGGTTGGGAGAGGGCGATGGGATTAGGATGGTCTGTTCTGAGCTGGAGGATCTTTTACACAGTCTTATTTCGTGTGCCATAAAGGCTCTGGAAACAAAAGAGGGGACGGGTAAGGCGATAAGCCTGGAGGTGAGGAGAAAAGGTGATTCTATAGAGATAACGTTGGAGCATAACGGTTGCGGGACCACGCTTGAGGAGCTTTCATCCCTTGGAGAAATAGTTGATAAAAACGGCGGGAAGATCAATATAGCGAACGATTTGGGGCAGGGGACCAAGCTTACCATTATCTTTCCCAGGCAGGGAGAGGCCAGGGCCAACAAAGGGGATAACGAGCTGGACGATAACCCGTTTCACCTGTTTATCCGCCATTTTATCCACGCGTGCAACAGTCCGATGACGGGTTTGAACTACCTGCGCATGCCATCGGTGGATGGGGTGCGGCTTGCCCGACATTATTTTAGCAAAATGATCAATGATTTCAGGGCGATCGCCGACTTTATTGCCGACGCGAGCGAGCCGGCCTTTGGGAGCCAACTGCTAAGTGAGACTTTCCTGCCGACCTCTACTATGAGCAATCGTGATGTTGTAAAGGCCTGGGGATCTGTGCCGGCCGGAGAGAGATATAAAATTGCTATTGTACTGCGGCTCTATTTTGAAAAAATTGACGATCACCTGGGAGGGATTAACCGTATTTTGAGCAGAATGACGCTCACTCCCGGAAATATAGACGAAGTAATGGCTCTTCACGACAAAATAGTTAAGGTCAACAGGAGTATGAGCTCGGCCGAATATTATAGATCCCTATGACCCAAAATAGTGTTGACAAGTAGATGCCCACCTGCTAAAATGCTTCCACAATGATCAATGAGCTCTTTTGCCCTAATCCAAATTGTCCGCTTTACCGCGTAGGCGGCGAGGATAATGTTGTAAAATTCGGTAGTTACCAGACCAAGGGTGAGGAGCGGGGGAGATATCGCTGCAACCGTTGCGGCGAAACGTTCTCTGAGCGTGCGATGACCGGATTATATGGTTTGCATGCTGATAAAAAAAAGGTCGATAAAGTAATAAAAAAAATCAAAGGAGGGGATTCACTTAGAAAAATTAGTAGAGAGATGGATATTAAACTGGATACGGTCCGCTATTGGCGCGATCGTTTTATTAATCACAATCGGCAAAAAGTCGAGAGGAGGCAAAGTAAAATGGGATTAGATTCAGCAAGTAAAGAGGTATTAGAAAGGGCAAAAAAGGAAGAGATCAAGTTTATTCAGCTGCAGTTTACCGATATTTTGGGGATGATGAAGTGTGTGATCATCCCGCTGGCCAAGCTCCACGACGCGTTCGAGAAAGGGGTCTGGTTTGATGGTTCGTCGATCGAGGGATTTGTGAGGATCGCCGAGTCGGATATGATCTTAAAACCCGATCCTTTGACCTACCAGGTTATTCCGTGGAAGGTTGAGGGGAGAAAATCGGCCCGCTTGATCTGTGATATCCATACGCCGGACGGAAAACCGTTCGAAGGAGACCCGCGGTCGATCCTAAAGCGGGCCTTGGCCGAAGCAGGGAAGCTGGGCTATGAGTTTAACACCGGACCGGAGGTTGAATTCTACCTGCTAAAGAAGGAGAACGGCAAGATCACGACCGTTCCCCACGATATCGGCGGATATTTTGATTATCCGTCAAGAGATTATGCCTCAGAGGTCCGCGAAGATATTATTTTCGCCCTCGAAGCGATGGGGATGACCTCGGAGATGTCTCACCATGAGGTCGGACCAGGGCAACACGAGATCGATGTTAAATATTCGGACGCCCTGCGTTCGGCGGATAACACGATCACGCTGAAATACGTGATCAAATCGATCGCTTCCCAGCACGATCTCTACGCTTCCTTTATGCCCAAGCCACTATACGGCGAAGCGGGGTCAGGAATGCATGTCCACCAATCGCTGTTTGATAAAAAGGGGAAGAATGTCTTCTATGATGCGAAGGATAAATACAAACTTTCGAAAATTGCGCATCAATACCTGGCAGGACAGCTTTCCCACGCGAAAGCATTGACTGCGATTGTCGCGCCGACCGTAAATTCATATAAACGATTAGTCTCCGGCTACGAAGCGCCGGTCTATATCTGCTGGGGGCAGGTTAATCGTTCAGCCTTGATCCGTATCCCGCGCTATTCGGCGGGTAGGGAGCAGTCGACCCGGATGGAACTTCGTTGCCCTGATCCGTCTTGTAATCCATATCTGGCCTTTGCGGCGATGTTAACGGCTGGTTTAGATGGAATTAAAAAGAAGATGGAGGCGCCGGCGCCGGTAGAAGAGGATGTTTATAAATTAAATGCAGCAGAACTTAAAGCAAAGAAGATCGATATGCTTCCTTTCTCTATTAAACGTTCAATTGAGGAGCTGGAGAAGGACAAAGTGGTTAAAGATGCTTTAGGAAGTCATACTTTTGCTAACTTTTTTGAAGCGAAGACCAAGGAGTTTGACGATTACCGGATGCAGATCACTCCGTGGGAGCTTGATAAATATTTAGAAGCCTTATAATAATTACGAATTACGAATGCCGAATTACGAATTGATGTTATAATTATTATATGAGGCAGGATATAGATATACATGAAAGAGTTTTAAAGTTCGGTATTCGGATAGTGAAGTTCTGTAAGGTTCTATCCAAGAATATTGATAATAGGGCAATTGCGGATCAATTGATCCGGTCGGGGACTTCGGTTGGCGCTAATATGCAGGAAGCCGATTCTGCTTCGTCAAAGAAGGATTTTATTAATAAAGTAACGATAGCAAAGAAAGAAATACAAGAAACAAATTACTGGCTGAAAATAATTAAAGGTTCAGACTTGATCAATAATGAAAGGAATAAAGTGGAATTAATGGATTTACTGCGTGAAAGTGACGAGCTAACAAGGATCATCGGTTCCATTTTGTCACGAACGAAAAGCAAACTAGGATAAATTGCTAATTACGAATGAAGAATTACGAATTAATGTCATATTATTTTAATATCCCGAGCGGAGTCGAGGGATACATTCATTCGTCATTAGTAATTAGGAATTCGTAATTATGAACAAAAAAGAAGCCCCCTGAGTTAAACTCAGAGGGCTTTTAAGTCTTCAGTCTTTAGTCTGTCTAAACTAGACCCTGTGCCAGCATTGCGTCAGCGACTTTAACGAATCCGGCGATGTTAGCGCCGACAACTAAGTTGCCTGCTTTGCCGTACTCTTCGGCCGCGGCTTTGGAAGCAGCATAAGAAGATTTCATGATCCTCTTCAAATAATTATCTACCTCTTCAAAGCTCCAATCGAGCCGCTGGCTGTTTTGGGTCATTTCCAGTCCAGAGACCGCGACTCCGCCGGCATTAGCAGCCTTAGCCGGACCAAAGGAGATCTTGTTCTTTAAGAAAACTTTGATCGCCTCCGGGGTTGAAGGCATATTGGCCCCTTCGGCAACTGCCCAGACACCGTTATCCACCAGCTTTTGGGCTGATTTCTCGTCGATCTCGTTCTGGGTGGCGTTGGGCAGGGCGATATCACACTTAATTCCCCAGATCCCGCTGCAGCCTTCATGGTAGGTAGCTTTTGGTCGCTCTTTGATATACTCTTTTATCCGTTTTCTCTCGACCTCTTTAAGTCGTTGGACGAGCTTAAGGTCGATTCCTTCCGGATCATGGATATATCCACCCGAATCACTCATTGCTACAACCTTGGCGCCCAATTCTTGGCACTTTTGGGTAGCATAGATCGATACATTTCCTGATCCAGAGCTAACTACGGTTGCCCCTTTAATGTCCTTCCCGGAATCTTTTAACATTTCAAGTAAAAAGTAGATCAGTCCGTAACCGGTAGCTTCGGTCCTTGCCAAACTTCCACCCCAGCCAATTCCTTTACCCGTTAATATTCCGGTAAATTCGTTGCGGAGCTTTTTGTACATGCCGAACATAAAACCGATCTCCCGTCCGCCGACGCCGATGTCCCCGGCTGGAACGTCAGTGTTTGGTCCGATATGGCGAAATAATTCGGCCATAAAGCTTTGGCAGAAGCGCATAACTTCGTTATCTGATTTCCCTTTGGGGTCAAAGTCGCATCCACCTTTACCTCCGCCCATTGGCAGGGTGGTGAGGGCGTTTTTAAAGACTTGTTCGAAGCCCAAGAATTTAATTATCCCGGGATAAACTGAAGGGTGGAAACGAAGCCCGCCTTTGTAGGGGCCGATCGCGCTGTTGAATTCGATGCGCATTCCGCGCTGGACGTGGACCTCGCCTTTGTCGTCCATCCACGGAACACGGAACATGACCTGTCTTTCGGGCTCAACGATCCTTTCGGCGATCCTCGCTTTTTTGTACTCCGGATGCTTTTCTAATACCGGGGCAATTGATTCTAAAACCTCTTCGACCGCTTGATGGAACTCTACTTCTCCAGGATTCCTTTTCTTTACTTGTTCTAAAATTGCTTTTACCATCGGCTCGACACCTCCGTCAAAAATTTGCCTTTACATTTTATTTAAGGCAGGGTAGTATTATACGGCAACCAATTGCCGTATGTCAAGGGGGTCTTGACCCGGACAGCCCTCACCCGACATATAGGCTAAAGTTTAGTTTATCTTAAGCTTCCCTCTCCCGGAGGGAGAGGGGGTGATATTAAGGGCGAATACCGGTCAGTCCCTCTCCTTGCGGGAGAGGGTTGTTAAAGAAATGTTGTCGATAGAGATAAGTTTGGGTGAGGGATATGCAAAAGAAACTTAATACTATATTAAAAATGATAGCCGAATCGAGAGAACCGATCGGTTCTAAAGAAATTTCGGTAAAACTTAAGGAGCTTGGGATCGAGATGAGTGAGCGGACGGTCCGTTATCATCTTAAACAGCTAAATGATAGAGGTCTGTTAAAGATTTTCTGGAAAGAGGGGCGGATGCTGACCAAAAAAGGGATAGAAGAGCTGGATAATTCTATGATCTCAGAGAAAATCGGTCTGGTCAGTTACAGGATTGAGTCATTATCTTTTAAAATGGGATTTGATCTGGCAAAACAACAGGGGAGCGTGATCTTTAACTTAACTTTATTTCATAGAATCGAGTTTAAAAAAGCACTCAAGATTATGGCGGAGGCATTTAAGAATAACTTGTGTATGGGCCAATTGGTCAAAGTATCCGGACCGGGCGAAGAAGTTGGTGGTTTAAAGGTGCCGGCCGGTAAAATTTGCTTCGGCACGATGTGTGCGACCAATCTTAACGGAATTCTTTTAAAGGCCGGTATTCCTGTTGAATCAAAGTTTGGCGGGATTTTACAGATCGAGGACGACAAACCTTTACGCTTTACTGAGCTGGTCAGCTATTCAGGTTCGACTTTGGACCCCCATGAGATATTCATTAGAAGCAGGATGACTGATGTGCGGGGGGCATGCAAAGGCTCGGGCAAGATCCTGGCTGGTTTGCGTGAGATCCCGGCGGCTTCAAAAGAGAAGGCCGAAGAGATCATTAAGCAGGCGGAAAAAGCCGGTTTTGGCGGCGCTATTTATATTGGTAAGCCGGGCCAGCCGGTCTTAGGTATGCCGGTAGGGGTCGATAGGGTCGGACTGGTCATCCCCGGCGGGCTTAATCCGGTGGCAGCTTGCGAAGAGTGGGGTATTGAGGCGGAGAGCCAGGCATTAAGTGCTTTAGTTGATTTCGACCGTTTGAAAAATTTTTATGACTACAGTTAGTACTGGATTAACTGGGCTCGATGCGATCGTTCAGAACTTGCGGCTGGGTGACAATGTAGTGTGGCAGGTTGATGATCTCAAAGATTATAAACATTTTGTT
>JAYEOW010000008.1:0-5805 GCA_034723395.1 Candidatus Margulisiibacteriota bacterium
GATACAGTTGTCTTTGCCATCGTATTGCCTCCTTTATTTTTAATCCCTGGTAATGATTTTACCAGTTTTGAGGCTTGCGATGGCTTTTTCTTTCCTGTCATTTTGCACACCTTATTTTACGTTATCAGGGAATATTATGCAGAGATTGATTTCTAAAGGGTTGAAATGTATCCAACAAAACCGATATTTTGTCTTTAAACAGACAAATGGAGGGACAGTTAAGACAGAACTAAAGCCTATGCGTCTAATGTCTGACAGGACCCTGGCGGATTGGAGGGGGCGCGATTCAATCGGTGATCTTAGGTGTCAAAACTGGAATATTTTACGCAGTCAAGGTGGAGATTGTGTAAATGTCCCAATTGATAGATTTGCGGCGGGAGAGAACGTCGATGCTGAAATAATGACCTTCCTGTTTGGGTTGGTAGAAGGATACACGCTGCATGGCGCAGTATCTGCCAGGATTCATTTTGGAACAAAAGAGGCAAGATTAATACGTCTTTTAGAGGCCCCCTGGAATTTGGGGCTTAATCCTGAGGCGGCAGAGCATAAAGGCCTTGCCGTAAATGGAGTAAGCTGGACGCTGATGGGAGCTCTTGCCTGTTACGTTTATTGCATAGATCCAGCCATGGAAATATCTTTAGTAATTTATGATGCAGGTAAATTGCCGTTCTATAAAGATGTTGTTGGAGCGGAATTTGAACCAGGGATACCGTTGGTGAAAAACATGCCGCATCCAGGCCGGTTATATGGAGAGAGGATGGAGTCTTTCCTGAACCGTTTTCTTGACGGGGAACAGGCAAATATCCCAGGATGAGGATCCGAAGCCTAACTCTCTTTTGCTGCTTGTTTTAATAATTCGTCCATCCTGGCTTTGATCTTTTTTTCAAATCCGATATCTTTTGGCTCATAATATTTCTTTTTTACCGGTAGATAATCGAGATCGACGTAGCCGCCTTCATAATTATGGGCGTATTTGTAGCCTTTCCCCTTACCCATCTTCTTTTCGCCTTTGTAAACCGCATTCTGGAGGTGTTTGGGAACTTCCAAGATTGGATTCTCTTTAACGTCTGCAAGCGCTTTGTTAATGCCAACATAAGCCGCATTACTTTTCGGTGCCGTGGCAACATAGACCGTTGCTTGAGCGAGAGGGATGCGCGCTTCGGGCATACCGACAAATTCGGCGGCCTGCATGGCGGAGTTTGCTATCACCAAAGCTAAAGGATCGGCATTCCCTACATCTTCGGATGCGCAGATCACTATTCTTCGCGCGATAAACCGTGGGTCTTCGCCGGCATAGATCATCTTCGCGAGGTAATAAAGGGCGGCGTCGGGGGACGAACCGCGCATCGATTTGATGAATGCGGAGATTGTATTGTAATGTCCTTCACCTTTTTTGTCGTAAACGATTGCCTTCTTTTGGATCGACTCTTCGGCAACTTTTAAAGTGAAGTTAATAATTCCTTGCTTATCCGGATTGGTCGAAAGGACTCCTAATTCCAGGGCGGAAAGGGCGCGCCGGGCATCACCGTCCGAAAGTTTAGCCAGATGTTCCAGCGCCTTTTCGTCTATCTTTATCTTTTTGTTACCCAAACCTTTCTCTTTATCTCCGATTGCTCTTTTGATCAACGATTTAAGTTCTTTAACTGCTAAGGGTTTAAGCTCAAAGATGTTTGAGCGGGAGACGAGAGCGGAATTAACGTAAAAAAATGGGTTCTCGGTGGTGGCGCCGATCAATATCATGTTTCCTTCTTCAACATCGGGGAGGAGGGCATCCTGTTGCAGTTTGTTGAAGCGGTGGATTTCGTCTAAGAATAAGATCGTCTTTGATTTGTGGAGTTTAATTCGATCTTTGGCTTCGAGGCTTACTTTTCGGATATCATCAACTTTTGCGACGGAGGCATTTAACCATTCAAAGCGGCCTTTGGTCGAATTTGCGATCACGCGGGCGATCGCCGTCTTTCCGGTTCCTGGCGGACCATATAGGATGACCGAAGTAACTTTATCAGTTTCGATCAGCCGGCGTAAAAGTTTTCCTTCTCCGATAATATCAAGTTGGCCGACAATTTCATCGACCGTTCTGGGGGCCATCCGGTAAGGGAGCGGGGCGTTTTTGCCCCTGTATTCCTTCAGATTCGCGTCAAAGAGGTCCATGTATATATCTTACATGGATTTGAGGTAGTTGACTATATCTGTATGATCTTCTTCTTTGGCCAGGCCAATTGCAGTTTCGCCTTCTTCGCTCTCGGCATTTATATCTGCCCCATATTTTACTAAAAGTTTGGCGATCGGGAGATTTCCCGATTTGGCCGCAAACATTAAAGGAGTTCGGCCGCCTTTTTTTTCTGGATCAACCTTTGCCCCTTTCTTGAGCACATAATCCATTGTTTCCAGCACTTCAATTTCGTCAGCTCCATGGCGCGGCAGTATGACCAATTGCCAGAGTACGGTCGTTCCATCAACCGCTTTAGTCCTCAGATCTGCTCCCAGTTCAACCAGCAGCGGGACCGCGTCGTAAAATATTTTTTTGTTCCCCGCAGCGGCGATCAATGCCGTTGAATCGGCTTTATTTTTAATATCCGGTTTGGCTCCCTTTTTAATCAACAGCTCTACCAGTTCCATATCTCCAGCATAACAAGCCATAAAGAGAGGTGTATTGCCGGCCATGTCCGGGGTATTAATATCAAACCCTATGGCGATCATTTTTTTTGTGCTCTCTTTTGCGCCGCAGAATATAGAGGCATTAAGCTGTGAAGCCATGTCCTCGGTGGTCTTTTTTACCGGTTTGTCCGGGATAATAAAGCGGGGTTGGACGAACTTTGCTTCAACCTTACCAATCGAGATGCTGATATCTACCGAATTTATCTGATATTTTTTAGGATACGTATAAGTTTTGGTTTGGCCGTCTTTGAGCGTAAATTTTATCTGTTTAAATTTCCCCTCATAAGGTTTTTCCCCGTTAAAAACAATGAAATTGCCCTTTGAGATATTCCCGTTGCCGGTAATTCCGCTAAGGACGATTTCCAGGTCCTTTTTTTTCTCTACGAATAAACCGCGGCCGGAACTCGATTTTAGTTCGTATTTTTGGGCTTTAAGTTCCGGGGACTCGAGCGCCCCCTTTTTAGCGACCAGGGAGGTTGATAAAAATACGACTAGAAATAAGGTTAATATGTGTTTTATTTGCATAGCCTTTATTATACTATTTTCCTTACCCCTTTTCATCCCCCCTCCATTTCTAATGGAGAGGGGGAAACCCGAAGGGAGGGGGTGAGGACAAGCTTGACAAATAAAACCAGATGTCTTACCTTGGTTAGAGTTTAATGAAAAAATACATATTGTCACTGGTGGTTTTATTGGTGTTGTTCGGTCTCAGCGCCGACGCTCTTCCTACGGTTGCGATCTTCACGACCGGCGGAACGATCGCCGAAAAGATCGATCCAAAAACCGGCGGAGCGGTTCCGGCCGTATCGGGGAAGGACCTGATCGAAGCGGTCCCTGAGCTTAAAAAGATCGCGAATATCAAAGCTATAAACTTTTCGAACATCGATAGCTCGCAGATGGATCCGGAGATCTGGGCAGGGCTCAGTAAAAAGGTTGATGAAGTTTTGCAGGACCGGGACATTAAAGGTGCGGTTATAACTCACGGGACCGATACGATGGCCGAAGGAGCATACTTCCTCGATCTTACCCTCAAAACCGATAAGCCGGTTGTTTTTGTCGGAGCGATGCGGAACGCGTCGGAAATCTCTCCGGACGGACCGGCGAACTTAAGGGATGCGGTCACCCAGGTCTGCTCCGATAATGCAAAGGGTTGGGGAGTTACCGTGACGATGAACCAATATATTAATTCCGCGCGTGATGTAGAAAAAAAACAGACCACCAATGTTCAAACCTTTAAATCCGGCGAAAAAGGGTATCTGGGATATATAACTAATGGAGAAGTGATCCGTTTTAACGACCGCCTTTACCGGGTTCGGCTGCCGATCCCCAAAAAGCTTCCGGATGTGCCATTGATCAAGATGTATCCGGGATCGGATGGAAGGTTTATCCGCCATGCGGTTGAAATGGGGGTGGAGGGAATAGTTATCGAAGCGGTTGGCGCGGGAAACGTCAATGCCAAAATGTATAAAGCGATCAAGGGGGCGCTTGCGCTTAAAATTCCTGTGGTTATAACCAGCAGTGTTATCCATGGCGGAGTATTTTCAGATTATGGGGATATTGGCGGGGGAGCGATGCTGAAAAAAAATGGAGCGATTCTATCGCGCTCGTTAAAAGGTCCAAAGGTCCGATTGCTTCTGATGCTTGCTATACCACAAGGTAAAGATATAAAGAATTACTTTACCTTATGAGATGAACAATGATCGTTCCCCAAACCGTCAGGATTACGTTGCCAAACGCGTAAGGTACCGCGTATCCCAGGGCGGGGGCAGAACTGCCCGAACTCTCTTTAAGCGCGTTCAACGCTGGAGTAACCGTTCCCGCACCGGTCAAAGCGCCGAACAAAAGGACCGGATTAAGTTTTCTGAACACCAATCGTCCAAAGATTGTCCCTGCGACCATCGGCATCAAGGATAAGATGGCTCCCGCAATAAAGATCGATCCGCCAGTCGTTTGTAAAGCATGAACTGCTCTTGGGCCCGCAGTTAGTCCGACACAAGCAATAAAAAGGTTTAACCCGAGATCGGTAAATATCCACTGCGCGCCGCTCGGGATCCGCCCAAAGGTTGGGTGGACCGATCTGAGCCAGCCGCAAACCAATCCGGCGACCAGGATTCCTCCCCCAATGCCTAATGTTATCGGAATGCCAAAAAACGGGATGGCGACCAATCCGATCAACGTTCCGGCAACACATCCAAGCCCGACCATAATAAGATCGGTCTTGTTGGTGGGCTGTTCCGGATAACCGGCCACTTTTGCAAATTTATCGACATCCTTTTGCTCCCCGGCTACTTGAAGGATGTCGCATTTTTGGATAACCGTTCCGCTGGTCATCGGGAGGGATTGCCCCTGACGGGTGATTTTCTTCAAGAAACAACCGTGGCTTTTTATCTTTCCTAGTGTCTTCCCGACGATATCTTTATTAAGGACACAGACATCTAATATCTCGCCGACGATATTTATAATCGAACGATCATCAACTTCGGGGCCGATCATCTGGTCGGCGGTTAGGAAAGCCTCGCGTTTGCCGACAAAAGCGATCTCATCTCCAGCTTGAACTATCAGCTCAGGCGCAGGATCGATCAATTGATCCCCCCGTTTAACTTTTTCAACCGCGACTTTATGCGGAAACATTGCTTCGATCTCCCTGACCGTTTTCTCGGGCAGGTTGGATTTATATGCTCTAAGATTGAGGCGCTTGTACCACGAAAAGAGCTCCGGACTACTGCTCAGATCGCCCGACCCTCCCGACATCTGTTTCTCCAGCTCATGCGCCTCTTTCTTTAGGTCAATTCCCATTAATTTTGGGGCTAACTTAAAGAATACGATCAAGCCGGCAACGCCAAAAATATAGGTTATCGCATAGGCGATCGCAACATTGCTTTGCAGGGCGGCTTGTTCCGCGGCCGGAATAGCCAATTGCTTTATCGCCCCGTCCGCGGTCCCGATAATGGTCGATTGGGTCATCGCGCCTCCCAAAAGGCCGGCTACTGTCCCGGCGTCAAACCCGAACAATTTTCCTAATATAACTGCAGTTACTAATCCAGTTATTGCTACCACCAGTGAGATCCAGATGTAGTGTATCCCTTCTTTCTTGAGGGCGCCGAAGAATTGGGGGCCGACCCGGTATCCGATGGCAAAGATAAAGAG
>JAYEOW010000009.1:0-5357 GCA_034723395.1 Candidatus Margulisiibacteriota bacterium
CCAAACTTATCAGTCAAAACGTAGAAGCGGTACCCGAAGATCAAAAACCAAGGAGGTGA
The DNA here is from genome assembly GCA_034723395.1 of Candidatus Margulisiibacteriota bacterium. Taxonomy (GTDB): domain Bacteria; phylum Margulisbacteria; class WOR-1; order O2-12-FULL-45-9; family O2-12-FULL-45-9; genus JAYEOW01. Next base: position 60 of record JAYEOW010000009.1, read on the forward strand.
TTTCGGTTAGGTCTTAGTTGATTTAACGATAACCATTTCGGTTAGGTTTTTATATGATTTGACACGGGGAACAAATTGCTGGATGCTAAATAACTCTTGACTTGACCGGCCGCAATGATAGACAATTAAAGCATGAAATTTAACTTTAAATTAAGCCTAAAGACCAAGCTTACTTTCCTGCTGGCAGCGATTATCTTTGTTTTTGTTTCCGCGATCTCCTACGATTATTACAAACGGTCAGAAACCGCCCTGATGAAATCTCTCCACACCGAATTGAAGCAATTGGCAGTCTCACTTAGCTTCTCAATTAATCCCCAAACCGTCGCTGACGTTTTGGAGGGTGATGAAATCTCACCAAAATATCGAAAGCTAAAAGAGAAGCTCCATAGTTTTACCATGATCGCTAATCGGAGGATCAATGGCGCCTATATCCTGGTCCCCACAAAAAAAAGGGATATTTGGGAATTTGTCGCTGACAACGAGATGAGGGATCGGGACCAGATGGCGGTCCTGCACGAGGAATACAATGTCAACCACTTTCCGCAGATAAAAAATGCCCTGCTTACTCCGTCGACCGATAAGAATATAACCACCGATCGCTGGGGACAATGGATCTCCGGCTACGCTCCGATCTACGATAACCATGGAAGACCGTACGCGGTCATCGGAATAGACATGAAAGCAAATGAGATCAAAGAACTGCAGCGAAATATTCTCGATACCACGCTTTTCTATTTCACGCTTGGGATACTCTTTGCTTTGCTCGTCGGCCGCTATGGGGCGGTAACAATTACCAAACCGATCGAGGCTCTCTCTAAAGGGATAAGAAATATCCAGGATAAAGAGTACAATACTCAGATCGACATCCACCGTACTGACGAGATCGGAGAACTCATCCACGGATTTAACCAGATGGCGGAAAAATTAAGTGAGATCGATAAAATAAAATCCGACTTTTTATCGGTAATCTCTCACGAACTTTATACCCCGCTGGTCCCGATCCTCGGCGGAGCCGCAATCCTTTACGGAAAACCGGACCTCCCCGACAAAGAGAAAAAGAGGATCATCGCTTCGATCAAGGTAATGGCCGAAAAGATGCGCGAGCTGGTGGATGATCTGCTCGATTTCTCATGGTTGGACATTGAGAACATAAAACTCGAAAAAGAACCAATCAACCTAAAAAATATTGCTCAGGAGGTAGTTACCGATCTATCCCCTCCAATCCAGAAAAAGGAGATTGACCTCAGTGTAAATATCAACCCAAATCTTTTAACGGTGATGGGAGATAAGAAGCGGTTAAAGCACGTCCTCAAGATCCTGCTCGACAACGCAATCAAGTTCTCTTCGGAAAAAGGGAAGATATCCCTATCGATCAACAATTGTCCGGAGGGCGTTGCAGTAATAATACAAGATAGCGGGATTGGGATGAAACAGGGGGAACTCGATATTATCTTCGAAAGTTTCTACCAGATCGAAGATCACCTGACCCGCACTCACGGCGGAATGGGGATCGGACTGGCGATTGCCAAACGGATCATCGAAGCCCATGAAGGGATCATTCGCGCAGAATCGGAGGGGTTGGGAAAAGGCGCCCGTTTTGTCTTTACCCTACCGCCAAAATCATAATGATAATGATGAAACATTCGTTAAAAGTCGGTTTTAGCTTTGGATTAACTTCGGGGATCATAACCACCCTCGGATTGATGATCGGCCTTAACTCAAGCACCCATTCAAAACTGGTGGTGATCGGGGGGATATTAACCATCGCTATCGCGGATGCCTTCTCGGACGCCCTGGGAATCCACATCTCTGAAGAATCAGAGAACAAACACACCACCAAAGAGATCTGGGAATCCACTATTGCCACCCTCTTGTCAAAATTTGTATTCGCTCTGACCTTTATTGTTCCGGTCCTTCTTTTTGATCTCGCCTCCGCGATGATCGCAAGCGCGGTGTGGGGATTATCTGTTCTGGGTATTCTGAGCTATAACATGGGAAAAGCGGAAGAAGGGAAACCGTGGAAAGCAGTAACAGAACACCTGATCATCGCACTGCTGGTGATCGCGCTCACCCACTACACCGGGGGATGGATCTCTTCAATCTTTAGATAAAAAAAAGCCCCCTCGAGGTTCGACTATGCTCACCATCGAAGGGACTTTAATTTTATTAGAAAGCTTTCTTAGAATCCGCCGCCAAATCCGCCGCGGTCTCTCCGTGGTCCGGATGAACGGTCGGTCTTCGGTTTAGCTTCGTTACAAGTGACTTCACGATCTCCCCACTTATAGCCCTGCATTGCTGCAATCGCTTTTTGGGCAGCTTCATCATCCATATCGACGAAACCAAATCCTCTGGACCTTCCAGAAAACTTATCGGATACTATCCTGGCGGATGATACCGCGCCGAACTCAGAAAACTTCGCTTCTAAATCAGAGTCGGTAACCGACCAGGGCAGATTTCCTACAAATATACTTTTCATACAGTTTACTCCTGAAAATTATTTTTCTGTGATTAACGGAATTGTAGAGGCCAAAAATTGAGGCTTCAACACAACTAAGTTACAGACTCCTAAGTTCTTTTCTCCCATTAACTTCGACTTTCTTTGAGACAACTCATTCTACTATGTTATCAACCAGATTGCAAGCAAATTTCACTTTTTATTAAAATAGCTTTGATGGCACTTTCCTATCCATGCTGTCTGGTTATTATGATATACTGATAAAAAATCGTGGTCAAGCAGTTTTCTATCTGTTAAAATACCTTTGATGCCATCGAAAAACGACCAACAAAGGCTTTATAAAGACCTGGCTGAGTTTTTCCCGGTAATAACTCCCCCCGAAGACTATGTTGAGGAGACCGAATATTTTACCCAGATTATCAAACACACCTCTCTGGTCGATGCTAAAACAATCTTAAATCTCGGCTGCGGCGCCGGCAATAACGACTTCACCCTGAAGAAACACTTTAAGGTAGTCGGGGTTGACCTAAGCCATGATATGTTAAAAATCGCCAAGAAGCTTAACCCTAAAGTTACTTACGTTAAGGGCGATATGCGGACGATCCGGATAAAAAATAAATTCGACATAGTTACTGCATTTGATGCGATCAATTACATGACCACCCTGGACGATCTGCGGGCGGCATTTAGCACCGCTTATCACCACCTGAAGCCGGGCGGCGTGTTTGTTACTATCGTAGAAGAAACTCCCGGGAATTTCGTTCAGAACATGACTCGCACCTCAATCCATTCTAAAGGGGATAAAGAGGTCGTCTTCATTGAGAACCTATACGATCCAGACCCAAGGGATAGCACTTATGAATTAACTTTAACCTATTTGATCCGCAAAAATGGGGCGCTAAAGATCGAGACCGATCGTCATCTTTGCGGAATATTTCACCTGGATACCTGGTTCAACCTCCTGCAGGAAGCGGGATTTAAGGTAAATAAACTGGATTTCAATGTAACCGATCCCGAAGCGAGGAGTTATCCCCTATTGTTATGCGTAAAACCTGAAAATTAAAAAGGAGAACGTAACATGAGCAGAAAAGAGGAAAGAGGTTATGAGGCCCTGAGCCCTTTTGAATTGAAAGATAAACTGATCGAGATGGCCAAAACCCCGGACGAAAAGATGATGTTAAATGCGGGGAGAGGGAATCCAAATTGGGTAACCATGATCCCGCGGAAAGCATTTTTCCAGCTAGGACTTTTTGCCGTTACCGAATCAGAAAGGAATTTTCACCGCCCCCGGCTGGGAGGACCGCCAGAGAAAAACGGGATCGCTAAACGTTTTGAAACATTCTTAAAGAAAAATGGAAATCTCCCTGGGGTTAAATTCTTAAAAGAGGCTTACACCTACGTAACCAAGAAGCTAAATTTTGACGCGGACGATTTTATGCTCGAGTGGATCGACGCGATCCTGGGCGACCACTACCCTACCCCCGACCGTATGCTGACGACCTGCGAACAGATCGTCCATAAATACTTTGAACAGGAGATGTTCAAGGGGAAGGTCCCCGGAGGGAAGTTCGATCTCTTTGCGACTGAGGGAGGGACCGCGGCAATGGATTACATCTTTTCGTCCCTCATAGAAAACAAGCTGTCGCATAAGGGAGATACGATCGCCCTGGGAACTCCAATCTTCACTCCGTACATTGAGATCCCCAGATTAAACGATTATAACTTTGTAGAAATTAATATCGTGCAGGACGAAAATAACGACTGGCAGTATCCAGATGAGGAGATCAAAAAACTGGAAGATCCCAAGGTAAAAGCCTTCTTCCTGGTCCACCCTTCGAACCCGACCTCGGTCGCCATGCACCAGAAGTCGCTAAATAAGATCGCCGAACTGGTTAAGACCAAGCGGAAAGATCTTATCCTTTTGACCGATGATGTTTACGGCACCTTTGTTAACGATTTTAAATCGTTAGCCGCGATCGCCCCGCTCAATACGATCCTGGTCTACTCCTTCTCTAAATATTTCGGCGCGACCGGATGGAGGCTGGGCGTAATTGGACTGCACGAAAACAATGTTTTGGATAAAATGATCAAAGCGCTCCCCGAAAAAGACCGTAAAGCATTACATAAACGCTACAGCACGGTCGAGCTTGATCCGGACAACATGAAGCTGATCGACCGGATGGTCGCCGACAGCCGCTCGGTCGCCCTCCACCACACCGCCGGGCTTTCAACCCCGCAGCAGGTGTTAATGACCCTATTTTCGATTTACTGCTTGATCGACAAGAAAAATCTTTATAAGGCCGAAGCACAATCAATCGTAAAACAGCGCTTTGAAACATTATATAAGGCAGCCGGCATCCCTACCCCCGAACACGCGCTGGATGCACGCTACTACACAACAATTGATATCCCAAAACTGGCAAAGACCAGGCATGGGGAAGGTTTCGCCAACTGGTTAGTTAGCGAGCACGAACCGATCGACTTTGTCTGGAGATTAGCGGACGAAAAGAAAGTGGTCTTAATGGATGGCGGCGGATTCGACGCTCCCAATATGACGATCCGCGTCTCCCTAGCTAACCTCCCCGACAAAGCCTACGCAAAAATCGGCAAGGCGGTCAGCGATCTCCTGGCCGAATATTACAAAACCTTCAGGGAGGAAGAATGATAATGGAAGCTGTCGTAAAACTTTGCCAGTCCTACCCCCAGATCGCCGTTTTTCTGGCGATCGCGGCCGGATATTTTATCGGCAAAATAAAGATCTTCGGATTTAATCTAGGTTCTACGGCTGGGGTTCTTTTGGCGTCACTGGTGATCGGGCAAATGCACATCCCGGTCACTCCGCT
>JAYEOW010000010.1:0-18554 GCA_034723395.1 Candidatus Margulisiibacteriota bacterium
ACCAAACTTATCAGTCAAAACGTAGAAGCGGTACCCGAAGATCAAAAACCAAGGAGGTGATTTCGGTTAGGTCTTAGTTGATTTAACGATAACCATTTCGGTTAGGTTTTTATATGATTTGACACGCAGGTTTATAAAAAAAGGCGGCCGTGTCGGCCGCCTTTCAGGATTTGAAAAATACTATCGTGTTTATTTGCCAATCAAGATAAGCCCATTATCGCCGACCACGATCACCCCGGCATGACTGGTATCGATTGCAGTTGAAGGAGACCATATCCCGTTCAGGGAATAAGGCACTCCCTGCAGGATAATATTGCCCGAAGAAGTGCTTGGCCACATCCCGAAGATGACCCCCTGCGAGTCAGCCGCTGAACACCCTGCGACAGTCACATATCTTTCCCCAGCTGCCCATGATTCTCCCTCGTGCACATCTTGAAAATTAACAGCCCCGGAGTAATCCTTAATGTTCCAGTTTGAACCATCGTAATATCTTAATTTGCCGGAATCGCCGACCGCAACTCTGTAAATGCTGCCGGAATAGACCCAGGCTGCTACGGCATTGAAGCCGGTTACATTATCGCCTGCTTCCGTAAAGGTAAATCCATCATCTGCGTGATATAGTTTTCCGTTTGTGCCGACATTTTCGCTGGTTGGATTTCCGGTAGAAGCAAAATCTTTAGTGTAAATCGAGGGAGCTTCAACCGTTATGTACCCTATTGCACCCCAGGAACTGCCGTTATCGCTAGACTCCCTCACTAGCCCCGAACCACAGAAAAAGTATATACTATCGGGAGCAGGCAAAAATACATCCAGCATTGAATCAGCGTCGGTCGTCGCCTGCCCCGAGTTCCAAGTGCCGCCGCCATCCGTACTCTGATAATACGATGCCCCAGCGCCCTTACCAATAATAACTATATTATTACCTGAAATTTCCTCGCTGGCAACCTTGTTCAAATCCGGATTCCCGGAAATAAAACTAACATCCCAATTAGTCGGGTTTGCGGTAAAATTCCTGTCAGTTAGGCCGGCACTTTCTACTGTAACCAGCATATTGGGAATTGACCATCCATCCTTGGAAGCAATCAATGTGTAAGTCCCGGGAGACAGCCCGCTTACCTCATATGTCCCGGTATTTGCGTCTGCGCTGGCAGTGGCAATTACCGTGGGTGAAGCAGTTACTGAAACATCTACTCCTCCCTTTATTCCATCAGATGTCGTGGCAAAATTCACCGTGCCTGAGATCGAAAGTGAAGGTATAGTGGTCGTGGTTGTGCTCGTATCTGTCGATTGCCCGCATCCAACCACAAACCCCAATGAACCAAGCCCGATCACCAAACTGATTATAAGTAACTCCTTTGCCCAATTTCTCATCTTTTATCTCCTTTCACCTTAGATTTTTCCTTAATTTTACCCCTCCCAAAAAAAATGTCAAGGGCGGAATGGTTCCTCAGCAAAAAGTGTGCCAAATCAAGCCCCCCAGGTAAGCAATAGGGATAAAAGCGATCATCATTTTCCTGATGTAGGTCTGAACATTCCTGAAACCAAAGCTCATGCGCTTGATCATTTTGATCTTGTTGTGAGCGCCTTCGGTAAAAGCATTGGTAGTCTTATGGTTAAAATAATTGAGGATGTATTTTCTCCAGCGCTTAATGGTTCTTCCCCACTGATTAATCGCCGCATCGTCACTGCATTCCATGTTTATGATTATCCTGGAAATAAGGATGGCTGCTTCTTCCCGGCTTTTGCTTTTGTAAAAAGACCTTAAATTCTCTTTTCGCCAATAAAATTCTTTTAATCCCGGATACTTGTTAAGCAAAAAATCCAGTTGTTGTCTATTTTTTTCATCAAGCCGTTCCCTCCCCATTAAAAACCACCAGCGTTTTCCTATCCGCTTCCTCCGTTGCATTCCCTGCTCCAGCCGACGACATTCGTCCAACCGGCGGTTGGCATCCTGGATAATATGAAAATGGTCGGCTACAATATCAGCCAGGGGAAGTTCCTGGCTAACCACAGACAAGAACAGCTCTCTCAAGTCAATGCAAACTTCTTTGATCTTAGGCTTGACGTTTTTCGGTATTGCCCTCAACCATTCCCGGAGGCTTTTTTGTTGATCACTGGGAAGAATGCTTTTCAACTCTTCAGCCCTGGCCACCGCTCAGTAAAAGGCTTGCCGCAACGCGAACACTGCCAACGGCTCTTACGTCCTTTGAGATAGACGATCTTTTCTCCCCACAAATGGTGTTTAACAGACCTGATCTTTCCTGCCTGGTGACAATAACTCGCTTTCTTCCCACATCGGGGACAGCGTCGGTATTTTTTCTTTAGCTCGATCTCAACTTCAATGGCATTTGGTTGGGAATTAACTGAGCGGATCCAAAAAGCTTGCAGATGGAATATTTTTGATATATCATTTTTCATGTGGTAGGTCCCTTTCTTTTTTGCTTAAGATAGGTTAAAACCTACCACATTTCTATTTATTTATTGGCACACTTTTTGCTATAGACCCGTGTTCTTAATCCCCGAAGCCAAATAGAGATCTTTACTGTCAATTATCCTAATATTAATAAAGCCCGCCTCTTTAAACAAAACATACATTTTCTCTTCATCAGGAATTCGATCATTTTTAACCACATTTCCGACCTCTTTATGCAAAGCGTTTATCTCTTCCCGGCTGGCAGAATGAGCAACAGTAAAGACCCCCTTGGGCCTTAGAACTTTAAATATCTCAAACAAGGCTTTTGGCTTATCCTGAAAATGAGGAAAGGCGTTAAAACAGACAACTTTATCAAAGCGCTTCTCTTTAAAAGGAAGAAAATGCACGTCCCCTTCCACATAATCAAAGGAATCTGCAAATTTTTCCCTTGCTCTGGCAAGCATTTTTGGAGAGATATCAAGCGCGGTCACTCTTCCTTGTTTGCCAACCATTTTTTTTAAATTCGGCAGAATGACCCCGGTACCGCAACCGATATCCAGGACCATCTCCCCTGTCCGGATATCTGCCATTTTTAAAATATAGTCTATCTTGCTGGTATCAGTTACAGTTATGTTTTCATCCCAGTTCTCCGCATGCTTATCAAAGAATTCGCGTCGGCTCATATTTTTTTCGCCTTCCTCTTGGGGGAAAAGATCAGGCACAGCCCGAATATTGCCGAAGAAGCAATGATGATCACCGCTCCGGTTGGGACATTTAAAATATATGAAAATAAAAGCCCGATCAAACAGGAGGTAATCGCAAAAGCTGCAGAGAGCAGAAACATCCGCCTGAGATTATAAGTGAGCTGGTAAGCAGCAGAGGGTGGATTGACCACCAGGCTAAAGATTAGAAGGCCCCCTATAGTATTCAAGTTTAAAGTTACAACCGCTCCAGTTAAAAACAACAGCAAATAAAAGATGGTTTTTTCAGGGATACCAACCGCGCGGGCAATTTCCCTATGAAAAAGAACCGCTTGGATTTCTTTAAAAAATAAAAGTAAAAATAAAAAGATTATAAAAGTGACAGCCATAAGCAGATACACATCTAATCTTGATATCAGCAAAATATTGCCCCAGATAAATTTCAGGGCTTCAGTCTTGGGACCCGGGATCAATCCCATGCCTAGAAAAGCAAATCCCAACATCAGGGAAAAAATTATCCCGATGGAGATATTGGCGTCCATTTCCGCCTTTTCCGCCATGGGACCAATCAGGCCAGAAGACACCAAACAAAAAAACAACGCCATTAATATAGGATTAACCCCTAAAAGAAGGCCAAAGATAGCCCCGGCAAAGGCGGCATGGGACATGGCAACCCCGACAAAGGGGATGCGCATCATAATTATCCATACCCCCACGACACCGCAGCTCGCTCCCCCGAGCACGGAAGCCAGAATGGCATGCTGCATAAATCTATATTGTAATATTTCAAGCATAGGTTAGCTGTTCAACTGGTTTTATGAGACAAGCATAAAGTTTTGAAAGGAGTTCAATCGACAAAGCTTGTTCTATCTTTCCGGTAAATACGATCTTCCCCTCTTTTATTAAACATCCATTGCTGCAGGTTGACGGGATATGTCCAAGAATATGAGTTACAAAAATCACGGTTATCTTTCTTTCTCCATAAACCTTATCAATCAATTCGATTATTTCCTTCTGGGCCTTTAAATCTAAACTTCCGGTGGGTTCATCCAGAAGCAGTATTTTTGGTTCCTGAGCCAGAGCCCTGGCAATAGAAACCTTCTGCTGTTCGCCGCCCGAAAGATGGCCTATCGGTCGGTCAGCCAGCTTCTCAATTCCGCAAAGTTTAATTGCGTTTTCAGCAATCACCTTATCTCCAGAACCGGGGCTACGCAGTAATCCGATCTTCCCCACCCTTCCTATCATGACCACTTCTCTTACCGAAATCGGAGAACGGGGATCAATATTTAAGGCCTGAGGAACAAATCCGATTTCTTTCCGCTCATAAGTATTAACCGAACCTTTGAGAATTTTACCCAGCCCGTTTATAGCCGTGAGCAGGGTAGTTTTCCCCGCCCCGTTCGGGCCAATAACTGCCAGATGCGTTCCTTCTTCAATTGTTAAATTGACATTATTGAGCGCGATATTTTCCCGATAAGAGACTGTTACGTTCTGAAGTTTGATCATCTTAGTGCCTTGATTATTTTTTCCACGTTTTGGTTTAGAGACAAAATATAAGAACCCTGCGGGAAGTTAGTGAGCATCACCTGTTTGACTCCTATTTCCTGCGCGATTTGCTTACCGGCAACCGGCCCACTCTGGAGATTATCCACTACCAATTCTACTTTTTCATTTTTACCTATGTTTATCAGCTTGATCATTTCTGAAGGGGTCAAATCCTCCGGTCTTCCATAAGCAGCTGCCACTTTAATCCCCAGCCATTTTATAAACGGCGCCTGCATTTTGGAAACAAGAGCTTTAACATTTTTGAACCTTTTAATCCGCGATTCAGCAAACTTGATGCTCGTTATATATTTTGATGAATTTTCCCTATATCCCTTGCAGTTATCCTCATCTAATGCACAAAGAATCCCGGTAATTTTTCGAGTAGCCTGAATCTGTAAATCTGGAATCATCCAGTTTCCTTTAACGTTAACCGTCTTTGTTAAAAGTCGCTCATTTTCTACCGCGCTTAATAGTTTGCTCATCCACCCCTCCCAACCGTGGCTCAGCAAAAGCTTGGCATCAGAAGCAGCCGCAATATCGCCCGGTTTTACATCAAAATGTCCCGGACACATTCCGGAAGGAACAATGGCAACCACATCTATCCGATCCTTCCCCACCTCCTTAACAATGGATCCTATCAAAGATGTGGTCACTACAATCCTTACCCTCTCGGGGGGTGCTTTGGCGCACCCCGCCGAAAAGAATAAGCAAACAACTAATATCTTTAAAACAAGTTGCTTCATTGGTCTTAGAATTTATAATTCAATCCCGCTGTAATCGTCCTTCCAGGCATAGTATAGGTTCCGGCTGAACCGCCAGGAAGATCTGCATAGACAACATAATCTGTATTAAGCATATTATCCATCGCAATAAAACCAAACACTCCCGGCACAGCTTCAAAGTTCACCTTGCTGTTGAACACCAAAAAGGGAGTGATCGGGGACTGCTTATCATCCGCCGCATAGTAATCTCCGACATACTGCGCATTACCCGACAAAGAAAGCTTTCTGTCTCCGACCCTGGCGGAAATATCGATCTTTTTGCCGGGACGGCCGGTGGTTTTTGATCCCGGATCCAACGTGCTGTATGAAAGCCGGCCGGAAAACCATTCGCGGGGATTAGCCTTCAAGCTTATCTCCGTACCTTTAAAAAAGAAAGAGCCGGTATTCTGGAAGCTAAACATCGGCGGAGGTGTAGCGTTACGCACCAGTTCAATCAAATTCTCTCCCTTCATGTTAAAGGTAACCAATTCAAAGTCCACTCCGGGTAAAAGCGTCTGGACAATGCCCAGCTCGTAATTATCAACAGTCTCGGCCTTGAGGTTGGGATTCCTCGAAGGGAAAAGATACAATTCGTTAATTTGCGGCGCCCGGAAACCACGGTTAGCCGCTGCCCTTAAGGTTGTATCGGTGGGTAAATGATAAACCACGCCCAGCTGAGGGCACAGCAAACTTCCCGCAACCTGATCATTATTATATCTGGCGCCAAAAGCCACAATCAGCCTTTCAAGAAATCTCTGCTCATCATGGAAAAAGATAGCGCTTTCCGCTTTTTCATAATTTCCGGGATAGGTCGCGCCGCTAATTGCTTCTCCTCCCTGCTGTCTGTATTCCGCGCCCAGCGTTAATTCGTTTCCGGGCAGCAAGCCGGCAGTTCCGTGCAGCATCAAACCATTGGTAAAATCAGATGATTTCCAACCGTCAGAAAACTCATGATTGCCAAAGTTTCGATAAATCTTAAACTTATTACTCCATCCCCTCCATTGGCCGTCAAAATTAAGATCAATTGCTCCTCTTTTATAATCGTTCCATGAAGTTGACGCTGGAGTTGGAGGATCGGTGGATCGCAGGGGTTCATACTTTTTACCATCAAAGTATTTGATGGTAAAAACAGATGCCAGGCTATCTGAAATTGCATAGCCAAAGCGTCCGGTGTAATTCCCGCCATTGAAGGACGAGTTTGGCAGATAGCCATCGGTTGCCTGTTTGTCTGCGGTTATAAAATAGTCAAGTTTTCCTCTTATCCCTCCTACGTGAACCTGGTAATGGGAAGTATTGTAAGTACCCGAAGAAGCAAGGACGTTTCCCTCGAAATCCTTTTGGGCTTTTCTGGTTATGATGTTGATTACTCCACCCAAGGCATCCGAACCATAGAGAACAGAATTTGGGCCACGCACAACCTCAATTCGTTCAACATTATCCAAAGGCAGGGAATGGGTAATGGTGCAGCCGAAGATCCCCATTTTTACCGGGCGACCGTCGATTAGAATCATCACTTTCCTGCCCCGCTCACCCAAGCCTCTAATATCCACATCCGCCCTTCCAAAAACCCCAGTTTTATTGACAAAGACACCGGGCAAACTATTTAAGATATCGGGGCACGACTTGGCATTCGAGGCCTCGATATCCTCCCGGGTAATAATACTTACAGTTGCGGAAACATCTTTTATCTCTTTCTCTGTTTTTGTAGCGGTTATAACAATTTTTTCTAATCCATATCTTTCCGCAAAACACACATTAAAAGTAATTGCTACAATAAATAAGGCTAAACTCAACTTCTTTAACATTTCCCTTGCTCCCTTCTAACTTAAATTACTCGTAACACCGTGTAGGTCGGATTTTTAGCCCGATCGATCACCACCCCCCTTTTAACTCAAAAACAAGAGGAATCGTGATTTTTATCCGCGATTCCCCAAATTCTTCCGGAATCGGAGGAAATGGAGATGCTCTTCCTATAGTAGCGAGCGCCTCATTATCCAGAATTTGATAATCAGAAGAATTAACCAATCTGATGTCCTGAACTTTCCCGTTTGATAAAATAACAAATTCAATTTCAGAATTTCCCTCAAAGTCTCTTTCCCTTGCCAGCTTGGGATACTTTTTAGCCACCTCGATCCTTTTCCTGATCTCAGCAAAATATTGATTTCTTAGTTTTCCTTTATTGTTTTTATTTTTTCCAGAACGCCCCAAAAGATTATCACTAGCCAAATATTGGTTCGGAACCTGTCCTGACAGCTCGGAAACGTTACTGACTTTTTGAGCCTTAACCACAGAATCCCTCTTTTCTGCTTGCTCTTTTCCTACAATAATACTGCCCATACTTATCGACATATGGTTTGACCCATCTTCGATTAAAAAATTGCGAAAAACAGGAAAGATCGGCAGGACCAATACCCCATGTATAGAGACTGAAAGCATAAAAGCCGTAAAAAATGTCTTATTCCGCATTGGAATTTTTCCGCTGCGGGCCGTCAAACATAGTCGCAATTGACAGTTTTCCCACATTGCAGGCTTTGGCAATATCCATTATTTTCGTTACGATCCCTAATCGAACGTCTTTATCAGCCTTGATAACAACGGGCTTCTTAATTGAAGAAAGCGCGTTTTTTAAATCGGATAATTTGAGCCTTTTACCTTTCATATAAATATCTTCTTGGGGAGTTACATAAATAGTAATATTCTTATCGTCCAGATTTGAAGAAAAAACAGCCTTGGGAAGATCGATCTCAAATCCATTCTGCTCGATAAATGAAGAAGTGAGCAAAAAAAAGATTAAAAGCAGGAATACGCAATCAATCAAAGGAGCGATGTCTAAATATGTGTTTATTTTCGATCGTCCTCTAAGCCTCAAACTCTTTCTCCTTTTCTAAAATTAAAGCATAATCATCAACCCTACGATTAAAATAGTGATACATCACAAAAGAAGGAATGGCCACTACAAGCCCGAAAGCCGTAGTAAGCAACGCTTCCCATATCCCGCCGGCAAGCACGGAGGCATTCACCCGGCCTGCAAGTTCCTCAATCCTCATAAAGGCGCGAATCATACCGGTTACAGTTCCAAGCAGACCCAGAAGAGGGGCAACATGCGCAACGATCCCTAAAATATCTATGTTTTTTTCCAAATCTTGGACGACTAATGGACCAATGGCGCTGTTTTTCATAAGTTTTCCAACTTTCCAGAACTTAAAAAAACGTTCTATGATAACAGTCAGAGAAACCACCGAACAAGCAAGGATTAGCCCCATTATCCAGCCACCTTTAACCATTAAATTCAGCATCTCGCCCTCCTTAGTAGCAATAATCTAATATTCGTAACACCATAAGGCAAAAAAAATATTACACTATTTCTTTACCCGTAGCTGTCACCACCAGTTTCCCGTGTTTTACACCCTTAGTGCTGATCAGCCTGTTGCCGATATCTTTTACATTTTGGGCCTTTCCCTTTACCACTAAAATTTCCAAACAATTATGGTGGTCCATGTGGATGTGCGTGCTGGAAATGATATTTTTATAAAAATCATGCTGCATATCTGTCAGCTTGTCAGCCAGCGCGCGGGTGTGGTGGTTATAGACGATCGTTACCGTCCCGACGACTTCTTTATCTTCCGCAATAGACTGTTCCACGATGTTGTCACGCATAAGGTCGCGGATGGCTTCGGAGCGGCTGGTGTAACCTCTCTGTAGAGATATCTTATCAAACTTCTCAAGTAAATCTTCTGGCGCTGATATTCCGAATCTTTCGATATTGCTCATGATTAGTGCTACCCTTTTTATAATTGTAACACCACTAAATATCCTGTCAAGCCTTTTGGGATAAAGAGTAAGCCGGATGAGATACTAAATTCTCTTATACCTAGCCAACTCTTCCTCGCTCATCCCAAAATAGTGGCCGATCTCGTGCTGGAGAACATTTACGATCAGATCAGGGATTTTTTTATCGGGGAAACGGTCAAACGCCTTTTTATAGATAATAATTTTATCGGGAAGGACATTTTGGTAGGCAGGTCCGCGGCGCGACCAGGGGACCCCTCGATACTGCCCCAGGATCATATGTTTTTGACTATCAAAAGGGAGCTGATCAGGCTCGACTTCGATCGTAATATTTTCAAGTTTCTCCCTAAACTTATCAGGGATCTCTTCTAGTGCTTTTTCCACCTGTTTTTCGAAGTCGGCAAACTGCATTTATTTATTATACACCAAAAGAACCTCCCCTTGACCCATTAACAAACTAGTGAGAAAATGGCCCATGCATAAAAAGACCACACAAAAGATTTGGGTCCTGCTGATCCTGGCAGCTATTATCTTCTTTGCTGTTTTCATGGTACTAACCGTGCCAGAAGTGAATACCGTCGAAGAAGTCGAGCAGGTTGAAGGCTTCTAAGGCATAAAACCGTGGAAAAATATATTTGCTATGCATTATTGGCAATTCTTGCTATTGGGCTGCTTATACTGAACGGCTGCGATAAGAAGTTTACAGAAAAGCAAAACGGGAAAGAGGTTGCGCTTAAAGCCGGCACGAACTTCTCGATTTATCTGGAAGGGAATCCAACGACCGGATACAACTGGCAGGTAAAAGATTACGACCGTAAGATCATTGAACAGGTAGGGAAGGAAAAATATTCCTCAGAAGGCGACAAGATCGGCACCGGCGGGCATTTCACCTTTAACTTCAAGGCCCTCTTGCCCGGAAAAACAAAACTGGAACTTGCTTATCTCCGTCCGTGGGAAGAGAACGTTCCACCGATTGAAACCTTTGAGGTCATACTGCGTATTAAGTAAAACTAAATCTTGTTCCGATTAAAGATCCCTACTCCAAGATCCATTAGAACCGCAAGAACAAGGATAAATATTTGTGTGAATTCCCACCTGCCGCCGAACCAACGCTGTACCGCACTGTACCAAAGCATAGTGTGCGGCATAAAGAAAAACCCTAATAGCGGCACATACCAAGTCGCAAAAACCGCATTAAACCATCCTGAAAAAAACCACAAGCACAAAATAAGCAGGCGCGGAAGAACTAGGGATATTATTATTAAAATTCCAACCATGGTTGAATTTTACATATCTATTTTTCATTCGTCAACCACAAATCCGATCCCCTTTTCGTGCCTTTCTGATCCGGCTCCATTAACTTCCGGATCGCATCAAAGACCACTTTTATCTCCCTATCGTGCCCTTCTACCTTTTGTTCGAGTTCTTTCAGCTTACGGAAACACTTCTTTATGTGTAGCAAGGACCTGCTTGAGCTTCACAAATGCCCTCATTATGGCGATATTCACTCTAATGGCCCTCTCACTCTTTAGGACCGAAGATAACATAGCTACCCCCTGCTCGGTAAATACATGGGGCATATATTTTGAGTGCTTCCCCTTCTCTAAGATTCCAAATTGGAATCTTAGAGTTTGATGCTCCTCTTTGGTTAATTGAAACATAAAATCCGACGGGAATCGGCCGGTATTCCTTCTCACAGCTTTATTTAGATTGTAGGTTCTAACCCCGACAGATCGTCGTTTTTTTAACCGTTACTTCCCCTCTTGACTCAGTTGGTGGGTGCTCTTTAGCCCCCTGTTATAATTGGACTGGCTGAGAAGAGAGGATTTTGGCAAAGGGGGATTACAAAATGGCACGTAGAAAATGGACCGCAGAGGAAAAGATGCCGGTAGTAAGGGCGATGCTCCAAAAGGATCGTCCGGTAACGCAGATCTGCAAATCGTACGGTATCAGTGACGCACAGGCGTATAAATGGCGTTGGAAACCACGGGGTTATCAAAAAGCAGTTATTATTACAAGGACAAGGCTATGGAAAATTCTACGCCTCCAAAGTTGGCAATGGTAAAATTTTTGCGAAAGTTGGAAAATTAGTAAAAATGGTCGCAATTATTGTTATTAAATAAACTACCGGTTCTTATCCCACTGAAAACCGGCCAAATAGAGAATCTCAAGGAGGCCCAAGGTGTTTATAACTAAGATCGCGATAAACCATCCCCACTGGTTGTTCCTGCTCGCCTTCCAAAGTGCGATCCCTTTCCATATGATTGACCAGATAATCGCAACAACGATCAAAAGATTCATTGACAGCTCTTGTGACACAACTGCTCCCTCCTTTTGGGTTTTATCCGTATTGCTTTTTTAAATATATCAAATATAACGTAAGAGCAAAGGTAATCGAATTAGCTGCGATTATTGGATGAGATTGCAGATAAAGGCCATAAATTGTCCAGAGGGCTACCCCAAATGCTAACAAAATACACATCGCGATCGAAATATCCTTGGTATGCCTGGAATTATGTGCTTTGACCACCTGCGGAAAAAAAGCCGCCGTCGTTAAGCATGCCGCAATTGTACCGATAATAAATATATGATCCATTAGTTTATTCCTAGAATTCTATCACTCGATCTCGAGCTTGTCGAGAGACCGGGGCAAGCGCCCCCTTCGATTCGCTTCTCCCTTTGTGCTATAATTTTCAGCATGAAAAATAAACTCCTGGTCCCCATCTCCCTTGCATGCCTCCTCCTGTTCCCTTCATTTGCCAAAGCCGGCTCCGTCGGCGGCATGCCTTATGCCATATATAATTCAACCTACGGCATCGGATACGGGATCATCGGGCGCTTAAAAGATCAGCTCGGGAAGAATGAATCCCTGACCCTGGCTTCCACCTGGACAGAGAACGGCGGCAACACCAACCATTTTACCTTCTCGTTTCCGGACAGGGATTTTCGCCGCGGGGAGGCCCATGAACTGGCCGTCGACCTTGAAGGGGTGGTCGGGACATATATCTCGGAAAGATACTACGGCCTGGGGAACGCTACACCGGGCACAAATTATACGACCTTCAACAACCAGCACAACCGGGTCAGACTGTTTTTTTCCCGCGCTTACCGGAAAAATATTTCGCTCGCAACGGGATTGATCCTGGGAAGCAACGCTTTCTCTGAAATTAACCAGGGGACCAATCCGATCACCCGTGATACCCGGGATAATTGCCGCCAATATTACGCCGGCAGCATCGGCCTGACCATAGATAACCGCAATAACAAAAGCGACCCGCGAAGCGGAGATCTGGTCCTGGCAGACTTCGCTTTCGGCATCAACGCAGCCGGCAGCCCGGCCAAATACTCTAAACTGGTCGTCGACCTGCGGCGCTACGACACCCCTATAGACAAGGACCAGGTACTGGCCAGCCGTGTAATGCTGGCCCAGATGGCCGGCGATGTCATTCCCTTATACGAATACGTTTCGCTCGGCGGGCGCGATACGCTGCGTGGCTACAGCATAAACCGTTTTCGCGACAAAAGCACTGCCATGGTCAACCTCGAATACCGTTTCCCCATTTTTTGGGTATTCAGCGGAGCTGTTTTTTATGAAGCGGGCAAGGTCGCCCCTATATTTACCGAGTTGGGATTGAACAGCTGGGCTTCCGATTTCGGCGCGGGCCTGCGCGTTAATTTTGGCAATGTTATCGTGCGCGGTGATATTGGCCGCGGGACCGAGGGGATTAACGCTTACTTCTTTTACGATCAGGCATTTTGACCGCTGCCTTAAACTTCGTCCACGGCTGACTCGGCCGGTCTTTAAGATAGCCTTCTAGATATCCGTGCTGAAAACCGCGCTCGTAGGGCTCTCCCTCAATATGAACATAGACCCAGCCATTTTTTTCAAAACGATACCCTTTACCATAAGTCTTTTTATCTGCAGAAGATACCGGCAACACAAAAAAAACAAGTAAGATTAACACAATAATATATTTTATTTTTTCCATAAGATTACTCCCCGGCTTTTTTATTTTCTAAATAATTATGTGCGCCCAGAAGAGTTAACATTAATATCGGCAGAAAAAGATCGCCAAACCAGAGGAGTACGCCGGCATTGTTTGGCGCATAATTCTGATAAATGATCATCTGCCGGATATGCCCGATCCCCGCGCCGATCCCAAAAACCGTTCCATAAATAACCGTCGCCGTCCAAAAATTACCGCGCAGCCATAGGCACAACACTCCCAAAACTCCTAATCCTAGATTGGCGATCGCGATCTCATATTGAAATGGGCTGGTCTGCCATCCAATGCTTGCCGCGACCTCTGCCGAACGGAAGGCGTGCCCACAAAATGCAAATAGCCCTCCTAAACCAACGTTAATAAGTAAAATATACAATAAAAATATCCCGATAATATTTTTAAGCGCCATCGGTTTTTTTGAAAAAAGAATATTGGTCCCGGCAGCAACCAGCGCAAAAGAAAACAGTACGATTACAAACATTGACATCCCCCCTTTGAATTATCCGGGAAAATTGTACACCGCAGACGGCAAGGCAGCAAGGATATTACTTTTTGCCCATATGGGCATTTTTATATGAACAAAAAATAGGGTCACAAGCTTTAACAAACCCGCGACCCTATTGGAACAAAAAAACGACGCTTATCGTCATTTTTTCTTCTTAGCCTTTTTAGCTTTTTTCTTCTTTACAACTTTCTTTTTAGCTTTCTTTTTTTTCTTTACTGCCATCTTCGGTTTCACCTCCTTTTCCACTAACTGATATTATTTTAACACTTTGATTTATTTTTACAATAATAATTTTATTTTTTCTTGAGCTTGAGGCGCGCTCTCTCTAATACCCGCATGTGCGATTCTTCATCCCGGGAAAGAGTTTTATAAAACTCTTTCTCTTCCTGGCCGGCCGCCCCCTCCGCCTCCCTTGTGTAAAAGGTGATCGCGTGCTTTTCATCTTCGATCGCGCTATTGATTACCTCTATGTCGCTCAGGTCGGGATCTTCAAAATTTATTTCACTTAAAATAGAGGCCTTCTCCAAAATCCCGCTATAATCCAACGATGCCTTCATTTTTTTTAATCGCTGTTCGATCGCTTTCATATGTTTTTTCTCTTCCCCCAAAATCTTCTTGATCATCTTCTTTCCGTCCGGGTTCAAACTCCGATTCGCCATCCGCGCATAGAAATTTACCGCCTCTTTCTCCGCCTTAAGCGCTATTAATAACGGCCTGCTCCTTTTTTGCTCATTCATATCAATCCCTCCTTCACTATAATACCAAATTTAACAAACTTCCGACAGTGATTGCGGTAATGACCATAATCAAAGCCGCCTTCAACATATCTTTCCATCCCAATTCCCGGAGTAATACGCTAAAAGTGGCGACACAAGGGAAAAACATCGCCAGCACGACACAGGCCACAACCAATTGGTTAACGCTTAGGCCTAACGGCACCAGCATTCCGATAGCTACATCCTTTCTTAAGAATCCGATAACGATCGCGGTCACCGCTTCCTTGGGCAGGCCCAACAGACCGGTAATTACCGGCGCCGTAATATTTGCTATAAAATCAAAAATACCCAAAAAATAAAGAAGATTAACAACAAATACTCCTGCCAGAACAATGGGGAGAGCCTCTTTTAAAAACCCTTTAACGCGCCACCACAATTTTATTGATAAGATCCTAAGCGGAGGATAACGGTAAGGGGGAATCTCAAGTAATAGCTCCGGACTGAATCCCGGCAAGATTTTATTTAAAACAAATCCGAGCAGCAGCCAGCTAAGCATCAATGTCCCGTAGACAATCGCCACCGGTCTACCGCCATAATCCCCCAGGATTCCAATGATCATCGCCTGTAGCGCCGCACAAGGAATTCCGATCGAAATCAGGGTTGATGCAATAAAACGCTCCCGCTTACTCTCTAATATTCTTGTAGCCAGTATCCCGGGGACATTGCATCCAAAACTAAGCAGGGTTGGAACGATCGCAAATCCGTGCAGGCCGACGCGGTGCATTAAGTTGTCCAGCAGGACTGCCAAACGCGGAAGATAGCCGGAATCTTCGAGTATTCCCAGAACCAGATAAAAAGCCAGGACATATGGAAGGACCGCCCCTATAGGAACAAAAAGCCCGGTGGTTAAAACACCAAAAGATTGGAAATAATCTATCTCTCCGCCAATTAGTTTCCCGATCAGGATATCATGCAGCAGGCCGGACGAGCCAAGCCATACGCCTAATTTCATCATTAACGGCGTATAGAAATTATTAAACATCGGCTCAGAAACATAACCGATCAGGCCTTCGCCGATAAACCGGATAACTTTAAAAGAGAGATAGGCTACCAGAGCTGCTACCGGCAACCCGGTCCTGGCATGGATAGTCAGGTCCTGGAACCGCTCCAATAATGTGTGGCGCCGGGGCTCGATCCGCTGCACTTCAAAAATTAGTTTTCCGATATCTTCCCAGCGCTCAAGCTTTGAATGTTTCCGGACCTCAGGTGTCCGCGCCTTGTAGATCTCAGCAATCAGACCGGCAAAGCCCTCCCCCGTCACCGCAACTGTCGGGATAACCGGGATCCCCAGCCATTTTGCAAGCTTTTCGATATCAATATGGATCCCCTTATGCTTTGTATCGTCCCACATGTTAAGGGCCAAAATAACCGGGACATTTTTTTCCATAAGCTCCAAAGTCAAATTAAGGTTCCTTTCCAAATTAGTGGCATCGATAATATTTATTATGATATCGCCCTGGAAAGACACTTCCTTGGTCGCCTCTTTGAACATTTCACAGGCGACATCTTCTGCTTTACAGGTAGGCTCCAAAGTATAAGTCCCGGGAACATCGATAACTTCCACCTTTTCTTCGCCGATAAGCATATAGCCTTTAGTAAATTCAACCGTAGTCCCCGGATAATTTGAAGTTACAACGTGCACTCCGGTCAACCTTGAAAAGAACGCGCTCTTTCCAACATTTGGGTTGCCCATTAAGAGGACTTTTCTCATTTCTTGACCTCCACTATGATTTTCGCCGCCATCCCATGCCCGATCCCAATCTGTGTCCCTCCCACCTGCGCGGTTACCGGCCCCCAAAGAAAGGCCCCGCTTTTTTTGGTTATCTGCATTCCCACCCTCAAGCCTAACGCTTGTAAACGCCTAAAAAGCCCTGAACCGCCTAATATCTCCCTGACAATCCCACTCTCACCCGTTTTCATATTATTTAAAGGAACCTTTTTATCTGCGCACATTTCACTTCCCCTTTCCTTGGCATTTACCGCATATACTAAATATTTGCATCTGATGTTGTTTACTATCGAAATTATATTTTTTACAAATCTTCTCCTGCCGTCTCTCCAGGTCCGAATCAAAAAACTCGATCACTTTACCGCATTTTCGGCAAATAAAATGGTCATGATGTTTCCGATCAAGCACTTGCTCAAAGCGCTTCCTTTTGCCGGTAAAATTCATCTCAGCAGCTATCTTAGCATTTTTCAGAAGTTTAATCGTCCGGTAAACAGTGGTATGACCTATGCTTGGATATTTTTTTCTTAGCGTATAGTAAAG
This sequence comes from Candidatus Margulisiibacteriota bacterium, assembly GCA_034723395.1. Classification (GTDB taxonomy): domain Bacteria; phylum Margulisbacteria; class WOR-1; order O2-12-FULL-45-9; family O2-12-FULL-45-9; genus JAYEOW01. The sequence continues at coordinate 16,764 of JAYEOW010000010.1, forward strand.
CTCATCCACACAAATATGCCCTTTCTTTGCCAAGAACATCTGCGCGATCGCAGTCCGCTGCCTGGTCAGCTTTAGGCTCTTCTGTTCTAAGTATTTTTTAAAATAATCGAGCATTTACAGCAACCCCCTCGATAAACACATTCTAAATGAAAATGAAATTCAATTTCATTTAGGATAATACAACATTACTACTAATCAAGTCAACGGGGGGGGTAATTTATTTCTTAACTAGGGGCTATTGCAGCTTGAGAGCGCTCTCCAATGCTGTCCATGATTTGAAGAGCGCCCTCTGCTCACATTAAAACGCATTATTAAAAGACCAGTGTCCGATGTCGATCCGCCAGCTCTCCCCTCTTCCCTTTATTCCATCCGGAAACCCTGGAGAAGTAGCCGGTAACCCTGGTGATATGCTCTACATTCCGGCCTCCTACTAAAACCTTCTCCAATTTTTCAACAGTTAGGGAGGCTAAAGCCTTAGGCTCGATCTTTACCTTCTCCTTTTCGCCATCAAAGATCGAGTGCCGCAGATAGAGATTCCCATCGTCATCCTGCGCCCATTCAATATCCGGATTGCTTTCTAAAAAGGCATTTAATTCGTCGAGCGTCATTTGTTCACCTCCCTCCTTCGCCCTCCGGGCTACGGAGGGCAAGCCATTACTTATCTGTAGTGAAGTGCTAAGTCGGAAATATAGGTTTTATGGAGCATTTCGTGCATCTTGCTCTGGACCATGCTAAAACACTTTCTGGCTTTGCACTTGCCGCTAAAAAGGCAGCTCCTTTTATTAAAGATACAATCACTGATCACGAGCGGCCCCTCGATCGCTTCGATCACTTCTGCCAGGTTAATCTTTTTTGGATCGATCGCCAAGCGCAGGCCTCCCCCCAGCAATCGATGCCATGCAGGAAATGCTGGATGAAGAAGGCTTCTCCTTTAAAACCAAAACAGAGATCAGCTCATTCATCGGCTACGGAGAACGGCCATTTATCGCCGGATCGATTGGATCAGAAGATGAGGATGATATCGCCCGGGGAAAAAACAGCTACTATCGGATCTACGGGGAAAAGCTTCAAAAAATTAAACCATACCCCCATGTAAAAGAAATTTTAAAGTTGTTTAAAAATAAAAAAAAGATCATTATTTCGAATAAAAAAGATATTTTTATTAAAATGATCTTGAAAAATCTTAAGTTAAACTCACTATTTGCCGAGGTATTAGGCGAAGACAGCATTGAGAACCATAAACCCGACCCAACTTCGATCAACACACTACTGAAAAAATACAAAATAAATCCGCAAAGGGCACTTATCGTCGGAGATATGACCGTAGATATTGAAACCGGTAAAAATGCCGGTACCCTGACCTGCGGGGTCGCTTATGGATTTCATGGCCGGGAAAAACTAATGAAAGCTAAACCGGATTTTCTGGTAGATGATCTATCAGAGCTTAAGCAGTATATTTCTTAACCGCTTCTTCAAATGCCGGTTCCGGCCGAAATCCTACCAAACGATCTACTTCCTGGCCATCCTTAAAAACAATAACGCATGGAATACCGGTTACTCCCAGCTCTCCCGCTTTCTGCATATTGCTGGTCGTGTTGACCTTAACGAATGTAATATCTGGATATTTTTTAGACATTTTATCAAAGACCGGCGCCATCATTACGCACGGTCCGCACCAGGGGGCCCAGAAATCAACGAATACCACCCCCTGATTCTGTTCTACTTCCTTTACAAAATCCGCATCAGTTATCTCTTTAGCCATAATTACCCCCTCTTTTCCAAAGTTATTTT
>JAYEOW010000011.1:0-18255 GCA_034723395.1 Candidatus Margulisiibacteriota bacterium
ATTATCCCCTACCTAAAAGCCACCCTTGGAGAAGATTCAGCGTATCAAGAAGGAGGTTTGTTCATGCTTAAAAACCGGACATTTTCATTTTGCTAAGAACCGGACATTTTTACTTTGCCTTGACAGGTAAAGGTATGTTATAATGGTTTTAATCTCATGAAATATCGGTCCGGTTATAACTTATTTGTATTCCTTCGCCATGCCCTCTCTGTCCCAATAATTTGGTCGCTTATTATTCCTTTTCTCATTCTTGATCTATGGCTTGAAATATATCATCGCACATGTTTCCCCCTTTACCGGATTCCGTATGTCCCGCGCAGAAAATATATAAAGATCGACCGCCACAAGCTGCAGTATTTAAGCTGGCTCGAAAAAACATTCTGCATGTACTGCGGATACGTAAATGAAGTTATCCATTACGTAACTGAAGTTGCCGCCCGTACCGAAGAATACTGGTGTGGAGTCATGCATAAAAAAGATGACCAGTTTATCCCTCCACCACACCATCTGGAAAAGGGTTTTGTTGATTATGGCGAAGAAAAGGCGCTGTTGGAGAGATTTAAAAGGAAATAACGATCATGTTAAAAAGGGTTTCAATTTTTACCTTGTTTGTCATTTTGGTTTCTCCCGCTTTTTGCATTGAAAAACCAGATGATGCCGCCAAAATAATCGTGTCCGGCCATGGCAGTATAAAGGTTGAAGCAGACCTTTCCTATGTGAACCTGGCTATTGAGGAGCTCAAAGACAGCGCCAGCCAGGCGCAAAAGCAAGCCGCGCAAAAAATGCAAAGCGTACTTTCTGCCTTGCAAAAAATTGGGATTAAGAAGAAAGACATTCAAACCACCAGTTTTCGCCTTAACCCTAAATATAAATATGAAAAAGGCCGAAAGAACCTGATCGGCTACACGGCAACCAATCAGATTCGAGTCACCCTTAACGACCTGAGCAAGGTCGGAGAGGTTATCGATACCGCAATCTCCGCCGGAGCCAACAATGTGAGCAATGTGGCTTTTACTGTAGAGGATAATGCCCCGCACAAACGAGCAGCGCTTAAAAATGCTTTTAATAATGCAAAAGAAAAAGCTAAAGCGATTGCCGCCGCTGCAGATCTAAGGCTCAAGAAAATTTTAAATATTTCAGAATCTGGAGCAAGAGTTATTACTCCATATACGGGAGTTCGCGCCATGAAAGCCGAAACCCCGATCGTTCCGGGCAAGGTTGAGGTGCGCGGGCACCTGACCGTTACATATGAATGTATAAAGTAGATTGTAGTTGATTTATGAGAAAATCATTGTTTCTTATCGCTGTGTGTCTGATCATATCTTCCCCACTTTGGGCAGCTACTCAGACCGTTACCAATTGTGCTGACAGCGGCAACGGATCTCTCAGGCAGGCCATAACGGATGCAGGCAGCGGAGATATTATTGATTTTAATATCACGACCATTGAAGCCGGCATTTCTACCGGCGAAACTTATTCGGGGTGGGTAACCAATGAAGCCGCTGACGCACAATGGTTCAGGATCGTTTTAGACACCACCTTAACTGTGAACACCGATAACATTACAATTGAGGGCTCTTCACAACCCACGGACGAAGCAAATAACCCCTATGGCCCGGAAGTTGAAATAAGATCCCCCGGCAATATAGCCATTGCCGTCTCGGGAAGCGGCGTCAAAATCGATAGCCTGGTTGTCAACAATAGTCAAACCGGCATTAATATCAATGGAAACAATAATAAAGTCACCGGCTGTTTCATTGGCACATGTGCCACCGGCGAATCTGATAAAGGAAATTCCATCTATGGGATTTTTATATTTAGTGACAACAACCGGATTGGCGGCCTGGCTCCTTCAGAGCGCAATATAATATCCGGAAATAACAGCTACGGCATTAAAATAAGCGACAACAGCTCCAATGAGGTTCTTGGAAACTACATCGGCTTTGGCATAGATGGAGAAACCGTAATAGCGAACGGACTAAACGGGATTTTATTAGAAGGCAGTTCTTCGCATAACTTGATAGGGACTTCGGAAAGCGGCGGAAAAAATATTATCATAGCAGGTACTACCACAAATGCTTCAGGCATAGCTTTTTCCGGGTCAGATGTTACCGGTAACTATGTTTATAATAATACAATCGGTTTAACAAGCAATGGGTCCCTTCCTGCCACACGGGGGAAATATGGGATCCTTTTCCAAGACGCTTCCCATCACAATTATATTGGCGGAACAAATACCGGGGAGGCAAACATTATCTCCGGAAATTCATCTGACGGCATTTATATTACAGGCAGCGGCACCAGCAGTAACGAGGTCCTGGGCAATTACATTGGCACCGACTCATCCGGAGCCCTTGATTGCGGTAATGGGTTAAATGGCATCACTATTTCTAACGGCGCCTCGCAAAATAAAATCGGCAACGGGACCAGCAACGGAAGGAATATTATCTCCGGAAACGACAGACGCGGTGTAGAGATTAACGGCACAGGCACTGATCACAACCAGATTCTGGGAAATTATATCGGCACTGACGTAAACGGAACTTCATCTTTAACAAACGAGTCCAGCGCAGTTTACATTGAAGGGGGAGCAAAATATAACAAAATCGGCAATGGGGCCTCTGGAGGCAGAAATATATGCAGCGGAAACGCTTACGGCATTTACATGAGGGGAACAGGAACCAACAGCAACGAAGTCCTGGGTAATTATATCGGGACGGATAAAACCGGCACCACAGCCCTTCCAAACACAGTCCAGGGTGTGACTTTTTTTCTCGGCGCCTCCTATAACATGCTCGGAGGAGCTACCCCCGCCCCGGGAACCGGAAATGGCAATGTGATATCAGGAAATAAATCCTATGGTGTTTATATGGGCGGCTCAGCAACAATTGGCAATCGCGTTTTGGGAAATCTGATCGGTACAAATTACAACGGCGCCTCTGCAATTCCAAACGGCTCATCTGCTTCAACAGATGGAGTTCATATTAATGGGTCGCCCCATAACCAGATCGGAGACGGTACTGCCGACGGAAGAAATATTATTTCCGGCAATGCCGGGAGCGGTATTTGTATCAAGAGCACTTCTGCCTGCAGCAACGAGATTTCGGAAAATTACATCGGCACCGACATAAACGGAACATCCGATTTGGGAAATGCTGTCCACGGCATATATATTTATAACAGCTCTTCATTTAACCAAATCGGCCCCGGAAACACGATTGCCTTTAATACAGATGGTGTTCGGGTAGATGGCGCAAGCACAACCAAAGAAGTCATCACCCAGAACTCGATCTTTTCCAACAGCGGCAAGGGAATTGCCATCGTAAACAGCGCCAATCCGGGCGCCAGCATTCCCTTGATTTTTTCCGCCATCCGCGACCCATCCTCCGGCCAGAACCAGATAACCGGAGAGGGCGCTCCCGCTTTGGGAACGGTCGAGTTATTCAAGGCCGAAGGAGATCAGGGAAAAACATATCTGGGATCAACCACCGCGGATATCTCCGGAAAATGGAGCATAACCATGAGCAGCCTGGCGACCGGCGATGCGGTAGTGACGACCGGCACTACCGCCAATCCCGAGACCTCAGAATTCTCTTCCCCCGAAGTGGTGGTGGAAGGCATCATCCCCACTCCCTCCGACCTCGATAGTTTTAACGCAAATGCCCCCTCCTCTGCCATACAGGGAAGCTCTTTCAGTACAACGGTGACCGCGCTGAATTCTCAGGGAAGTGTTGAAACAAACGTCATCGGCACAACTCAACTCCTGGTTGACAACGGGACCATCACTCCCGAAAGCATTGCCGAATCATCCTTTACCAATGGCGTCTGGACCGGAGATATTTCGCTTGGCGAGATCGGAGCAAGGACGATTACCGTCTCAAACGAAGGATCGATTGGCGCCGCCTCGGTGCTTGTCCTGAACGCAACTATCGAACTTACCTCCACCGACCTGGGCATCGCCGGTATGTCGATCACGATCCCTGCCGGCGCGGCTTCGGCTGAAGTAAATATCACCGCCAGTGAAGTAGCTTCGCCGGGCAGCCCGCGCCCCGGTTTTTCCATCGGCGGGACTATCGTTGATATTGACTCAACCGTGACAAACTTCCTTCTCCCGGTAACGGTTACCATGCCGATTAATGGTCCCCTGGCCGATCCGAGGGTCTATTATTGGAACGGGACAGAATGGAGCAGTGACGGAATTACCATTGTAGAGACAACTGATACTTATATTACATTTACGACCACACATTTCACCATCTTCGCTCCTATGGGAGCTATCGCCAGCAACCTGGTGCGCTTTGGCCCCAATCCATATAATCCGAACTCCGGCACGCCTGCCAAAATATGGTATTGGCTGACCGCGGACACGGCTACCAGCATCTATATCGTCGATATGTCCGGAACGCTGGTCTGGAAGAATAGCTACGCAGCCGGATCAAACGGCGGCCGCGCTGACTCCAACGATATCGACTTTAACGGCAAAGACCGCTGGGGCAACATTTTAGGTGACGGCGTTTACATATATAAGATCGTGCAGGGCGGCAAATCAATTGGCGGAGGCAAGATCGCGATAATTAAATGAGAATGAACAAAAAGCCCTCACCCAGGCATTCACTAACAAACGGTTTTTCATCCACTCCCTCTCCCGGAGGGAGAGGGACGCTATGGATAATTGGACAACAGGGAATACCTTGGGTGAGGGTTTGGATTTTAATATTTATTCTGGTTTCATTATTCGGATTTTCAGCAAACGCTTCTAGCTTTGTTGATCTTACTGAGATCGGCGTCGGCGCTCGCCCTCTAGGTATGGGTAAAGCTTTCAGCTCGATCGTTAACGATGGCAGCGCGATCTTTATCAATCCGGCAGGATTAACCTCGATTGATCGATATAATTTAATAAGCATGAGTGGAAACCTCTTAAATGAGATCCCCTACATGGTCTTAGGCGGCGCCTGGAAAACCAGATACGGCTATTGGGGAGTTGGTTATGTCAGTGCTGCTGCTGGGGGGATCAAAGAGACCCTATTGATCAACGGCACCCCAGAAATAACCGGTAACGAAGCAAATTTCAGCACATCGTCAATCATATTGAGCTATGCAAACGATGCCAAAGAGATGGAGTTGATCAACCGGATCGGATTCTTGACCGATCGGGATGCAACTGTCGGCTTCAACTTAAAGCTTGTAAGTTACGGCTTTAACGGAGCACCCAGTTTTGAAGGGCAAGATGCCAACGGTTTTGACCTTGATGTCGGCACCATCTTCCCGATCAGAGAAAATACGCATGGATCAGTAACAATTAAAAACTTCCTCCCGGGAAATAATATTAAGAGTGACGAGATGCCAATGACAATTGTTGGCGGCGTCGCCAACGAAACCCCGGAAAAGAATTTACTAACTGCGGTTGATGCAGAATATGGAAGCGCTGGCTTTTTATTCCGCCTTGGTGCAGAGTGGAATCCTAAAGAGCCATTATTTATTCGTGGTGGATTAGACCAGACTGCAGATGGATTTGACCTGGCCTTTGGTGTCGGAACAAAGATCCGGGGATTTACTTTCGATTATGCTTACCACACCTATACCAACCTATCGGAATTTTCGACCCACTACTTCTCCTTCGGCTACAACAGGTAATTAGGAAACCTTCGAACCGTTCGCGATCTCCTTTTCAACCGTAGCGCAGACCAGTTGTGAGCGGTCTTCAGCATGGGCGCATAAGATCATCCCATGGCTCTCTACTCCGCGAATGACCTTTGGCTCAAGGTTTACTAAGACCAGAACTTTTTTACCGGGAACATCTTCCACAGGATAATACTGTTTTATCCCGGCAACCAAAATTCGCTCCTCGTCCCCAATATCAACAATTATCTTATATAACCTATCCGCCCCTTCTACCGGCTCCGCACTCTTTATCTCCCCCACCCTGATATCCATTTTTTTAAACTCGTCAAAACTTATATTCTCCATAATTTTACCTCCCAAACTTCGGATAATTCGGCGGCTTATACCGGCCTCTATAGATCAAAATAAAAACCACTACGACCACTAAGATCAGAAAAATTAATATTATCTGAGAAAAGCTCATAAGACCTTCTTTAAATATTTACCGGTATAACTTTTGGCAACCTTGGAAACTTCCTCCGGCGTCCCCTGCGCGACGATATAGCCACCCTCATCCCCGCCCCCCGGCCCAAGATCGATAACATGGTCGGCCGTTTTGATCACATCCAGGTTATGCTCGATAACAATCACCGAATTCCCGCTATCGACCAATCGATGCAAGACGTTCAACAATTTCTTAATATCATCAAAATGAAGCCCGGTAGTAGGTTCATCCAGCAGATAAAGGGTCTTCCCGGTCGATCTGGTCGCCAAATGGTTGGCAAGCTTGATCCTTTGCGCCTCACCGCCGGATAAGGTCGTCGCCGACTGGCCAAGTTTTATATAACCGAGCCCGACATCGATCAAGGTCGAAAGCTTTCGTTTTATCTGCGGGATATTTTCGAATAGCGAAAGCGCCTCTTCAATGGTCATGTCTAAAACATCATAGACACTTTTTCCCTTGTAATGGACCTCCAGGGTTTCCCGGTTATAACGTTTACCCTTACAGACATCGCATGGGACATAAACGTCGGGTAGAAAGTGCATCTCGATCTTTACCAGACCGTCTCCGCGGCACGCTTCGCACCTTCCGCCTTTGACGTTAAAAGAAAACCTTCCCGGCTTATATCCTCTAATTCTGGCCTCTTGAGTAATACTAAACAGGTCTCGAATATGGTTAAATACCCCGGTATAGGTCGCAGGATTCGACCGCGGAGTCCGCCCGATCGGCCGCTGGTCAATAATTATCACCTTATCGATATTTTCGATCCCGTCGATCCGCTCATGGGTACCTGCCTTTTCGATCGACCGGTAAAACTTCTTGGCCAGTGCACGGTAAAGAATATCATTAACCAGCGAACTCTTACCCGAACCGGAAACTCCAGTTACACAGGTAAGTACTCCTAGAGGGAAAGAGACGTTGATGTTTTTAAGGTTATGGCATTTTGCCTTAATAACTTCAAGATTCTTCCCGTTCCCTTTTTTACGCATGGCCGGAACCTCGATCTTCGCTTTCCCCGAAAGATATTTACCGGTGATCGAATCTTTTTCGTTTATCAGCGCGGAAACTTTACCGGTAGCGACGATCTTTCCGCCAAACCTCCCCGCCCCCGGCCCGATATCGACCAGGTGGTCCGAAGATCGCATCGTCTCCTCGTCGTGCTCAACCACAATGATCGTGTTGCCAAGGTCCCTTAACCGTCGCAGGGTTTCGATCAAACGCTTATTGTCACGCTGGTGAAGACCAATCGATGGCTCATCTAATATATAAAGGACCCCGACCAACCCCGACCCCACCTGCGTAGCCAATCTGGTCCTTTGCGCCTCCCCGCCGGAGAGGGTCGACGATTCCCGGTCTAGAGTGACGTAATCCAGCCCTACATTTGTTAAAAATATCAGACGGCTTCTGATCTCTTTTATTATCTGTTTTGCGATATGCGCTTCGCGTTCGTTAAGGGTTAATCCATCAATAAATTCTAAAGTCCCATTAATTGACAATGCCGAAACATGAGCGATCGATTTTCCACCTACAGTTACCCCCAAACTTTCCGGCCGCAGACGCTGCCCATTACATTTTGGACATTTGGTCGAGCTCATGTAACGATACAGGTAAGAACGAACATTTTCAGATTTTGTTTCCAGATAGCGCCGCTTCAGCCAGTTCATTACCCCCTCGAATTTACCTTCATGCTCCCAGCAGCCGCGGTCCATCTCATACTTAAATTTGATCATCTTTTCCGATCCGTGTAAAATAACGTTCTGCTGTTTCCTGGTCATTTTATAGATCGGAGTATCAAGGTCGAAGCCATATTCCTCTCCCACGGCAGATAACTTTTGTTTATAGTAGTTCGTCGCCTCACCCCAGGGGGCGATCGCCCCTTCATCCACAGAGAGGTTCCTATCGGGAATAACCATGTCGACATCAAATTCTAATCGGTCACCTAATCCACTGCAGGTTGGACAAGCACCGTAAGGGCTGTTGAACGAAAATATCCGCGGAGTGATCTCGTCCAAAGATATTCCGCAGTTAGCACAAGCAAATTTCTCACTATAGATCTTTGGTTTTGCTTTTGGTTTATTGGTTAAGATCTCAACCATCCCATTCCCATAGCGAAGCGCGGTCTCAACTGATTCATTTAGTCGCTTACGATTGCTCTGTTTTGCTGATAAGCGATCGACCACGATCTCTATATCATGTTTTATTTTTTTATTCAGCTCGGGGACTTCATCTATCTCACATACTTTAGAATCTACCCGGACTCTGACAAAACCATCCTTTCGAATATCAGCAAAAATCCCCTTATACTCCCCTTTTCGTCCACGAATCATCGGAGCAAGAACAGATATCTTTTCTCCCTCAGGAAATTCCAGGATCTGATCTACAATCTGTTGTGCGGTCTGCCGTTCGATCTTTCGACCGCATTTTGGGCAGTGAGGGATACCAATGTTTGCGAACAAAAGACGGAGATAATCGTAAATTTCGGTTACCGTCCCAACCGTGGAACGGGGATTTCGGGAAGGCGCTTTCTGGTCGATCGATATGGCCGGAGATAATCCTTCGATATAATCGACATCCGGCTTCTGCATCTGTTCAAGGAATTGTCGGGCGTAAGCGGAAAGTGATTCGACATAGCGGCGCTGCCCTTCGGCATAGATCGTATCAAAAGCAAGGGAAGATTTTCCGGAACCGGAAATGCCTGTAAAAACAATGAATTTGCCGCGCGGGAGTTCGAGCTTTACATTCTTCAGGTTGTGCTCCCGGGCGCCTTTGATAATGATTTTTTCCGAACTCATCGAATCTTTAATTCTAGCATAAAAACTGAAATTTAGAAACGAAGGGGCAGATAAATGTTTAGAGGAATAATATTTCATGATCTCTATTCAAAACCCAGGACACAATAGTGGGATTACAAGAAGAACTTTATTACAACTTTCTTTACGCACAGGAGCTGCACTGGTGGGCAGTGGACTGGTACACTCATGCAAAAGAAAGGGAAGAATTAAAGCACTAGCCATAACTCCCAAGGAAACAACCCTAAAACTGCTGGAAGAGATCAAGCACAAGAGCCTTATGTCCCCCAGATACGGGTTTTTTATCAAAAAAATGATCGAGTTAATCAAAACCAACAGACTGCACGTTAAATATCTGGACACCGCAGACCCGCAAAGACCCGATAGATATAATTCTAAGACCGACACCATCGAGATCAATCCTGTAACTCTTGAACTGCGCGCAAAATCATCCTTCATTCACGAGCTCTTTCACGCTTATCAGGATTGGCAAAGGAAAGCGGGCCCAAACTCATTTGTAGAAGCCGAGGCCTACCTGGCTGAAAACGACTATCTCTTCCATTGCCACGATGCTCCCGGATTAGAAGCCTGGCTAAGCATTGAAACTGATCCCAAAGAAAAGAAAGATTTCCTCTTTGGATTTAACGCTCCCGCTTCGTTAATAAAAAGGATTTCCAATGCGGATTTTCATTCGCACGGATATCATCAAGCGGTCAAATTAACTGCCTACAATTATATATGGGCAACTACTTTCTTCACTGTATCTAAACGGGTTTTGGGCGTTCTTTCATTCCTAAAGCGATCGGCAATGGACGACAATACAGTCCTGCGTTATCGGGCATTCCACTTGCATAGAATGCAATCCCTGAGCAACAGCCAGACTTTGCAGGTCCGGATAATTGGGGCGGAAGTAAGTTGGAAGGTATCAGATGCTATCATGCAGTTTGTAGGGAGCAGCCGTTATTTAATAAGAAAACTATGGGGATCCGGGAAAAAGGCCGAAGCCCAGGCACTTTTAAGCAGAACTTTTGAAGAATTTAAGCACGCGCTCCAATCCTCCGCCCGGATCTATACGCTCGACCAGCTCAAGCCGGAGATTTTTGACGGGATAAAGTAAAATGATTATTTTTAAAAACGTAAGAACCGCCATGCAAAAATGCCGAGATTGGAGGACGCATAGAAAAAAGGAATCGGAGACCTTAATTAGTTGATGAAATAAAAAAGAGCGGTAAAAGTTTGCGTGCGATCAGCAAATTATGGAAAAAACTAGGAAAGAGATTGGCCTCCGTTCCAAAAAGCTCAAGACGGACTAACCTCATTAATAAATCTATCCAAACGATTGGCAAGAAGCCACTTCCCGATCAGATCATGATTTCAACTAAGGCATTAAAATACATCCTGGGTCCAGCCGACCTTTCCCATTTTGATGTTACTTATCAATTTGACGGAATTAATTAAATAAACTTATTAAAAAAGCAACTCCGCGCCCCGGTATGGCAGGCAATATCCCCTACCTGCTCGATCTTAGCCAAGATCGCGTCCGCGTCGCAGTCGTAATACATTTCCTTTACTTTTTGAATGTGGCCTGAAGTATCCCCCTTGTGCCACAAAACCCTGCGCGAGCGGCTCCAATAAGTCATTTCCTTGATTTCTAAAGTTTTTTGCAAAGATTCTTTGTTCATATAAGCGAGCATTAGAACGGTCCCATCTTTATAATCCTGAGCGATGACCGGAACTAATCCATCTTTATTAAATTTGATCTTATCGATATCCATTAGAAACTTACCTCCTCAGTTTTCTTTTCGATCTTAACCGACTTGAACTCCACCTTTACCGCTCCGGTACCCAATAATTTCTCCAACTCGGCAACCAGGTCGGGATTGATCTCGACATTGTATTCCGGTCCAAGCTCGATCCTTTTCCCATCCATCCGGATCAATACCGGATCGGTCCCATTAGATGATAATAACATATCTTTCAACTTAGCAAGGATATTTTTATCTTTCACCCCCACTAGCTCAACATGCAGGGAACGTTTTTTCTCCATTGCCGCCATCGGATCGACGCCTTCGGCAACAACATTATGTTCATCGGTTCGCATGTCGCGGTTAACCTTCCCCCTTACTATAACCACTTGGTCGTTATTACATAGCTCCGAACACTTTTTATACGTTTTCGGGAAGACGATCAACTGGATATCTCCCGAAAGGTCTTCGATGCTTCCGATCATCATCAGGTCGCCCTTCTTGGTTGTGATCCGCCGGCAAGATGACAAAAGCCCGCCGATCGTAATCACGTTCCCTTCCCGCATCTCCGGAATATCAGCGATCTTTGTACTCGTTTGTCCCTCTAAAGAATCAGCGACAAACTGGAGCGGATGGGACGAGATATACATTCCCAGCATATCTTTCTCCATCTTAAGCAGCTCTTCGGGAGAGAACTCTTCTACCACGACATTATTATCAACCGGCGCATGATGGGAGACCTCAGACGATTGGAAAAGAACCGCTTGTCCGTTCGCCCTCTCCTTCTGCTCCACACTCGCCCGGCTCAAGACCTTGGCCAGCGCCCCCAGCTGATAAGCCCGGCTCGACCCGAAAGAGTCAAAGGCTCCCGACTTGACCAAGCTTTCAATAACCTTTTTATTTACCGCCCGGGTATCGACCCGCTGGCAAAAATCGGTCAGCGATTTAAAATATCCATCACTTTTCTTACGTTCGATAATGCAGTCGATCGCCGCCACCCCTACGTTCCGCACCGCCGATAGACCAAAACGAATCCCCTCCTTGGTGACCGTAAAATTCCGATAACTCTCGTTAATATCGGGAGCGAAGACCTTAATCCCCAATCTCCTGGTCTCATTAATATACATGGTAACCTTATCGGTATTCCCCATTACCGAGGTTAACAGGGCTGCCATAAATTCTTCTGGATAGTTCGCCTTTAAATATGCGGTTTGGTAAGAAATTACTCCATAAGCGGTCGAGTGCGATTTATTAAAACCGTAACCGGCAAATTTAGCGACCAGGTTAAAGAGTTCGGTAGCTTTATGCCTGGATACCCCGCGTTTTACCGCCCCCTCAACAAAAAACTCTTTCTGCTGATGCATCTCCTTGCTTTTCTTTTTCCCCATGGCGCGGCGCAGAAGGTCAGCTTGTCCCATACTAAAACCGCCTACCTTGCTTGCGATCTCCATGACCTGTTCCTGGTAAAGGATCGTCCCGTGGGTTTCGCGTAAGATCGGCTGGAGTTCGGGAAGCATGTATTTGACCGGGATCTTGCGATGTTTCCTTTTTACATAGTCATCGACCATTCCACTCTCCAGCGGTCCCGGACGATAGAGCGCCAGCAGCGCGACAATCTCTTCAAAATTATTCGGCTGGAGATCTTTGATCAACCCCCTCATCCCCCGGCTCTCTAGCTGAAAGACCCCTACCGTCTCACCACTGCTGAAAAGATTATAAGTTGCCTGGTCATCCAGGGGTATTTCATTAAGATCGATATCCTCACCCCGCGCCTGTTTGATAATCTGCAGTGAATGCGCAATCATGGTAAGGTTTCGCAATCCAAGAAAGTCCATCTTGAGCAGGCCGATTTTCTCCAGGTCCCCCATCGGATACTGGGTGACGATTACATTTTCATCTAATTTCTGGAGCGGCGCGTAATCATTTATGGGATTCTCCGAAATAACAACTCCTGCAGCGTGTACCGAAGCATGACGGGAAAGCCCTTCGAGCTTCCTGGCGGTATCCAGCAAGGTCTTTATTATCTCATCTTTATCATAACGCTCTTTTAACTCCTTAACTGTCTCCAGCGCTTTATCTAAATCCATATCCGGGCCAAAAGGGATCATCTTGGCAAGCTTATCTACTTCGGAGAGTGGGACACGCTGCACGCGACCTACATCCCTAATTGCCGCCCGCGCCGCCATCGTCCCGAAGGTGACGATTTGGGCAACGTGGTCCTGGCCGTATTTTTTCGCTACATACTCGATAACTTCGTTTCGGCGTTCGATGCAGAAATCGATATCAATATCGGGCATCGATATTCGTTCGATATTTAAAAATCTCTCAAAGATCAACCCGTACTTTAAAGGATCGACATTGGTAATCCCTAAAGCATAGGAAACGATACTTCCCGCAGCCGATCCCCTTCCCGGCCCCACCTGGATCCCCTGTCTTTTAGCATAGTTAATAAAATCTTGAACGATCAAAAAGTAAGCGGCATACTCCATTTTTTCGATCGTATACAATTCATACTTTACCCGGTCGATAATTTCGGGAGGAAGGAGAGTTTTATCTTCATCTGCCTTCCCGTATATCTTCTTTACCCCTTCCCAAACCAGATTCTCCAAAAATGTTTCTGGAGTCTCTCCCTCCGGGACCGGGAAATGAGGCAGGTGGAGCTTACCGATCTCGATCTCGAGGTTACACTTATCAGCGATTTCGATCGTACTTTTTATCGCCTCGGGGTAATCCTTAAAGAGTTCCTTCATCTCTTCTGGAGATTTAAGGTAGAAGTCCTCGGTTTCTAACTTCATCCTTTTAACGTCGTCCAGGAAAGAGGCAGTTTGGATACATAAGAGAACATCTTGCGAATAAGCATCCTCTTTACGCACATAATGAACATCGTTAGTAGCGACAACCTTGATCGACAACTCTTTCCCTAATTTGACCAGTTGCGGGACTACATCCTTAAAATCATTTAACCCGAGATCCTGCAGTTCGAGATAGTAATCATCCCCAAACAAGCTCTTATACCAGAAGGCCGCTTTTTTTGCCTTGTCATACTCACCTTTAACGATTAAAGATGGGACTTCCCCCTTTGGGCATCCGGAGAGGATAATCAGCCCACGATGGTATTTTTGCAGGAGCTCCCGGTCGATCCGCGGCCGAGAGTAGAATCCTTCAATTGAGGCCAAAGATACCAACCTCATCAGGTTCCTATATCCCTGCTGATCCCTGGCCAGTACGGTCAGATGATAAGGAGAACGGTCTTCTTTGGTCTCTTTATTGAACCGGGAGCGGGGAGCGACATAAACTTCACAGCCGATAATCGGCTTTATCCCGGCCGCTTTCGCTGCCTGATAGAATTTAATGGTCCCATACATCGCCCCATGGTCGGTCAGGGCCAAAGCGGGCATCCCCTCTTTCTTAGCAGTCTCAATTAGATTGGGTATACGACCGGCGCCGTCTAAAAGACTAAACTGTGAGTGACAATGGAGATGTACAAATTTACCTTTGTGAGGCATAACAAGCCATTCTAACAAAAAAGGCTATAAGCCGCAAGATTGCGCCTATAGCCTTTTAGTTTGGGAAACCGAGACGTTTAGCCTGCCTGCCGGCAGGCAGGTCTCATCAGGTTTCCGACAAATTATCCGCCGATCTTAAACATCTTGGTACCACATACAGGACAGGTCCCCTTGGTAGCTTTTCTCCCATTCTTCATGGTGACTGCTTTAGGATCTTTCATCTCCTGCTTCTTTTTGCATTTTACACAGTATCCTGAAGTCATCTCGCACCTCCTTTAAAGTGGTTTTGCTTAACTTCTAAAAAGATTGTAGAATTATACCAGGGGTTTGTCAAGGCGCTTTATCGCAGCATACAAGTTTTTCCCTCTAAACCCCGATAAATACTATAGATATGGCAGAACAAGGAATACAAGGAATAAACCCGAATATCAGTGCGCAGGCCGAAGGGATCGCCGGATCGGCAGCGGTCAACTTTACCGGCACCGAGCGTAAGATTATTGAAGAGCTGGGCGGCAAGCTCGATCCCAAAACCTCTTTTATGGAACTCTTTAAAAATAAACCTTTGAATGCCAAGGTCGAGAATCAAGAAACTACCGTTAAGCGGCATCAGGATATCAATAAGATGGAACGGCAAGTCGTTGACCATCGGAAGATGTTGAAAGAGTCTCCTCACCTTGTACCGCGTGAACGGGTGGAGATCAAAAAAGATCTGCCGGATAAATTTGAAGAATCAGAAAAACCGATAGTTAGTGTTTCAGATGAAGACTCTGCTTCGATCAAAAATAAGAAAGATAATAAATTGCACGAAAATACGGTCGCGATCGTTAAAGAATTAAACCTTAATCCTTCTGAGATCATGGACAAGTTCAATCTCGAACAGAAAGGGCTGCTTAGCCTGGTCAGCCGCATTAAAGATCTCCACTTAAAGCGCCTATTAACCGAGAGCGAAGTAGAATTTAAATCGGTCTCAGATACAATCAAAAAAACCTCCCTCTCTTCGGCAAAACCAGAAGCCAGGGAGTGGCTATCATCCCAATTAGACAAACTTACCAAAGAGGCCGCGATCTACAAATTGAAACTTTCAAAATCACTCCAAGCGATCGAATATACCGAAAAAAGAGAAGAAAATATTAATTGGCTGACAAAGTCTATCGCACTGCTATCGGCCTAAAGCGCTCCAAAAACTTTGTGTACCTGAGGAATTACCCGCACATTTTTTAACCTCCGCTTTGAAATAGCATGCAGCGCCATGATCTGGTCAGGATTCGGACCGTGCCTGATCGGCCCATGAGGTGTTACAGGCTGAAGGACTAACGGAATGTTTTCATCAACTTCTGCAATCAAAGAAGTTGCCTCATCGATCTCCCTTACCTTCGTCTCCCGGCTAAAGACCATCTTAACAAATACTTCTTTCATAAAGGCGATCTCGAGCGCCTTCTTATGCTCCTTCCAGTATGGGGAAAGGCCGGTGGCACTCGGCAGTTTAATATCAAAGGCGATAATATCCACCAGATCGACCACCTCGGCCAAATGGTCGGGAAGAACACCATTTGTCTCCAAATAAATCTTTGATTTGATCTCGGGGAGAAAAATCTTTAAAAAATCGATCTGCAGGAGCGGCTCCCCGCCGGTTAGGCTAATAGAATGGTTTACATCACGCGGTTTATCGAAGGCGTTGACCAGCTCGACCAGCTGTGGAACAGTGGCTGGATTATTAAACTTCTCAAAATTCTTTTTCCCGGGGGTAACTTCGACCTTAAACTCTTTAGGGATAACTAATGCTTGCGGTGAATCACAATACTGGCAAGCTAAATTACAACCGGCAAAGCGGACGAAGGTCTGGCGCTCACCGAGGTAGAGCCCCTCACCCTGGATCGAATTGAAGACCTCACATATCTGTGCTTGGTTCTGGCTCATGTACAAGCTCGTCTAAGCTATGGATTCCAAATTGCCGCATAAAGTGCTCGGTTGTTCCGTATAAATAAGGACAGCCAACCGCGTCGCTCCTGCCAACCTCCTTGATCAATCCCTTGGCTAAAAGGGTATCGATCGGCCCGTCACTGTTTACACCACGGATCCGTTCGATTTCCGCGCGAGTCGCCGGTTGTTTGTAGGCAATAATTGCTAAGGTAACTAACGACTGTGGCGAAAGGGTGATCGAAACTTTTTGATGTAAAAGGTTGTTAACATAATCAGCATTCGCGGCATTGGTCCCCATTAAATATCCGCCCGCAACTTTTACGATATTTATCCCCCGCCCCTGATAAACCAGCAACAGCTCTTCCAAACAAGCGGTTACGTTCTCTTTGGTTACCGGATGGCTGTGTTCGGACCCGACCTCATTTACCACCTTGATGACCTCCTCTGGCCCAAGTGGTTTCCGTGCCACGAATAACAGTGACTCGATCACACTTTTAAGCTTGTCCAATTTCAACTTCCTCCTTTTGAGTTTTCGGCATGATCATGATCGATCCAAATCGTCCGCCCTGGGTAATTCGGATAGAATTCAACTTAGCCAGTTCAAGGATCGCCAGGAAGGTGACCACAATCTCGATCCTGGTCTTTCGGATAAATATATCTTCGAAAGCGACCCCTCGGCTCTTGCAAGCTAGCATTTGCCTGATTTCGGCGACACGGTCTTCAAGGGTGACTTCCTCGGCCGCGATATGGAAAACATTTTCCCGCTCGGTCGCTTCATTGTATACACGCTGGAAAGCGGAGACAAGATCTCTCAGCGAAACATCCTTAAGTTCAAACTCCCGCTCCTGCCGCTCCCCTTCGTGGCGTCCATAGACACGGCTAAATACATTTTTTCGCTCCTTCAGGGTCTGGGCCAGGTTTTTAAAGGCTTCGTACTCCTGGATATGGGAGACAAGAGAATCTTCAACGCCATCCAGCAGTTCATCGCCCAATATATCTTCGCGTTTGGGCAGGATCGATTTTGTCTTTAGCTCCAACAGATAAGCGGCCATAAAGATAAAATCGGAAGCGGCAACCAGAGGGGGCGCCTCTCTTTTCCAGTATTCAAAATAACTCTTTACGATCTGAGATAAAGAAACCTGGTGGACATTGATCTCCCCATCATCGATCGCTTTTAAAAGAAGATCAAAAGGTCCTTTGTAAACATCAAGTTCCACATTGTAATTATCTTCTACATTAATTTGACATTTGTCATTTGTCATTTGAAATTAAATTATCCCCATCGCCGTCTTGGCTTCGGCCAGCGTTTTAGCCGCGATCTTTTTCGCCCGTTTTTCACCTTCGACCAGGACTGCTTCGAGTTTTTTTGGATCCTTCCCGAGTTCTCTTCTCTTTTTATGGATCGGTTCGAGATAATCGACTAAAACAGCGGCCAATTCGTTCTTGCAGGCAACGCATCCCCGTTTTGCCGCCCGGCACTCCTGGGCAACCGTATCGGTCCGGTTTTTACCAAAGACCTTATAGAATTCGTATACTGAGCAAACCTCGGGATGCCCTTTATCCTCTTTTTTTACCCGCGCCGGATCGGTGATCATAGTCGACACTTTTTTCCGGATACTCTCCGTAGAGTCCGAAATATCGATCGTATTATGATAGGACTTGCTCATCTTTCTCCCATCCAATCCGGGAAGGACCGAAAAATCGGTCAGCATCTCTTTTGGTTCGGAAAAAACGTTACCGTAAAAATGGTTGAAACGGCGGGCAATCTCCCGGGTCAATTCGATATGCGGCAGCTGATCCTGCCCTACCGGCACTCCGTCCGCTTTGTACATTAAAATATCAGCCGCTTGCAGGACAGGATAGCCTAGAAAACCATAAGTGCCCAGATCTTTCTGCTTTAGCTCGGCAATTTTACTTTTATAGGTTGGAACTCTTTCTAGCCAGGGGATTGGAGTAATCATAGAGAACATTAAGTGAAGTTCCGCATGCTCAGGTAAATACGATTGCCTAAAAAGGACCGATTTTTTTGGGTCGATCCCCGCGGCAAGCAGGTCGAGAACCACATTTTTAACGATATTTTTTAACATTTTGGTCTCATCATAGGAAGAGGTCAAGGCATGAAGGTCGGCAATAAAGAAAAAGCATTCATGCTTATCCTGGAGCTTTACCCAGTTCTCGATCGCCCCAATTAA
>JAYEOW010000012.1:0-4773 GCA_034723395.1 Candidatus Margulisiibacteriota bacterium
GGGATCCCGCCAGAGGCGGGACGTGACAGGCAGGCGTGATAAACCAGACTACACCACGGGCCCATAACCATCCGTGAGAAAGTTATTATAACAGCTTTAAGAGTTATTGAAAAGAGATTCTATATATTTCCGGCTCTTTCGCCTTTTAATATACGATTCCCGTTTTCTGGCATCGGAATTCGATGAATAACTTTCAGTATAGACAATTTCTAGCGGTATCAGCCCTCGCGCGCTTTTCGTTTTACCAGAATTATGCTCCTTTAAACGTTTATCCAAATTAGACGTGGAACCAATATAAAACTTTCCGTTTTTCTTACTTTGTAGAATATAAAGATAAAACATAATAATAATCGACGTGAGAACCTTCGATCTCGTGTCCCGATTCACATTATAATAGAATAATTATGAAATAATCGGGATCCCGCCAGAGGCGGGACGTGACAGGCAGGCGTGATAAACCAGACTACACCACGGGCCCATAACCATCCGTGAGAAAGTTATTATAACAGCTTTAAGAGTTATTGAAAAGAGATTCTATATATCTTCGGCTTTTCTGCCTTTTAATATATGATTCTCGCTTCCTGGCATCGCTGTTTGTTGAATAGCATTCGGTATAGACAATTTTCAGTGGGATCAAGCCTTTTGTGCTTCTTATTTTACCAGCATTATGCTTTTTTAAGCGTTTCTCTGGATTAGAGGTGGAACCAATATAATGCTTCCCATTCTTGCTGCTTTTTAAGATGTAAAGATAAAACATATAAACAATTAGTGGGAAGTCCTTTGAAATAAAACAAACCGGATTTTCCCGACTCACAGTCGGGATCCCGATGATTCCATAATTACATATTATAATGACCATCGGGAGAACCGGCGATCTCCTGTCCCGCTTCCTTATTATTTAATAATAATGTTTTGCGGGATCCCGCCAGAGGCGGGACGTGACAGGCAGGCGTGATAAACCAGACTACACCACGGGCCCCCGTGAGAAAATTATTATAACAGCTTTAGGGTGTGTTGAAAAGCGTTTCTATGTATTTCCTACTTTTTCGCCCTTTAATATAAGCTTCTCGCTTCCTGGCATCATTATTTGTTGAGTAGCTTTCGGTGTGGACAATTTCCAGCGGGGTCAGCCCTCGCGTGCTTCTCGTCTTACCAGCATTATGCGCCTTGAAACGTTTATCCAAATTAGACGTGGAACCAATATAATATTTTCCGCTCTTCTTACTTCTTAGGATATAAAGATAAAACATAATAACGAGCGACGGGAAAATCCTCGATCTCCTGTCCCGCCAGAGGCGGGACGTGACAGGCAGGCGTGATAAACCAGACTACACCACGGGTCGTTAGTTTTTCCGAAAAAAATAATTGTACCAGCTTTGCGGGATATTGGAAAGCCTTGTCATATGCAGGTACAAAGTCGAAGGGGGCCGATACGGTTCATTTTTCAACTTCATCCCCGCCTCCTCCAAAGCCTGGTCGGCCTTCCGGTTATTACAGCGGGCACAGCAGACCACCACGTTGCTCCACTTCTCTCCCCCTCCCTTGCTTTTTGGAATAATATGATCAATCGTTAAATTCCCGCCCTTTTTTCCGCAGTACTGGCAGGTGTGGTTATCCCGCAGATAGATATTTTTTCGGGAGAGGACCACATCGGCATACGGAAGGGGGACATATTTTACCAGTTTAATGATCTCAGGGAGCGGAAGTTTACCGTTTATCTTTATCCCGTTAAACTCCATCCCGTTCGCTTTCCCCTTGTACATCAGGGTCATCGCCCTCCGCCAGCTGGTAATGTTGATCGGCGTATGGCTGGTATTTAAGACGAGAACTTTGTGGAATTTGTTCTCCTTTTGCTCCATTTGAGACGAATTATAGCACGAGATTTAATTTAGTGCTATAATTTTAAAAAGCACGGAGGGATGGCCGAGCGGTTGATGGCACCTGTCTTGAAAACAGGCATGCGCGCAAGCGTATCGGGGGTTCGAATCCTCCTCCCTCCGGTCTTTTTGCGGAGGGATGGCAGAGTGGTTGATAGCGGTCGCCTCGAAAGCGACTATACCCTAACGGGTATCGGGGGTTCGAATCCTCCTCCCTCCGTTTTATTTTTCCCCGATAAGGAAGGCTCCAATAACATGGGGTCCGGTGTGCGCCCCGAGTACCGGACTGACCTTTGAACGGTAAATATCTTCACGAGGAAATTTCTCAGCAAGTCGATCGGCCAGAGTGTCCGCTTCCCCGGGCGTGGTCGCATCCTCAACGGCTAATTCATCAATTTTCGAATGGCCCATGACCATCTTATAGAGGCAATCAATCCCCTTGGCGCGCGATCCCTCACGCGCAAATGGATGGATCTCCCCGTCTTTAATTGAAAGAACAGGATGAAGCTTAAGAAGTGAGCCCAGAAAAGCCTTAGCCTTGCCGATTCTCCCCCCGCGCCTTAAATATTCCAGCGTATCAAAAACCATCAACCCGCTAATGCGCGGTATATCATTGTGGGTCGATTTAACAATATCATCAAAACTGGCCCCCGCTTTCGACATCTTTGCCGCTTTAAGCGCCAGCAACCCCTCCCCCATAAGAAGCCACTTTGAATCAATAACTTCCACCTTGCATTTTTTATCCATCATCCTGGCAGCCTCCTGGGCTGCCTGGTTAGTACCGCTTAACTTCTTTGAAATCGTAATGACTACGATTTCATCCGTCTCCTCTGCCGCCTGCTTAAAAACCTGGATAAACGAATCCAACGGAGGAACTGATGTGGTAGGGGATATCTTCTCTTTCTCAAGACGGTCATAGAACTGGGCCGGAGTTATGTCCACCCCATCCCGATAAACCTGGGTGCCAAAAATAACATTTATGGGAATTACCCCCATCCCTAGGTCCTTCGCAACTTGTGCCGGAATATCCCCCAAACTATCAACAATAATTTTTACACTCATTTTACATCTCCTTCTCTAAATAATTGAAATAATAAAGTTGTAATACGGCTGTCCGCCCCGGAGAACATCCACCGTCAGGTTCGCATATTTCTTGCGCAATTCTCTGCCTAGCCTCTCCGCCTCGTCCTCCCGCGTAAAATTTCCGTAAAACATCGTGACCCTGCTCGCAATGCCCAAGTCAACCTTGGACATTGCTTCATTAAAAACTTCTGCCAGCGTCTTTCCCACGGCGACCAGCTCTTCGTCTAATAATGCCATGGTCTGCTTGTGGTTAATCTTAAAGGCGCCGATCTTTGCCGGCCGGACCGCCCTGGTGATCTGAATTGTTCTCGCGTTCGCCAGGGATTTGGTCATGTTCTCCAGGTTCTCATCCGTCCCCTCTTCGCTGTTATATGCCAGGACCGCTTCCAATCCCTGGGGAATGGTCCTGCTCGGCACGACTTTTATCGTCTTGTCCGTCAAATGTTCGATCCGGTTGGAAACCGGAATGATATTTTTGTTATTCGGCAATATAATAATGTTTTTCGAACGGATCTCCTGGACAGCATCAAGCAATTCCCGGGTGGAGGGGTTCATCGTCTGCCCGCCCGGAAGCGTATCCGCCCCTTCACTCCTGAAAACATCAGCCATCCCGTCTCCCGGGACGACCGCCAGCACAGCCACATTTTTTTCCGGCGCCCGCTGGCGCATTTTTTTCCTGTAATCCCTGACCTGTTCATCCATATTGCGGATGATTATCTCATCTAAAATCCCGACACGCGCGCAAAACTGCAAAACCTTTCCCGGATTAAGGACATGGATATGCACTTTTATTATCGAGCTTTCTCCAATCACGACCAGAGATTCCCCCATCCCGCTCAACTTTCTCCTCACTTTATCCGGATCGAGGTTCTCGCCTTTAATCGTAAAACTCGTGCAATAACCATAGGGGCTTTCCACTTCTTCTTTAGATGTCCCGGCAGTCCCGCCGACCAGCGGGATACTGCTTACGGTCATTACAGGCTTTTGGGATTGCAGACAAGCCATATCCCCCTTCAGGTAATAAAGGGCCCCCTCAAGAATGATAGATAAACCCTGCCCCCCCGCATCCACCACTCCCGCATCTCTTAAAACCGACAACTGTTTTGGCGTATCAGCCACCGCCCTTTTTGCCGCAGCGACCATTACTTCCAAAACAGAAAGGATATCATTTGTCCCGCTTTTTACTTTATCCAGGGCAGCCGAGGCCGTTTCTTTTACCACCGTGAGAATGGTCCCCTCGACCGGATTTCCCAATCCCTTGTACGCCTTCTCAACAGATATCTTAAAAGCGTTCGCCAGTCCCGCCCCGTCCATAACATCGTTATCTTTTATCCCCTCGGCCATCCCCCTCCATATTTCGCACAATATCACCCCGCTGTTTCCCCGCGCCCCCATCAACGCCCCTTTGGCCACAGCCTGGACAACATTTGAAGCCCGGGAATCGTCCACCGCGTTTGCCTCTTCAATGCTGGAACGCATGGTAAGGAACATATTCGTGCCGGTATCCCCGTCCGGGACAGGAAAAACGTTTAAGGCATTCACCTCTTGCACGCCCTTTTCAAGCCACAATGTAGCGGCGCAAAAAAGCCCCTTTGTCTGTTTTCCATCAATTGTTTGAATACTACTCATATTTATCCTTTCGAACATCTTATAGGAATATGCGAAAAAAATCAAGGGAACGAATTAAATGTAGCAGCAACGTGATAATGTCCGGATTGGGCAACGTGAAAATGTCCGGTTCGTAGATAAATAAAAAGCCCTTTTTTACGATAAAAAGTAAAAGGGGGGCAAGAAATGAGAAAGGACATTATCG
>JAYEOW010000013.1:0-4714 GCA_034723395.1 Candidatus Margulisiibacteriota bacterium
ACATTCCACATCTTTGCAATGATATAGCCAAAGGGGATCGATCCGATAAGATAGCTTAAGAGGAGGACCAGTGAAATCTGCATATTCATAGAAAGATATTCTACACGACTTGAAAATATACGTCAAGGCCGTGTTGGTGGGTGCCCCCACCTTGAAAACCTCCCCCAAAATTGCTATAATTCGCCTTCATGGCTATACGAATTAATGATGTAAAACCGGGTGTAACTGTGGTCATTGACGGCCAGCTCTTCCGCTGTGTCGATTACCATCACCAGCGATCAGCACAGCAGACAAGTATTCAGATCAAATTTAAAAATATGCGCACCGGCGCCATTATTAACAAGTCGTTCAACGCTGGCGAAAAGATAGAGAACGCCCATATTGATTATAAACAGATGCAGTATCTATACGCTGATGAAGATTTTTCTCATTTTATGGACCAGACAACCTTTGAGCAGATCGCGCTTCCCAACCAAAAGGTTGGGGATGTGGCCAAATATCTTAAAGAGGGATTTGTGGTCAACATCTCATTTTACGAGGATGAGGCGTTGGATATTAATTTGCCAGCGTCGGTTGAGCTTAAAGTGGTTGAGACTTCCCCCGGATTTAAGGGGGATACCGTTTCAGGCGGCAAGCCGGCGACCATGGAGACCGGAGCCGTTATCCAGGTCCCATTTTTCGTAAATATCGGCGATGTCTTGAAGATCAATACCCAAGAAGGTAAATATATCGGGAGGGCCTGAGGAATAATTATGAATTGCCAATTAATCAATGATGAAACAATAACTAATAATAAATTCTTAATTGCTAAATTAGGTATTATTTATTTCTTCTTAATTCTGGTTTGGTCGTTCTTAATTTGTAGTTACACCGGAGGTGCTTGATGGTTAATTGGGATTTGGTGAAAAAATTGATTAAAACTGTAAAAGAAGAGGAGATTAGCGGCTTGGCAGTCGAAGAAAACGGCGTTAAATACGAAGTTCGCCGCGATCCGGTTAGCGGCGGCGTAGTTCCCGTAGGAATAGCTCAATCACCGGTGCAGGGGAGGGCAGAGGCAAAGGCAGAGGCAGAGGCGCAGGACCAGGAAGAGGACGGGACCGTCGCTATCACCTCACCCATGGTCGGGACCTTTTATCGTTCACCGTCACCCGAATCACCATCATTTGTAAATAACGGAGACGATGTCGATGCCGGTACAGTTATCTGTATTATCGAAGCAATGAAGCTCTTTAACGAGATCGAGGCGGAGGTCAGAGGTAAAGTGGTCAAGATTCTGGTAGAAAACGGACAACCAGTAGAGTACGGCCAGAAATTGATGCTTATCAAGAAGGCGTGAATACCAAGTGGGAGCTGATCGAACCGAATAAACCGCTCGCGCAATCCCTTTCCGTAGAATTTAAACTTTCTCCTCTAACTACCCAGGTTCTGATTAATCGCGGTGTAACAGATACGGCTAAGGCCGAAGAGTTCTTGCGGCCCCGTTTGGCGCACCTCCGTAATCCGATGGAGATCCCAAATGTTGAAAAGGCGGCCAGGAGGCTGTTGGAGGTCAAGGCTAGAGGCGAGAAGGTTCTGATCTTCGGAGACTACGATGTCGATGGAGTGACTGGAACTTCTATCTTACTCCAGACCTTAAGATTCCTGGGAATAGATGCGACCTACTATATTCCTCATCGTTATGGAGAAGGATATAGTCTCTCAATCGATGCGGTAAAAAAGATCGCTGAGTCTGGAATAAAACTGATCATTACAGTTGACTGCGGAATATCCAGTCTGGAAGAGGTTGCTGAAGCGGGAAGATTGGGATTAGATGTAATTATTACCGACCACCACAATCTTCCCAACCAGCTTCCCAATGCTTACGCTATCGTAAATCCTAAAATGATCCCTTACGACCACCCATCTGAGCATCTTTCCGGGGCAGGGGTAGCTTTTAAGTTTGCCTGGGCGCTATTAAAGATAGCTGGAGAGAAAGATAGCGTTTTCCTTACCTCTCTTTTAGACCTGGCCTCATTAGGAACGATCGCTGATGTCGTCCCCTTAAATAGGGAGAATCGGGTTTTAGCGGCGGCGGGGCTCAACCTGATCAACCAGCGCAAAAGGATCGGGATTAGTGAGCTGGCAGATGCGGCAAAGATTGGTGATCGGATCTCGATCAGAAACGTAAACTTCGGTTTAGCTCCGCGGATCAATGCGGCGGGACGATTAGAACATGCCTCAAAGGCGGTTGAACTTATGGTTACCGATGATCCGGTAAAGGCGAGGGAGCTGGCAAAAGAGCTTGGCCAGATAAATACCCGCCGGCAGGGTATCGGTAAAGATATTCAGGAAGAAGTATTTTCAAGGTTGGATGATAATTATATTCAACAGAATCGTTTGGCGGTCCTTTCGGGCGCCGATTGGCATCCGGGAGTGATCGGGATTGTCGCTTCCAAGGTGGTCGATCGTTTTTCGCGCCCGGCAGTTTTAATCGGTGTTACCGATGGGGTAGGGCGTGGTTCGGCCCGTTCGATTGATGGGATAAATATTTTCAATATCCTCGAAACTTGTAGTGATCTGTTTACCGATTTCGGCGGCCATGCCGGGGCAGCCGGTTTTGAGATCGATGCTGATAAGATCCCCGAGCTGACAAAACGCTTACAAGCCGAAGCGGAAAAGAGGATTTCTCCCGAGGATTTGCGTTCTAAGATATTTATTGATGCCGAAGTTGATCTCTCCACAGTTACTTTAAACCTTGTCAAGGAATTGGATGTTTTGGACCCCCATGGAGAGGGAAATCCGGTCCCGATCTTTTCCAGTAGGGGGATCGCTTTATCAAATATGCGAACGGTGGGCGCTGACGGTAAACATCTAAAAGCGAAGATCCTGGGGATCGATATGATCGGTTTTGGATTCGGCAACCTGGGGAAAGCGTTGTCTTATGACAAAAAATATGATATTGCTTATCATCTGAATGCTAACGAGTGGAATGGGTTTGAAGTCGCGCAGTTGGCTTTAGTTGATATCAGGGAGGCCAAACGATGAAAATTTTAGTAGTAGGTTCGGGAGGGAGAGAGCATGCGTTGGTCTGGAAGATCGCGCAGAGCCCGAAAGTAAAAAAGATATTCTGCGCGCCGGGGAATGCCGGTACCGTTGAGTTTGCCGAAAACGTAAATATAAAAGTGGATGATCTGCAGGGATTAAAGAAGTTTGCCCTGGAAAAAAAGATTGATCTTACGGTGGTCGGGCCGGAGATACCATTGGTAATCGGGATCGCGGATGAATTCGAAAGGGAAGGGCTAAAGATCTTCGGCCCAAAACAAGAAGGGGCGTTGATTGAGGGGAGTAAAGTATTCGCCAAAGAGTTCATGGCAAAATATGATATACCAACCGCACAGTCCGGCGTTTTTGATGACATTAAAGAAGCTTTACATTATGTATATGAGGTTGGAGCTCCAATTGTAGTAAAGGCAGATGGTTTAGCCGCAGGAAAAGGGGTAATTGTCTGTTCAACTAAGGAAGAGGCGGTCGATGCGGTTAAAAAGATCATGCAGGATAAAGAATTTGGTAAAGCGGGCGATAAAGTTGTAATTGAAGAGTGTTTAATGGGAGAAGAGGCCTCGATTATTGCGATCACCGATGGAAAAACTATCATTCCGTTAGCCTCTTCTCAGGACCATAAGCGAGCTTTAGATGGCGATCATGGTCCAAATACCGGAGGGATGGGGGCTTACTCTCCAGCGTCACTTGTTACTGACCGGTTAATGGAAGATGTCGATATTAATGTACTAAAACCGTTTGTCTCTGGTATGCAGCAAGAAGGGATTTCCTTTAAAGGGGTAATTTATGCCGGGATTATGGTTACTCGCGATGGACCAAAGGTTTTAGAATTCAATTGCCGCTTCGGTGATCCCGAAACCCAGCCGATCTTGATGCGGATGAAGAGCGATATTGTACCTGTTTTTGAGGATGCTGCGGACGGGAAATTGAAAAATATCGAGATCGAGTGGGATGAGCGGGCATCAGTTTGTGTTGTGCTCGCTTCCGGTGGATATCCAGGGAAATATGAGAAGGGGATTACGATCTCCGGCCTGGACAAGGTCGATCAGCTTGATAACGCTTACGTTTTTCATGCGGGAACTAAACTTTCCTCAGGAAAAGTAGTTAGCTCTGGCGGAAGAGTGCTAGGAGTAACCGCTTTGGGCGATAACATTAAGTTTGCCATCCAAAATGCCTACCGGGCGGTTTCGATGATTAACTTTAAAGGGAGGTACTTTCGCAAGGATATTGGGAAGAAGGCTCTCAAACACATAAAATAAAACTAGATTGTTAAATTATTGGTGCAGGGGCTCTGCCCCTAGTGACAATAGTTTTTCTTACTTGATTGTTTTCTCATGATACCCCGGCGACTTTTTTGGTGGTGAACTAGCGAGCAGACGCGGCTAACTCGGCTGGACACAGCTTCGCAGCCTCGAACAGCGCCGCTCAAAGGAGCCTATTATCTTACCCTTTCCCCCCTGCCTGCCGGCAGGCAGGCTTTGTCCCCCTCTCCCAGTGGGAGAAGGGGAAACCCGAAGGGAGGGGATGAGGGCTGTAGCAAATTTCCTCGGCTCTATAGCAAAGAGTGTGCTAAAAAATAAGTAAAAGTGTGGTAGGTTTTCCTTATCTTACACAAAAAAGAAAGGAGCCTACCACATGAAGAATGATATCGCAAAAATTTTCCATCTGCAAGCCT
>JAYEOW010000014.1:0-4668 GCA_034723395.1 Candidatus Margulisiibacteriota bacterium
CTCCCCCCATCCAGGGGGAGGATATTTCGTTCTATCCTCTGGAATTATTACAAAGACATTAAAAAAGCGACCGCCATCGCCAGCGCCTTTGGCAAAGGGTTCGCATTCTTCTTAATGGGGATCGGTTTTCTCAATCTCTTTACCGGACTGGTCATCCCGGGAATATGGTTTATCTTTATCGGCTTCTTCCTTTATGAAGCGGCCAGCGTCAGCTATCGCCAGATCATCATAAAAAAAATGCTCGGCGGAGTAAAGGTTGACCATCTAATGACCAAAGGTATCATCAGCGTAGAGGCAAACATCAAACTGGACAAACTGATTGACGATTATTTTTTCAGATACCGTCACGCCGCTTTCCCGGTGGTCGAAGACGATGTTTTGCTGGGGCTTGCAACCCTCCACAACGTAAAGGATGTCAAACGAGAAGAATGGCCTAAAACGACCGCTAAAGATATAATGGTCCCCCTCGGAAATGAATTGATCATCAGCAAAAATGCGCATGCGACTGAAGCAATGGGCAAAATGGCGAATAATGGGGTTGGCAGACTGCTGGTAATAGAAAATTCTAAAATGATCGGGATCATCTCCCAAAAAGATATTATGCGCCTCTTTAAGTTCAAAACTGAAATTAATGGTGACTAACCATGATTAAGAATGCGGTAATGATAATCGCATTTAACGGTTTCCGCGACGAAGAATACGATACCCCTAAAAAGATCTTAGAAAAATCGGGGACCAAGGTTACCACCGCCTCCACCCAAACCGGAAACGCAACCGGAAAACTCGGCATGACCGCCAAAGTTGATATTGCCCTAAAAGATATAAAAGTTTCCGATTATGATTCGATCATCTTTATCGGAGGACCGGGGAGCTATGATCTCTTCGATGATCCCCTCACCCAGGGAATTGCCAGAGAAACAGTAAAACAAAACAAAATTCTTGCCGCGATCTGTGCCGCGCCCGGCATTCTTGCCAAAGCAGGATTATTAAAAGGGAAGAAAACGACCTGTTTTTCCGGTGTCAGCTATCTTTTAGTAAAGAACGGCGCAAATTATACCGGCAGCGGCCTGGAAGTCGATGGAAAGATCATCACCGCTGACGGACCAAAACACGCTAAACAATTCGGCGAAGCGATTGTAGCGGGATGAGGCATGGACAACTTTGAATACGCCAAAATATTCTGGGAGATGGGAGATCTCCTCGAGCTAAAGGATGAGAACCCCTTTAAGGCCCGCGCTTACCGTAGAGCCGCGCAAAATATCGAAGCATTTCCTGAAAACATAGAGGAAGTTTATGCCGAAGGCGGGATAAAAGCCCTGCAAACGATCCCTGGAATTGGGTTGCATATCGCTGAAAAGATCGAAGACCAAATTAAGACCGGGAAAATATCCGCTTATAAAAAACTCCTCAAAGAATTCCCAAAAAGCTTCCTCGATATCGCCAGCATCCAAAGTATGGGGCCAAAAACCGCCAACCTGCTTTATCGAAAGCTTGGAATTGACAGTTTGAAGAAACTGGAAAAAGCGGCCAAAGATGAAAAGCTGCGCAATCTCCCCGGCTTCGGAGCAAAGAAAGAACAAAATATTTTGCGGGGCCTTCAGATAAAAAAAGAGAGCCGTGGCCGCTATCTTTTGGATGAAGCGACCGCCTATGCTGAACTGATCGTTGAGGAGTTAGAAAAACTTAAAGAGGTTAAAAATATTCTTCCCTGCGGAAGTTTACGGCGCGGACAAGAAACTATCGGCGATATTGATATTCTAGTTATCTCCCCCACCCCAAAAAAGATCATGGAGACCTTTACAAAACTTCCGGTGGTAAGGGATGTTTTAGCGCGCGGCGAAACAAAATCTTCGGTTATTCTAAAAAATAATATGCAAGCCGATCTTCGCGTAGTCGAAGCTAAATCGTTTGGCGCTGCCGCCCATTATTTTACCGGATGCAAAGCTCATAACATCCATCTCAGGCAGTTAGCCCAGAAAAATGGGTGGAAGGTTTCGGAATACGGGATCTTTAAAGGGAAAAAGCAGATCAATGGAAAAAGTGAAGAGGGAATGTTCACTAAATTCGGTTTTCAGTATATACCCCCGGAGCTCAGAGAGATGCGCGGTGAATTTGAAGCAGCTGCCAAGAAAATAATTCCAAAGTTAGTCGAGCTAAAAGATATCAAAGGCGATCTGCATATACATACCAAAGCAACCGACGGTTCAAACTCGATAGAAGAAATGGCAATGGCTGCCAAAGCTCTAGGTTACGAATATATCGCAATCACCGACCACACTCAATCCACTCGCATCGCCGGCGGATTAAATGAAAAAGAGATGCTGGCACATCTAAAAAAGATCAAGGCAGCCAACAAAAAGGTTAAAGGGATAGAAATTCTGGCCGGCTCCGAGGTTGATATTCTCCCGAACGGTGATCTTGATTATTCGGACACGACATTAAAAGAAATGGACATCGTTCTAGCGGCAATCCACTCCCGCTTTAAAATGCCTAAAAAAGAAATGACCGATCGGATCATTAAAGCGATACAGAATAAATACGTAAACATTTTCGTCCACCCCACCGGCCGATTGATCAACGAACGCGATCCCTATGAACTTGATATGGAAAAAGTGCTGCAGGCGGCAAAGAAATTTAATGTGGTGATGGAAATCAATGCCCATCCCAAAAGGCTCGACTTGGCCGATATTTATTGCATGAGAGCAAAGGAATTAGGTGTAAAACTCGCAATTTGCACCGATGCTCATTCGACAGATCAGCTGGAATTAATGAAGTTTGGGGTAATTACAGCGCGGAGGGGCTGGTTGGAGAAGAAAAATACAATAAATACCCTTCCACTTGCTAAACTTAAAAAATTGTTATACGCTAGATAATGATGGCAGTACAAATTTTTACCGATGGCGCCGCTCGAGGGAATCCGGGGCCGGCAGGGATCGGCGTAGTTATCCGCAATGACGAGAAGGTCCTGATGGAAGTAGCTGATTACATCGGCAAAACGACCAACAACCAGGCCGAATATATGGCCTTTATCCGCGGGCTTGAAGAGACCCTCGATATGGGACAAAAGAATGCAGAGGCTTTTTCTGACTCTGAACTATTAGTAAAACAGATCAGTGGTGAATATAGAGTTAAAAATCATGGCCTCATCCCTCTTTACAACGAAGTGAAATCATTGCTAAAAAAGTTCGAAAAGATTATGATATACCATACCCCGCGGAAAGAGAACAAACACGCGGATAAATTGGCCAATCGCGGTATTGACGAACATTGAGAGCAAGCTAGACGGTAGCCCTTCGACTCCGCCACAAGCGGCGTCGCTCAGGGAGGAAAGTCCGGGCTCCACAGAGCAGCGTGGTCGCTAACGGCGACAGGTCGCGAGACTATGGAAAGTGGCACAGAAATGATACAGCCGAACCCAGCCCTAAAGGCTGGGTGGCAATAGGTGAAATTGGGAGGTAAGAGCTCCCACACGACAGTCCCGTGAGGGACGGTGCGCTAAACCCCACGCGGAGCAAGACCAAAAAGGACAAGGATAGCTCGTCCGTTAAAAAGTCCGAGTAGGTCGCAACGATCCCGCTGGCAACAGCGGGACCAGATAGATTACCGTCCCAGACAGAACCCGGCTTATCGGCTTGCTCTCTGATATACCTGCACTCTCAGCTTAACGGGTCATAACATCCCGTTTAACAACTCTAGCGCTCCAGGCTGCGATAACTTTTCCAGATCGTTCCTTTTTAACATCAACTCTCGCATAAAATTGTGAAAAAGCTGAGTATCTTTGATAACAAAGGTATTAAAATCTATTAATAAAGCTCGGCGAATTCCCGAAAGTTCTTTCCAATGCCTTTTAAGAATCTTATAGTGATGAGCATACTTTTGGATCGTTACCACATATTGGTAAGTGTCAAACTGCAATCCCATAATCTTTTGCATATTGATTCTTAGTTTGCCCCTCCGCTTATAAGCAATTCCCTCATCGACTAGAACCTTGATCTCTGCATTTGAAAGTTTTTGGTTATTTAAAACTTTATTGGCAATTACGGTGTCTTTAGGCAAGAGCGCCAGCTCGTCTTCAGTCAAAGGTAGCTTGTGATATAAACGATAAGCCGAACGCTCTTTTGGCTGGATCAGATCGGTCCGCTTTGGGTTCTGGACAAACTCATAACAAATTCGATATAGATCGAAATTCTGGCTATATTTTACGCAATCATTTAGTTCATCATGTGGAGCAGTTAGGACCTTGATCAGATCGTTTGTTAATTGTCTTTCTTCCATGATCAGATCACCGGAGGAATGAATCAGTTCGGGCCAGGCGACTTTCCAGTCTTTCGTTGTCTGCAGCGCAAACCGTCCAAACGGCTGGCTCCCCCACTTCATTTGGACTACTTCACCGCTTGGATTCTTCGTCACATCATAATAGGTATATTCTCTCTCATCCGGAGGACTTTTTAGATCAATCGCAATCGCTTTTGTGACATCCCTCCATTTCCCCTGATTATCCCTGAATATCCATGATTCTCCCTCTCTGCTAATAACCCCTCCCATCGGAACAAGCGTCTGGTCGTGATAAATATTTGAAACATAATTATCATGCTTTTTAAAGATAAAATAATCTCCCGGAGAAGTCGGATACGCCAGGTGCTGCTCAAAGATCGGTTTACCGTCCTT
>JAYEOW010000015.1:0-17131 GCA_034723395.1 Candidatus Margulisiibacteriota bacterium
CTGCAATGAAGAAAAGCTGGAATTTACTAGAAGCCGGGCCAACAAGAAAAACGACAATGCTTATGTTGAACAAAAGAACTGGACTCATGTCCGCAAAATCTTTGGCTATTTCCGTTATGATACTCTCAAAGAGCTATCCATCATTAACGATTTATACCGCAATGAAGTCCGCTTGTACAAAAACTTCTTCCAGCCAATTATGAAATTGCGTAAAAAGGTCCGCATCGGGGCAAAAAGAAAACGTCAATATGAGCCAGCCAAAACCCCTTACCGGCGGCTGATGGAATCCAAACAGATTAACCAACAAACCAGGAAGCAACTTAAGGCTTCATACGAACAACTTAACCCCGCCGCCCTGAAAAGAACTATTGATCGGAAACTCTATTCTTTATTGCAGGTATACCAAGCTAAACGTAAAGGCATATCAAAAAGAATAAAAGCAAAGGAGGTGATTTCGGTTAGGTCTTAGTTGATTTAACGATACTCATTTCGGTTAGGTTTTTATATGATTTGACACGGGGGGTCAATAGACATTTATCTTCTTTTCAAGAAGTTCAATAATTACAGGATCAACGATAAATCCGAGCTGTTGAGCTTTGCGTGTATCGGATAAGGCCTTAGAATATTTTCCTAGTTTAAAATAAGCTTCACCTCGTTTAAAATAGGTCTCTTTTAACTTTGGATCCAGATCCAACGCTTTGCTAAAATCGGCAATTGCCTTATGATCTCTTCCCATATGAAGATATGTATTACCCCGATTGTGGTAATAGATTGCCCTTTCCGGCCCTACAGAAATCGCACTACTATACGCCTGTAAAGCCTCTTTCAATTTACCAACTTGCCCTAAAGAATTACCCAGGTTATTAAACGCTTTATGCTTTGCAGGATCGATCTTAACTGCGCGTCTTAGATCGATAACGGCTAGATGATGCTCCTCCATCTCATGGTATAAAGACCCTCGATTACCTAATACCTTGCTGGAATCGGGCTCCATACTAAGCGCTTTATTGTAATCCTCCAGAGCTTTTAGGTATTCCTTCCTCTGCTTATAAACATTCCCGCGGTTCATAAACGACTCATAAAAGCCAGGGAACAACCTGCAAGCTTCATTATTTAAAAAGAGATTATCACGCCAAATACTAATCCTTCTCCAAGTAATGTTCAGCGTGGTTAGGATAAGCACAACCAGCAAAACAATAAATAGCTTGCTAAACAATTTGTTGTTTTTAACTTTATCCTGATAAAACCAGACAGTCCCCTCGGCAAACAGATAAAATATCCCTACAACCGGAAGATATGCGTAACGATCGGCAAAATAACCTACCTGGATAAATAAAATCCCGGGAGCGATCACAATAAAAAAGAATAAGAGACCGAACATGACTTTTATCTTCTTACGAAACAGTAAAAACAGCCCCCCCAGCAATAAAATTAACAATAGTGGGGATATTAAAAAGCTAAATGGTAATAAGGTGAAGCTTTCCTGCAAATGTTCGGGGATAAACGAGGCGTGGGGGAATAATCGAGTGAAATTAAACAACAAGAACACTCTGGGCAAATAGTAAAACAATACTCGATAACTCAATATAAATAGATTCATCAAAGAGAGTGGTGGTTCGGGGACAACTAAGCCGCCGGTTGCCTGCTTTGCTAATATAGCGATAATTCCAAACAGAACAGAGAACGCAAAAAATGGTATTTTATCTTTTAAATTCCAACGTTTTCGATAATAATCGATCAAGATCAAAACCAATGGCAGTGAAATAGCCATCGGTTTTGATAGGAGTGAAAACAAGAAAAGCAACAGAGCTAAGTAATAATATTTTTTTTGGTCTAAATCACGATACAAGATATATGATATGAGAGATGTGAGAAAAAAGAACGCATACAATACATCTTTACGCTCCGCTATCCAGGCGACCGACTCGACCTGGAGCGGATGGATACCGAAGATAAGCCCGGTGATAAAAGCAATTAGAATATTTCCTGATAACAAATAGATAAAGCAAAAAACTAATGTGGCGTTAGCCAAATGGAGAATCAGGTTTGTCCAGTGGTATACCACCGGATTAAAACCGAAATAGTGGTGTTCGATCGCATAGGACACATGGACCAGCGGGTGGTAAAGGCCGTAATGCGAAGCGGTGAACATAGTTTTTATGCTACCCGGCGAAAGAGAAGTTATCTTATCGTTTTCCAGCAGCATTTCCTTGTCGTCCCATTCGACAAATTTATTATTCAGCGACGGAGCGAAGGCGATAAAGGCGGCGATCATGGTCAGAATAACCGAAAGCAATATTTGATTTTTCTTTGACTTTAAAAATTCCATGAGAATTTTATTATCTTTGAGAATTGATAAGCCCAGATATCATCTTAGACAATTCTTCAAGCTTTTTATACAAATCATTTTTTTGTTGAACTGAAATCAATCCCACATCGTTTACAATATCAATTATTGCAACACACTCGAATACCGAACCACGAGCAATAACATAAAAGTGCCTTTTGTCAGCTTTCGAATAACGTCCCGCCCATTCAGCAATATTTAATGGGATCGAAAGGCTAGCCCTTTGGAGTTGATCAATCATACGAGGGTGGATCCCTTTCAACTTAGAAATTAATCCAGATGCTTCGCTGGCAAATTGCTTTGATTTTTTATATACTTCAAACTTCTCGAAATCGAACATATAATTAATTATACCACGCCCTCATTCCTCCTCCTCATTCTTCTCCTTAAAATTTGCTTGCGCAAATTTTAAATGCGCCTGGCGGGATTCGAACCCACAACCCTTAGCTTCGGAGGCTAATACTCTATCCAGTTGAGCTACAGGCGCACGTCCTTCGACTCACTCCGTTCGCTCAGGATTCAATTTTACCACAATCATCACTTTCCTGCCCGTTTTCCAGTCATGAATAGCATTAAAAGCAACCTGGTATTTATAACGGTAATTCCTTCCCCGCTTCGTGCCGGGGTCGTTGGTTATGAATTCTCCGCTACGATCATCATATCCTTTGAACAACATATAATGGTAAGAGGGGCCGGGAGGAGTATAATATGGATTATTAAGCTCTCTCCCTGCCATTGGGGTAATAACTAAATTCCCTTTGGCCAATTCATCCTTAATATCTTCGATTGAAATATCGTATTTTACTATTACATTACTATGATCATAATAATCCCTAATCAATTGGGCCGATTGTGCGGCAGTTAGATCGTAATGCCCGCCTAATTTCCTGCGCTGGAACGCCACTTGATCGAGAATCTCCATCTTCCCATCCGCTTTTGTTACCCCCTTCCCCTCAACATACCTCATCGCCATAATAATCGCCGCCTCTTCACAGCCATCCTGCCATGGCTGGCTCCAATTGGCGTACGGCGCCTGGCACAAAAAGGGAACGGGGATGTAGATCTTTATTGGTAAGGCACCTGCCGGGATAATTAAACTAATTAACAATATAATTAATAAAAGTCTCATATGTTTGTTTAAGAATATCAGATGAACAGATTATCAGAACTGGAATATCAGAATATTAGAGTATCAGAATTTTCTAATATTCTGATTATCTGATCCTCCAGCTCTAGTCTTCTAATACTCTAATATTCTTACACAAACCACCAACAACTAATTTTATCATAATAAATCAAATTAGAATGCAAGTTTGGGCAGCGATAGAACGATAAGATATACGATGGCATTTACAACCGGGATCGTCCCCTTTAAATTTTACCAGGCAAGACAAAACGATGTTGGGCTTACTGTCGCCGAATTCGCTAACAATAGGAATCTCCCCGTAGAACGTGTTGAAAGGGAAAATAAGTCCGAAAAAATCGAAGACGGCGAAATGATTATTTTACATAATTAGTAAGCTTCCCGACCCCTTCGATCTCGACCACTACCTCATCCCCAACCTTCATCTCCCCTATCCCCGGCGGCGTCCCGGTAATGATCACATCATCTTTTTGCAGGGGCATGATCTGTGAGATAAATGATATGAGATATTTGACGGGGAAAATCATATTTGAAGTGTTGGAAGACTGCTTTAACTCGCCATTCAGATAAGTTTTTATTGCCAGATTGTCCGGATTTATATCTTTTACGATCCTCGGCCCTAAAGGACAGAAGGTATTAAACGATTTTGCCCGAATCCATTGCCCATCTCTCCGCTGTAGATCACGCGCCGTCACATCGTTCGCACAAGTAAATCCTTTGATATGCTTTAACGCTTCCTCCGGCTCGATCTTTTCCGTGTGGTCCTTGATCACAACTGCCAGTTCACATTCGTAGTGTAATTCTTTTGTCATCGCTGGATAAATAATCGTATCACCATTATAAATCACCGTAGTTGGTGGCTTCATAAAGATAACTGGCTCTTTAGGGATCGGTTTATTCATCTCTTTAGCGTGATCTATATAATTTAATCCGACACAGACTATTTTAGTAGGCTTTAATTTCATTTCTGACACCTCTATTATAAATCCAAATTAAAAAATCCCCCTCGGCACAAGTTGCTCGGGGCAAGCAAAATCCCAACAATGTGTTTTTATCATATAATATTTTCCTTGTTTGGATTTTGACATTTGGATTTTGGATCTATCCCGACAATTAAATCCAAATTAAAAAATCCAAAATCCCAACAATGTGTCGCCTGCGGCGACATATTATTATATTTCACTTCACCTTTTCGATTATCGAGCTCAATATCTTGACCAATTCATTACATTCTGAAAGGAGCATCTTTGCTTTTTCAATATTTGCAGCATTGTTAAGTGATTTTGAATTGATAATCAATCTGAGCCAATAAGCAGTTTCTTTGGCCTCATTCCGAGCAATGGTAGTCTTGTTACCGAATTCTTTTCTGCTCCTGGCGCCGTCAGCTTCTTCTACGTTCGCACCGATCGATGTTCCGGATCGAATAATTTGCCTTCCAATATCCCTGATCTCTGAATTCCTTAATAAAATCCGGCTAAACTTCACCATCTCAAGCGCAAATCGATAAGTCCGATCTTTAATATCGTATTTTTTTGTCATATAAATTAAATTCCGAGCGAGAGCGAGGGATACCTTGTTTGGATTTTGACATTTGGATTTTGGATTTCATATTGTCTATTTCTGGCACCTTGGACAAAAATAAGTTCCCCTTTGGGCCATAACTATCCGTTTCACCCTTGACTTTGATTTACATCTTACACAATTTTCCCCTTTTCTGCCATAGACCTTCAACCGGAGCTGGAAACCGCCTTTTTTTCCCTTCGCGTCAACGAACCAGTTGTCCGATGTCCCCCTTTGCCCTAATGCTTCGTGCAAAATATTTACGATTTCCCTGTGAAGCCTTTTTATCTCTGCATCTTTCAGGCTGTCTCCCCTTCTTTGAGGCCTTATCCTTGCCCTAAAAAGCGCCTCGGCCGCGTAGATATTCCCGATCCCGGATATCAATCTTTGCTGCATGAGAATATTTTTTATTTTTGTCTTCCTCGACCCCAATATCCCTTTTAACACTTCCGGGGTAAAAACATCCGACAGCGGCTCCGGGCCGAGTTTCAGGTCGGGATATTGGCCAAAAAATCTTATCTTCCCGAAAAGGCGCGCGTCAGAATAATACAAGGACCTCTTCCCGGAAAGATCAAATATCACTTTTACATAATCATCAGGGGAAAAGAGGAGCCGGCCGGTCATGCCAAGATGGACAACCATATATTTGCCGGAGGCAAGCTCAAAGAGAAGATACTTTGCCCGCCTTTTAACATCAACGATCTTCTGGCCTATCATCTTTTTCTTAAGTTGTTTAAATGAAATACCGCGGATCACACGACGGTCGATCGCCTCAACGTTAATTACCTTTCTCCCTTTTACGAAAGGAAGAACATCACGGCGGACTATCTCTACTTCGGGAAGTTCCGGCATAGAAGACTATACTAGCGGATTACGACGCCAAACTCAACCTCGCGCTCGGCTCCCGACGATTCGTCGGTGACCAGCCATTTAACATTGGTGACATTCGGATCGACATAAGTTCCAAATGGGGTATAATCCCAGGTCAAACCTTCGTCGCTCGAAAACTGTATAGTAGGAAATGTTTCACCGGTAGCCGATCCGAGCAGAAATTCGGTAAAATTTGGCGGCACCTTATCGGCAATCTCTATTCCTGAAGAGCGGGCAAATCCATCATTTAGATAGGTAAGTGTATAGGTAATTGTTGATCCTGGAACAGGATCATATGGATCGCCCGAATATCCACCAGAGATCGGCGCCTCGGTAGTTAACGATCGGGTAAGCTTCATATGCGGCGCGCTCCCTTCGTTGGAGAAATCACTTATGTTCCCCGCGTTATCCTGCGCGGCGATCACATAATAGTAGTTATTTCCAAGCGATACTCCGCTATCATCGGTAGCTGTGTCGGTTAACAATGGAAAGTATAGATAATAACCTGTCCCCCAAACCTCTTCGGTCCGGTAGACATTATATCCGGCGAGACCCGAAAGTGCGTCGGTAGTTGGAGTCCAGGACAGATAAACGTAAGTTGGTCCTGCATCGGGTGAAGCCAGTGCGGTAATAATTTCGGGAATTAGCGGCGGGACAAAATCGGCGCGGTAATCGTTGGGAGAACCGCCCAAGACCACCCAATCGCTGTAATAATTCTCGAGATCTTTTACTCTTGCCTGCCAGATATACCCTTCTCCATGCGCTGCTTCTCCGGCAGAGACCGAAGCATTAAGCGTAGTTCCCGAATAATCGGTCGCGGAACTCTCCCCGCTTACCGAATTTGTAAAAGCCTCGCCGCTATAGGCAATTTCGACCTGCAGAGTGAGGATATCGCCCGGGTCCGGATCATCCATATCAGCTTTGAATACCTCAACAGTTGTATTTGTCCAGCCAGCCGGCCAGGATATCTGAACCACACCGCCATCTTTATATTGATCTAATGATTCGGGGGTGCCCGGTTTTGTATTAGTTTGGTAGGTATAGCCGCCCCAGGCGGTAAAATTTGCC
Organism: Candidatus Margulisiibacteriota bacterium; assembly: GCA_034723395.1. GTDB lineage: Bacteria > Margulisbacteria > WOR-1 > O2-12-FULL-45-9 > O2-12-FULL-45-9 > JAYEOW01. Next base: position 6,990 of record JAYEOW010000015.1, read on the forward strand.
GATCCCTCTTTGGTCCCAAGATCGGTTCCGTTGCCGACGCGAAGGATATAGCTTGCCGAAGCCCCTTTACTTCCAACCTGCGTTATCCCATCGCTCTGGATCCCATAATTACTACTCGACCGCTTGGCAGCGTAAGCGGCTGTCATTGATAGAAGAGCTATTAAAAATATTAGCCATCTATTTTTCATTACCATTATTGGAATTTAAATATTGTTACCAATCTCTTTGATAAAAGATTTGCCCTTTTTGGAATAATCTTTAAGTATATCTAGATCAAGAGTATTGTCGATAATAAAACCATATTGAATTTCCTGTCTACTCTCTTTAAGGGCTCTCAAAATATTTAAGTAATTTTCAGATATTTGACCAGATTTAATATAGGCATGCTCAAGATAAGTTAATGTACAATAATGGCTTCTCTCTTTTATTCCATCCTTAAAAAGCAATGCTCTTGCGGCATGAAAAAAAGCATAGTAAAGATAGATAGAAATTGTTTCGACATCTTCCAGCTTCAGATAGTTTTCAGCTTTTTCTAAAAAATGCTCTGCCTGGCGGATGCTTTTACCAGCCAATTCTCTGCTTGGCCTGCTTTTGATCAAAAGTCTCTTTTTAAAACAATCATCAACTTCAGTCAAATATTCCCTCTCCTTCAAATATCGAAGTGAATTTTATGCGGGAGTAAAACTCGGGATCCTTATTTTTTATTCTCTGCAGCTTATCTTTATTTAATATTAATATATTGGTTTCAACTTTAAGCTCTTTTTCAAAAATTGAAGATATTTTTGAAACCTTTGCCGGATCCATTCTCTCTGCATAGACCCACAGGTCCAAATCGCTATGCTCATCGTTTGATCCATCGGCAAAAGAGCCGTAGATCCCCGCCACTCCCACCCTGCTAAGCTCAAAGTAAGCTTTTGATGATAGTAATTCATTAAGATTAATGAATGATTTTACCTTTTGAAGCAAAAGATTTTCCCGCTTTAAAAAAACTATTTTCCTATTCTTTTCTTTAGAAATTTCAACAAATTCCAAGTTAAGCAGCTTTTTTATAGTTGAATGAGTAACTGAAGTAGAAATCTTTAGAGTACTCGCGATCTCCCGAAGGTAAAAATCTCCTCTCGAAAGAAGTCTTATTACTTTAAAACCATTTTTGTCCAACATTTTAAAGATATTCATATCGTTCACATATCAGAACATTTTGTTCTAATGTCAGAACATTGTATCCTGATTTTTAGAACATTTCAAGCACATCCGGGCACTCTTGCCTCGTCGCTTTGGATCCCATAGTTACTACTACTCCGCTTGGCAGCGTAGGCGGCTGAAATAACTAAACATATTAAGATAAATATTAACAGCTTATTTTTCATTATATTTATTAAATCCAAATTAAAAAATCCAAAATCCCAACAATGTGTCGCCTTCCTCCTTCGCTCTACGAGCTTCGGAGGACAAGTCGGCGACAAATTATTATATTTCATTTAACTTTTTCAACTATCGAGCTCAATATTTTTATTAATTCATTACATTCTGAAAGAAGAATCTTTGCTTTTTCAATATTCGCAGTATTGTTAAGTAATTTGGCATCGATAGTCAATCGAAGCCAATAAGCAGTTTCTTTGGCTTCATTTCGAGCAATGGTAGTCTTGTTACCGAATTCTTTTCTGCTCCTGGCGCCGTCAGCTTCTTCTACATTCGCTCCGATGGAAGTCCCGGACCGAATGATCTGCCTTCCAATATCCCTGATCTCTGAATTTCTTAATAAAATTCGGCTAAACTTCACCATCTCAAGCGCAAATCGATAAGTCCTATCTTTAATATCGTATTTTTTTGTCATATAAATTAAATTCCGAGCGCAAGTGAGGGATACCTTGTTTAGATTTTGACATTTGGATTTTGGATTTCATGTAATCCTCCACAATCCCTCATTAGGCATTAAAAAACAGCCATCTATTTTTCACGATGTTTTAATTATTGGGTCATTGAGATCGTCTTTAGCTCGATCCGATCAGCCTTGTTATCAAGCAGCTCGAGAACGGACTCAAGTTTCAACTCAAGTTCTGCAACCTTTGCTTTTAGCTTCTCATTCTCTGACCCCGAAAGCTTAAGTTCCCTCGATTTTACCGAAGTGGTCAATATCTTTTCGGCCGCTTTGGCGATAACCGGCACCTTTGCCCGGGTCGACTCCTGAACATAAGCTTCGTTCTGTTTATTAGCAAATTTTTCCCAATTCTCTTTGATCTTTGCCATCTCATAAGCTTTATCGGTGTTCATCGACATTTGCATACCGACCAGTAAATAATTGTCCTCTTGTATTTCTTCGGTAAATTCTACCTTTGCAATAAAATAATCTTTCGCTCTCTCAACAATCTCGATCTCACCCTGAGAAGGATCAACCAGGCAGATATTGTAATCAGGATTTTCTATATACTTAACATAGTCCTTGTCAATAATAACTTTTACATCACCAGCTTTAGTAAACGGCATCTCACCGGTTAAAGTGATGTTGTTGCCATCAACTTCGATGTCCATAAAGGCCTTGTGGGCGTAGATGAGGCCTCTTCTTTTAAGGACATCTAACCGGTCACCCAGGTTCCTGGCATAGGAATCTGCATATATCTCGTCCTTTCCGAACTCTACGTGGTGTAGATAACCACCTTGTGTAAACCTTTTATTATCCTTAACCTCTTCAACAATGATAGGATTTTCCAGCGCCCACTTATCGTGGCGAATACCGGTCACCTGCCACGAGACCTTCATCCCCGGATCCCCTCCAGAGATCTTAAATTTATTACCCTTCACCTCTTCCTTGATAAACACATCGGCATAGTTACCAATCGTGGTTAGTTGATACCTAAAATCCTGGTTTAGGGCTTCAAAATATCCGGGCAGTTCGATGACCGCCTCTCCATTATCGTTTAGCACAATAACCCCGTCGTAAACGTTCTTCATATCCGGACTTTCGACGAAGCTATGACGCAGAACCTTATTTTCCGGATCTACCGGATGGTCGATCAAGAATGTTCCGCCGGCTTTTGTTAGTGTACCATCAACCCATACATTATCCTGGAACTCAGCATCGTCGCTAAAAAAGATATCACTCGCTCCCGTCATCCCGTGGCTCATTCCGGTTTCACTGCCAACATAATTGTAATTTCCAATAGGATTATTACCACCAACCCGAATAAGAGAAGTATAGATGCCCTCTCCCCCACTAAAGTAGCCACCCCATCCGTCTGGACCTGAAGTAATTCCGTTTACTCCATAGTTCCTATAACCTGCTGTAGCATAACTAGCCCAACCATAAACCCCTCGACTATATCTCGCCGCTGCCCTTCCATAGATTCCGTAGGTTGTGCCAGTTCCAGTATTACTTTCGTAGCCATAGACCCCATAACCAGAGGCCCCAAGAGCCCGGAAATATCCGCCGTAATTTGTACTGGCACTATCTGATGCATAGCCATAAACTCCTCTTCCATAATCACCCTGTGCAACAAAATATCCGCCGTAATTTGTAACGGCAGCTGTATCCGATGCCCAGCCAAAAATTCCCCTTCCAGAATCACCACACGCGCGGAAATATCCGCCATAATTTGTAACGGCGGCTGTATCTGACGCACACCCATATGCCCCTATACCGGAATCAGTTGCTGAGTGAAAATATCCACCAATACCGGTACCCGCGCCGGTATTGGTAGTAGTGCCATATACCCCTCGGCCAGCTGACGAAGCATTGCTAAAGTAACCGCCGTAAGTTGTTCCGGAAATTGCGTATGCGTTAGCATAGACACCCCAGGTGCTCCCACCCAACAGACCGCGAGAAACGGCTGTCCCTCCTGCAGGATATCCCGCAACTCCCCATGATCCGCCAATTTCTCCATGAGTTCCACTCGCCTCATTCGTCGCAAATACCGCAGTTCCGGTCGATCCCCGTGATCTAAAATATCCGCCGTAATTCGTTCCCGCCCCGGAATTGGCTGCGTAACCATAGACTGCTTTCGCGTCAGAGAGACCGGCAACCTGCCCATAAACACCATAATCTGAATCTGAATAACCCATTACCCCATAATTAGACCCACCTAATCTCCCATACTTATTTACATCATATCGCCCATGAACACCATAACTTGCCGATCCTATATATCCCCACTTATTACCGTCAGGGGATACACCATAAACACCATAACTTGGCCCCCCCACATATCCGGAATATCCGCTCCCCTCATTCGTCGCGAACAGACTATAACCGGAGGAATCTGTGGTTTTAAAATACCCGCCGTACTTACTGCCACTAGCTTCAATCCCCCGGCCGTACTCGTAAGTATCATCCCAAAATGCTAGTCTCGCATAGCTGCCGGTGTCCGGATGATAAAAATAACTGCCTTTATATGAACTTCCAGCTAAATAAGCCTCGCTTACAGGAGACTGCATTCTATTCAACGCGTACAGGCCGTAGCCCGCGGTGCTATCGGTACCAAAATACCCTCCGTAATTGGTGCCGCTCTCCGCGGTGGCGTATCCATAAACCCCATAGCCGCCTGAGTTAGAGGTAATCGCGGAAACCCCGCGAGCGGAATCAACGCTTAGAGTCAGCGTCCCCGTCATCGTATCGCCGGCCTTGAGAACATAGGCGCCGAGATCTCCGGAGGTCGCGACCCCCGTCAAATTCGACCCATCGCCGTACAATGTAGTTGCGGTCATCGATCCAGACACATTTACCGGACCGTTGAAATATCCAGCCCAGTTCGGAGTAGCTAATTGAGCATAATTATCATGGGTTTCAGTCGTTGCGACCAATCCTACACCATCCCCGTATCCTACGGCAAAATATCCACCAACACCAGAATCTCCATTACTATAGCCATATACTCCCCGCCCCGCGTCAGCATGCGATGAAAAATAACCGCCAATGGCTGTCCCTTCGCCAGTAGTAGCATGTCCTTTTACCGCAATTCCCGATCCAAGGCCAGCAGAGCCATAAACTCCAGCGTTTAGACCACCTAATTGGCCATATCGATAAGAATTTACCCCTTCTCCATGAACAGCAACCGAACTACCGCCGTTTGACCTAAAAAATCCGCCATAGTTTGTCGATCCCGAAGCGGGCGATTCGGCAGAAATAGCTGCCCCGGTAGAATTGGTAGCCTTTACCCAGATCGCATACGGCTGCGTAGCTTCAGTCTGCATAGCCGAAGGGCCAAGCTCTACATAATCTCCACCCGCACCGCCGGTCGGTACCCCCGTCAAATTCGACCCATCGCCGTACAATGTAGTTGCGGTCATAGAACCAGAAACATTTACCGGCCCCTCGAAATACCCAGCCCAATTCCCAGTCCCCAGCTGTGCGTAATATCCATCTCCGCCAGATGCTTCATTGGTTACTCCCAATCCTATACCATCGGAGCTTTTTACTACAAAATATCCGCCATGGGTCGCTCCCGTAGTCGAATATGCCGTCACATGCACTCCGTACCCAAGCGTCCCCATCGCGTAAAACTCGCCGCCGTAATGCTCAACAGCTCCGGAGTTGGTAGCTTGGCCAACAACCCCCCTTCCCCCAGCCCCGCTGGACGCCCCAATCAACCCTGCCCCGTCCGAAGAACTTGAATTTCCCTTAACACCCGCCGTCGGACCAACCCCATAAAGACCAATATGTGTCGAATTGCCCCAAACTCCTAAACCATTTGTCCCCGTGGCGTTTGCGTAGACCGCATGTCCATTTTGCCCGTTAGCTTGAAAATAACCGCCGTATTTTGTTCCTAAATTAGCGTTGGAAGCGATCCCATAAACCGCTCGACCTTCGGTAGACGAATTTAGCGCCCTTATCGAATAAACTGAGGATGTATCTACGGTCAGCACTCCCGTCATCGTATCGCCCGTTTTAAGGACGTAGTCGCCCAGATCTCCCGAAGTCGCAACTCCAGTTAAATTCGATCCGTCGCCGTAAAAACCGGCCGTTGCGGTCATCGATCCCACAACATTCACCGGCCCTTCAAAATAACCGGCATAAGTAGGAGTAGCCAAAGAAGCTCCCATACCACTCCCCTCGCTGGTAGCATATAATCCGATGCTATCATCACTCGTCGAGTAAAAATATCCGGCATAGTTTGTTCCTTCGTTTGAGCCTGAATAAGAATACACGCCGTAACCGCTCGGGCTGTAGGTCTCAAAGTAACCACCCCCCCCCGACCCCGCGCCCGAATCATTCGCGGCATAAATACCATATCCATTGTCACTCGAAGAAGTAAATTTTCCTCCATAGGTGGCTTTGCTGCCTATATACGTCGCCTTAGCTTCTATGCCATAATCGGTCCCCTCCACATTTATGGCGTGTATTCCTCCCGTCTGCGCTCCACCGGGTCCCAGCTTCACATAACCCGACAACTCAGGCGCTTCCAGAGTACCGGTGATGTTCACCGGCCCCTCAAAATATCCGGCATAGTCGTTTCTCGCCAGCTGGGCATAATATCCATTGCCTCCTGCCGCTTCGCTGCTTGCCAACAGGCCCATCCCATCCGTGCTGCTGGTGCGAAATCGACCGCCGTAATTGGTACCTTCCGTTGAGATCGCAAAACCACACACTCCGGTCCCATCATCGGCATTGGACTGAAAATATCCGCCCATACCTCCACCGCTACTGCCTAGATGCTCACCGACTACTCCATATCCCGATCCCGCCACCGACGTGAAGTATCCCCCGAAGGTAGACTTCGAGGTTGCAGTCGCTAAACCCTTTACCCCGGTATTGTCCCCCATTCCGTAGACCCCTACCCCTCCAAAGGATCCGGTCGATTCGGCAGAAATCCCGTATCCAGAACCATTTGTCGTCTTTATCCGGATCGCGTATAAGTCGGAAGTCTCAACCGTTAACGTCCCGATCATCGTATCGCCCGCTTTGAGGACGTAGAGATCATCCGCCGCTTCCTGGGTTAAAAATTCACTGGCATGCTTGCCGTCCACCATGTCGGCGTTAAGATTGGCAACTACGGTTGTTGAAGAAATTTGGAAAGGTGCTGTTCCGGTTTCAACCGTCGAAATAATCTGCGCTCCAGTCGTCAATACCCCCGTCATCGTATCGCCGGTGTCTTTTACAAAACCGGAAATATCTCCCGCCGAAAGCGTCCCCGTAATATTCACCGGTCCGTTGAAATAACCCGCCCAGTTGGGATCTGCGAATTTAGCGTAATGGTGAATGCCGGTCCCTTCGTTGGTAACCAGCAAACCGGTGCCCTGCCAACTGCGTGTCACGATATAGCCGCCATAATTAAATCCCGTAGTTCCGTTGGCCTTCGCGTATAAACCTATGCCGGAGAGGCCCCCGCCTATAAACTGTCCGCCATAGTTATGAGAACTGGACCCATAGACCCCCGCCCCCTGCGTCCCAGCAGAAGTAAAATGGCCGCCATGGTTGGTGTTACCCGACGCATTGCTGGCGTTCCCGTAAACCGCGTAGCCATTAATTCCCGCCGCACTAAATCGTCCTCCATAATTCGTAGAGGAAGTAGTATCAGTCGCCGCTCCGTAAACCCCGATAGAAATAGCCCCTCCGGTGGAAACTCCGTAGACCCCGTAACTGCTGTCCCCTCCGGCACTCCCATAAAGCCCATGCGAGCTGACCGCCCCCGACTCTCCATAAACACCGTATGAACTGGCGTTGTTTGAACGGCCGTAAACTCCATAAACCGTTCCTTCTCCGCGAACGCCCGCATTATTCGCCCCGTCTCCCAGCGTTCCCTTTTCCCCGTTGACGCTTCTTCCAAATACCGCGGTCCCGTCGGCTGAAGCCTCGGCTGATACCACATAACCAGGACTGCCCGCCGCCTGCACCCAGATCGCGTTATTCCCGGAAGCAGTTTGTTTTGATACCGGCTCAAACTCCACATACTTGCCCTCTAAACTTGTCCCATCATCATAGTAATACGAGGAAGCGGTCATCGATCCTACAACATTCACCGGCCCCTCAAAATATCCGGCCCAGTCGGGAGTTGCCAAAGACGCAGCCAAAGTGCTCCCTTCGCTGGTGGCATATAAACCCGTCCCTAAGCTGCTTTTGGTTACAAAAAAACCGCCAAAGTTTGCAGCCGCCCCCGCAGCCTCGGCAGAAATCCCCTTTGCCCCGGCGCTGTTTCCTTTTGCCACAAAGTAGCCGCCCACGTTCGCGGCCGAGCCGATCGAATCTCCTACGCCATAAACGCCGACCCCTGAACTACCATCCGCCCTAAAATATCCGCCGTAGTTAGCGCCGACATTATTATTGGCGAAGCCGTATACGCCGCGGCCCCGCTGCCCTTCCACCTGGAAATATCCCCCGTAATTCTCAAAATCGCCAGTATTGGTGGCCTGCCCATCAACTGCGTGCGCTGTTCCTTCACCTGTCACTTCGCTCTGAAGCCCAATTCCGCCAGAGCCCTCTGTATAAGCCTGGATTCCAATGCTTGCGCCCTCACCCCGCACGCCCGGCCCGGTCCTTCCAAGATAAGCTTTTGAAGAACCGACCTCCACCGTCAATGCTCCATCCATCTCATCGCCCGTTTTAAGGACGTAGTCGCCCAGATCTCCCGAAGTCGCAACTCCAGTTAAATTCGATCCATCGCCGTGGAAAGTTGTCGCTGTCATCGAACCAGAAACATTTACCGGCCCATTAAAATATCCGGCCCAGGAGGGGGTAGCAAGCTCAGCATAATATCCGTTGCCCGAATAACTCCCGCCTTCGCTGGTTGCGACAAGACCTTTGCCGGCCGAGCTCCTGGTTATGAATTCTCCTCCGTAAGTCGCCGCGGATTCGTCGGTCGCCAGACCTCTAACGGCGGTCCCCGTACCAGCACGGGCTTCCATGCCATATTTTCCGCCCTGTGCCCAAACGCCCCAACCACTACCGCTCTGGCTTACAAAATTACCGGCAAGAGTCTCATCCTCGCCGCTCATAGTCACTTTGATCCCCGACGCTCCTCCCTGCGTGTTTTGGATCCAGATCGCTTTACTCGCAGAAACCGTCTGCTCGGAGGTAGGCGCAAGCTTTACGTAACTGCCTTCTGTCGCAACATTGCTCAGGTACTGCCCGTCGCCGTAAAACGCATCCGTATAGATCGACGATGTAGCCGTTAATGTTCCGACAACATTCACCGGACCGTTAAAATATCCCGCCCAGCCGCCGGCGGTATTTTGGGAATACAAACCGTAACCGGAAGGACTATTAGATCGGAAATATCCGCCATAGGTTGTTCCGGATCCGGAAGTTGCCCACCCCCAAACCGCCCTGGCAGAGTTGGGTGAATTCGTGATCGCTTTTATTCCACCACCGGTGGTACCGGAATGATCAAAATAACCGGCATAACTTTCATCTCCGCCGTCGGATTTAGCATATATACCTTTGCCTGTTTCCCCATGCGAATAAAAGTACCCTCCGATTCCCCCACCATCATACTTGCTTGCTGCGCCATAAACCGCGGTCCCGCCATTATCAGTTGCCTCAGCCGAAATCGCCAGCGCAGATGCCCCAACCGTCAACGTCCCCGTCATCTCATCGCCCGCTTTGAGGACGTAATCGCCGCCAGTCGCCGGCGCAAAATAACTGCTGTCGTGGCCATCAAGAAGATCCGAATTAAATGCATAACCGGAAGGGACAACTCTCTGCCGCGGGGTCATCTCACCATCAGCATCAACATTTATCCCTAAATAGATCGCCTCACGAGTAAAATCGGTGGCCGAAAGCGGAGTAACCGAACCTAGAAGAACATTGAAGAAGCCGCTTTCGGTCGAAACCGTCTGCGTCTCTGTCCAGAAATACGTGCCGCCAGAAGCGACACTGTATAATTTAAACACAAAAGAATAATTCCCATCGTCTTTAGGCACATTACTCGCGTCGGTGAGCTTACCCTGATAGTTCATCAGCGTTGGGACCGCGAATGCTATTCCCCCTATTAGAATTAGACAAACTACCAGAAACAGGCCGATTCTGATCTTTTTAAACATCCAAATCCCTCCTTATTAATAATTCCGAATTCCGAACTTTGGAACTTTAAATCCAAATTAAAAAATCCAAAATCCCAACAATGTGTCGCCTTCCTCCTTCGCTCTACGAGCTTCGGAGGACAAGTCGGCGACAAATTATTATATTTCATTTAACTTTTTCAACTATCGAGCTC
>JAYEOW010000016.1:0-44844 GCA_034723395.1 Candidatus Margulisiibacteriota bacterium
AAAATGATCAAACGGTTAAGTTTCGGCTTTCGCAATGTCCAAATTTACATCAGAAAAATGATGCTGGCGTTTATTCCCATTACTTATCTAGGAGGTTTAGTTTGGCACACTTTTTGCTGAGGAGCCCGAAAAAATAATCATATAATGTAGAGCTTAGGGACGCTTTTTATCTTTCTCTTCTTCCCTGATCTTCCCGATCATTCTTTCACGTTTCTGGGCCATACGATCGAGTTTGTAAACAAAGAAAAGAACTTCGGCAACCAGGGTATAAAGCTCCGGCGGGACCTCAATATCAAGCTCTAATTTTGATAAAAGTTTGGCTAATTCCGGATCTTCATAGAGAGGGATCTTGTTGTCGTCGGCAATCCGAAGGATTTCATCGGCAACCGGGCCGCGCCCGGTGGCAATTACCAGCGGCGCCTTATCGCGGTCCAGGTCATAACGAAGGGCTACGGCTGTTTTACGCGGTGGTTTTGGTTTTTCTTCTGCCATAATGAATTATGCCTCAATATCAATCTTTTTCAACAAAGCTTCCAAGCTCGGGATCATCGGGATCAAATACGGTTTAATGTTGCACATCGCCGGGTCGACCTTTACCTGATAACCGGTGATCATAAATTTTTGTTTTGCCAGTTTTTCCTGCAGGTCGCCAAACTCCTTGGCAATTAATCCCCGCCCCTCGTTGCCGTGATCTTTTTCAGAAAAAACAAATATAACATAAACTTTACCATCTTTAACGATCATCGATACGACCATCTTCCCCATATTGGCGGTTTCCATAGACATGGTAACTTGAGTGTTCCTTGGATCGACCACCGCATTTTTACCCTCCCCCTGCCGCTTGATCACGATCTCAAGATCTTTGGGAGGATCGGTCATTGCGTTTGGCACTTGATGGTACTGATAATTCACTTCAGACCTGCCCTTTTGCGAAAGGATTGACTGCGCCAAAAGATTCTGCAGAACACTTTCCATTTTCGATTGGAATTCGGTTAAAGCGGAAGATAGCACCTGTGCTTCCGCACTATTCGATGTTGGCGCCTTTTGCTGCAGCCCCTGCATCAACGCCTTTAATGCCCGGACATCGTTGATCAGGTTTTTCCCGATACCCGGTTTTCCAGAAAACTTCTGTGATAAACTTTGAAAATTTTCATCAAACTGGGAAAGGAGACCATTTAATTGGGAAATAAGGCTTGAGTCCAGCAATCCCTTCCCCATCCCCAAGGCCGACGTTAAGTTGCCAATCCCTTCCTGGATCGTCATCATCTGCGACGCCATCCCCGGGTTTTCCGAAAAATATTGTCCCAGTACTTTTACCGCCTGCGGAGAATCAATCCCTTTCATAAGGAGCAAAACCGCCGCATCCTGCATCGCTTGTGATTTATTTGTGCCTTGTAACATAGTCGATAGCTTTACAAAATTAGCACGGGAAAGCTCCAGGCCATTACGTAGCATTAATGAAGCTAATTTAGTATTAAAATCGCTCGGATTTATCTGGAGATTGTTTAAAAGATGGGTTCGAATATCCTGGACAGTTAACGGTCGAGCCACTGATGGAGCAGGCTTAGCTGGAGCCGCGGGTGAAGTAGTTTGAGGAGCTTGGGTCGGAGCGACCTCAGTTGGTTTGGTTGGGGTTGTCGTTGGCTGAGAAGTGCGCACATTCCCAGTTGTCTGCGTTTGTTGTGGTTGATTTACTGGAGAACTTTGTGCTTTTCCAGTCGGCCAGATAATCGGCTTACCAGGATGGACTCCAGCGCCTTCTGCACCAAATTGAGCCATTATTCCCCCCCCCCTTGAAAATAGAAAAGACAGCCATCAAGCTGTCTTAATTCTCTACTATAGCAGATGGCGCCATCTATTATATATATCGTGTTAAAACGCCAAAAACTTGTACTATTTTTTCTCTTTTTTCTCTTCAGCAGCCGGCTTCTCCGCCTTAGCTGGAGCCGCTCCAGGGGCCGCCTTTTCTTTAACCTGCTCATCAGCAACCGCATCTTCACCCTCTGCCGTCGCTGCCACAGCTTCTTCCGGTGTTGCGGGAGGAGGAGCTTCCTCTTCCTCTTTGGTCGGCGACGAAACCGAGGCCAGCATCTCGCCTTCGGAAGTTAAGATCTCAATTTTGTTTGATAGTTTGATATCTGAAACGTGTAAAGAATCATTAACCTTCAGCACAGTCACGTCCAATTCATATTTATCAGGGATATCTCCCGGTAAACATTTTACTTCGATCTCCCTTAATCCATGGACCAAAACTCCGCCATCTTCTTTTACGCCGATCGGAACGCCTAATAATTCGACCGGGACTTCGGTCTTTATCGCTTCGTCCATAACGACATGCATAAAATCCAGGTGGATGATATCATCCGTCATCGGGTTCTGCTGAACGCTATGGGTAATTACCGGAATATCTTTCTTTACGCCGTCATCCGAGATTTTTAGGGTAAAAATAAGGTTATGCCCAGCTTCGGATTTAATAATTTTTTTGATAAATTCCTTATTGTCTACCGAGATCGCCATCGCTTTAAATTTACGTCCATAGACAACCGCCGGGATCAGGCCCTGTCTTCTCGCGTTCTTAGCCTTTTTCCCCAGATCTTCCCTCTTACTTGCTTTTAATTCAACTTTAGCAACCATTTTTTCTCCTTTTAGGCCGTAGAAATAATATCATATTTATTATTCTGACGCAACCCCGTAAGGGACCCGGCGCTTCCCATGCAGGATATATTGCCCTTCGTACGGCTCGGGCGAATATACCTTTCTAAAACGATATTGCTTATACCACTTTAAAATATCCCTTGCCACATAAGCTGAGGCCTTATCCCCGTGCTCGCCATGCGCCACAAAAACAGAAATCACAATTTCGGGATCATCATATGGCGCATAACAGATAAACCAGGCGTGCGCTTTACCCGGATTTTCGGCGGTCCCGGTCTTGCCCGCTGCCGGGAATCCAGGGATCCTGGCAGCAACTCCGGTCGCCCGATTTACTACTTGCCGGAGCATCGCCCTCATATATTCCAAGTTTTTTTCTGATATGGGGAGGCCTCCGATCACTTCGGTCTTGCCTTTATAAACTATTTGCCCCGCTTTATTCATAATTTCATCGACCACATAAGGTTTTACCCTTCTCCCGGTCGCGATGCCGGCATAGACCGAAGCCATCTGTAAAGGGGTGACCTGGACAAATCCCTGTCCGATCCCATAATTTATCGAATCACCATCATACCAGTTTTCCTTTAAATACTTTTTCTTCCATCGCCTGTCCGGGACATTCCCCCTCTTCTCTTGTGGGAGATCAATTTTTGTTCGCTCGCCCAAACCAAATTTTTTAGCATACTTGGCAATAAGGTCAGGCCCCAGCCTTTTACCAAGTTCATAAAATACGATATCGCACGACCAGACCAGCCCTTCTAATGTATCTACCGGACCATGCCCCCCCTCTAACCAACACTTTGCGATCCGGTTGTTGACCCGGTAATACCCCTTGCAATCGAACACCTCGGTTGTCGTCGTCTTCCCCTCTTCCAGCGCGGCGGCCAGAGTAATTACCTTAAAGATAGAACCGGGAGGATAGTGCGCCAGCGGACGGTTCATGAACGGGTGATTCTTTTTTCCCAGCTCTTTCCATTTCCAGTTTATCAGCGGATCGGTAAACACATTCGGATCATAATTCGGGTAACTGGCCAGAGCGAGGATCTCTCCCGACTTTACATCCATAACCACAACCGCCCCTTCCCGGCCACCCAACGCCTTCTCAACCGCCTGCTGTAATTTCAAGTCCAAAGTCAGCTTCATGTCTCCGCCCGGGACCGGCTCCAAAGATTCGAGCACCCGGGTCGGCGAACCGTAAACGTCGACTTCAATTTTTTTCCCGCCATCTTTACCGCGAACATATTTATCATATATCTTTTCTACCCCGTCCTTCCCGATAACATCTCCCAACCGATATCCTTTTCGCCTCGATTTAACCAATTCTTCCGCCTCTATCTCTCCCACATGCCCCAAAATATGCGACGCTAAATTATTATATTTATAAAGCCTTACCGGACGGCTGGTCACAACTACCCCGGCAAGTTCGCGCTTTCGCTCTTCGATGCGGATTGCGGTCGTCAAAGATATATTGTCTTTTACAATGATAGGCTCCGCCGCGGTAACCTTGGTATCGATCTTTTCGCCCAGTATTTTACCAAGCTCATTTAATATTTTTTCCCTCTCATTTTTACTTTTAGCATTTAAAACATAAGGGAGCACCCTGACCGAAAAGATCGGGCGGCTTTCGACCATCACCCTGCCGAAACGGTCATATATAACCCCGCGCGGGGCGGGTTCGGCAACTGTTTTCGCCGCATTCTCGATCGCCAGTTTAATATATTTCCCTCTTTCAGTGATCTGAAGATGGACCAGGCGCAGAAAAAGCAATGCAAAAATGGCCATGATCGCCCCAAACAGCACTTGATTCTTATTAAGCATGGCTGATCCTTTTTACGATCGGAAAGAGGACCGGGACAAACAGCATGTTATATACCGTCGCTAAAATTGCGTTGGTGATAATAAAATAACAATCAAACCGGGCCCTCCCGAAAAAATAAAGAATTCCTATTTCAAAAAGCCTGGAGAGCGGAGTAAAAACAACCACCAGGACCACAGAAAAAACAAATTCGTTCCCCATAAAGTTTTCTTTTAGCAAGTTCACGACCAAACTAACCAATACTTTTACGATCGTATTGAAGTAAACACCAAATGAAAGAAGATCTTGTAATAATCCGGCCCCTGCCGAAAATATCGCTGACCTTTGCTGGCTATTAAAAACCGAATAAATGATCACCGAAACCAATATAAGATCGGGCACTACCCCAAACAGGTTCAAACGCGCAAAAATGACCGCCTGAAACATTAAGACAACCAAGATATATATACTAGCGAGTAAAAAGGTCATTTTATAAAACGATGAACACTTCTTCGAGTTTTGAAAAATCGACCGCCGGTTTTACATCAATATGGTAAAAGAGATCGTGCTCCCCCTTGGATGCGCGCAAAATATGTCCGATCGGTATCCCTTGCGGAAAAACGGTCGATATATACGCAGTAGCAATTTCGTCCCCGATTTTAATGTCCTTCCCCGCACTGACATATCTCATCACCAGCCGGTTCCTGTGGGCGCCGACTACGACCCCAAAATCACGGCTTCTCTTATCCGCCGCGGCAACCGAACTTTCAACATCGGTAATCAGCATGATCTTCGAGGAAAAGGGCGAGACCTCAACCACCCGGCCCACCAATCCCTCTTTTACCATAACCGCATCGTCAAGTTTAACTCCGGCCCTGCTCCCCTTATTTGAAATCAGGATCGTAAACCAGGGGACCGGGCTTTTCCCGATAATTTGGGCCGGCAATAACCGATAGCGGTATTGGCTGATATTCCTAAAGCTAAGCGATTTTTTTAGCCGTTCATTCTCTTTGATCAATTCTTCCATTGAGAGCATTTTTGTGCTGAGCAGATTAACTTCATCGGTAAGTTCAGCGTTCCTTCGCGATAGTGAATGCAGGTCCATGATCGCGCCGGGGGTTCCGGTCACCCCCTTCCAAACTGAAACAACGACAAATTGAAAAGGATAAGTTATCGCGGCAAAGACCGGCCTCACCGCAAAAAAGTCACGGACTGCGGAAATAGAGATAAAGAGGGCGAGCAAAACAATAACAATGGTTAAGGTATATGATTTTCTCTTTCGGTAGGGTCTTCGACCGATCACTGGTTTGTTCGCTTGGGCATTATCAATACCTTTTTAAGGGTATCGATCTCTTCTAATATTTTTCCGGTGCCGTAAGCCACACAGGAGATCGGGTCATCTACTACATAAACCGACATATCGGTTTCCTGGGCGATATATTTATCAAGCCCGCGAAGCAGGGACCCCCCACCGGCCATTACGATCCCGCGGTCCATAATATCGGCCGCCAGTTCTGGAGGGGTCTTTTCCAGGGTTATTCTTACCGCATCCACTACGGTGGCAACCGGCTCCGACAACGCATCCCTGATCTCGGAAGAGGTAAGGGTCAAAGTTTTTGGAAGGCCGGTAACCAGATCGCGTCCGCGGACTTCGATCGTTTTCTCTTCAGAAAGCGGATAAGCCGAACCGACATCGATCTTGATCTGCTCAGCGGTCCTTTCGCCGATCAATAAATTATAATTTTTTCGACAGTGGGCGACAATCGCTTCGTCCATTTCGTCGCCGGCAACCCGGATCGATTTTGAAACAATGATCCCGCCCAAAGCTAAAACAGCAACTTCGGTAGTTCCTCCGCCGATGTCAACCACCATGCTCCCCTGCGCTTCAGAGACCGGAAGATTAGCGCCGATCGCCGCCGCCATCGGCTCTTCAACTAAATAGGCCTCTCTCGCTCCGGCATGCATTGCGGCATCCAAAACAGCCCTCTTCTCTACTCCTGTAATTCCGGATGGGACACCAACTACAATTCTCGGCCTGACAAAAGCAGAACGGTTATGGCTCTTATGAATAAAATGGCGAAGCATCATCTCGGTGATCTCGAAATCGGCAATAACACCGTCACGCATCGGACGGACGGCTACAATACTGGCTGGAGTTCTGCCTAGCATACCCTTTGCTTCGTTTCCAAAAGCTAAAGCGCGGCCGCCATCCTTATCGATCGCGACAACTGACGGTTCACAAAGGATAATCCCTTCCGCTCTGGCGAAAACTAGAGTAGTTGCGGTACCAAGATCAATCCCTAAATCCCTCGAAAAATGGCCAAAAATCATATCATAAACGCCCATAATAATACTTCCTCCTTGAATAAAATACGAAAGGTGATCCGCCGCGTACGATTATTCGTAGATAATTATCGAATCAAAGCCTTTTTTCTTCAACGCATCCTGCTGGATCTTAGCCATCGCTTTCCTGTCATAGGCGCCAGCCTGGACCCGGTAACCATTACCAATTTTCCGAATAAAAGTGTCAATCCCTTTGGCCTTTAACTGGTTCGAAAGCCTTAATGCATTCGACTTCTCATTAAAAAATCCCGCCTGGACTTTATAGTAAGGGCCGACCGGTGATGGAGCGGTATAAACCTTTTTTGGTTTAACTGCCGGTTTTTTCTCCTCTACCTTTGAAACCTCGATTATTTCTTCACTCTCCTCCAGCTCTTCAAAGCTCTGGAACCCGGCGATCGAAGGCGGCGGCTCAGGGATTGCTATCTCAAGCTTCTTGGCCGGCTCTTTTTTAACCGGGGCTAAGATCCGTTTCCCAAGATGGAAACTTATCCAGAAACTGCCAACAATCAAGGCAACTAGAAGGAGAAAAAGGAAAAAATTCTTTACATAGGTCATGATCTTCCCCTTTTCCGGGATCTCGATGTGATGCCTGCTTCCCTCTTCCGGCTGGTCATTAAAATCACTCTGGCCCAGATCGCTCATAGTAGGGCTATTTTACTATACATCAATATGTGGAGTCAAGGAATTTTGTTTAATGGCAGCAACGTGATAATGTCCGGTTCCTGCCTGCCACCAGGATCATAATTGAAGCTTCCCTCTCTTTTTGTTATACTTATTGAATCATGATTATCGGGATTGATTTAGGCGGAACCAAGATCGCAGGAGTGCTGGCCACCCCCTCTGGAAAAATTCTTATGGACGTAAACATCCCCACCGAAGCAAAAAAAGGGAAAAAAACAGTTATAAATAACATTAAAAAAGCGATCGATATGCTGATCAGCAGTAAAAAGGTTAAAATTAAGGCTATCGGGATCGGCGCTCCAGGTCCGATTTTATATGAAAAAGGTATTGTAGTTGAGGCCCCCAACCTTCCGGGATGGAAAAAGGTCCGCCTGAAAGAGATCTTTGAAAAAGAGTATAACGTCCCCGTATTTGTCGATAATGACGCAAATTGCGCGGCACTTGCCGAAGCGTGGTTTGGCGCCGGTAAATTCGCGAAGCACTTTTTATATATGACCGTTTCAACAGGCATCGGCGGTGGGATTATTATTAACAAAAAAATATACCGCGGCGCTACCGGTACCGCGGGTGAATTTGGCCACATGACAATTAACATTGACGGCCCAAGATGCGGCTGCGGACACTACGGTCATCTGGAAGCGCATGCTTCCGGGACCGCGATGAAGAAGAAGGTTGGAATGGAAGCGGTTTCGGTCGAATTGGCCGCCCGCCAGGGAGACAAGAAGGCATTAAAAGCGATCGAAGAGACCGCGCATTACCTGGCGATCGGTATCGCCAATCTGGTAAACATTTTTAATCCGGAGATGGTTGTGATCGGCGGCGGGCTTTCGAATATGCGGGAACTTTTATTCAAACCGGTCCGGAGAGATTTTAAAAAATATGCGCTAACCCTTCCCGCAAAATCGGTTAAGATCGTAAAAGCAAAACTAGGAAATCAAGCCGGCGTGCTCGGCGCAGCTGCCTTATGTCTATAGCCCTCACCCCTGCACCCCTCTCCATTCCCTCGACTTCGCTCGGGATGGAGAGGGGAATCAGTACCATAAATGAAAAGTAATCGCCAAATAATTTACGGCGCTAGATCCTCAAGAAAAGATTCAACGGAAGCAGAAGAATTACTTTGGCAGTCGATTGATCGTTTTATTCTTGACTTTTATTGCCCCAGGAAAAAACTAGCTATAGAAATCGATGGAGGAATACACATTAATCGAAAAGAATATGATAGAATTAGACAAGAAATTATCGAAAGTAAAGGAATCAAATTTCTAAGATTTAAAAACAAAGATATAATGAAAAAGATTGATTTCGTATTAAAAACAATTAAAAGAAAATTAGTCCCCTCTCCACGAAGTGGAGAGGGGTGCCCCGAGCTTGTCGAGGGGCGGGGTGAGGAATGTCTATAGCAATCATCGATTACGGCAGCGGCAACCTCCGAAGTGTCCAAAAAGCCTTCCAAAAGTTGGGTTTTCCCGCGGAAGTAAGTAAAGACAAATCATTCATCCGATCCGCAAAGGGGATCGTCCTTCCTGGAGTCGGGTCATTTGATGCCGCGCTAAAAGAGCTCCGTGATAACGGCCTGGAAGGGGCGATCGAAGAAGGGATCGCGCTAAATAAACCTTTCTTAGGTATCTGTCTAGGGCTTCAGCATCTATTCGAAAGCTCCGAAGAGGGGAAAGAGAAAGGACTGGGAATATTAAAAGGCGAAGTAAGAAAATTTAATTTCAAAGGGACCCCCTGGAAAAACCAGAGCGTTCCGCATATGGGATGGAATAGATTATTGATCAAGCACCATTCCCCTATCCTGGAAGGGATCGAGGAAGGAAGCATGGTCTATTTCGCGCACTCTTACCATGTGATCCCCAAAGATGAGATGTCAGTTGCCACCAGGACCGATTATGGTATAGAATTTGTGTCATCGGTGTGGAAAGACAATCTTTTTGGGATCCAGTTCCATCCGGAGAAGAGCGGAGAGGTCGGATTAAAGATCGTCAGGAACTTTGGGAAATTATGTTTGAAATAATACCAGCAGTTGATATATTAAATGGAAAATGCGTCCGGCTTAAACAAGGCCGCTACGATGCGGAGACGGTCTACGACGAAGATCCGGTAGAGGTCGCTAAACGCTGGGAATCACAAGGGGCAAAACGCCTGCACATTATCGATCTTGACGGAGCGCGGACCGGAATACCTAAAAACATTGAGATTATTAAATCTATCATTAAAGAAACCAATATCCCCATTCAGGCCGGCGGCGGCATCCGAAACATAGATGTAATCAAAGAATTGATCGACTTCGGCATCGACCGCGTTATTTTAGGGACCACTGCCGTAAACAATCCGAACATGCTTTCAAAATTCTGTGAAGAATTCGACGGGCAGATCGCAGTCGCGATCGACGCCAAGGAAGGGATGGCCGCTACCGAGGGATGGACCAAGGTTTCTAAAAAAGATACTCTAACCCTGGCCAAAGAAGCGATCGGCCTGGGCGTAAAAAGATTTATCTATACCGATATCAGCCGGGATGGAATGCTGACCGGCCCGAATTACAAGGGGATCAAAGAATTTATCGGCCAGGTGAGCGTTCCGGTGATTGCCTCGGGCGGAGCTTCTTCGAAAGAAGATATCGAAAAATTAAGAGAGACCGGAGCCGAAGGTTGTGTCGTAGGAAAAGCGCTGTATGAAGGAAAAATTAGTTTAGAAGAGATCCTCTGAGATGGATAAGAAAAAATTATTAGAAGAACTGAATAAGCTAGAAGCCGATCAAATTGCCGAACTTATCCCATTAATTATTCGCAAATGCTTCCCAAAACCAGAAAACTGGAAAGACTATTATTATAAATATTTTCCTTATTGGGAAAAAAACGGTTTTCACGTAACACTAAACCATTTTTATTCTCCCCTCCCTGAAGTATATAAATTAAATAACGAGCTCTGGGATAAGATCCCCCCTACCCCAAACCTCGATTTTAAGGAAAAAGACCAATTGGCATTGCTTAATGAGTTCAGTAAATTCCAAAAGGAATATAATGATATACCAATTAAAAAAACAGCTACCGCCAACCAGTATTACCTGCTCAACGGTAAATACGATGGTATCGATGGGTATTCACTTTACTGCATGATCCGGCACTTTAAACCAAAAAGGATAATCGAGATCGGATCGGGGTTTTCCACCCTCCTAACGGCACAAGCATGCCTAAAAAACAAAGAGGAGAATGGAGAGGACACTAAACTTATTGCGATTGAGCCTTTCCCGAGTAACTTTTTAAAAGCCGGCTTCCCCGGCTTATCAGAACTTATTACAAAAAAAATACAAGATGCTGATCTTAAGTTATTTGACCAGCTTCAAGCCGGCGACTTTCTATTTATCGATTCTTCCCATGTGCTAAAGATTGATAGCGATGTTAAGCTTGAATATACAAATATTCTGCCGAGATTAAAAAAGGATGTCATTGTCCATGTCCATGACATATTTCTGCCGGCGGAATACCCCAAAGAATTCATTTTTGGCCTGCTTTTTCTGTTCAATGAACAATACCTGGTCCAATCAATTCTTGCTAATAGTGATAACTATGAAATTCTGTGGGCGGGGCATTATATGTACTTAAATCATTTTAATAAGCTAATGAAAGTCTTTCCTAATTATAAGAAGATAAAAAAGTCCCCTACCCACTTTAGCAGCTGCTGGATAAAGAAAATAAAATAGTTTTCCTCGGATCAGAGTTAAAAGTATTGTCTGATAAAATCAAGTACTCTTTGATTATAAAGACGCGGGTTTACCGTATAACAACTAAAATGATCTCCATTTTTAGCGGTCCATATATCTTTTGGGAAGCCAGCCTCTTCGTACAATTTATCAGCAGCTTCCACGGGAACATCCGTATCCTTATCACCATGAATAATCAGGATTGGACGGGGGGAAATTTTTCCTACATAATTTATTGGGGCAATATCCTCGTCAATATTTAATTTCTTCTTAAAATCAGCAAGATATGCTTTCTGCTCTTGAGTACCCGGTAAAAGATATTTATCACTAATTTTTATCCGAGCATGATTTTCGAATCGCGGATAAACACTTTCAGCAATGACCCCTTTTATTTTTTTAGACTCTGCAGCGGCAAAAATCACGGCTGCTCCACCCATTGAAACACCAAAACCTATGATCTTATCTTGATTTATATCTTCCCTATTTGTTAAGTAATTAACTGCCCCCGCAACATCAAAACGCTCATTCCAGCCATATGAAAGCGGCGCCTTTTGGCTTTCGCCGCAGCCGCGAAAATCAAAAAGAAAAACATTTATGTTATTTGTGGTAAGAAAGGATGCGAGAGATAAGAGCGGCTGATATATGTGGGAACTACCCTTAGGATGACAAATAATTACAGTCGGAGCGTCAGGATCTTTAGTCTCTAAATATCCGACTAAAGAGAACCCATCAGAACTATTAAATCTAACTTTATTAATTAAACAACCGTTCCCGAACCTTCCCCTAATCCACCTGATTCTGTTGGTGGTTGAGAATTATCTGCAGTTGGCATTTTATCTGTGATTTGTCCTATTTTTCTATTCGCTTCATCTAATTGTCCTTGAAGCTTTTTTGCTCGTGGATCTCCCTGCACTCTCAACTGTTCAATTCTTTTTGCAAGTTGCGCTACTTTTCTCCTAGCTGTTTCAATTTTTGCTTTCATAGTTCTTACGGTGTCTTTTTTAACTTCCTTGTGCATTTGGTCAAATTGTTCGCTAACTTTTCTTCCCATACTGTTTAAATCTTTAATGACCTCATTCAACTGTTTTGTAATACTCTGATTCTGGTTCGCATTCCCTCCAATTCCTCCAACTTCTCCTATATTCATAACAATTCCCTCCTTTTAATAACATTACTAACACGCTTCCTGGATCGAAATTGCAATTTCATGTCCAGGCGCTTCAAATCCCGTTTCTTCGGCAAGGCGCTCAAGAATCTCATGCGCCATTTTTCTCTTATTGGTTAAATAAGCAATTTCTCCTCGAGCTTCAATAGCCGTTTGAATTAATCTAAATTCATCTTCGGCTTCGCGGAACATCTTGGTATTCGCCTTATCACGAATCTGGTCTAATTCGGTCTGAGATAACTTAACTCCGAGCTTTTCAAGGTTCTTTAATACGGTCTTAAGCTTACGCTCGGTCATCTTCCAGGCTACCCCCGATAGTTTAGCATAGGTCGCCCGCTCTTCAAATGCTTCGTTCAACATTTCAAATAATTTCACTTTGGCAAGCGCTTTTCCTTCGGTCTCGATCTCATCAAAGTTCTTAACCCCTAACTTGATCAATCCGTTCTGCATTTTAACCATCTTGATCTGGGTGGTCAACACGGTCCGCATATCCCCATAAACCGCCCTGCGCAGGTATAGCGCGCGCAGCTTATCGGTCAAGATATCCCGCTCTTCGTCGTGTGTATATTGGTAACGGTGCCCTTCGCGCTGATCACTGTTATTCGCGCTGGCATTAGCATTGGGCGCGTCTTCGAAATCGATGATCGCGTTAAGCCCCAGGTCATCTTTCATCTTAGGGATCTTTTTGACAAAATCGCCCACGTCAAATCCCACCTTCGAGCCAAGCTTGATCAATTCGCTGATCTCTTTTTCGACCGCCTTGCCGTCTTTCCCCAAAGATTTCTTCACAACCTCTTTAGAGATAGCGTCATCCAGGAAATCGCGCATATCGCGGTGAGAATCTTCTTTTACCCTATCAACCGCTCCCTGAAGGTGGCCGTCCATACCGCCAAAGTCATATCCTCCGAGGTTATCGTTCATAAACGCGTAGTCGATAAATCCGTTCAGCTCTTTCTTTGCCAGAATTCCGGCCAGTGATTTAGTCCCGCTGAGAAGATGGTTAATATAAGCTTGTTTGATCTGTTTTAAAACTTCGGACCGGACACTATTGGCTACGCTGGCCTTGGTACTCTGCAGATCTTTTAAGGATACTCCCCGGTCGTTAAGCAGCTCATTTTCAATTTGCTCCAGCTTCTTTTTGGTCTGCGCTCCGCCGTTAACCAGCATTTGCGAATAGGCGCCGATATAATCTTTAACCGTGGTCGCTTTTTGCGGAAGGGCCTCATCCCCGTCCGCCATCTGCTGGCCGCCATTCCGCCCCTGCTTCTGGTTCTTGGCCGCTTTTAAGATCGGATTACTGATATCAACCATATCCTGAGCGGCATCCTCTTTACCGTAAAGCAGTTCATACTCATTTTTGAGATTATTGAGAAGCTTATTGGTCGGCATTTTTCCGGCAAGTTTAGCGGCAAGGCCAACGAGAATGCCGGTCCCTACTTTCCCCTTTTTCCCGTCCAAAGCCTTCTTAAGCGCGCTCTCTTCAACCTTGGTAGCATTATCGGTATTGGCCTGTCGCTCCATCTCAGAGCGGAGGACCTGACCCAGGTTCTCAACCGCTGAAAGGTTGGACATAACCGCTAAATTCTGTTGACTTAGTTGTTCAATACCCATCTTAGTTAGCCCCCATCAGTTCTGGAGATATCTTTCTTACCTTAGCGTAACAACTCTTTGCCTTCTCTTTTTCGCCCTTTAATTCATACGCTTTGCCTAAAAGGAAGTTCGGCATCGCCTTGTTCTGATAAATATTTTCTACTTTTCCGTCTAATTTCATATTCAATATTTCGGTTAAGATCTCGATCGAGGTATCGATTTTTCCCGCCACTAAATAAATACTGGCAAATACGTTGCGGGCCGGAATATTTTTTGGGTCCAATTTAATTACCGCTTCGGCAGCCTTGGCCGCTTCAGAAAGTTTTTTCATCCTTAACAATAGATCGGCTTTTTTCTCCAAAGCCTGGCGAACGATCTCCTTATCAGTTGATAGTTCGTGCGTTTTTGTATAGTGGACCAACGCCGCTTCGTCTCTTTTTAGCTCATTTAAGTTATTAGCCAAAAGGAAATGAAGATAAGGATCATTCGGGGTCTTTTCCAAAGCTTTTGAATAGTGCTCTACATACCATTTTCTCTTTTCGTCCATTTTAGATTCTTCCAGGTTCTTCCCCCAATGATAGATAGCAACCGGAATATCTTCACCGGTGATCGTCTTTCCGCTTCCATCAACCAACTGCTCGTTTATCGGGCGGATAAAGTGATAACCGAGCCCATTCTTGAATACTTTGGCCCGCTTATAACCGCTCTTATTTTCACAGGTTCCAACCTTAGACTCATACATCGTAAGGGCAAATGCATCATACTCATTTTTTTCGATCAGCCCTCTTAACTCTTTCAGATCTTCTTCGCGCATATATTCATCGGCATCGATCCAGAGGATCCAATCGCCGGTTGCCGCTTTGATCGATTCGTTTCGAGCAGCCGAGAAATCGTTTACCCAAGGAAAATAAAAAACCTTTGCCCCATATTTTTCGGCAACCTTGATCGTATCGTCATTTGAACCGGTATCGACCAAAATAATTTCATCCGCATATTTACTCAAGCCGGGGAGAGTTTTCTCCAGCATCTTTTTTTCGTTCTTTACGATCATACAAGCCGAAAGTTTCATTCCATTGCTCCTTAGGCTGCCGCCTGCACTCTGACCGGTTCTACTTTTTTGAGTGCTCGGCGAACCTTCTTCTGGTCGCCTAATTCTTTATCTAACAGCGCTTCTACCTTTGCTAAATGCTTATCGCGCAAACTTTCGGCCTTACGGATATAACCGTGTAATTTCTCAAGCTTGATCAACAGCTCTTTTTTGTTGGTGCCGGTCATACTCATCTCGTATTCTAAATTTGCCCGCTCCATATAGAACTCGGTTAAGATCGTGCGAACCGCATCGAGCCCCATCTCTTCCATGGCTAATGGAGTATAACGGTCTCTTACCCCTAATCTCTCGGCCTGGATCAGGAGCTGGCTCTCCAGCTCGTTAATTAATTTGATCTGTTTATTCTTCTTCTTGCTCATCCCAGCACCTCTAACATGCTCCAATCGTAGTGCATCTGGGCAAGTGAACCCTGGTTTTGCGTAATTAAATCCTGCCTGACTTCTTCTCTTAAAGTCTGAACATCTTTGGGTGACATCCCGGCGCGCATCAAAACTGAGGCATTGATCGAAGCGGTAAACTCCGCTACTTTCGCTATTAACCGGTTGAAGTGAAAACTATTTCCATATGATTTTTTAAATAGATCGACAAACCTTTTTTTTAATCTAGTGAGGTGCCGTCGTAAAGCGGGGGCCTGCTCGGGAGCTTTTATTGCGGTAGGCAGAACGACTGAACTGACAACCGCGGTATCCGGCTGGGAAAGGCCAATATGCTTTTTCCCCTTATTATCATCTACCGCTGTTTCCCACTTTAAGCTGGTAGTTCTTTCCGGCTCCTTAGTAACTTTTACCGCTTCGCCATTCGCTTCAGGATTTTCCTGCCCTGGCTTTGGCAAAACCACTGCATATTGTTTATTTAAGCCGGCACCGAGTGATAATTCTGCACTCATAAATACACTTCTCCTCTATAATATATATCGGGTTAAATAGGGGAAAACTTGCGCCAAAACTTAGGATTTTTGCTTGTTTTTTTGGAGCCTTGCTTTGGTGTTCGAGGTGTGTTTTTTATACATGCGGGTGCGCATCTTTTGTAAAGCTCTCTGGAAGGCCTTTTTTTCATCAGATTTACTCACATATCCTTGAGACGATTTTCCTCTCTGGGCCGCTTTTTTCTCCTCGGCTTTCCGCCTCTTTCTCGATTTTGCCGCCCGTTTCAGGGACTGTTTCTTCTCCCTGATCTCTTCTTGCTGCAGCTCTTCGATCTGATCAGCGTAATCGGTCTTATCTTGTTTATAACGAGAGCTAATAACCCGCTTAGCCGCACAGCGTTCCATAATCCTGACTATATCCATCTGCTCTCCCCACTTCAGGTACATCCCAACCGCATGGACCGCCCAGTTATTGGCGAATTCAGGTCCCTGGACAATCGCGTTGTACGTTAATCCTTTAAATTGAGCGGTTGTATATTCAGGATGGTGCTCATCCCAGCCCGCGGCATTTTCGTTCATGCGCGAAAGGTGTCCGTATAAAGAGTTGTGCAACCGGTCCAATTTATGGGTCCTCCGCCACACGTTCCCCTCTACCCCATTTTCAAGTCTTACATAATAATCTTTTGCCCATTTTCTATCCCAACCATAGCTCTTGTACGAAGAGGTCGGCATTTTTACGGCAACAACCTTACTCCAGGAACCATAGCCATCACCGCTAGCCGGCATTGATCCAATGTAATCCGACGTGGCAGAATCCAGGTTAACCCACTGCCACGAAGAAACCTCGTCTTGATAATTTTCCCAGATCGGCCTTCCATTTTCTACTTCAGTTGCCCCAAACCAATCATTAATTAAGGAATTAACCGCGTTATATTCGTCGCTACCTGAGTTATATTGGTCCCGATATGCATAAAGCATATTGGCCTCACTGTTGCTATCTCCATTAAAATCTTTCCGGCCAAACCACTTCGATTGTTTCCAGAATATATCGCGGTCCATGTTTGATAATTCATGCCCATTGTTATAGCCCTTTTCATAAAAGGTGGTCACCCTGTTTTGAAAAGAGTGCTGCATATAGATAAACAACGGGAACATCGAAAGCGCATGATGGTTCATGTAAGGGTTATGCGAAAAGATAAAGTCATCAACGGAGTCGATCATCGCCTGGTCGTTTCGCGTATTCTCTACCGGTCCTAACATCGCCGACATCGCATACCAGGCACGTTCACGTGATTCGTACATAGCAGCGGTGTATAACGCCGCTTCAGATGCGGTTAAATTATTATAAGATCCATCCAGCGCGATCTGATAATAACTCTTCCCGGCAAGATGGACATTGTTGTCCAGTAAGTTCTTTACATCAATCCACTCCTTTTTAATTGCTTTCAAAAAATCTTTCACAAAATATGCCTGGTCCGCGTCCTGCAATGCGGATTGGTTATCTTTTGAATGGTCGTTTTTCAGCATGATATGGTTCCACTCACCGGCGCTCATAACCATATTCACATTCCTAAAACGCCCCCCCATCCCGCTTCCCGCAAAACAACCGTTCGGATCCCCCGAACCGAAATTACCAAAAACTGGTGTGCGGTGGTGCTGGCCGGAGATCCAGTTGGTACGCCACTCGGTATAGCCGTCTTCACGTCCATTATCCTCTTCCCAGATAATCGTATCAGCATTGGTAATGCGGCCATCTCCGTTACGATCGGATAAAGCGGTCCGGGTAACAACGCCGTTGCCATCCTGTTCTTCTCCATAACCCCAAAGATCAATATCAGCCGCGTCAAAGTTGCCGTCCCCGTTCTTATCGGTCAATTCGTATTCATTAAAAGCATCCCACCACTCCTGAGTAACCCAGGTCTTATCGTTGTCGGGGCCATGCTCAAAATAGACTGCTCCCTCGTCCCCCTCCTCCGCATTCATCTTGCCTGCATATGCCAGCTGCTCAAATTCGGGAAGGAACTTCATCATTTCCAAACCGAAGTTCCCGAGTTTGAGCAGGTCCTTATTCCCGGTAATAAAGTTGAGGAGATCGGGCCCCTGGGGAACAATACCTTTGCGGGGTTTACGACTTTTTAACAGGGTCAGGTTCGTAATGTGGGCATATTTGTTGTAAAACATAACTTAGTTATTGATTACGAAAACATGTTGTTTACTTGTCTCTGCAGGGTCATATCATGTTTTAACGCGTCTAAAAGGTTGTTAAAGATCAACCCCTGCTCTTCCTGCCACATCGTCATCGCGGTATTCGCGGCAATCCCGTTCTTCTGGTCAGCCGTAAAATGGTACTGGCCAAAATTGAGGTCGGACTCTTCATTAACCAGGTCTTTCATCAAATTAGTTAACTCACCTCTAAATCCCCTATAGAAATCGGCGACCTTATCACGGGTAACGGTCGAATTGATCTGATACCCGTCAACCTGAAGGGCGCTTAACGCTCCGGAATAAACATCTCCAATCATAATAATTTCCTCCTAATTAATTTTTTAACCTTGTTTAAGGGACCGCTGGTCCCCTAAATAAGGCAGGCCCCGGTCTCCCGGGGCCTTCCTATGGTTACATATTGAACTTGTTCATCGCGGTCTTAACCAGTTTGATCTGGTTTGTACCGATTCCTGATATGTTAGATACAGCAGTTTGAATCGCATCCTTAGCAAATTCTAAGAGCGCGACACCGCCAGTTCCTTGCAGTGAAGCTTCTTTTCCGCCCCACTGAATTGATCCTGCTTCGTGAGTTTCTGGGTCTCCATCCATAACTACGTCTGCAACTGCATCGTTGTCAGACACTTCATTAGCCGCAGTGATAACCTTATCTAAAAGATCCTGGTTACGCGCGTCCTGAAGGTTTAATGCGTCAACAACACTTCCTTGAAAATGGTCCATATTTTTTCACCCCCTTTTTTCTTTGTTTCCCATCCACTTATATTATCGGGTCGAGCGGGCAAAAACTTGCATCAGACAACCATGTTTTGCTGCATCCCCGGGATGTTGCCGGTCGAGATCTGGGCGATCATGTTTTTAACGTCCTGAGGATCGATCTTTAATTCGGGGCTCCCGCCAAGGTTCTTCGCGTCGAGCGCGCTTTTAACCCTGTCTCCCAGCTGGCCAAGTAAATTATTCCCTATCCCTTCCCGGGATTCTTTTACCTGGCTGGTCAATTGTGAATTTATGTTAAGTCCTGTTTTCATTTGTTTAGATTATCGAACAACTGTTTGATCTTGCCGATCGATTCTTCGATAATTTCTTCTTCGGCTTCGAGGAAGCTAAAAGGATCGCTGTGCAGCTCTTCTTTATTGCGGGTAAAGGCCAATGACGCGGCATTGCTCTCTTTTGCGATCTGCATTTTGGCCGCTTTTGCCACGCCGGCGATACTCTCGGCAAAGTTAGCCCCGTTTGTATTCTGGACGCTATTTACCGACTTTGCGGTCGATTTAACATTTATTTCGTTATTATACGGTAATATACTTCCGATATTCATTTTAGGCTACCCCCGCTCCGCTCGTTTTAATACTGTTCTCTTCGCGAAGCGCATCTTCATATTGCTGCCGATAACTCTTCTTTACCTGGCTGCGGGCAATACCAGCCAATACACTAGGCGCGCGGTCTACCAATCCCGGCTTAGGCTGCTCTACTTCCCTTACGACATTCTCCATATCTTTTTGAACACGCTCTCTTCCCGCCCTAACAAACTTCTGAATAAAGGCAAGGATACTTGAACCAGGAGCTTCCTGGGACGCCTGAGCCCCCGCTTTTCTGGACGCCTCTCTAACCTCCGCTTTCTTAATATCTCTTTCTAATGATGTAATATCTTTCTGTAATCCCTGCAAATTAGCTCTTAAACCCTTAACCTCAGTTTCTACCCCTTTAATCTTTTGTTCAGCCAGTTTAATTCGATCGGTTATTTTCTGCTTAGCATGGATTAATAGTTTCTCTTGAGATTCCACTGATTTTAACTGCACTTTTAACTTAGCAAGTAATACTTTATCCTGGGCAGTTAGTTTCTTCTTGGTTTGCAGAGCAAATATTTTCTTGCCGATTTCTGTCCTTTCACGCCGGAGCTGGCCGATCTGGACATCAGCCTGTTTCTGCCATGCCGCAACCTCAGCTCTGATCTTTGGCAGCTGAGTTTTTAAAGCGTTGAGCTCTTTTATTTTAACCGATAATTGTTTCTGGACCGCATCCCTCTTTTGTTTAAGCTGCACTAACTGCGCCTTAAGCTGCAGTGAGCTGGCCTTTGGAGCCGCCAGCCTTCTTTGCGGAACATATTTTTTAACTGCCACTGTCTTAACTTTTGAGCTTGAAATATGATTTGCAATCTGGTTTGCCTGCTTAAGCAGCGCCTGGGTCCTGGTATGAGTAGTTGTCCGGCTGCTCTGGTTTACCCGGTTCACATTAGTTGGAGTAGAAACCTTATTCGCCGCCGGGGCATTTAGGGCCGCGGCAGCCTGGGCGACCATCGGCGCTAATTTGGGGTCAAGCATCTCAACCTGTTTTAATATTTTAAGCGCGCGTTCTTTGGCAACCTTGCCTCCTCCCAACTGATCTATTCCAGATTTGATCAAGGCTTTATTCGGCTGTTTAACTATGTACCAAGCAACATCACGGGCAGAATTTTTCGGATTATTTGCCATTGATTGGACTTTTCTATTAAACGCGCTGATGTTGGTCTTCTCCGGAGTCTTTCTCAACCTTAAATAAGTGTCCGCGGAATTTTTCGCTTCGGACATAATGAAATTTGAGGTCTTTTCGCTCCGGGCAGCCACGTAACTAGCCTTCATATTCTCCTGGTCGATAAATGAGAGCGCTACTTGTGCTGCCTCGATATCAGCATCCATATTGTCCATTGAATTAAAATAATCCGAAGATTTCTGGGCAGACCGCTCTTTAGGGGCATCTGCTTTTTTAGCATTCTTGTTGTGTACCCCATCATAGGTAAGGTCAACCGTAATATCGATTAACCGGCTGGCTAGATTTAAGGCCGCGATAACCCGATTGAACTTACCAATATCCTTGCCAATCGTGGTCATATTCTTACCTTTAAAAAACGATCTTTTATCTTTTACCCAGAAGCTTTTCCCCTTGGTCAATATCTTGTGCTCCGCCTTCATCCGGGCATTATAGGCGCTTAATCCAATCGTAGCTAAGCTTACTGCCGTCCTAATAGATGATAAAATAACGCCGCTGATTGCCCCTTTGATCTGATTACGCCGTTCAATTATACTGTCTAGCGCGCCCTTTAACGAATCGAGCATCGAAAGGGCGACCGATTTATGGTCGTTAAGCGAATCTTTACCAAAGTCTTTGCGCGGCATGCTCTTACCCGAAAAGCGCGCTTTTGCCTGCGACTTGGCATCGGTAAGGATACTGCGGGCAACGGCAATCGCTTCTCTAACATTATATAAAGCCTTCATCCGGCCCGAGAGTTTCGAAGCTTCCGGGCTAACCATCATAAAGGTGCTGTCGATGCTCGTCATCAGCGAAGAGTTCATCTCCAGCATGATCTCGTATTCCATCTTATCCATCCTGGAATCAATACCTGCTTCGTTATTAACTCTGCGCCCGGTTTTATCTACGGTAGTTTTTGCTTCATACCCTTTTAAACTACCGTAATCATTTTTACCTAAGGTAATCGACGCGGTAATCAACGATGCTAATGAGTTGGTCAGTGACATTAATCCGCTGGTTAGTCCCATACATGCCTTATGAAATGTGATTAAACCTGAAGTTGTAGAATTAAGCGTGGCTGCTCCGCCAACCCCACCAACTATAGCAAACACCGCGTTAACCCCAAACGTAGCCGCGGCCATTTTCATCGCTTTTTCCTTGTCGCGGGCGCGGTTCATAACCTTTACTTTTTCCTGCAATGCCCTGACGATATTGCTGACCACCTTCATCGCGGTGCTGAAAGAGGCCTGGTTAGTAGATTTTGAAAGTTCGCCTTGAGTGCTTAAAGTCTGGCCGGTAAACTCCTGTTTTACGATCATCCGGAGCTCAGAAGATAGCGCTCTCGCCTTAGCCAGCGCCTCTTTTGCGGCATAGATCCTGCCGATCCGCGAATAGACGCTAGTTACCAGAGAGAAATTGACTCCGTAGTAACCGTCGCCGCTCGAAACGATCCCATGCTCCATTAACTCCTGGTAAGCTTTAAGTTCTATCGCGTCTAACTTTGCTTCGACCGATTTTGCCCCGCGAGAGCGGAGAATATTATCCAGATCTTCGCTTACAACATTAAATGCCCCTTTGATCTTGTTGTGGTCCCTGACCGCAGTGTACAATTGAAATGCAGCAGAAGATAATGCAGAAACAATCCCCATATACACTCCCCATAAAGCGGGACTGATTATATATCCAAGAACGGCGCCCAAAGCAGCGCCGGCAACCGAAATTGCCGCCCCTCTCATCGCATCTTTTGCCCCGATGTCGGCTTGCAGCTTCATATTTTTAGCGATCACTACTTCCTGATGATGGAACTTGATCGCGGAGAGGAGCGTCTGCCGCTGCATCATAATATTTTCAACCGCGTTCTGCAGGAGCGCCTCCCCGGAATTAGCAGAAGAACTTCCGGTAAATTCAGAATCGGCGACCCTTCTAAGGTCTCGGCTGTTCTTGATCAGTGAGAAGATCGACCGGACCGCGTTATCCATCATCTTCAGCTTCATCTCATAGGCGGCAAACTGCTTTGTATTTAAGAAATAGAAATCATCACCGGTCTGGCCAAGCATCCCGTTATTGTAGGCGGCCGCTCTTACCGTTGCCTTCTGCTCCATCTCGATCTCATCAAGCACATCTAAAATAGCATCCCCATGGCCTTTCTTCTCAGTGATCGGTTCGTTGTAATGCGCTTCGATCGGATTATATTCCTTAATCCTCGAAGCTTCATAAGTCCCGATCGCGTTCATCAATCCGCCGGCAAGACCGCAAACCGCGGCAACCAGCATTGCCATTGCCGGAGCTGTCGCACCGAGCGAGTAGATCGAAACTGCTACAGCGGCGATCGTTAAGACAACCGCGGCCAAGCGGAAAGGGCGCGCCCTTAAAAGCTGCTGGTAGTTCTTTAGTAATTGAACATTGGTATTATGGAGCTTGCTCTTTAACATCAGCTGAGAAGCGGTAGCGTCAAATACCTGGGTAGCGTGGCCAAGCGCGGATTCGGCGGACTGCATCAGCATTTCGGCGTCATTCTTGATCCCCGAAAGGCCGGTAAATTTCTCCCGGGCAATATTCCTCATATCCCTGCCGAGCATTTTGATCGACAGGTAAGAACGAATGCCATTTTGTGAAGCAACCAATCCACCGCGGTAATCCGCGAGCATCCCCTCAATATCAAGGGTCATATATTCCGCACCTTCAGCAAAGTCGTACTCACTGCTATCCGCCCATTTCACAAAACCATATGCCATCCCGACGACCGGAATAAAAGATAAGACCGGCCCAAGAACATATTGCCACTTGCCCGTCTTCTCAAGGAGTTCATTTAACTTATTGACACCCTTCTCAGTGCCTTTCGAAAGTTCTTCCAGGCCACGGCCAGCCCAGTATCCGATGCTGTACTTACGGCCGGTTTTCGCGTACCATTCTCTCGAATCATTGTTCCACTGGCAAATCCACCAGACAACCACATCACCGACCTCCTGCATAAGCCGCCCGATCTTTTTCATCAAATCCAGCGCGATGCGCGGCAAGGCAGCCATGAAATCAGCCGCCACACTGCCAATTTTGAATATTTGCGCTAATCCCCATAATACCCCGGTCTTCTCCATCGCCTTACAAACCGCGTTATTCATGCCGCTTATGGATGACCAGATCCCTTTCCAATCAAACTTTCCCAGGGATTTCCAGAACTTCTTGAAATTCTTCCGGAAGCCCTTTGGATTGTCCTTCTCGATCTTATCTAGATTCTTCTGGACCTCAGCCAGCCCCTTATCGACTTCCGCATTCATCTCATCGATCTTAGCGCTGAATGCCTTTAAGCTCTTGACCATTCCCAGAGCCATCATGTTCATATCGCCGCTGGCAAAACACTGGGTGATCAGGGCAATTACCGAGTTAATTACCCCCTGCATTGCAGCTAGGGTTTTCTGGGTCGTTTTATAATATTTCTCCGACTCCTTAAGCGCCATCCTGGTCTTCTTCATGTCGTTTTTGCCGCCGGTAAAGAAGTTCCCAACCTTATCGTACCACTTGTTGTACTTATTCTTGATCTTCGCCATTTTATCGTTGTATATCTTTAAATTATCGGTATTTATCTTCTCGAACAGCTTAGCGACCGCTACTTGAGACATCTTTTGAAGGATCCTGATCTTGCGGGCGAAGGTCTCTTTGTAGGAGTATTTATCATCCTGGATCGGCTCGCCGGTAAACGCCTCTTCAACCAGCTTCTTGGTCTCGAACTGATTTCCAATCGCAATTAAAAGTGCGGCTAATATATTAGCGCGGGTTATGATATATTTTGTCCATTCTTCCAGCTTCTCAGGATCCGGCTCCCAGTAACCATCTTCATTCTGGACCATATAATCTTCTTCGGTAAATTCGAGCACTTTGTCAGTGAGGTCGCCGTCCAGGTTATCCGCGGTATCGATCGCCCCGCCCATTCCACTGGTTTCGTCACCGCTATCTGCCGGTGAGGTTCCATTGGTACCGTTAGTTCCGCTGGCGCCATCGGCAGGATCGCTCGGGCTTGGATTTGGCGGTGGCGGAGGCGGAGGAGCCTCTTTGGTCTTTCCTCCGTTAACTAAATCATGGTATTCGGAAGAGTTTTCGATATATTGTTCTTCAACCGCTTCCTGAACAGTTTTGGACTGCAAAGCCGCATTGGCCTGGGTGGAATTAAGAGGGGGTCCCGAGATCTGTGCTTTATCAGTTGCTTCCGCAATCGCTACTTCGAGGGTATCCGAAACAAGAAAATTAGGCTGCGCTCCGGCGCCCGCAAGCCGTTCCTCGGCTTCAAGCATAGCTCTTTGCAGCTCTATTACATTATTTACGTTTGGAGGATTCATCTATAATATATATCGTGGTTTGAAGGGTAAAACTTGCATCAAAAAGGGGGATTATCTACGGGTATTAACCGACGGTTTTGGCGGTGCTGGAGGGACTCGGACGGGAATAGCTGGACCTCCGGCAGGCTGTGTTTTAGTTTGCACCTTCATCGCATCCCGATTTTGCTTGATAAATGTCCTTAATTGGGTCGCGCTTGCGCCGCTTTTATACTCTGATACCAGTTTTTTAAACTTAGGACTCCCCGGGTTAAAATCGTCCATTATCTCAGCGTATCTCTCTCCAACCTTCCATTGCAATCCATTGATTATCTTTACGGTATTACTAAAAGCCTCAAAATCGGCCTTTGTAACCCCTTTTTTATCCCCTTTTTCTCCTAAGACAAACTTAGCAAACAACGTTCTTGTAAAGACGCGCGAAAGGAGCGGATCCTTGTGCAGGCCCTTAAGAACATCAACCGAGATGCTTTTCTTTAACGCGTGCAGGTAGAGCTTATTAAACAGCGCGGCTCCCATTAACCGGTTGAATTTCTTCTGCAATGCCGGGGTTAATGAATCATAACGCTCATGTAACTTACGTTCCAAATCCCGCCCTTTAAGCTTCTCTTTAAAGCCGCGATCTTTCAAATAGGCGAGAATTCGCTTGGCTTCACCTTTGTGCCAATGGAAAATTGCTTTCCTATTCCTATCCCTAGCCACAAATCCACGCATCTGGCGCGGAGCCGGGGTGATCGTTATCTCGGTACAACCTCTGAAATATTCAAAATTGGTATTGGTAGCAATATAGAACTCTTCATAATGTTCAAAAGCCGAGAGCAGCCCGCGCTCACTATAGATCGGCGATCTACCGGAAAAGGCCTTCCATGCCGCATCGGTAATATTGGTATCAAAAGCTTTTTCAAAATTTTTTCTGGTAAAAGGTTTTCCATCTCGTTTACATCTCTCAAAAGCATCTTTTAATCGTGCCACTATCCCCATTCGGTCAAGGTCTTTTCCGCCGGTAACTTTAGAGTAAATCTCCGCAATTCTGGCCAACCGATCACTAAAAGATGTTCGTGTATTAGTAGG
Organism: Candidatus Margulisiibacteriota bacterium; assembly: GCA_034723395.1. Classification (GTDB taxonomy): domain Bacteria; phylum Margulisbacteria; class WOR-1; order O2-12-FULL-45-9; family O2-12-FULL-45-9; genus JAYEOW01. The sequence continues at coordinate 26,024 of JAYEOW010000016.1, forward strand.
AAAAGCGGCAGTGTTTATTGGCGGCGGGGTTGCCCGTTTTGCCTGCGGCTCGACCGCAGGGGCCGGCTTCCGGCGCGGGGCCGGCGGCGGGATCTGTATTCTAGGTCTGGCTGCGCCTACTGCAATCATTTACTTTAAACCACCTTTTTTTATTAGGTCATCAAGCTCTTTCTGCTTGGCCTTCATCTTGCCCATTACTTCGTTAAGATTGCTCTCTGCAAGCTTAACTTCTTTATCTGCCTTAGCTTTATAGATATAAGCCTTAATCAAATTTAAGAGTGAAGAGACCAAAACCACGATCGCCACTCCTAAAAAGAACGATGTCCAATTAAAATTTTGTGTTATAAATTCAAACATAATTAAGTTGTTTACCTCACTACTTTAGTTGGGACCGCTTTCCTCGACTGGGTTGCAGGCGACGGATTCTTAGTCGTCGCCAGACGTCCGGTATAAGTACCTCTCCGTTCGCCAAACAGCCGATTTAAAAGCAGACCAAAAACTGATCGATCCTCACCCTGAGACTGGCCGCGGCTGTTTTCACCGGTCGCTTTATCTCCGCCTTCTTGATAAATATCCACGCCCTTCCCCTCCTCAACACAGTCGGAACCTCCGATTTTACTGAATTCTTGTGGAACCTCTCCTGATTTCCTTTTGAAATCCTGTCCATGTTTTCTGTTCGTGATTCTGCCGGGAAGATTAGCTACTACCGAGCCGGCGCTTCTAACATAATTAACTGCCATTATACTACACCTCTATCAATCTATCGTAACAACTTGCAAAAAACTTGCATCGAAAAAAAAGAGGGGTGCGCCATCTGCAAATAGACACCCCCCGTTATTCAAACACTAAATTTCAAATGACAAATTTCAAATGTCAAATGAAGGTCATATTATTTATATTTTATTTATTTCTGCGACTCTACGATCGGGTTGTTTGTCGAACGCGAGAGAGATAGATATATAGTGTATCGGGCTTTCGGAACCGCGGTAAGCATAATTTACTCCTACTCCATTGCGGCTTACGCCTACTCCAGCTGTATTGTATACTCCATCTTTACCGGCCCGAAGGGCGACCAGCGAGATCGGCTTCCATTCGCAGCCTACCCTCCCATCACTATCCGCGCTTACTATAATAGATTCGAGAAGTTTAGCTGAAGCGCCAAGAGAGATGCTATATTCGTCTTCACTGGCACTGTCCATAGCGCTAAAAAAGTTCTTAATATTAATACCCAGAGAGATATCCTCTCCCGGCTTTAACATTGCCGCCAGATCGGCATTGATAATAGAACCATTATTATCAGATAGCCCTTTTGCTCTGGTAATCAGATAATTTGATACTTTTAAACTTCCGCCCAGGGATAATTTACCCATAAACTTTGGAACTACCGAAAAGCGGTTGAATTCGCGGGCATATGAGAGGATTAACGCCTGGTTTTGGGCTGCAACCGGGGCCTCGCCTTGGTCGTTGATCGCGGCCGCGGAGAGGCCGTCAATTGGATAAGCAGAGCTGATATAGCCGATCCCAAAGTTACCAACCGGGGTCTCTTCGACCCCGCCTATAATAGTATAGCTCCTATCAGAAATTTTGTTTGAAACGACTGCGTGTTCACCGTGGAGATAGCCGATCCCGGCGGGGTTCTCAAAAATAGCATTGGCATCGTCAGCGATAGCCACAAAAGCTCCCCCCATCCCCATCGGCCTCGCCCCCATATTATCCGAAGCAAAAGAGACGGATGCAACTAGTAAGACTGCAGACAGCAAGAGAATGTACTTCTTCATTTGACCCTCCTATTAAACATCCTACACCTTTATTATCGTAGCTTGGGGGATAAAACTTGCGCGCCTCTCTCAGACTATTGAGTTCGGTTCCAGACGGCTTTGCGGGGGGATTTCCGATCCTTTTCTCAGCAAGCAGCGGTTTGAACTTACTGTCCCTTCGTGCACCTTCGCCCCCTCACCAATCTCGCACCAGCTGCCGATTACCGACCGGGTAACCTGGGCATCTTTCTTTACAATTGTATCTGACCAGATAACCGAGCCCAACACGGCAGCCCCTTCTTCGATTATACATTGATCGCCAATCACCGAATCACGGATATAGGCATCCTTCCCAATATGGCAGCGATTCCCGATTATTACCGATCCTTCAAAACGGGCAGAGCGGTTCACCCAACCCCGCTCACCAATCCAGGTCGATTTACCGGTCTTTTTCCCGGGAATGAGGACTCGTACCTGCCCGCGCATCGCGTCATAATTCGCTTCAATATATTTATCCAGGCAGCCGACATCGCTCCAGTATTCGACCATCTTATAACCATAGATAGCCGCTTCCTCTTCGACCAATCTTGGAAAAAGTTGTTTGCCAAAATCATAAAATCCGTCTGGTATCATTTCGAGGACCTTGGGCTCGACAACATATATGCCGGCATTTACCATATTACTCTTCGCATCTTCCGGTTTCGGTTTCTCCTGAAAGCCGGTTATCTTCCCCGTCTCATCCTGAATGACAACGCCAAATTGGCTCACATCATTGACCTTCGCTAAAGCGACGGTAAACAAGGATCTCTTCTTTTTATGCAAATCAACAATTTTCTTTAAATTTATATCGGTCAACGCGTCCGAAGAAAGCACCAGGAAACTGTTTTTTACCCCTATATATTCCGCCATCCGCTTTACCCCACCCGCGGTCCCCAGGAGCTCTTTTTCATACGAATACATCAGCTTGACCCCAAACTTACGGCCATCCCCAAAATAGTTTTGGATCTGCTCGGGATGATAATGGATATTAGCGACGATTTCTTTAAACCCGTACTTCTTTAAAAGCTCGATGTTATGCTGCATGGTTGGGATATTAACGATCGGCACCGTCGGTTTTGGCACCGCGATCGTAAGCGGCTCCAGGCGGGTCCCATACCCCGCGGCCATGATCAGCGCCTTTAACTTTTTATCTCTCAATCTTTCTGATCCTCCTTAGGTGCCGCTCTTCTCCCGAGAATTCTGTCTTGAGCCATACATCCAGTATTTTTGTCGCTTTGGCCCTGGTTAGTTTTCTGCCTGCCAAACATAATATGTTGGCATCCCCATGCTCCCGGCTCTGTTTTGCGGTATATGTGTCGTGGACCAAGACCGCCCGGACCCCCTTAACCTTATTGGCGGTAATTGAAACCCCTACTCCAGATCCGCAAATAACTACCCCCCGATCAAATTCTTTCGCGGCAACCGCCTCGGCTACCGGATAGGCATAATCGGGATAATCGACCGATTCCTCAGAATATGTGCCAAAATCCTTAAATTCGATCTTTTTCCTTTTCAGATATTTTTTTAATATCTCTTTTAGTTTATACCCTGCATGGTCGGATCCGATCGCTAGCTTCATCTGATCACCATCCTCATCTCTTTTACCGCCTCTTTCATGCCGACAAATACCGATCTCGCGATAATTGAAAAACCGATATTCAACTCCTCGATCCCCGGGACCTTTACAATATCTTTAACATTATTATAATCCAAACCGTGCCCCGCATTTATCCTTAATCCGATCCAACGCGCCTTCTCGACAGCAATCCCGATTTTTTCCAGCTCTTTTCTTTTGTTTTTCGCATTGGCATACTTTCCGGTATGCAGCTCGATAAAATCGGCAGTCAAAAAAGCCGATTCTTCGATCTGCTTTTTTACCGGATCAACAAAAAGGCTGACCAGTATCCCCGCCTTTTTTAATTTCGCGATGATCGGATCGAGTTTTTTAGAGTTTTTAACAACATCTAATCCTCCCTCCGTTGTCAGTTCTCTTCTTTTTTCGGGAACGATAGTAACCATCGCGGGCTTAAGCTTTAAGGCAGTCTTTACCATCTCGGGAGTAGCGGCCATTTCGAGGTCGAGGCGGGTATCTAACTTTCGCAGGGCTTTAACATCACGGTCCTGGATATGCCTTCTATCCTCACGGAGGTGGCAAACGATCCCATCCGCTCCGCCGGCAATCACCTCTTTAGCCGCTGCAACCGGATCGGGAAAACCCTCTTTGCGGGCCTCCCTCAAAGTCGCGATATGGTCAATATTTACCCCTAATCTCATTGGACATCCTTATGGACTAAACAGATCGCATAAGCCGAGATCCCCTTTTTTGATCCGGTAAAGCCTAATCCCTCTTCAGTCTTCCCCTTAATATTGATCAGTTCAGGCTTGATCTCTAAAGTGTTGGCAATATTCTGTTTCATCTCTTCGATATAAGGTGCAAAACGGGGCTCCTCTGCAACGATCGTTGAATCGATATTATTTATCGCATACCCGCGGTTACGGATAAGCTCTTTAATGAATTCAAGGAGCTTGAGGCTGGCAATCCCCTTATAATCAGGGTCCCCCGGAGGAAAATGCCTTCCTATATCTCCTTCTCCCATCGCTCCAATCAGTGCGTCAATAATAGCGTGAATCAAAACGTCGCCATCTGACCAGCCCAATAGCCCCTTCGGATGGGGAATTCCGGTCCCGCCAACAGTTAACTTGCGGCCTTTTACCAGCTTATGAACATCGTACCCAAAACCAATCTGCATCCTCATCCCAACCTTCTAAATAATTGATTGCTTAATCATCCGTCACCCTTCTCCATTTTTCAAATAGAGAAGGGTTAACTTTTCCTATTATATCACCATTTAATTCAATCCTCATCCCCTTCTCCATCTTTGATGGAGAAGGGGAAACCCGAGCGAAGCGAGGGAGGGGATGAGGACCGTCAATATCCTTTAAATAAATAGTAAACTAATGACACGTACTCCCAAACCACCCTCTGGGTATCCTCGTGCCTCTCCCACCACCCCTTAACTTTAAATTTACTGTCCTGCACCGGATAAGAAAGGACCTCGATATTTAAGCCGGCCACCCCCTTCTTAAATGTCCGTTTACTTCGGCGGCTATGATAAGGAGAAGTAACCAGGATAACCGACCTAAACTTATTCTTCCTGATCAAGGGGAGGGATAAAAGCACATCCTCCATGGTCGACTCAGATTTTCTCTGCAGCAAAACAGCACTCGCCGGAACTCCAGCGGCTACTGCCTGTTTTTTCATCCAATCAGCGGCTGCCAATTCCCACATGATCGGTCCGCCGCTCATTATTATTTTAGGGGCGTATCCTTTTTTGTGGAGCTCCACCCCTTGGGCTACCCGCTCCCCGTTGGAATCGCCGGCCAATACGACAATTACATCAGACAGCTCTAATTTGTCCTGGACGACCAGAAAGCGGGCTATCCCCTCCAAAATAAAAGTGGCGGAAAAGTAAACCGCAAAAACAATTAAAAATAAGACGATTAAGCCTTTAAATCTGTTTTTCATCTATCGTGGTTCTTTTAGCAACGATCGAAAGAGAAATTTTGGATTCTTTAATAGTCCCATTACCAGCGTCCCGATGGTCGGATAGGTGCGCGGATTGGCTGCCAAGCCCCAGATAACCGAAGAATGGTTCTCAAAATCACCGGTCTTCTCTATTAATTTAATATTCTCTTTGGCGTAAGAAAATATTTTCCTCAGCACATCTTCATTCATATTTTCTAAAACATTCCTGGCCAAAAGGCAAATTTTTACTTCCCGCTCAAATTTTTCGCTCCATCTGTTCTCATATAGAGCAAGATCCCCCTCCTTTATCGCGTCCACCAGGATCTCTGCCGACTTCATACCATAATAGATCCCTCCGGAGGTGATCGGTTTTACCTGACAGGCAGCATCCCCAAGCAGAGCCGCTCTCCCTTTTACCAGCTGGCAGGTCCCGATGGGGATCAGCCCCGCATTCTTTTCGATTATCTCACCGCCACCAATCTTTTCCATAAAACCATTTAATTCCTGATATGGATTCGGAGAGATCGTCCCTATCCTCGAGATCCCGTTCCCTTCGGGAATAATCCAGGTGAACATAGAGAAAGGTTTTACGTAGTGGACCTCGACCTTATTCGTGTTCTTCGGCGTCATTTTTACCCGGTATTGATAGCCCCGATAAAGCTTCATGTCCGAATAAAATTCAAGTGATTTTCTTACCCTCGAATTTGGGCCATCCGCCCCAACCACCACATCCGCATAATATTCACCATTGTTCGTTTTTAAAATATAACCATCTTTGATCGGATGGACATCCTGCAAAGCGGTATTAAACTCTATGTTCAAGTCTTTACTCATCTCTTTATCAAAGGTCTCTCGTTCAATAATATGGGCGACCTTGTTCCGGGAGATTGAGAAGGATGAACCATTAAAGTGAATGTCCGCCCCATTGATCGTATTAATGATCGATTTAGTAGATACAGGCAGGCGCATTTCCTTAAATATGCCGCTCCCTACGATCCCGGCGCATTGAACCGGCCTGCCAACTTCCGCATGATCTTCCAGTAAAAGTGGAGAATATCCGCTATTTTTGAGCAGCTGGCCGAGGTAACATCCTACCGGCCCCGCTCCCACAACGATAATTTTGGTAGATTTCTTCATGGCAGGATCTGTATTATATATAATATAAGTAATTTAGTAAAGGGAAGGGGTGAGGGTTGCAATAATATAAGGAGATGCTAAAATCAAGTAGCCGGATGTGTATTAAGCGACCTATTACTGTTTTGCTCTTTTGCTTATTGCTACTTGGGGGCTCCTATGCGGATGAACAACATCGGGTAAACTCTGATTTTTCCCACTTCTGGATATCCGAAACCTCCCAGGAAAGTATTGACCTTAAATATTCCAGGCCAATCAACCAGGGCCAGCTGTTCGATCCGCCAAAAACATTATATACCTTCAGCAGAGAAGTAGACGGTTATGATATCAAAACCGATGAGAACAAGGTTTTTATCACCTTCGCCAACAAGGACGGGCTATTTTTCATCCACTCATCAGACTATGGGCGAAGTTTTAGCAGCCCCCAATCGATCTCTCAAGATCCCGGGGACCCCGCCTTGATAATTAAAGACAATTTGATCGTTATCGCCTGGGAAGAAGATCACAAAATAAAGATATCCAGCTCAGAGGGGAACCAGATAACTTTCGGAAAGCCTGCCGAGTTTGCCGTTACTGGAGAAGCCCTCTCCCTCCCTTCCCTTTCAATCAACGAGCGCAATGAAATTCAACTTCTATCACTCTCAACCAACCTAAACACTAACCTAAAAAATGTTATTTTTGCCAAGCTTGATAATGAGGCGCCGGTCAGGCTTTACCAAACCCTGGATGAGATTACGGCAATCTCCAGCAATAATGATCTGATTTATTGGCAAAAAGAGGGCTATTCCTATATCACCCCTTCCTTTAACCAGGGTGATGATTTTGGAGAGATAATAGAATTCACAACCGATGATACGATACTGGCAATCCTCTTTCGCCGGGGAAAACCATACCTTATTAGCCACGAAAAAGAGCTGCAATTCTCTGAATTAAAAACCGAGAATCCGCCGCGGCCAATCGTTCTTTCTCCAAAAGACGGGATATCTACCAACATGGAAAATTTAAAGATAAACTACAATACCCGAAATTTTAATACATATCTGTGCGAGATTGAGTTATCAGGCTCAAATTACATCCATAGTTTTGATCAAGTCGCCACCTCTGAGACTAATATATTTTCTCCGGGCACTGATATTCCAGATGGGACTTATAATTTGAGAATGCGCTCCTTTGATGGATTAAAATCGGGAGATTATAGCACTGCGATAGAGTTAATAATTGACAGTATAAAGCCAAACATTACCTCATTAGAAGTTGTCTTTTCCCAGGGAATTATCGAGTTTTCGGGAAAATCAAGTGAGCCAACAAAGATCATAACGATCAACAACCAGGTGGTATCTTTTGAATCAGATCTAAAGTTTACTAAAGAATTTGACCTTATTTCAGGCGATAATATATTCACCTTTCTCCTTTCAGATGAAGCTGGAAATATAAATATCGTAACCAAAGAGGTAGTTTACAACGCCGCCAGCCCGGAGGTTACCGCCTTAAAACCGGAGGCTGACGAATGGTTTAAGGCCGGATCGACCATTTTTATCGAAGCTTCGGTTTTTGACCTCCAGGAAGACATTGAAGATGAGCCCGACGCCCAGGTGATGATTAACGGCCAATTGTTGGAAGATACCCTCTCCTATGATAAAGAGGGAAAAACACTCTTTGGATTCATCACCCTGCCCGAAGAGCTGTCCAGTGGAACGTATAATGGAAAGATTAGTATACTTGACCAATCCAATAATCAAGGGGAAACATCTTTTGATATAAATATTGATAACACCCCCCCCGCTATGGCCCAAAACAGTAACACTTACTATTCGAATTCGAGCGATAATATTCCAATCCCGATCTCTGACTCGGGAGCTGGAATAGATCCTGCCGGAACGATCATAAAGTTATCCGGAGCCTCATTTGAAGGAACAGTAAGCATTGAAGCCGCGGGGATCATTATTTCCCCAAACCTCACCTTTCTTGAAGGGAGTTATGAAGTCGAAGTATATCCGCGGGATATGGTGGGTAATACCGGAGAGACAATCTCATTCTCCCTGGTCATTGATACTACTCCCCCTAACCTTATAATGACCGGAACTTACGAACCACAAACTAATAAAAGCCGGATCACCCTGCAAGCCGAGATAAAGGATGATAATCCGGTTACGGTCGAAATCCATAACAATCAGAAAAAAGTTTCCTCGAAAACTTTAGCCGATAGTAATTATTCGGCGGAAATACTTCTTTTCCAGGGAGAGAACGATATAATAATTAAGGCAGCCGACCAGGCAGGCAACAAAGCTAACGCGAATATGAAAATATTTTCCAGCAGCGGATTTTCCAAAAACTTAATTACCAATTGCACGCATGGGCCAAATCCGTTCAATCCGGACAAAAAAATCCCTGGCGCGTTTTCCACCCAGGGGAATGGAATGGTGTTTTCCTATGCCCTCTCCCAACCTTCGAATATAAAGATCATGATCTTTGATATAACCGGAACACTGGTCTGGGTAAGGGAGATGCAGAATGTTTCATCCGGAGCTACTGCCTGGAGCGGGAATGACCAGTTCGGGCAAAAAGCGGGGAATGGGATATACCCTTATATTTTCAAGGCTTCAAGCGGCGGGCAAACAGAAATGGTAAGGAGCAAGATAATCGTCTTCCGTCAATAAGCCCCGCTTCCGAGAAAAACAACTAAGGCCGTACGCAATAGAATTTTTAAATCGAGCCAGAGCGACCAATTCTCAATGTAGTAAATATCAAGCCTGACCATATCTTCAAATGGGAGAAGTGAACGTCCAGACACCTGCCAGAGACCGGTTATTCCCGGCCGAACACGGAGGCGTTTTTTGTGCCATACGCTGTAATTCTTCACTTCACGCGGTAATGGAGGACGCGGGCCCACCAAACTCATCTGGCCCAAAAGAACATTAAAAAGCTGGGGGTACTCATCGATACTCCAGCGGCGCATAAATTTACCCAACGGGGTAATCCGCGGGTCATCCTTCATTTTAAAAAGATACCCTTCGGCTTCGGAAAGCGGTTCAAGCTGCGGAAATAATTGCTCCGCGTCCTGGACCATCGATCTAAACTTGAACATCTTAAACATCTTGCCATCCAACCCCACCCTCTCCTGCATAAAAAAGACCGGGCCCCTCGAAGTTGTTTTAACAAGCAGGGCAAATAACAAAAAGAACGGAGAGAGCGCCAAAATGCCCAGGAAAGAGAAGCTCACATCGGTCGTCCGTTTTAAGAAAGCATTCAACCCCTTGAGCTGGATCTCTGATACCGTCAGCAAAGGGACGCCGCCGATCTCATCCACGTCGAGGCGGCTTGCGATCAATTCCAAAATACCGGGAACGATCTTAAACTCTACGCCATAGCGCTCACATTCCGTAATTACATCCAGCACCTTATTAATCGAGATCCTGGTACTGGCAATTATTACCTCTTCAATCTTGTTATTCTTAACCGTTTCAACAACTTTATCTATCCCCCCCAGGACAGAATAGCCATTATACTCTTTCCCCTGCTTCTCTGGATTATCATCCAAATAGCCAAAAACCCGGTAGCCTAAACTTTTATCCTGGGTCACCTTTAAGGCAAGCAGCTGTCCCATTTCCCCCGCCCCTAAAATAAGCAAGTTCTTGCTTGCAATCCCTTTAGAGCGAAGAAGCCGTTTTAGAGAAAAGAGAAAAATCCTCGAGAAGGTTAGACAGATCAACGATATCCACCAGACATTGGCGATCACTAAACGCGAAAACCAGAATTCGCGATACATAAAGAGCAAAGCAAATAGAACCAAGGTTGCTACCGAAACGCCCAAAAACACATTCGCAACCTCATCAATCAGCGCCGTATTCTTTTTATCTTCATACAACCCGATCAATTTAAAGATCGCCAGCCAGATCAAAGTTACAAAGATCAATACCCTGAAATACTGCTCAAAAACCGGTACAGTTGCGGGGGCTAAAAAAATAAATGTCTTAAACCTTATTAGATAAGCAAGGATTAAAGAGACGTTTATTAAAATGATATCCAGGACTATTTTAAGCATCTTACCTGAGTTTTTTTAACATCTCTTTTGCGTAGGGGTTATTCGGCAAAAGCATCAATGCTTGTTCAAATTCCCTTTTTGCCTTTGCATGATCACCCTTCAAATAATAGATCCTGCCCAGTCCGTTACGGGCCATAACATTCTTTGGATCTGCGATCAAAACCTGCTGCAGGTCCGAAAAAGCCTTGCTGTTTAGCCCTCTTTTCATATTGATCTCGGCACGGAGCAGATATCCGGGACTGGATTTTGGGTCGATATCGATCATATCTTCGGCTACGCCCATTGATTCTTTTACCTTCCCATGCGAAAGATAAAGCCGACCCACCCTTTCTAAAATAATAAGGTTGGTCGAATATTTTCTTCTCGCTTCCTCAAAAACCTTAAGCGTATCCCCAGGTCGTCCCAACCTCTTATTAAGACCTTCAAGAGACTGCATCGGCTGGGTCAATCCAGGATTAATAAAAAAAGCTTTTTTATATCGTTTTATCGCGTCAAGTTCTCTATTTTGTGTTTCATAGATCAGTCCCAAGACGTGATAGACTTCGGCATAATACGGATCGATCTTTATCGCGATCTCGGCATGATTTTGAGCTTGGGCCAAGGCCCTTTGGTCTCCCATCTTATACAAAAGATAGTATATCTTTGAGAGGATATAGTAATTATCCGCGTTATACGGGTCTATGACCGTCCCATATTTTAAAGTCTCGATCGACTTATTAAGATATTTTTTTCTATCCGGTCGGGTCCTGGAAAGGTTCATATAGGCGATCCCCAGATGGGAAACGGTCCCTCCCTCGTAAGGAAAAACATCGAGCGATTTCTCATAACATTTAACTCCCTGATCAAGGTTGCGCAGCTGGACATTGACCTTACCTGTCTTGAAATGTACATCACCACGAAACGAAAAGAATGATATATATATTGCAATACCTGCCAAAACAATAACTCCGGCGATCGGAAGCCACGGGATATCCAGCCAATTGATCTCTTTCTCCTGCCCTGCCTCAGGCTGGTTCTTTCCTATCACCATGATCATTGCCCAGATCATCCAGAAAAGAGAGGTAATCGCCACCACGCCAAAACTAAATTGATTCTGGATCAGGAATGCAACTGCCGCCGCTAAAAGCCCGGCCATCATCAGTTTCTCGCTCTGATCGTTAGTCAATCTAGACCTTACCCAACCGGTGCGAAAAACCATAAATAACAACCAGAGGTACACAAAGAATGTCACCAACCCCTTGGTAACACTCACATCAAATATCTCATTATGGGCCCGGTCTTGTTTAACATGAAAAGCTTCTTTAAACCTAAAGAGATCGGTCTCGTATCTGGGAAAAACCATTTTCAGTACTTCGGGACCGATCCCAAATACTGGATAGTTAGCGATGATCTGAAAAGAGCTCTTCCAAGTCTCCCCACGCGACCCTGCCGCCCCTTTCAGCTCCATCGTCCTCCCTGCCCCCTCTTTTTCGGTAGTTATCTCATCCGAAAATCGCTTAAAAGGGGAAAACTGCGGATTTGACATTGTTATCCCTGTGATCAGAAAAATGGTAAAGGTTAAAGCGATGATCTTTTTCCAGTTGGCAAGGATCCATTTTCTCCCCGCAATTATCACAAACAGAGAAGCTCCGGTAAAAAGCCCCATATATCCGCCGCGGCTCTGGGTATAAAGGATACAAACATAATTTAATATCAAGCCGATCCCGAGCACAGCATTCAGCACCCACGGATGCAGCTTATCGTACGAATAAGTAAACATCAAAGCGGATGCGGTAATAACGATAAAACCGAAATACCAGAGCAATACATTATGCGCGTCCAGGCTATAGATCATGGCGATAAAAGTTACCTGGGTAAAGACAAAATAACCGACCGGGACCAGCTGTTCCACCCAGTTGATCTTGGACGGGAAGTCCTGCTTCCTGATCAAGATCATGGCAAGATTTAAAAAGAAAGCCATCAACATGTAAGCAGCCAGGAAGTTCGGTTGCCCGATAGTTCCAATAACCCTCTGCCAGGTTATTACCCCGCCCCACATGTAAGGGTCCCAGCCATGCCTCTGAATAATTGAATAGACGGCCATTAGCGTAGCCGCCGAAACTACTGTAACAAACGCCCTTTTCAGTTGCTTGGTTGATCTTAAATAGTTCGTCACCACAAAGAAAAATAGCCCAAATAGATACCAGCTGGTCAACCCTTCATAACGGCCATAGAATCCGACAAAACTCGTATAAACGTGGACCGAAGTTATGGTAGCAATAGTTGTACAAAGTAAAAAGGATAGGACCGGCCAATCAAGCGGGGTTCTGAAAAACCTATGTTTCTTTGTCACAATAAGTTTAATCGCCCAAACGCCTAAAAACACCAAGCCAAAAAGCCGCATCCAGGCGGTCTTAGTCCCCGAGAACACGATCCCTAACCGCCGGTCAAAGATCGTCGGCATAATAAAGATCACGATCAAGATCAGTATCTCTATTGCAAGATCAAAAACCTTTGATGAGTTCCATTTAATTTTTGTCATTTTATCTTGCTTTCAATCGCTCCAGATCGGCGTTAACCATCATTTCGACCAGTTGCTTAAAACGTGTTTTAGGTTCCCAGCCCAGCTTCTCCTTCGCTTTCCCATAATCGCCTTGCAGTAATTGCACTTCTGCCGGACGGTAGAACGATTCGTCAACAACCACATGGTCTTCCCATTTTAACCCCACAAGATTAAAGGCGGCTTGCGCAAAATCTTTTACCGAATGTGTCTCTCCGGTCGCAATTACAAAATCCTCCGGTTTATCCTGTTGGAGCATGAGCCACATCGCTTCCACATAATCTCCAGCAAACCCCCAGTCTCTTCTGGCCTCTAAGTTACCAAGCTTTAACTTACCAGCTTTGCCAAGCTTAATCTTAGCTACACTGTCGGTTATCTTCCTGGTCACAAATTCAAATCCGCGGCGGGGTGATTCGTGGTTAAATAAGATCCCGTTGCATCCAAATACATCATAAGCTTCACGATAATTTTGGGTAATATAATAACCGGCTGTTTTTGATATCCCATAAGGAGATCGGGGATGAAAATGAGTGTTCTCGTTTTGAGGAGACTCTCTAACCAGCCCGAACATTTCGCTGGAAGCGGCAAAATAGAACTTGCACTTCGGGGCTTTTTGTTTAACTGCTGAAAGTACGTGGAGGGTCCCATCCACATTTGTATGAAAGGTCGAGAACTCATCTCCGAAGGAATAATCGACAAAGCTCTGCGCCCCAAGATGATAAAGCTCCTGCGGCCTAATTTTTTCTACAATGTTAAAAATACTGGCATAACTTTCTAGTGATGCCGGATGTAATGTTAGCTTATCTAGGAGATGCCTTATTCTCCACAACCTATGTTCAGGATCTTCTAATGCCACCCTTCTTACTATCCCATGGACCTCATATCCTTTATCTAAAAGAAATTCAGCCAGATAAGATCCATCCTGTCCGGTTATTCCCGTAATTAATGCCTTCACCTTACCAGCTCCCTGAATTTAGAAGTAATAAATTCTCTCATTTTATTTTTAAAAATCTCTTTATCAAATCCCTCTGCCCATTCACGGATCTTTTTCTTATCAAAGGTCATAAACTGGAACTTTTTTATCGCATCGACCAACGAATCGACATCCTGCTTATCAAAAAACAGTCCGGTCTCACCATCCAGCACAGTCTCCTCCGCTCCACCCGCCCGGTAAGCAATTACCGGCCGGCCCGAGGCCATCGCTTCTACCGGGACAATCCCAAAATCCTCTTCACCGGGAAATATCAACGCCCGGCATTCGGCCAGGTTTTCGGCCAACTCCCTATCCGACACCCGGCCGAGAAATTGGATATTAGGATTAGCCATCCTCTCAAGGCTCATTTTATCCGGCCCATCCCCAATGATCCTTAAGGGGAGATCCAGCTTATTAAACGCTTTTACTGCCAGGTCTATCCGTTTATACGCGTTCAGGCGGGATAAAACCAGAAAGTAATCCTGAGCCTGATTTGACGGCTGAAATAAAGAACACTCCACCGGCGGGATAATTATATCAGATTCCCTCCTATATGTCTTTTTAATGCGCTCAGCAATTATTTTTGAGATCGCGATAAAATAATCGACATTATCAACTGTTTCAAGGTCCCATTTTTTTAGCGGTCCAAGCACGATCGGCAGGATTTTTTTTATAAACTCGGGATACCCCTCCCTCCCCACATAATCATCATAACGCCAGACAAACCGCATTGGAGTGTAACAATAGCAGATATGAAGCTGCCCTTTCCTTTTTTTAATCCCTTTGGCAAACGCCGAGCTCGACGATAAGATCACGTCGTATCCACTAAGATCAAAGCTCTCAAATGCCAGCGGATAAAACAAAAAATAATACTTGAACAGCTTAAATACAAACGGGAACTTCTGCATGAACGAAGTGCGAATATCCATTTCGCGAAAATTATCGGGCATCCGTTTTGCGTCGTAAATTGAGGTATAGATCGGGGCATCCGGATACAATTCGCGCAAGGCAGAGATCACCCTCTCCGCCCCGCCAAACTGATTTAGGTAATCGTGAACGATCGCAATCTTCATATATATTCTTTCTCTTTTAGGTAAGCCTGCAAAGCCTCCTGCCAGGGGCGCAGATCATCCATCCCCAGTTCTTTAATTTTGGTGTTAGCCAATACCGAATATTTAGGCCGTTTGGCTTTAGTTATAATCTTACCAGCAACTATTTTTTCAGGATTACGGTTTAATAATTTAAATATCTCGCGGGCAAACTCATACCATGAGCAATCCCCGTTATTAACAATATGAAACAGGCCATACTTATTGGTTCTAGCTAATTGATCGATTTTCCTGGCTAGATCATAACTGTACGTTGGTGATATACGTTCGTCATCTACGACAGTCGCAGTTTCTTTTTTCACAATGTTATCAACGAAATTTGTTTTCCCCTTTTCCAAGCAACCCGCCACCCCATAAAGTCCAGTGGTACGAATAATAAAATATTTATCTAGACTATTTCTAACGACTTCTTCCCCCGCAAGTTTTGATTTTCCATACTTCGATAGAGGATTTGGCTTATCCGATTCAACATAGGGAGAATTCTTTTTGCCATCGAACACATAATCGGTTGAAATATGGACCATCGCCGCATCGATCGCCTTACATGCATCCGCCACATTTTTAACTCCATCCCGGTTTATCGCAAGGGCCAATTTACTGTCCTCCTCTGCTTTATCGACTTGATTATAGGCAGCGGTATTGATAACAACATTCGGAGAATACTTTTTAATAGCATCTAAAGTTTGCTGGCGATTAGTAATGTCGATATCTTTAATGGTTAGAGGAATCTGCTCTGCTTTGGGGATTACCTTACAAAGGTCAGTTCCAAGCTGGCCGTCAGCGCCGATGATCAAAATTTTCATTTCTTCTTTATCACATTTTTAAAGTGTCTTTTCCCCCGTTGAATGATTACAGGCTTTGAAACATCAATAACATCTTCTTCTCCGACTACTCTATCATCAACCTTAAATCCTTTTTGTTTGATTATTCTTCTCGCTTCAGATTTAGATTCAGCCATTCCTGAAGCAGTCATTATCTCAACAGAAGGAGCAGAAAACCCAGAAAAAGAATCTTTTGGAATTTCAAACGATGGGATATTATCCGGATTATCTTTCTTTTTATGCACCCTCTCAAATCCCTCTCTTGCCTTTACTGCCTTTTCTTTATTATAAAACCTAGCAATCAATTCTTGCGCTAACAATTTCTTGGCCTCATTAGGATGCATCTTTTTTATGTCGTCAATAGAAATATCGGTTAATAATTTAAAATATTTCATCATCAACTCGTCAGATATCGACATGGTCTTGCCGAAAATCTCTAAAGGTGGTTCGGTAATCCCGATATAATTATCCAAAGATTTGCTCATCTTCTGCACACCATCTGTCCCTTCAAGCAACGGGAGAGTTAACACAACTTGCGGCTCCTGACCATATCTTTGTTGAAGAGTCCTCCCCATCAGGAGATTGAATTTTTGGTCGGTCCCGCCGACCTCGATATCCGCTTTTAAATGGACAGAATCATAGCCCTGGAGAAGCGGGTACATAAATTCCAGCACCGAAATATCTGTCTCATTTTTAAAGCGCTCTTTAAAGTCTTTCCTTTCCAGCATGCGGGCAACGGTGTATTGGGCAGATAATTCCAGGACCTTTTCCAGGTTCATTTTCTCTAGCCATTCGGAGTTATAAACAACTTTAGTCTTTTTCTCGTCTAATATTTTAAAGACTTGTTTTTTATAAGTTTTTGCATTTTCTTTCACTACTTCAGGCGAGAGCTGTTTACGAACATCAGATTTGCCGCTGGGATCCCCGATCCGGGCGGTAAAATCGCCGATAATAAAAACAACCTGATGCCCAAGGTCTTGAAGCTGTCGCAGCTTGTTTAAAACAACCGTATGCCCGATATGAATGTCCGGCGCGGACGGATCAGCCCCCCATTTAATACGGAGCGGCCTTCCCTTCTTTAGCTTTTTAATAAATTCATCTTCAGGAATCAACTCTTGGATCCCAAGTTTAATAATTTTTAATTGCTCTTCAATATCTTTCATTTACAACCCATCCCCTTAAGCACCTGGCGGATCATTTTAAACGGAACATCATCTCTAATGATCACTTTCCCAATTCTATCGGGAAGGACAAAAAGCAGTTTTCCACCGCGGACCTTCTTATCGATCATCAATGCCTTGATTATCCGTTTCGCGGCCAAGCCATCAATCTCCGTTGGTAATCCAAGTTTTTCCAAAAGATTGCTAATTCTCTTAACCGCATCTTCGCCAATCATCTTCAGCCGATTGGCAATCTTCGCCGCCGCAACCATCCCCATCGAAACTGCTTCCCCGTGGTTATAAGTTTTGTACTTAGTCAGGGTTTCAATCGCGTGGCCGATCGTGTGACCATAGTTTAGAATCATCCGGTACTTATTCTCCCGCTCATCTTTTGCGACCACCATCGCTTTTATCTTGGCTGATTCGGTAACGATAATTTGCCATACTTTTAAGGCAGCACGAAGGGTATCTTGCTCTTCGAATGCCTTGGTATTTAGATGGTGCGCATTCTCTTCCAAAAATGTAAAGAAGGCAGCGTCTTCAATAACACCATATTTTACGACCTCCGCTAAACCGGTCCGGATCTCTCTAGCTGGTAAAGAAGTCAAAGTTTGAATATCGATAAAGACCTGTTTTGGCTGGTAGAACGAACCGATCAGATTCTTCCCCTTAGGATGATTTACCCCAGTCTTCCCGCCGATCGCCGCGTCTACCTGAGCCAATAGAGTTGTCGGCACTTGTATATAATTTATTCCCCGCATATAGGTCGCCGCCGCAAAACCAGCCAGATCGCCGATCACTCCGCCACCGAAGGCAATGATCAGCGAATCACGCGGCGCAGAATGTTTTGCCAGTTGATCGTAGATCTTTGAAGCGATCTTTAAGTTCTTATAGCGCTCGCCGCGCGGGATATCGATCGTTTTGTAGGCAAATGATTTAAAACCTTTTTTCAATGCATCGCCATACAACTCTTTTACTAGCGGATCGGTAATGATGAAGATATGGCTCCCCCACTCTTCGGTTTCGATCAGTTTTCCAAGGTCCTGAAGAATATCCGAACCGATAAAGACATCATAACTTCGTTCTTTTAGATCAACCTTTATTTTGGGCATTTATAAACTCCTCTATCTCTTTTACTTCCTGCTCAATTGTCTTTTTCGATGTATCGACAATAAGATCAGCAGCTGCTTTGTAGATTGGCCCCCGTTGATCGAGAATCTTTTTTATCTCTGCTTCCGGACTGGAAACATTCAATAGCGGGCGATGGGTATGCTTTTTTATCCGTTCATAGATCGCTTCCGGGTCCGCCCAAAGCAGGATCAACGGACCGATATCCTTTAATATTTTAACATTTTCTTCGCGTAAAACCATCCCTCCGCCGGTCGAGATCACAAAATTGTCGTACTCTTCAAGGGCTTGAATAACACTGGTTTCAAGGCTTCTAAAATGCTCTTCACCTTTAGCCAGGAAGATATCGTTGATCGGCATCTTTTCGGTCTTAACGATTAGCTCATCGGTATCTAGATAGTCCATCTTAAGCTCTTTGGCCAGGCGATGGCCGACCGCTGTTTTTCCCGACCCCATAAATCCGATTAATACTATGTTCATAGTTTAATTGCGCCCGTAGCTCAATCGGATAGAGCACCAGTTTCCTAAACTGGGGGTTGTGAGTTCGATTCTCGCCGGGCGCAATTAAACTATGAACATAGTATTAATCGGAT
>JAYEOW010000017.1:0-17004 GCA_034723395.1 Candidatus Margulisiibacteriota bacterium
CTGGCGGCTCCTTAAAAAAGAGGAGATAAAAAGCTTCTATAAATTATACGGAGATAAAGAGAACGTCCCCATCCGGAGGCCCGAACCCCAATGAACCAAAAAACGATTAAAAAAGTCTTTAAGCTTGGCGGCGTCGGGATCCATTCCGGCAAAGGAGTTTCTATTTTGGTCTCCCCTGCCGACGACAATCACGGCATAATTTTTATTAAGGGCGGGGAGAAGATCCCCTCCATTTTAAAATCGGTCAACAAGACAAAGCGCGGCACAACGCTTGCGGGGATCGCAGTCGTCGAACACCTTTTGGCGGCAGCATACGCATTGGGAATAGACAACCTAAATATCGAAGTTTCCGGAGATGAAATCCCAGCCATGGACGGAAGCGCCCTCCTTTTTACGGAGGCATTCCTCTCATCGGGAATTAAAGAACAAAATAGCGAGAAAAACATCCTGTCAGTCAGCCGCCCGGACAGAGTTACAGATGGAAAAAACTTTGTTGAGGTTCTCCCCTACCATGGATTTAAAATAAATTTTATGGTAAACTTTCCAGGGGTCGGCGAGCAAAATTTCTCATTTGACCTTAAAAGTGATTCATTTAAAAATGAGATCGCCCCGGCAAGAACTTTTGGCTATATGGAAGAGTACGAATTGCTCAAGGAGCAAGGGTTAGCGCTTGGCGCCAACATGGAAAATGCCCTTGTGCTAGGGAAAGACGGCTATGTAAATACCCCGCGCTTTCCGGATGAGCCGGTTAGGCATAAAATCCTTGATCTAATCGGCGACCTTTCTCTGCTCGGACATCCGATCGAGGCTGAGTTTAACGCCGTTCGGTCCGGCCACAAATTAAATACCGATTTAGTCCACCTTCTCCTGAAAATGGATTCGGCGGATAAATAAGGAGGATTCCTGAAAATGACCCAACTAGACATTAAAGAAATTGCAAAGCTAATCCCTCACCGTTATCCATTCCTATTGATAGATAAGGTTACCGATCTCGAAGAAGGAAAAAGGGCGGTTGCGATAAAAAACGTAACGATGAACGAGCCATTTTTCCAGGGACACTTCCCAAATCACCCGGTCATGCCCGGCGTCCTTATTTTAGAGGCGCTCGCCCAAGTGGGCGTAGTTATGGCCCTCCGCGTATCAGAAAATGAGGGGAAGCTTGTTTATTTTGCGGGGATGGATAAAGTCCGCTTCCGAAAACCGGTTATTCCCGGAGACCAGCTCCGCCTGGAAGTTCAAACCGTTTGGACTAAAGGATCGCTTGGAAAAATGCATGGCCGAGCCTTTGTGGAACACGAACTTGCCGCGGAAGGTGAATTCACCTTTTCTCTCGCCGATAGGGAGACGGGAGGGATGAAGATCCACCCAACCGCTCAGGTACATCCATCGGCAAGGCTAGGCCAGGGCGTTGAGATCGGCCCCGGCACAATAATTGGCCCCGATGTATCGATCGGCGATAAAACAAAAATAGGGGCGAACTGTTTGATCGCCCGATGGACGACGATCGGAAAAGAGAATCAGCTCCACCAAGGCGTTACGATCGCCTCTCCCCCTCAGGATATCAAGTACAAAGGTGAAAAGGGAATGGTCGTTATCGGCGACAAAAATATTATCCGCGAATTTGTCACTATCCATCTCCCATCCGGAGAAGGGAACAAGACTGAGATCGGCAACGAATGTTTTATTATGGTCCATGCCCACATCCCCCATAACTGTAAGATAGGCAACCAGGTTATCATCGGCGGTTATGTCGGCCTTGCCGGATACACCCAGATCGAGGACCAGGCAATCATCGGAGGGATGGCAGGCATCCACCAGTTTGTGCGCATCGGAAAGCTGGCAATGGTGGGCGCTCAATCCAAGGTGTTGCGTGATGTCCCCCCTTTCATGATCATCGACGGTAACCCGGCGCAGGTCCGCTCGGTAAACTCTATCGGGTTGCAACGCCGCGGGATCTCCAACGAGGCCCAAACCGAGATCAAGAAAGCTTTCAAGTTAATCTACGAGTCCGGGTTAAATTCCCAGAAAGCTGCCGCAGAAATTAGAAAGCGTCTTCTCCCGCTCCCCGAAGCTGGACTGCTGGCAAGTTTTCTCGAGGAAGAGAGCAAGCGCGGCATCAGCAAAAAGACGGCGATTGAGGCAGAGGCGGAAGAGCTTGTCTTTCCTGAAATCCCGGAGCTCGGCATATGAAAAAGACTCGTCCTGAGCCGTGTCGAAGGGTCATGATTTCCGCCGGAGAGGTCTCCGGCGACGTTCACGGCACATATTTGGTCCGCGAATTAAAAAAACTAAAGCCAGATCTTTACTTCTTCGGCATGGGGTCTGAGAAGTTATTGGCCGAGGGAGTTGATGTTAAATACGACATCACAAAACGCGGCACCATTGGGATATTCGAAGCGCTTCCAAATATTGCTCCTATCCTTCTGACCTACTTCAAACTTATCGCCCTAATGAAAAAAGAAAAGCCCGACCTTCTTTTGCTCATCGATTCTCAAGGGATAAACATGCCGCTTGCCAAAGCAGCAAAAAAACTTGGAATTAAAACGGTTTACTATATCCCTCCCCAGGAATGGCTTTGGGGGACTTCTCGAGGCGTAAAAAAAGTTGTCAATAACGTCGATCAAATAATTTCTATTTTTGAAAAAGGGCACAATATTTATAAATCCGCGGGAGGAAGCTCGGTCTACTTTGGCCATCCTCTCGTCGATATTCTTGGCCCATTGCCCGCAAAGGTTAAAAATGGAGCGAATCCTGTCATCGCGCTTTGCCCGGGCAGTCGCACCCAGGAAATCAAGGGGTTGCTTCCGGTCTTATTAAAGGCGGGGAAAATCATTAAGCAAGAATATCCTAAAGCAGACTTCATTATCCCCGCCGCATCCACCAGTATGATCAAAAATATATTTTCGCTAATTGGCGATTTTCGCCCCAAAGCGGTCGTCGGACAAACGTCTAAAATCCTTGCCGGCTCCGACTTAGCGATCTGTGCATCAGGGACAATTAACCTTGAAGCCTCCATCCTGGGGGTTCCAAACATCATGGTTTATAAGTTATCCCCCCTCACCTATTTTATCGGAAAGCACATTTTAAAGATCGGGGGGAAGCTTCCCTACTTTAGTATGCCTAATTACATACTAAACAAAAAAGTTATTCCTGAGTTGTTGATGAAAGATGCAAATCCCGGCACAGTTGCCAATGAAGCTCTTTCAATCTTAAAAAATACCGCCCGCCAGCAAGAAATAAGAAATTCTTTTAAGAAGCTTAGAGGCCAGCTTGGTGAACCCGGCGTAATTTCCCGCTGTGCCCGCGCCATAATTTAATCTTTTTCTCTCCCCAAAAAAATGTTATAATGTCCTTTCATATGGCAGTTCCGTTTTTTGATATTAATCGACAAAACATAGCGCTTAAGGTAGACCTCGATAAAGCTCTCTCTGCAGTCATTGAGAAGGGGCGTTTTATCCTTGGGGAAAATGTCACAAAGCTTGAAGAAGAGGTTGCTGCATATTGCGGGACAAAGTATGCTGTTGGAGTAGCCTCTGGCACCGACGCCCTTCATCTTTCGCTTAGGGCTTGCGGAATATGCCCAGGCGATGAAGTCATAACTTCCCCTTTCACTTTTGTCGCGACCGCAGACGCGATTGCTTATTGCGGTGCGACTCCAGTTTTTGTTGATATAAAGCCAAATACATTTAATATCGATCCTCGTTTAGCCGAAAAAGCAATTACCGATAAAACCAAGGCAATATTACCTGTACATATTTATGGACAGGCGTGCGAAATGGATATTTTGGCGGAAATATGCAAAAAAAACGACCTTTTCCTGGTCGAGGATTCCGCTCAAGCAATTGGGGCTGAATATAACGGGAAAAAAGCCGGTTCTACTGGGGATATTAGCGGTTTTTCCTTCTTTCCTACCAAAAACCTGGGATGTTTCGGCGATGGAGGGATGGTAACCACTAATGATGACGCTCTTGCGAATGAGGTTCGTGTACTCAGGGGGCATGGGAGCAGTAAAACCTATCACTACGATATTGTTGGCTATAATAGCCGCCTTGATGAACTTCAGGCAGCAGTTATCAGGGCCAAGCTTCCTCACCTGGACGCCTATTCGGCTGCGCGCAGGAAAAACGCAACTCTTTATCGAAAACAACTAAAAGAGGTTGATGAAATTACTCTTCCCCACGAAGATCCAAAGGCTAAGCATGCTTATAACCAGTTTACAATCCGCGTCAAAGACCGCAACGAACTCTTTGAATTCCTTAAGGTTAAAGACGTTGGGAGAATGATATACTACCCCCTCTCCCTTCACCTGCAACCTGCCTTTAAAACGCTCGGCTACAAAGAAGGCAGCCTGCCAGAAAGCGAGGCCGCCCAATGTGAAGTTCTCTCTCTTCCCATCTTCCCCGAGCTAACCGAAAACGAGATCTTAGAAGCCTGCAAAGCAATTAAAGAGTTTTATAAAAAATGATAAAAGGCCGTGGTTTAAAAATTGGGGTTGTTGGTCTGGGCTCAATGGGGAAACATCACGCGCGAATTCTTTCTACCCTTCCTGGAGTTACTTTAGCTGCCATTTCAGATACCGATCCAGAAAAGGCCAATGTCCTTGGTGAAAAATATTCCAGCCGCTTTTACAGTGATTATAAAGAGATCCTTCCGCTAGTTGATGCGGTCTCGATCGTTACTCCAACCTCAACGCATTTTGAAGTTGGTTCTTTCTTCCTAAATTCCGGCAAACATGTTTTGATCGAAAAACCTTTGGCCAAAAACTCGGAAGATGCAAAACGGCTCTATGAGCTTGCCGCAGAAAAAAACCTTGTCCTGTCCGTTGGCCACATCGAACGTTTTAACCCCGCCTTCCAGGAGCTCCGGCGGCTCATTCGAAAAGAAAAAATAATCGGCATTAACATGCAGCGCTTTAGCCCTTTCCCGGAAAGAATTTCGGATGCGAATGTGGTCCAGGACATGATGATCCATGATCTAGATTTGCTGTTAAATCTTCTTCCAAAAAATGAAGTTGAAAGTATAAAATCGGAAGGGGAAAAAATTAAATCAAAAGATTTAGACAAGGTCTCCTCAACTATTTTTTTTGATAACGGCGTCGTTTCAAAAGTTGATGCAGATCGTGTTTTTGGCGTTATAATGCGAAAAATAATGGTTACAACTGACCGCGGATTATACGAAGCAGACCTCTTAAAAAAACAAGTTTATATCAGGGAACTGGTCAATCATGTCCCCAGTTCACACGTAGTTAAAAACGCTGACCAATTAACTCTCGAGCTCTCCGACTTTATAAAAGCGATCAAAAAAAATCTATCTCCGCGAGTTGCAGGAATAGATGGGTACAAAGCAATTAAACTTGCTGAGGAGGTAGAAAAATCATGCTCTTAACCATCATATCTTTCCTTTTTGTTTTTACGGTGATCACCCTGGTTCATGAGTTTGGTCACTTATACTTTTCAAAAAAAGCGGGGATTCGGGTCCATGAGTTTGGGCTAGGTTTTGGCCCTACCCTTTTTTCTTTCAAAAAAAACAATACTACTTACAAAATTAACCTGCTTCCAATCTTGGGCTATGTTAAGATCGCGGGGATCGACGTTGAAGATCCGCAAGAAAAAGAGACCCCCGAAAACGAAAAGTATTTTAACAAATCTCCTTTTGATAAGTTCAAATCAATTTCATCTGGCGCAATCATGAACCTTATTTTTGGTTTTATTATTTTTAGTTTGGTTTTTATGATCAGCGGATCTCCGGTTGGGATCTCAAACGAGATCTCAACGATCACCCCAGGATCTCCTGCGGCAAAAATTGGCATGCAAGCTGGCGATCGTTTAATTTCGATCAATGGTAAAGTTTATGAAGATCCCCAGGATGCTGTTAAATTTATCCATAAAAATTATGATAAAAAGATTACCCTAAAAATTAAACGCAGTGAAAAATTCTTAACGCTTAAAGCCATCCCAAAATATAATAAAAGGCTAAAGATAGGCCTGCTTGGCTTCTCGCTTAAGGCTGTTACCGAAAAGGTGAATCCACTTCAAGCGATCTGGATGGGACTCAAACAGACAGCTAGTCTTATTTTATTAATTCTTGTCCTCGTTGGGAAGCTCTTTAGTGGCCGGCTTGCGCTGGGAGATCTCGCCGGCCCGGTCGGCATCGCTCAAATAACCGGTCAGTTTGCTCACCAGGGGCCGATCTCGCTTCTCTACTTTATAGCTTTCTTTAGCGTTAACGTGGCAGTATTAAACCTGCTCCCGATTCCTGCCCTTGATGGAGGCCGGTTGGTTTTTGTCTTAATCGAAGCAATTAGGAAAAAACCGATAAACATAGAAAGTGAGAATAAGGTTCACTCGATTGGGATGATTTTACTGCTTAGTTTACTTGCGATGCTTACTTTCAACGATATTTTTCGTATTTTCTTTAAAAACTAAGTGCCTTTAGCCGCTTTTAGGGTATTTTTAAGCAACATTGCGATCGTCATCGGTCCTACCCCTCGCGGAACTGGGGTAATATAGGCCGCATTCTCTTTAGCTCCATCAAAATCTACATCACCAACTAGCTTCTCTTTTAGCCGATTCATGCCAACATCGATCACAATTGCCCCTTTTTTTACCATATCTCCATGAATTATCCCGGGAGAACCAACAGAAGCAACCAAAATGTCGGCATTTTTGTATTTTTCCGCTAAATCTTGTGTTCTCGAGTGGCAAATAGTAACCGTTGCGTGCCTTTGGAGCAGCATTAAAGCAATTGGCTTCCCTACAATATTACTTCTTCCCACTACAACCGCATCCTTTCCTTTAATTTCAACTCCTGTGGATAAGATCAATTCTATTATTCCGCTAGGTGTACACGGAACAAACAACGGATCTTCTCCCTTTAAAAGCTTTCCCATATTCATCGGGTGAAGGCCATCAACATCCTTTTTAGGATCGATCTCGTTTAAAGCGGCAATCGAATCGAGCCCCTTTGGTAGCGGCAGCTGGACCAGTATCCCATGGACCGATTTATCCTTATTTAATGTTTTTATTAGGTCAATTAGCTCATTTTGCTTAGTTTTTGATGATAATCGATGCGTTTCGCTTATAATTCCTGCTTTTTCGCATGCCCTTTCTTTGTGTCTTACGTAGATCTGCGAGGCCGGATCTTCTCCCACCAAGACCACGCAAAGTTTCGGGGTTACTCCCTTCTCCCTCTTCAGTTTATCAACATCAACCGCCACCCCTTCTCTTATCTTCTCTGCGAGCCCTTTCCCATCAATTATCTTTGCCATAAGTTATCCACACTCCTTATCCACACCCATCTAATTTTTACCCTCCGAAGCTTTAGCGAAAGGATGTTTCACGTGAAACATCCCCATCTATTTACCTACACAGAACTGCTCAAAAACCGTATTAATTATCTCATCTGAGACGATTTCGCCAGTAACCTCGCCTAGGGCTACTACTGCGTCCTTAAGATCTATCGCTATAAAATCCGGAGAAAGTCCTTCAGAGCAACTCATAGAGGCTTTATAAAGAGCCTCGCGAGCCTTCATTAGGCATTCTTTATGCCGCATATTAACTAGTGCCTGCCCCTCCTTTCCACTGCTTGCCTGCCCCTCCACATATGTATATATACAATCCTTTAACTCTCGAATCCCATCCTTATATTTAGCTGAAATCGGAAAAGCTGGGTGTCCATTCGCGACGCTGGCATATCCATCTTCCCCATTATAATTTCCAAGATCTTTTTTATTTAAGACTACGACCGCCTTCTTCCCCTCAACTTCTCTTAATACCTGACGATCTAAATCATCAACTTTATTTGAGCTATCTATTACAACTAAGAAAAACTCCGCCGCCCCAGCCTCCTTCTTCGCTCTCTCAACTCCAACTCTTTCTGCCTCATCTTTTGGCTCTCTGATTCCTGCCGTATCAATTATTTTCAATGGCATCCCATTTATATTCACCACTTCTTCAATCGCATCTCTGGTTGTCCCGGGCATGCTAGTAACAATTACCCTCTCTTCATCAAGCAGCGCGTTCATCAAGCTTGATTTACCAACGTTTGGTTTGCCAATTATTACAGTTGCTAGTCCATTTCTAAAAATTTTCCCCGCCTCTGAAGTCTTTAGCATCTCATCAATTATTTTTATTTCGTTATCAATTTTATCTTTTACTTTTAATACATTTATCCCTTTTACCTCTTCTTCGAAGTCTATGGCAACCTCTATTTCGGAGATTAAGCCGATCAACTCGTTTCTTATCTTATTTACTTTTTGGGAAAGCTTTCCTTCAAGCTGCATTAGCGCAAAGCCAGCGCTTTTTTTGGTTTCTGCTTTTACTAAATCTAAAACTGCCTCGGCTTGCGTTAGATCTAACTTCCCATTTAAAAACGCTCTCTTACTGAACTCTCCCTTCTCCGCGAGCCTGACTTTGCAGCTCAGCACTGCTTCCAATACTCGCTCCAAAACCGCTCGCCCGCCATGGCAAAATATCTCCAAAATATCTTCGCCGGTATAGCTCCTGGGGGCCTTCATAAAGCACAGGTTTGCTTTGTCTAGCAGTCGGTTTTGGGCTGGATCTTTAAGCCATCCATGGTACATTTGGTGGCTTTTTAGAGGTTTCTTCTTGTCCGCTTGAAAGATTTTGTCGACGACAAACGAGGCTTCTGGCCCGCTTACCCTAACTATCCCTATCCCTCCATCTCCGGGAGGAGTTGCAATCGCGGCAATAGTATCTTCATTATTATACAACATCTTTCACGCTTGTCCGCCGAAGCAGAATGTTTCACATGAAACATCTACCGCGGGGCTACGACCAGCCTTCTCTCTCTCCCCTCTCCCCGGCTAAAGGTCGTCACTTTTGCGCTTTCCTGCAAGGCCAGGTGGACGAGCCTTCGGTCGGCCGCGTTCATGTGCGGCATCGCTTTTTCCTGGCCGGTCTGCACTACTTCATCCGCAACATTTTGTGCCAGTCTTTCTAACGCGCTTTTTCTTTTTTCTTTGTAGTCTCCCGCATCAATGTTTACCCTAATCTTTTCCCCGATCGCATTTCTTAACATCGATCCAACCAGTATTTCCAACGATTTTAATGTTGTCCCGTCTTTGCCAATGATCCTTCCCATGTCCTCCCCTTTTACTTTTAGCTCAATTGAGTCTTCTTCTTTTTTGCTGTCTACCTTTGTTAAAAATCCCATCTTATCTAAGATGTCCTGAAGCATTTGCTTTGCATCTTCTTCAACTTTTCCTTTTAAGATTACTTCTACTTCCGCTTCCTCTCCCCCGATCATCCCCAGCATCGCCTTTTTCCCTTCCGATAAAATATTTATTTTTGCATCTTCCTTTTTCCCGCCAAGTACTGCTAAAGCTGCTTCGACCGCATCATCAACTGATTTCCCTTTCATCGTTATCCTTTTCATTTTTCCTCTCCTTTTTTCCCGGCCTTCTTCCCGGGAATTTTTTTCATTATATAATACTGCTGGACTGCGCCCATTGCGTTTGATATCAACCAGTAAAGTTGCACTCCGGTTGGGAAATTAAAACTGATAAACACAATAAAGATCGGCATAAACCAGCTCATCATTTGCATCTGTCCACCCGCGCTTGGCATGGTTCTCTGCATTAAAAATGTTGATACGCCGATCAAGATCGGCAACAACTTTATCGGGTCCGGTTTTGCAATGTTGGCGATCCAGAGGAACGAAGACCCTCCCCCTGGCTCTGCTAAAAGAGCGATAAAAGCCTTGCTCTGCAATGCCCAAAAAAGCGCTAAAAAAAACGGGATCTTCAATAACACCGGCAGGCACCCTCCCAGCGGATTTACCCCCTCACTCTTGTATAGCCCCATCGTCTCCTGTTGGAGCTTTTTTGGCTCTTCCTTATGCTTTTTCTGAAGCTCCTGCAGCTTCGGTTGCATCTTCTGCATTGCTGACATTTGCTGGATCGAAGATAAGGTTAATGGATATAATGCTAAATTTACCGCGATAGTAAGCCAGATAATGGCTAAGCCATAGTTATGCCCCCCCACCGCGTAAAAGAATTTCAAGACCTCGATCATTATATCCGATAAAAAGCTCATAATTACCTCTCCTTTTTACTACTTTAATGCTATTTATTCAACTTATCCACAACCCTTTACCCCTCGATAAACTCGGGGCTACGGGATGCAAGCAGATTAACCTATGGAACCGGGTCATATCCTCCCGGAAAGAGTCGGTTACATCGAATTAGGCGTTTTAATGCTAAATATCCTCCTTTTAGCACTCCATATCTCTCTATTGCTTCCTCTGCATAGTGTGAGCAGGAAGGATAATGTCTGCAGGTAGGAGGAGAGATCTTTATTTTTCGGTATAATACCAATAAATATTTAATTATCTTAGCCATATCAACAGATCTTTTCCTTAACTAATCCCTTCATTAATTCCTCGTTTATTTCTTTGGTCTTTTTTTTAATCGCGCTCGATCTGGGAAAGATCACCATATCAACGTGTTTTTTGGCTTTTTTATGCATAATTTCAGAAAATGCCTGAAAAAATATCCGCCTGATCCTATTTCTTATTGTCGCCTTGCCCAATTTTTTTGAGGTGACAACACAAAGTCGTGAGAAGCCTAGTTCATTATCTTTTGCTGTAAAATAGAGTAGGGGAAGTCTCTTTTCGTATTGTTTTCGGTTTATTGTATCTCTTATCTCACGCTCAGACGAGAGGCGTTCTCGTTTAGGGAGCAAGCCTTTTTCTCCCTTTTTTCCTTCTTTTACTTAAAACTCTCCGTCCACCCTTGGTCTTTTTCCTTGCTCTATATCCATGCTTCTTCTTTCTTCTACGACCATGGGGCTGAAAGGTTCGCTTTACCATCTTATTCTTTCCTCTCTTTCACGTCTATTTTCCCATGAAAATAATATTATACTGTTTATTAATTGCTCTGTCAAGGCTAAATAAGTTTTTCCCTTGCATTACGATTCGCTTTTTGATACAATATCATCCCCGCGGTTGAATAGGGGAGAGGAGTCCACTTAATCACACTGTGAATTACCTGTGGATATCTTGTTAATAAGTTGGTTTTTTAGCTTATTATTCCTTTAATTTTATGAGGGGAATCGTACTTATCAGATTTATTATTTTATTGTGGATAACTTAGATGGATGAATCAAATATCGATTTAAATTTATTATGGCATAAGCTGATCCCGTCTTTAGAGAAGAGCCTTAACAAGCCTATCTTTGAGGCGCTGATATCTTCGACCAAGCCGCTCGCTATCTCCGGCAATAAATTTGATATCGCCGTCCCCAACGAATTAGTTAAAGATTGGCTTTCAAAACATTGTGTTACCCTTTTGGAGCAAGAGCTGAAATCACTTCATCCGGAGATCATTAACGTTCAATTTGTCGTCGGGCCAAAGGAATTGTTTTCTACTCCTTTGCTTGAAAATGAGGACCTCTCTGTAGAAAAAAAATCTTTGCGGAGCATTCCGTTCTTGAATCCGCGATATACTTTTGAGCACTTCGTCGTTGGCCATGGAAACCGCTTTGCCCATGCCGCGGCTCTAGCGGTCGCAGAGGCGCCTGCCAAGGCCTACAATCCGCTCTTCTTATATGGTGGGGTAGGGCTTGGGAAAACCCATTTAATGCAGGCGATCGGCCATCACGTTGCTGCCTCTAAATCTACCGCAAAAATCCTTTATATCTCTTCAGAAACATTTACTAACGAGTTGATTAATTCGATCCGTGATGATCGGACGGTCCAGTTTAGGAACAAATACCGAAATATCGACGTACTTTTAGTCGACGATATCCAATTTCTCGCAGGTAAAGAACGCACTCAAGAAGAATTCTTCCACACTTTTAACGCTCTGTACGAGGCGAGTAAGCAGATTGTGGTCAGCTCCGACCGCCCCCCTAAAGAAATTCCCACCCTTGAGGAACGTTTGCGCTCCCGCTTCGAGTGGGGGCTGACCGCCGATGTTCAGGCGCCCGACTTTGAAACACGCGTCGCGATCCTTAAGAAAAAAGCTGAACTTAGTGAATTAAATGTACCCGACGAGATCCTCACCTACGTGGCCAGTAAGATCCAATCAAACATCCGCGAGCTCGAAGGGGCATTAGTCAGGCTGGCGGCCTTTGCCTCCCTCACCAATAGCGATATTAATGCCGCGCTGGTTGATCATGTATTAAAAGATATCTTGGACCCTTCTAAGGCTAATACAAATCTTTCGGTCGAATTGATCAAAAAAACGACCGCCGAATATTATAGTATAAATCTCGACGATATGTCGGCCAAGATTAGGACCAAAGAGATCGCTACTGCCCGGCAGGTCGCCATGTATTTGGCACGAAAGCTTACTGGCACTTCGCTACCTAAAATAGGGGCTAAGTTTGGCGGCAGAGACCATACTACGGTACTGCATGCATTTGAAAAAATCAAAACGATTGTTAAGACCGATCCTAAGGTAGGCGAGGCAATTAAAAGTATCTCGGCCAAATTGAAAAGTTATTCAGCATAGGTTGTGGAAAACCTGTAAAATTTTGTTAGTAAATAATTTATTCACACCATCAATAATTGGGTTGTGGAAAAGTTTTTTTAAATTTTACTTTAAGGTTAAAGAAAAAATAAGTTACTAACATTTTAACAGGCTCTACTATTACTATTTATTTTATATTATAATATTAGGGAACCTTAAAATGTTGATAACACCAAGGGGGCAAAATAGATGGAACTGAAATGCGATAAGAAAGATCTTCAAATCGGCGTCGCCGCGGTGGAAAAAATTGTAACCACCCGAAGTACGCTGCCTATAATCGGATACATATTGTTCGAAGCCGGAAAAAATGGTTTAAAATTATCGGCTAATAATTTAGAGATGGGAATTGAGCTTGATGTAAGGTCGGAAGTGGGAAAAGATGGTTCGATTTTGGTGCCAGCAAAGACATTAGGCGGGATTGTTTCTAAGCTGCCCGAAACGAAAGTAGAATTTAAACTTACCGAAAAAGGGACCGTTAGGATCACTTACGATAAATCATATTTTAATGTGCATACTTTACCCCCGGATGAATTTCCAGTGCTGCCTAAGGTGAAAAACGGAAAAAGTTTTACGATTGCGGCTGGTGTTCTTGCCAATATGATCAAACAGACAATCTTTGCGGCATCAGGCAGTGAAGATAAGTATGTATTGACCGGAGTTTTAATGGAATTTGGCAAGGGATCGCTTCCTGGAGATCAGACCAATATTGGAATGATTGCAACTGATGGGTATAGACTGGCAAAAAGGGGAGAAAAAGTAAAATTACCGGACGGTATAAAAGGGAGTATGATTGTTCCGGCAAAAGCGTTCCAGGAGATCTATCGAATTTTAGAACTTGATAATGAGGATGGAGAGGTTGAGGTAACTTTTTCTGCCGAACAGATCTCGTTTAAATATAATGGAGTCTACCTGGTTTCAAGATTGATTCAGGGACAATTTCCGGATTATAAACAGGTCCTTCCGAAAAAGAGCTCGACTATAATTACCTTAAAAACTAGGGATTTATTAAGGGCGGCCGAAAGGACGGCGGTTATTGCTTCCGGATCGGCAAATATCGTAAGATTTGAAATAAAAAATGAAAAGCTGCATCTTTTTGCCAGTACTCCAGATGTAGGTACAGTGGATGAAGAATTGGATGCAGATATTAAAGGGGCGGGGAATAATCAAATCGCATTTAATATTAGGTTGATAACCGATGTGTTGAAGGTGATTGATACCCCGGAAGTAATAATTGAATTAACTGAGAGCTTAGGGCCTGGAGTGATCAGGCAGCCGGAAAAGGGAGAGTATCTCTATATAGTAATGCCGATCCGCACCCAAGAGGTCGTTTAGTGGCGCACAAGCTGGCAGATATCCTGGGGCAGATGGAGACCGGAGTAGCGAAAAGCGTTAAACTTTGTAGTTATTTATCTTTGTGGGAAGAAATTATAGGTCAGCGGATCAGCAAGAACGCCGTTGCGGTAAAAATTAGCAACCGTATATTATATGTAAACACCTCTTCTCCAACCTGGGCGCAAGAACTGACATTTTTAAAAGGTGATATAATAGGGAAGTTTAACGATCGAGCGGGGAAGAGTATAATCAGCGACATTCGATTTAGAACCGGAACGTTGTAGGCGAGAAGGAGAGAAAAAGGATGGCTAAAGGTAAAACGGCAAACGGCTATGATGCCTCAAAAATCAAGATTCTCGGCGGGATAGAGGCGGTCAGGAAACGACCAGCGATGTATATTGGTTCGACCGGACGGGGGGGGCTTCACCACCTCATTTATGAAGTTGTGGATAACAGTGTGGACGAAGCGCTTGCCGGGCATTGTGACACTGTCGACATAGTTATCCATAAAGGGAACTTTGTGTCGGTTATCGATAATGGCCGGGGGATCCCCTTTGACCTTCATCCGGAGACCAAACGGCCGGCGGTTGAGGTCGTTCTAACTACCCTGCACGCGGGGGGAAAATTCGGCGACTCGGTCTACAAAGTTTCCGGCGGATTGCACGGAGTAGGAGTATCCTGCGTGAACGCTTTATCGGAGTGGATGGATGCGGAGATCAATCGGGAAGGTAAAATATACAAACAAAGGTATAACCGTGGCGAGCCGGAAAAAGAGAAAATAACCAAAGCAAAAGACGAAAAGAGCGGAACGGTCATTACCTTTAAACCGGATAAACAGATCTTTAGCGAAACCGTTTTTGATTTCGATACAGTTAAGCACCGCTTACAGGAACTCGCCTTTTTAAACAAGGGACTGAAAATAAATTTTACCGACGAACGTTCAGGGAAAAAAGAATCTTATCACTTTGAGGGTGGGGCGACGGAATTTGTCGACCACCTAAACCGGAAAAAAGAGGCGCTCTATAAACCGCCGATCCACATTGTGCAGGATAAAGACCATATCTTTGTGGAAATCGCCATGCAGCACTGTAAAGAATATTATGATGAAAATATTTTTTCCTACGTAAACTGTATCCGAACTAAGGAGGGAGGGACCCATTTGATCGGGTTTAAATCGGCGCTGACTAAGGCGATAAACAACTACGCGAGGAAACATAAAATCGCAAAAGAAAACGAAGTTTTTTCGGGCGATGATTGCAGAGAGGGTTTGACCGCGATTATTAACATAAGGATTGCCGACCCGCAGTTTGAGGGACAGACTAAGACAAAATTGGGGAATAGTGAAGTTAAAGGGCTGGTCGATTCGATCGTAATGGATGGACTAACTGCTTTCTTGGAGAAAAATCCAGCCGCCGGGAAAGCGATTATCGAAAAGGGGCTAATGGCGTTGCGGGTTCGCACCGCGGCGAGGAAGGCGCAGGAGCTGGAGCGGAAAAAATCGGCACTTGATACGGCGACCCTCCCGGGTAAGCTGGCCGACTGTACATCGTCTGATCCGAGCGAGTGTGAAATTTATTTGGTGGAGGGCGACAGTGCCGGTGGAAGCGCCAAACAAGGTCGCGATCGAAGATTCCAGGCGATCCTGCCCCTTCGAGGAAAGATCCTGAACGTTGAAAAGGCGAGGCTGGATAAAATCCTGGCCAATAACGAAATCCGGACCATGATAACCGCGATCGGTCCGGGCGTTATTACCGGCCTGCGCGGAGATGCTAAGAAAGACGAAGAAGTTACCGAAAAAGATATAGCGGAGAGACTAAGGTACCATAAAGTAGTGCTAATGACCGACGCAGATGTCGACGGATCGCACATTAGGACGCTGCTGCTGACGTTTTTCTACCGATACGCGAGGGAGATCATAGAAAATGGCAATGTCTATATTGCGCAGCCGCCGCTCTACCGGGTGGGGAAGGGAAAAACACACCATTATGCCTATAGCGAAAAAGACCTGGAAAAGAGGCTTAAAGAGATTGGAAAAGACGGAGTTCATATCCAGCGCTATAAAGGCTTAGGAGAGATGAACCCGGGTCAGCTCTGGGAAACCACAATGAACCCGGAAACCAGAACCATGCTGCAGGTGACCTTGGAAGATGCTGAAGTAGCGGATGAGATCTTTAAAGTATTGATGGGATCTGAAGTCGAACCACGACGTGAATTTATCCAGGAACACGCCAAAAACGTACGGCGTCTCGACATATAATTTGTGGTATAATTAGAGGATAGAAAGCGAAGAAAATGGCCAGGAAGAAGAAAGAAAAACCAGACCAACAACCGATATTTAAGCCTAAAATAGTGCCAACCACCATCGAAGAGGAGATGAAGTCTTCTTATATCGACTATGCGATGTCGGTTATTGTCGGCCGCGCACTCCCCGATGTCCGTGACGGATTAAAACCGGTCCATCGCCGGATTATGTTTGCGATGGACGAGCTTGGCCTCCAGCCGGGCAAGCCCTATAAAAAATCGGCCAGGATCGTCGGTGAAACTTTGGGTAAATACCACCCCCATGGTGATACCGCAGTTTACGATGCGATGGTTCGCATGGCCCAGGATTTCTCGCTACGCTACATGCTGGTTGACGGCCAGGGAAACTTTGGTTCGGTCGACGGCGACAGCGCAGCGGCGATGCGTTATACCGAAGCAAGGCTCTCAAAGCTTTCGGTCGAAATGCTCGCCGATATCGAGAAAGATACGGTCGATTTTGTTCCCAACTTCGATGAATCGCTGGAAGAGCCGTCGGTTCTCCCGGCAAAATTCCCTAACTTATTGGTTAATGGCGCCGCAGGGATTGCAGTCGGCGTCGCCACAAATATTCCCCCGCACAACTTAGGCGAAGTTGTCAACGGAGCGATTGCCCATATCGATGACCCTGAGATCAGCGACCAAAAGCTAATGGAGATCGTTACGGGGCCGGATTTTCCGACGGGAGCATTAATCTGCGGACGGAAAGGGATCCACGATGCATATACAACCGGACGAGGGCTTTTGACCCTTCGCGCGCGAGTCGAGCTCGAAAAAGGAAAAGCGGGTAAAGGGGTAATTATTGTTAATGAAATTCCCTATCAGGTAAACAAAGCTAACCTTATTACCGATATTGCCGAATTAGTAAAAGACAAAAAGAT
>JAYEOW010000018.1:0-16862 GCA_034723395.1 Candidatus Margulisiibacteriota bacterium
GCCGTGAAAGATCGCCTGGTTTGCCTTCAGGGTCGAGCGCTCACGATCGGTATCCTCGATGCGAAGGATAAATTTACCCCCGTTGTGTCTGGCAAAAAGCCAGTTAAAGAGGGCGGTGCGCGCTCCCTCGATATGTAGAGCCCCTGTGGGGCTGGGTGCAAAACGTACTCTAATCATAGTTTAACCTCTTTAAGTTGATAATATATTTTTCCAGTTATAATTAACGGTCTTGCCTTTTAGGGAGAAATTGGATTTGGACCTGGAAATAATGGCGGTCGTTCCAATTTTTAATTTGAGCTCATTTTTAATTTTTATGATGGAAGCTGCGTGTTTTTGGGTGATAGTCATGCCGCTTTTTATTTCAAATAAATGCAGTTTTTGGTCGATCTCCAGCACCAAATCTATTTCCAGCCCGTCTCGAGTGCGCAGATAATATATAGAAGGCATTTGTCCGAAGTGAAGGAACCTTTTTAAGAAATCGTTAACGACCATAGTTTCGAACAGACTGCTGAAGTTCGGGCTTTTAATTAGTGTTTCGCGGTCATGTATGCCCAAAAGATAAGAAGCCAGGGCTGTGTCGCAGAAATATAGCTTCGGACTTTTTACCAGCCGTTTACCGATATTCTTGTAATAAGGGTAGAGCAGATAAAGCTGGTAGCCGGTCTCCAGGATTGAGAGCCATCTTTTGGCGGTAGGGACGCTTATCCCGATATCCTTGGCCATTTCTGAAAGATTAACGATTTGTCCCGTCCTTGTTGCGCATAATTTTAGGAATCTTTCAAATTGGGTTAAATCTCCGATATTGGCCAAGTTTCTAACATCGCGCTCCAGATAGGTGGAAATGTACGATCCGCACCACAGCTGCCGATCGACCGATCTTTTGCTGGCTATTTCCGGGTAATTTCCCCGCAATAAAACCTCGCTTAAAGAAGAATGCCCTTTCCCTGATTTGTGCAGGTTTAATTCTTTGAGCCATATTGCCGCTTTTTTTGCCTGTTTTGCCTGGTTTACCCTTTCTGTATAGGAAAAGGGGAGGAGTGATAAGACGGCTGCCCTGCCTGCCAGAGACTGGCTGACTCCCTGCATTAAGATAAAATTTTGCGATCCGGTAAACAGCCACTGTCCCGCTTTTCTATTTTGGTCGATTTTGGTTTTGATATAAGAGAGCAGTTCGGGAACGTATTGTATCTCGTCAAAGATTACCGGGGGTCGGTTTTCTTCCAGAAAACCAAGAGGATCTTCTTTTGCCCGCATTCTTACGTCAGGGTCTTCAAGGGAGACGAAGCGATGCGTTTTGGCAAAAAGCATTTTTAAAAGTGTGGTTTTGCCGGATTGCCTTGGGCCGGTTACTACAATCGCCGGAAAAGTTTTTAGAGCCTTTGAAATGGCCTCAGCCAGGACTCGGGGTTTCACGCTTAAATTTTACCCTTAATATTTAATATGTCAAGTTAAATATTAAGGGATAGACAAGAAAGTATTTTTGGTCCTCTTGCCGGTCGCGTCCTGGCGGCAGTTATCAGCGATAAAATTCCGCTTGGAAATCGAGAAATCGCTCAAATTGATGATCCGATGTTTTACCTTTTTAAAGAGCATCCGTTTACCGGTAGAGGACCCGCCATCCAACATGATCTTGATCCCCCACCAGCCGCTATGGTCCCTGGCGGCGTGGTTGTGGCCGTAAAGAACAATGTCGACCTTGCCCGCGATAATTCTTTTTAATTTTAAATGGTCTTTTAATTTATGAAAAGGCAGCAGGTCAATGGGATGATGATGAAAATATATTATTTTTTTAAAGCCCTGAAAATCTTTCCGGTTAATGATCTCATCCAACTTATTCAACTGCTCGTCCCCGATTTCCCCGTCCGCAAAAAAGCGGTCGTACCAGTGAATCTCTTCCACATTGGAATCCAGCCCTACAAAAAGTGCGTCGCCAATAACGTCGATCCGGGGGAATTTTAACCCGAAAGCGCCCATAAATTTTTGGCCGATGCTTCTCGTGTTTACCCAGCCATTCCCATAATCATGGTTGCCCGGCGCAACCAAGACCTTAAAGCCCTCTTTTTTAAGCGTATTTATAATTTCGACGGCTTCGTCCAGCTGGCGGTTCGAGAATGCGGATTCTACCAAGTCGCCGGTAAGGACGATAACTATTTCATCCGCCTTCTCCCGATTGATAATATTCCGGGCAATGGACCGGAACCTGCGCCCGCAATTGCGATAACCAATGTGCGGATCACTTAAGTGAAGGATTTTTAGGTTGTTTTTCATAAAATAAAATTAAAAAAACCGGGCCAGGTGAAAGTAATCTAACATATCCGGGCATAATTTGTACAGCTGCTATAATTCCTGGCGGGGTAGATGACCGTTAATATTAATTTGTATTAGTTTATCCGAACATATATAATATATTAACAATGTATAGGTTAATAATCTTCTTCCTGGCGGTATCATTATCTATCTTTCCCGTTTTTTCTCAAACGCTTTCTGATTACGCGCTAAAACAAGGGGTGGGAGTGCGAGCGGCGGGGATGGGGGGCGCTTATACAGCGATAGCCGATGATGAAAGCGCCATCTTTTATAATCCGGCCGGTTTGGCGCTCCCCGGGTTTTGCTACACCTTTGGAAACCCGGATACCGAACAGGCCAGATATAACGGATCGCAGGAATTATTAAAGCTTGGCTACGTTGGATACGGAGCCTGGCAGATGAGCAATACCGCAAGCGATGAGGTAAAAGTTAGCGCGGTCGGATTTGGGAACCGGAATGGATGGCTCAGCTGGGGGACAAGCTTTAAAAATGTTAACTGGACGGCATCGGGAATTGAAAATGCGGGATGGTCGGGAGATATCGGCCTTCTGGTCCGGATAAGTCCCCAATTTAATGTCGGGCTTTTGGTCCAGGATGTTTTAACCAGCAAAGATTTTATAGCCCCATCTTCCGGGAGGTTAGGCCTTGCTTTTAGTCCCTTGGATGGAAGGCTCGCGCTGGCCGCTGATCTTGAGATCGATAGCTCAGCGAAAAGTTACGGCCATTTAGGCTACGACCTGAATATCGTCAAAGGATTTTCCCTGCGCGGCGGATTCGACCGGGGAGAGCCAACTGCCGGTGTAAGTTTGGACCTTGGCTTTTTCTCTTTTGAATATGCCGCCCTCTTTAGCGAAAACGGGAATGCGATCCATCGCTTCCAAACCGGAATAAAGGTCCTTCCGGCGCGTGAACGCCCCTTTTCAATTATTAAACCAAAAGAGTATGCGCTGATCGATATTGGAGGAGCGATCAAGGGCGGGAGGAGCGAGTATAGTTTTCTCGGCGGGATGAGGCCGGGGCTTGATAATATACTCTCTTCAATTAGAAGGGCGACTAAAGACAGGTCGATTGACGGGATTATGCTCAGGATCGGTGGTTTTGGCGGGGGGTTGGGGGGGATGGCGATCGTCCAGGAGATCCGGGCAGAGCTGGTGCGGGCGAAGAAAAAGGGGAAGAAGATCGTCGCTTTTATCGAAGGCAATGCGATCGGGGACGAATATTATCTGGCGGCAATTGCGGATAAGATCGTAGCGCCGCCCGGAGCGGCGATCGGTGGATTTGGCAAAAGCCTCGAGATTTACCGGATCAAGGGGTTGTATAAAAAGATTGGTATAGAGCAGCAGGTCTTTGCCCAGGGGAAGTATAAAGACGCGCTTAGTCCGTTCCGCGAAGAGATGACCATTGAGCAGGAAGAGATGGTTAGGGGGATTGTGGCTGATCTTTACCGGACGATGATTGCTCAGATCGCCGAAGATCGGGAACTGCCGGTTAGTAGCGTTAAAGAGATGGGGGATGGGATGATCTTTCCAGCAAAGCTGGCTAAAAAGCTGGGATTAGTCGATGAGATCGGGTATTTTAAGGATGCGAAGAAGATTGGGGCTAAGCTACTGGGGGAAAAGGATAAAGAGGCATATATTGTTGAACCGCGGCAGGTAAAACCGGACGATCTCTTTTTGACCCGTGTGTTTGGGGTGGCGGTGATCGAGATCGATGGGGAGATCGTGAGCAGGAGCGGGGGAGAGAACGTTATTTTTGGCGGGCGCTACATCGGATCGGAATCGGTGGCCAAATATATCCGCAAAGCGAGCGACGACCTGTTTATTAAGGCGATAATTTTAAGGATCAACAGCCCGGGTGGAGGAGCGATCGCGTCCGGGGAGATCTATAAGGCGATCAAGTATGCAAAAGACAGGAAGAAAGTGGTTATTGCATCGATCGGGAGTATTGGCACGTCCGGAGGGTATTATATCGCAGCGGGGGCGGATAAGATCATTGCTAATCCATCCAGCCTGACCGGCAGTATCGGAGTGATCGGCCACCTGTCTATTATTTCTGAACTGTTGGATAAATTAGATGTAAAGACTGACGTGATCAAGGAGGGGGAACACGCCGATATGTTTTCCGGTCTGCGTGAACTAACCTCGGTAGAGGTTTTTGCGATAGAGCGGCTGCAAAAAGAGAGCTATGACGAATTTGTTCAGGCGGTAGTTGCCGGCAGGGGGTTATCGACCGGAGAAGTGGAGGCGGCGGCGCAGGGGAGGCTTTATACCGGCGAGCAGGCGCTAGGCCTTAACCTGATCGATGGGCTTGGCGGATTTTGCGATGCGGTTGATCTCGCCAAAAAAGAGGCGGGTATAAAAGGGGAGCCGCGCCTGGTCTTTTACCACGAACCGAGCTTATTCTTTAGGTTTGGTGAGGGAATTGTCGAGTCGCTGGGGATTAATATAATTGATCTCCTCAGGGTAGATCATCTTCAATCTCTCCCGAGCGATCCTCTCGATATCCGATAAGTTTTCTTTCTTTGCTGCCCGGCTGCCCAAGTTCCTGTTCTTACTTCGGATCTCATTCAATTTGATCTTAAGGTCGGTTACTTTATATTTCAGATCGATATTTTGAGTGTTGATATATAAATGGATACTGGCCAGGGTGATAATTGTGACCAGAACAAAGACCGCGCGTCTAAATCGAAACTTCATATTCTCTCTCCCGCCCTTAGTTTAGCGCTTTTGGCCCGCGGGTTGGAGGCGATTTCCTCTTCTCCTGCCCGGACCGGTTTTTTGGTCAGGATAATGATCTTTTCCTCCCGTTTCGCGTTTCGTAGTGTTTGTTTGGCGATCCTGTCTTCCAGCGAGTGATAGGAGAGGATGACGATCCTTCCTCCCGGTTTTAGAAGGTCGACCGCATCATTCAACGCAGTTTTTAAGCTGTTAAGCTCATCATTGACGGCGATGCGCAGCGCCTGGAAAATTCTTGTAACCGATTCCCGTTTCTTCCAAGTTGGAATCGCTTTCTCGACGAGTTCCTTTAACTGAAAGGTCGTGTTCACATATTGCATATCACGTATCTCGATTATCCGACGAGCAATTCTTTTTGAAAAGCGCTCCTCCCCATACTTTTTAAATATCTTTTCAAGTTCTTCCTGCTCGAAATTATTTATAATCTGTTCTGCGGTTAATTTTTGCGACTTATCCATCCGCATATCAAGCGGGCCATCATTTTTGACGCTGAAACCTCGAGATGGCTCATCGATTTGATAGGAAGAGATTCCAAGGTCAAAAAGAATCCCATCTACCGGTTCTTTAACAATATTTTTTAGATTTTTAAAATTATCTCTAACATACTCGATATTCCGCTTAGCTGATAATCTCTTCTTTGCTGCATCGACTGCCTCCTGGTCCATATCTATCCCGATGACGTTAGCGGTTTTCGCGATTATTTCCGCATGACCACCACCGCCGAGATTGCAATCGACATAGGCCCCGCCTGCTTTAATGTTTATAAAGTCGATCGATTCTCTTGACATGACGGGGGTGTGTTGATAATTATCTGACATATTTTTTTCTATCGGGTAGGCGATTGAATTCATGGATAAATTATAACATATATTGAAATTATCCAGGAAATTATACGAAAGATACCCGTGACAATACTTACTTATAAGGCTCAGGCGGGAAAGATTTTTTGCACCCAAAAGGGGCGCAATGCCATACGAAGAGTATTGGGCCGGATGCGCCACGGCCGAAGGTTGAGATCGATAATGACGCGGGAATCCGAGCTTAATTTACGCGCCTTGTCTTACACGCGGCCTAATACGACCCGCGCCTTTTTGAAAGGGTTGGCCAGGTTGGACAGTTTGGCCATCCCAGTTGAAGGGATTGTAGTTCCCAGAGCGTTGGGGGAGACTCAAAACCGCGGATTATTTTCCCGGTTGGGCAGTGTAAGATCACTGGTCCATCTTATTGATGAAAATGGCGTTTTAAATCTCCGCGCTGAACGGGCAGGATTAAAGCATAAACTGGGATATATTGATCTTACGCCAAACCATAAGCCATTTACCCTCGGGGATTATCAAAAAGTCCTGGAAGAATCTTATGCGGTTTTCGAAAAGGAGCAAAGCGGGGAGTTGGGAAACCTCTTTTTATTTAAAATATTACTGCGGGCGAGAATTGACCTGTACCGCGCGGGTGAAAGACGCTCGGCGCGTAAACTAAAAGGAGAAGCTGTCGGCCTGACCCGTGAGATGCAGAGGATAAAAGGACACTTGGCTTATGTGGCCAATAATTTTCCTTTTGGGACAGCGGTAGAAAGAGAGAGGGCCAAGCAAGGGGTCGAGCGGACGGTAGAGCTGATGGGCAAAAAGAATAATACGGCGGCTAATTCTAAACTGGTTTCTTTAACAACTAATCTGGAAAGACTGCTTGAAAGCCAGGGAAGAGAGCGATTGGCAAGGACTCGAAGGGCTTCGGATCCGGGCAGGCTGAAGTTGAGATATGACCGGGGAATGTGGAGGGTGAGGCAGGAGGGGTACAAAAGGAGCCGGGTAAGTTTGTTGACCAAGGGGGATATCGATCATGGCGTGTCGAACGCGAAATTATTGAGCAGGATAGAGCATCAAATTGAAAGCATCAGCGAAGAGATAGTCCGGAATCGGATGTTTATTGAAGAATTAACTTATATAAGAGGGCATTTGCCGGATAACCTGGATGGCCTTTTCGAAATTTATCTCACCTTCACAAATTATTTTAATCGGCATAAGGAAAAGGCCTGCGCGGAAATCGAAGGGGCGTGGCAGCTGGCGGCGATCGGCACCCTCCAGGCGCTTAACCTGGCTAAAGGTTTAATGAACCTGGCGATCAAAGATATAAAGTTAAGGCAGGCAAACTTGGAGGTCCAGGGAAAAAGATTGGAAGGCTTTTACTCGCACACGGAGGGGAGAATGGCAGAGATCATGGTCCGTTTTGCTGAAAGTGTGGCCAGAGATTTGTCCGCGCCGCAAATATTTTCAGGAGAA
Source organism: Candidatus Margulisiibacteriota bacterium (assembly GCA_034723395.1). Taxonomy (GTDB): domain Bacteria; phylum Margulisbacteria; class WOR-1; order O2-12-FULL-45-9; family O2-12-FULL-45-9; genus JAYEOW01. The sequence goes on from JAYEOW010000018.1 coordinate 7,319, forward strand.
GCGGGCCTGGGGAATATTGACAGGCGGTTAGGTGGTTTTTTGGGGACATTTTTCAGGGGGGAGATGCGGGAGAAATGGTTGAAAAGGGCAAAAAGCAGGGTGGTGGGAACGAAAAATGCGCTTTCGGGCATCACTGAGCTGGTCCGGCAGAAAAAAGAAAAGATGGGTGAAGTCGTAGAGAAAAGGAATACTTATCTTGCCCGACGGGATGAGTTTATTAACTTTGGAGGGGATCTCGAACTTTTTAGGGAAGAGGAATTGGCCCAGGTAAGGCAGGCCCTTGCCGGGATTAACGAGCTGAACGATGGGATTGAAGTCGCCCTGCTTAAAGCGTCCAGGTTTATTTTAAAGATGGGGTTGGATTATGCGAACCGGAGGGATGAGGCGATGTGTAAGACAGCGTATTTTAACGGTTATCGGTTTGAGCTCCACCGTTTTAGATTGTTAGGCATTGATCAGGTAACGATCAAAGGCTCAAGAGGAGAAAATATTGGGATAGCGTTAAGAGGGGAAGCTCAGGCGATGGGCCTTCGGTTCCAGGAATTAGCCTAGCTCTTTAGCCAAAAGCTTATTAGCCAATCCCGGATTTGCTCTTCCCTTAGAAGCCTTCATAACCTGACCAACCAAGAAACCGATTGTGGTCTTTTTCCCTGCCTTATATTGTTCAACCGGCCCGGGATTTTTCTCGATAATCTCTCTTACAATTTTTACCAGTTCGCTTTCATCACTGATCTGGGTCATCCCCGATTCGGTAATGATGTCTTTGATCGATTTCCCTGTTTTTAATGCCTGAAGAAGGACGGTTTTTGCGATCTTTCCGCTGATTGTCCCTTTATCGATCAGTTGAAGGATCTCCGCCAGCTGTCCGGGGGTAAAATCGATCTGGTCGATCCGTTTTTTTTGGTCGTTAAGGTGGGCCGAGAGGTCGCCGATCAGCCAGTTGGCGACGACCTTGGGTTTATTGTGGAGCTTAATCGTCTCTTCGAAGAAATCAGCCATCTCTTTCGCGGAAATAAGCGCTACTGCATCATCGGCGGGAAGTTTTAACTCTTCAACAAATCTGTTTTTTCTCGCTTCTGGAAGTTCGCCCAATAATCTCTCGATTTCTTCCACCCATTCTTTTTCAGGTTCGACGGGGACCAGGTCCGGCTCTGGGAAATAGCGATAGTCGTGGGCAAACTCTTTGCTCCTCATCCCTTTTGTAGTGTCGGTATCGGTATCGAAGAAGCGGGTTTCCTGGACGATCTTTCCTCCCCCTTCGATGACTTCAGCATGCCGCTTCTCTTCGTACAACATTGCTTTTTCTACTGCTTTAAAGGAGTTCATGTTCTTTAGTTCGGTTTTGGTCCCGAATTCTTTCTGGTCAACCGGGCGGATTGAAAGGTTGGCATCACAGCGAAGCGATCCTTCTTCCATTTTGGCGTCGGTTACTCCGATATATCGAAGGAGGTTTGCTAATGTTTCCATAAAGACTGCGGCTTCTTTTGGAGAGCGCATATCAGGTTCGGAAACGATCTCCATTAGCGGCACGCCGGTTCGGTTGTAATCGACCAGCGATTCCTCAGCTCCCATGATCCTTTCGGCCCCAACATGGACCAGCTTTCCCGCATCCTCTTCTAAATGGACCCGGGTGATTCCGATTTTTTTGATCTTCCCGTCAATTTCGATATTTAGATATCCTTTTGTAGCAAGCGGAAGCTCGTATTGGGAAACTTGATAATCTTTTGGGATGTCGGGATAGAAGTAGTGCTTGCGGGCGAAGACAGATCGCGGTTCGATCTTGCAGTTGAGCGCGATCGCGGTTTTGATCGCAAGCTCGAACGATTTTTTATTAACAACCGGTAAAACCCCAGGCTGGCCGGTACAGACCGGGCAGATATTGGTGTTTGGAGGATTGCCGAACCTGGTAGAACAGCCGCAAAACATTTTGCTCTCGGTCAATAGCTGCGAGTGTATCTCAAGCCCGATAACGGTTTCGTATTTCATGCAATCGATTATATCTTATTTTCGGGGTCTAATGAAGAGGGGATGGTCCCTTTTTCGAGCAGGGCTTTAAATTGCTTATAGTTGATCTCGTCCAGATCGAGCCAGAGGAGTTTATCGACATAATAGATAAAACCGACATATTTTTGCTGGTCGCGCTTTACCAAAAGAATTTTTCCCGGTTCAAGCTCGATCACCAGGTCGTAACCAGCCCACTTCCCGGTAGGGGAGAGAAGCTTGGGAGCTTTAACCCGGATCGGCCCGGCCGCCTTTATTTTTTCGGCGATCAATCTTTTTGTCTCGCTCTTTATGATATTTCCGGCATATTTATTAACCAGCTTTTTAACTTCGGCATCCAGGACTTTGGCGGCCGCTTTTTTCAGGGCAGCTTCATCGACGGTGCTTAATGCTTTTTTAGTTACGGTCTCTTTAGCGACACTTTGTAACGCCGCTTTATCGACTGCTTTAAGCGCTTCATTTTTAACTGCTTGTTTGGCGATTCGCCAGAGGGCGTCTTTGTCCATCAGGTATCTAACCCGATCTTCAATTACCTTAATACTTTTCCGTTCGACGATCTTTACCATCTCCGCCGTAGGGATCCGGGCCATAATTATCTTTCTGGTCTCTTTTTCGATAACTTTTGGGGCTTCCTGACTTACGATTTTTTTAATCTCATTTTTAATGACGCTAAGGCCCTTTCCTGCGGGCAGGTCCCGTGCAATTATCTTTTCGACCTCTTTTTCCAGGATCTTTGGCGCCTCGGTTTTTAACAAAGCGATAATTTTCTTGTCGGGATAATTTTCTTTTATAGCTTGCTGTGCTTCTTCTCTAAATATTCTGGGCGCCTCTTTGCTGATATATCCCTGCGCTTCGTATTTGATTATCTCTTTGGCATCCTTAACGATTATCTTGTTTGCCTCTTTTTCCACGATCTTTTTTAGCTCGCGTTTGGGGATACGCCTTTCAATATCCCTGACTGCCTGCTTTCTTACCAGCTCTTTTAGCTCTTTTTTGGGGACTTTGGTTTCGATATATTTTCTTGCTTCGCCTTCGATGATTTTTTGTGCTTTCTTCTCGACAATTAATATCGCTTCCTGCTGGATAACCTGCTTAGCATCCCGCTCCATGACTATGGCTGCCTCTTTGGTTGAGATCTCTTTTTGGGCGAACCGCTCTTTTAGCCGGTCCCACCATCCTTTGGCTTGCGGTTTCTTTTCCTGCCGGGTCCCTTTGGGGAGGGTAACCTTAATTGCGATGACTTCGGGGGAGCCTTTCTTTAAGACCGCCTTAAGAGTTGTCGTCCGGGTGGTTTTTTTTGGGGCCGGTTTTTGTCTTGCCGCCCGCTTTTTAGCCAGCTTTGTTTTTTTCTCTTTGCTGGTTTCCCGCTCGACTATTTTAAAAAATTCTTCCTGGGGGATATTGACTTTAAATGTTTTTTGCGCCCGCGGGTGGCGGATGACCAGATATTTTTTTATAAAGCGGAGACCCTTATAACGGGTCTCGATAGTAAGATATTTTTGGCCTTCATTTAGGGTTACTTTTGTTTTGAAGATAAGATTTTTGCTAATCGGGACCGGGCTTCCGTTTACCAGGACCAATTCTACTCCCGGCGCAGCTTGACCATAAACATCTCCTTCGATCTTGTAAAAATAGGTGATATCGTACTTTTTGCCGCTGATCTTGACCGGCTCAAAATCTTTGGCAATGGAAAAACTTGCGGTGAAGAAAAAAATAGACAACAGACTTATGAGGATTAAGCCTTTAATCCAGGCATTTGCTATTTTTTGAGTTATCCTCAAGATGCTCTTATTATAATGACCAATTACGAATTTATCAATGGGGGATTCTTTTTATGCCATTGAGTATTTTGTTCGTAAGTGAAGGCCGCGTGGAGGATCGTTTCTTCATCAAAGGCCTTGCCGATGATCTGCAGGCCGATCGGAAGCCCGTTGCTTATCCCGCAAGGGACGGAGATCGCCGGGAGTCCGGCAAGATTTACCGGGATCGTCGCGATATCGGCCATATACATCGCCAAGGGATCGTCTTTTTTCTCCCCAACCTTAAACGCGACCGAAGGAGAGGTTGGCGACACTAAAACATCGCATCGCTTGAACGCTTTATCAAAATCCTGCTTGATCAATGTCCTTACTTTTAACGCTTTAAGGTAGTACGCATCATAATATCCGGCGGATAGTGCGTAGGTGCCAAGCATGATCCTTCTTTTTACTTCGGCGCCAAAACCTTCGGCGCGGGTCTTATAGTACATGGTCAGCAGATCTTTGGCTTCTTTGGCCCGATGGCCGAACTTAACTCCGTCATAGCGGGCAAGGTTAGAGCTTGCTTCAGCCGGAGCGATCAGATAATAGGTAGCTACGGCATATTCAAAAGAGGGCAACGAAACTTCTATAATATCGGCGCCGAGCTCTTTTAATTTTGCGGTCGCTTTATTGACCGATTCTTGTATCGTTTTATCGATCCCTTTTCCTAATAGTTCTTTGATAACGCCAACTTTTAGCTTTTTAACGTTATCGACCAATGCCTTTCGGTAATCCGGTACAGGGATATTTACCGAAGTCGAATCTTTTGGGTCGTAACCGGCGATCGTATTCAATAAAATTGCGCTATCGGTCACGTCTTTGGTAAGCGGCCCGATCTGGTCTAGCGAGGATGCGAAAGCGACTAATCCGTAGCGGGATACTCTTCCATAAGTAGGTTTGAAGCCGACCACTCCGCAAAAGGAGGCGGGCTGCCTGATCGACCCGCCGGTGTCAGAACCGGTGGCCAGGACCGCTTCGCCGGCAGCGACGGCAGCGGCGGAACCGCCGGAAGATCCGCCCGGGACCGTTTCGATATCCCAGGGATTAAAAGTCGGGTGCAATCCTGAGTTCTCGGTAGATGAGCCCATAGCGAATTCATCCATATTTGCTTTTCCGATAATAACCGCGCCGGCCTCTTTTATCTTTGTGACGATCGTAGCATCATAAGGCGGGATGTAATTTGCCAGGATCTTGGACGAACAGGTAGTCAATACTCCCCGAGTGCACATATTATCTTTGATTGCGATCGGAATACCGGTTAAGGGGGTGACGTTATCGTTGTTTTTTATCCTCTGGTCCGCAGCCTTGGCCTCTTTTAACGCGGCCTCTTTATTTATGCTTACATAAGCGCGGACCTTATTTTCGGTTTTATCGATTTGGGTAAAAACTGCTTCAGTAAGCTCGACAGAGCTTACTTTCTTGCTGGTTAATTGAGAATGTAATTCGTGAGCGGTTTTCATTCGACGATCCTCGGGACCTTGAACATGTTTTCCTCTTCTTCCGGGGCATTAGCCATGATCTCTTTTGTGTTTTTAAAGCTGACGACTTTATCTTCTCTTAGAACGTTCTTCATCGGGATGGCATGTGAGGTAGGGGGGACCTTATCGATATCCAGCTTGTTTAGTATTTCCGCATATTCAAGGATCGCCGAGAGCTGCCTGCCAAACATCTCTTTTTCTGCGGGGGTTATCCCTAACCGGGCGAGCTTTGCGACATGTTCCACATTGATTTTCATGGTTTATTTATTATATCAGGGGGGAGATTAAAGGGGAAGTGTGAAGTGGATGGTTGTTCCCTGGTTTCTTCCATCCGAGACCGCCCACATCTTTCCGCCGTGGGCTTCGACGATTGTTTTTGAGAGAGAGAGCCCCAGCCCTGTTCCTCTAAGGGACGGATTTTCTCTGGTAGCGCGAAAGAATTTTTTGAAGATGTTAGGGAGGTCTCCCGGCTCGACCCCGTAACCCTCATCGCGGACGGAAACATTGGCCTTATTTTCTAACAATTGGGTTGAAACAAATATCTTGCCGGCCGGATTGGAAAATTTTATCGCGTTCGATAAAAGGTTGATCAATACTTCAGTGATCCTGGTTTCGTCCATCGGGACATTGGTTAAATTGGGATCCAGCTCTTTTACGATCAACAGGTTCTTTTCGTCAATTTGCGGTTTCATCTCATCTAGAGCGTTTTCGACAAGGTTATGTAAAGGGAGGGATTCTTTTTTTATCGTTACACTGCCCGATTCGAGGCGGGCGATGTTTAACATGTCGTTAATAAGGCGGAGCATCCGTTTTGATTGGCGTTTAACAATTTCTAAGATATCCAATTGTTTTTTTTGCAGCTCTCCAAATCCGCCTTGGACCAGGATATCGGTATAGCCCATAATCGAAGTGAGCGGGCTTTTGGCCTCATGCATCATCTGGTTCATAAAATCCTCCCGGGATTTAGTCAGCCTTTCGATCTCATGTTGCTTTTCTTTGAATTTGTCGGATAGAAATGAGGCCGCGTAAATAAGGAGCGCGCAGCAGAAGAAAAGGCCGAACCCCCTTGAGATGACGTAATTGAAATCAGTATATAAATTTCCGGGCAGATGGCTAAGCCGGTAGTGGGGGATTATATGTTGGGCCTCCAGCAGGCAGAGGAACATAAAGATCGCGCTCCACTCCACAGTCACAAAAAATGCCAAACCGATAAACCCAAAAAGAGAAATAGTTAAAAACTCAACCAGATAGAGCAGGGAAAAAGGGCTTTCGATCCCGCCGGTAAAGTGGATCAGAAGGGTAACGACGGTGAGATCCACATTTACCCTGAAGAAGGTGAAAAGGACGCTTTCAGAAAAGATTTTGTATTTCATGACCAGGAATGGGTAGATACTGTTATAGAGGGCAGAGAGGGTAACGATACCAACAAGGGTGACGATCGGGATATCGAACCTTGCTACTGCGGTCAGGAAGAAAAGGATGGCGCTGATTACGGCAATTGCCCCCCAGCGGATGCGGATAAACCAGAGAACCCTTAGCTGGTCTTCAGTAAGTTTTTGATCTGCCATTTCTGGCCCAATTATATTATACCAGCCTTAAGCTGGCAACCGGGGAAAGTTTAACCCCCTCTTTTTTTCTCCCCCTTATTAAGGGGGAGACAGAGAGGGGGTGATAGAAGGCTGCACACCCGACCATGGCGGCGTTATCGGTGCAGAGCGCGAGGGGAGGGGTGTGGACCTTGATCTTTTCTTTTTTGCATCGAGCAGTTAATTCTTCTCGGAGTTGTGAGTTTGCCGAAACGCCTCCCGCCAGCGCGATCGTTTTGCATTTGTTTTCTTTTGCCGCGCGGATCGTTTTTTCGACCAGGACATCGACCACTGCTTGTTGGAAGGAGGCGGCAATATCGGTTACCGGTTTGCCAGTTTGCCGGTTTGCCTGTTTATTAACGTAATTTACTACAGCAGTCTTTATGCCGCTAAAGCTGAAATCGAATCCTTGATTAAGCATTGGCCTAGTAAAACTTATTGCTTTGGGATTCCCTTCTTTTGCCAGCTTATCGATAATCGGTCCGCCGGGATAGCCCAGCTTTAGAAAACGGGCGACTTTGTCGAATGCTTCTCCTGCCGCGTCATCTCTAGTTCTACCTAATGACTCGTATTTCCCGTGATCTTTAACCAGGACCAGCATTGTATGTCCTCCGGAAACAATCAAGCAAACAAACGGGAACCTCACCCCCTCCCTTCGGGTTTCCCCCTCTCCATTGGAAATGGAGAGGGGGACAGAAGGGGGTGAGGAAAGAAAATTAGCATAAATGTGTGCTTCGTGGTGGTTAACGCCAATTAATGGGATGTCGAGCGAGTAGGCGATCGATTTTGCGGCGCAGAGTCCGACTAAAAGGGAGCCGACCAGTCCCGGGCCATAAGTTACCGCAACTGCATCGAGCTCTTTGAACTTTGTCTTTGCCTTCTCTAATGCCTCTTTAATAATCGGGTTGATCACTTCGATATGTTTACGCGAAGCGACCTCGGGGACGATCCCCCCATATTTTTTATGGAACTCAACCTGGGTAGCTACAATGTTAGAAAGGGTTCTTTTCCCATCCTTAACTACCGCCGCCGAAGTTTCATCGCACGAAGTCTCGATTGCCAGGATTTTCATATTATAAAATTATAGCATATTTGGGTAAGGGGAAGGCCGGCTCGTCAGCAAGAAGAATATGAGAGGCACAGATAGATAGTCTATTTAGGCGGTTGAGGCGCCTATTGGTTTTTGTTATCCAGTTTCAGCTTGAGCAAGAAAATTGTTTCCATTCTAAGTTTTGACTTAACCCATGCCTTCTGTTTATCATTAACAAGCTCGCCAATACCGGACAAAATGTTCCGGTTGCTCGTTTTCTCAAGCAGATGAATGCATTTCCGCAGAAAATCTTTGAATGATATCCTGGCGCGTTTTTCCACGATTTCTTTGTTTACGGGCCAGTTATGCTGGAGAAAAAAACAAACATCAAAAATATCGCGGTTTGTTTTGCCAATTCTTTCGCTCATCGCGACGAGCTTGTGGGCTGCCATGTCTTCTTTAACCATCACCTTCATTGAGATGCCGAGGTGCGTCTTCACCTCGTACTTTGAGCCGAAATTTCTACGGTTTATTTCTACCTTAATATTCCTGGCACCCTGAACCTTGTCGGTGTAGGACAGCAAGTAAAACAGGTTGTATCTTTTTTCCCGAGCTTCTTTTACCGTTCCATAGTCCGCCAGGATTTTCTTAACCTGTTCAAAAATATGTTTTTCTTTGGTTTCATCAAGCAGATCAAAATCAAGATCCACTGAAAAACGCTCCAGACCGTAAAGAAAATAGGCGGCCGTGCCGCCCTTAAAGCCTAAAAAGGGCCCGATAGATGTGTCAGTATAGATATCTTTGAGAATTCTTAAAAGGATGTTTTTATGTGTTGCTGTGTCTAAGCTCATTTATTGTTAGCCTTAAAAGCTTGGTAATATTCCTTCACGTTTTTTGTCATTCGTTTGTTATCGTACATTGGTAGCATTGCGAATGCCTTGTCCCAGTCCACGGGAGATAAATTGTCAAAATAATAATCTTTATTGAGGTAGATAATATCCAGAAAAGCCCTTTCTTTTGTGGCAATGGAATAATTGTTCTTGTCTTCAACACCAACATTATTAGTTAGAATATCGTCTTTGATTTTTTTAAATGAGTAAGTCTGCCCGTCGCAGACAATCTCTTTGGCCTGATAGGAAGCAACAAAAACCTGACCGTAATGCTGGAAGATAATCCCCGCCTCTGCCAGGACAGTTTCAAAACTTACGTAAGAGGGAGCAAGTATCTTTGTTGCCAGTTCGAGCTTATTATAATTTTTGTCTTTTGCATAAAGCCCCCGCCGAATCCCGTATAGTTGGCCATGAGAGGTGTAATAATTGAGCCTCCGCTTCAAGAGCGCGGGGTTATTTTCCCCCGAAGCGAGCAGAATATCCTTGAAAGAAAAAACGGTCTTATCTGAACGTAAAATATTTAAAATATTTGATTTTCCCATGTTTATTCGCTTTATGAGAGTCAAAGGTTACGTATAATGTTACCTTTAGCTTAAACTATACGCCGATATGCAAAATATGTCAATAACTATATGGCTCCTCAGCAAAAAGTGTGCCAAACTAAACCTCCTAGATAAGTAATGGGAATAAACGCCAGCATCATTTTTCTGATGTAAATTTGGACATTGCGAAAGCCGAAACTTAACCGTTTGATCATTTT
>JAYEOW010000019.1:0-44442 GCA_034723395.1 Candidatus Margulisiibacteriota bacterium
TCACCCCGTCCCTCGACTCGCTCCGCTCGCTCGGGACACCCCTCTCCATCTTTGATGGAGAGGGGAATGAATTCGCCGAAGGCGAAGAAAGGGGTGAGGTGAGTGAGGTCAGATTAAATATCAGTAAATTCTCGGAGGATACTTAACATAGCTTTTGTGTTTTCTCCGCCAATTCTGATATCCGGCTGCAGGAGTCCTTTTAAAACGATTTCCCATTTATCTAACGATTCAGAGGATATGTCAGCTTCGACGCCTAAAGCTTCTTTTAGATCTGAATAGCGATTGATCGTTTTCCAAGGGAGATGTTCAGCAAAAAGTTTTTTGGCTTTAGCTAGATCATTATTTGATAGAGACATGCAGGCATGCATGGCGTAAATGAAGGAGCCAAAAGCGAGGTCCATAAAACCGCCCTTTTCTTTTCCGAGCTCTTTCCATTTGAAGAGCCGGTTCGCCCTCTTCAAGAGGCGTTCAAGCGGTTCTGTGCCGGGTCCGGACCGAGCTTTCCGCAGATCTATTCGCATAAGCCCGAGCCGGGCCTTGACAGCGATAAAGCGGATTTTTGATTTGTCTTCACCTCTCCAAAACAAAGTCGGCTCAAAACTCTTCCAGCTCCCCAGCCAGAGGGGGATAGAAGTCGTATCCTGTTCCGCGGTCGCCCATTTGTCCACCTTCGAATAAAGCGCTCTTGCTTTATGGTAAAGTTCACGGCGTTCATAAGCTTGCGCGCGGGTGAGGCGGCCGCGGTTTTTATAACCGGGAACAGAATCGGGGCTGACGTTCTGGGCCAATACCATCCAGCGGTTTGAGAGCTTCTTTTCGGCCTGTTTAATCCAGGCAAGCGCTTTCCTCTCTTTTCCAAGCTCAAGATAGAGGTCACAGATCTTTAAGTATATCTCAAAATATTCCCGGACATATTCGATCTTGGGATGGTAAACCAGGCTTTTATCCGGGCTTTTAAGAGCTTTTTTTAAATGGCGCAGCGCTTTGTATCTATAAGCCTTTTTATCCTTTTTAAGCGGGGTCAATCGAGCAAGCTCGCGGTAAGCGTCCGCCGCCTGCAGCCTTAATTTGTTATTGACCTGCGGGGTGCGGTTTGAGCTTATATAGCTCTCCCGATTATTTATAAATGATTGGATTTCTTCTATCTGCCTCGCATTGCTGCCTGTCCAGTAAGTCATTTCGATAACAGGGCAATTGGCCGGCATAAAGCCAGAGAACAACTGTTTCTGTTCACCGTCGCGGGTAACGATGTTTCCGTCGAGATCTAATTTACCAAGAGCCTGGCGGTATGCTTTTACCGCTTGATCGTTTTGAATCATAAAGCTGGTAAAATTGCCGTTTCCGTCAGTTTCGGAGAAGTTAAAATAGATAAAACCTTTTATCCTCCAGGCTTTGAAGTGCTTCATGATCTCGGTAAAGAATTCTGCTTTTTCTGCCGGGGTGCCGCTTGAGCCAAACCTCCCGATCATGAGCGGTTTGCCATGTTTTTTAAGTTGTTTGATCGTGGCAGCTATTTGATCCCGAAGCGCGCTGATCGGTTCTCCCTTGTGGTGATAGAAGTTAAGCGCTACCCAATCCACGTATTTATCACCGGGATAGTATTGATCTATATTTTCTCCCAGGTTCACGTTCCAGACCCACGTAATGTTACGGCCATACTCGGATACCTTTTCGTGGATGCGGCGGTGGGCCTGGATAAAAAGTTCGGGCCGTTTTGTCCAGGGTTCAGGCCCGGTGTTCATTCCAGGAGCAAAAGCGACGAAGGCCGGGCCATCGTAAGCAGCAGCTCCTTTGCCATAAGCGGTGAGTTCCTTGTCGTACTTTCCATTGACAATATCCATCAAAAGGCTCTTCCCGCCTTTCCCTTTCCACGGTTCAAGGGCGATAAAAATCGATCCGCCGCGATCGCTTACCTGCTCTGCCTCGGCAACCGGGAAGGGCTTATCGGACTGCAGTTCCTTAAAGTTTTGAAAACGGAAGGCGATGTCTACTTTTTCTCCAAATTTACTTTCGAAGCAAAGAAGGTGCGCCCGGTCCGGCGTATGATTTACCCAGCTGCCAGAATATATTTTTCCGTCGGGAGGAGGCTGGATCTGATGGGTGGGGGAGCCCTTTTTATAAGGATCGATACAACCTTTTTTAAAACCGTAGGAAGCGCTGCCCAGCGCAAGCAGGGCGGGGAACCCCCATTTAAACGCCCAGGCACCTATTCTTTTAGTTCTTGCCCATTTCATCGTGCTCTCCTTCCAACAATCCTCGACCAGACAACTCTTTGAATGACATCGATAAATAACCATTCCTTTATCAGATTCCAGGGGGTGTCGTATTGTTTCTTAGCATCAATATTTTGTTCTGCTTTTTTGTAAATTGCCTGGTCTTTGAGATAGCGTGTCCAAGCCCAGGCGGTTCCTATTCCCATATAGAGCGACCAAACCGTATTCATAAGCAGACCGGTTAACAGGCTTGCTTCAAAAGCGGCGGCAGCTAACCCGGTAACTGCAAAATATCCGCCAGCAATTATAGAAACTGTTGTAGCGACAAATTTAATTACACTTTGATATCGTTTTGTCCGTTCGCCCGGCCAGATCTTTTCCATGATATTTTTAAGGATGATCGATCCGCCGACGGCAATCCCTAACGGCCAGAGCGCGCCGGCTGCGGCGGCAATTGCCCCAGCTTTTCCGGCGAAGGCGGCAATCGCCATATAGGTTGTTCCGGTTAATCCGGCGGCAAGCGGAACCGCGGTAAACGGCCAAAATACTTTCCGTTTTACCGAAGGCTCAATATTTTTACCCGGCATCTGGGCTGTTGAAGCGAATGGCCCGAATCCTTCGTCTTCCATATGGAGGGTCCCCTGGGCGATCGATGGCATATATAGATACCAATAGAAGATATCCTTCGGCAGGAAGCCGATCGTCCGGCTCGGACTGACCCCTACTTTCCCCATCTGCCTGGAGTACGCTGGCCAGCCGAAAAGCGTTTTCCCCGCCCATATCGTTAAAAAGAGCATGGTTGCCGGCAGGGGGGTCATACCAAAAAAGATATAGAGAGAAGGGGTAATGGCAAAGGCGTATTTTACAACGGTATCAAAGTACCACGAGCCGGTATTGATCCATTCATGGCTTTGGGCGGCAGTATAGGTATGTGGAATCTTTTTGCGGGCAAATATTCGTCCAGCCAAAGGAAGTTTCGATAGGGCGCCGTAAGCGCGATGCCTTACCCATTCATCTTTAACATATTTAAAGGCGAAGGATAAAAAGTAGCCGATCATCGCTCCCCAACGGCGACGTTGTCCGTAACCGGCCTTAACCGTTTCGATGGTTGCGGCGATACTTTTTACCTCGGGATCGTACATGGTGTGTTCATCAAATACCAGGGCTTTTTCATGCGCTCCTTGAGCGTCTTCGGTAATCGTTATTAAGTGCATTAGCTGCGACCATTGCGGCCGTTTTAGTTCGACATCTTCCATCATAAAGAGGCGATCGATCCAGACTGCCCGGTCCATTCCGTTTGATCCGGTAAAGATCGCTGCCTGCGAAATAAACTTACCTTCTTGTAAGCTATGTCTCCCCTTGGGCATAAACCACGGAGTTTTTCTCCCTTCCACTTCTCCATGCGGATAAGCAAGGAAGCTGCGCATATCTTCTCCAAAATATCCCAGCTGGTCGTGATAAGGCCAGATTTGGCTCTCAACCTCCGGCTGTAATGGGGCAAAGTGTTGGGATGCGACTACCTGACTAAGCATCCCATCTTTTACTCCGGATCCGAGATCATCACGCGGATCACCTTCTGGATGCATATGAGTAGCATTTTTTTTGTTCTCTTCGGTTCGAGCAGGGAAGGATTGGACTTTTTTATCAAATGGCATCCACTCAACGGCCCCTTCGGTTTTGCCATTGCTTTCGTTTAAATGCACTAATTTTAATGAGGATCTTACCCGGACAACCGTTGCGTCATATCCATCCTTGAGTTCTAGTCCCTTAACCTTAAATTTGCTTTTGGAGGTAAGGGTGACCTTTAGATAAAAACGTGGAGAGGTTTTGTCGATAACGGTATCTTCCCCCAGCCCTTCCGGAGCTGGCTTTCTTGATTCTACGCTCCAGCGTTTGGTAAAAACTTTGGCGGTGTATGGGTCAGTGGAATCGTTCGGATTATGAAAAACTTCGACCTTACCCTGTTTAATTGCTTTGTGCAGACCGTACTGGGTGATGTCAAAATCTTCATAGTCTAGATATCTCCTTGCTTCACTTAATTGTTCGCGGTAGTGAACGCGGAGAGTTTTACCTTGGTCAAGAACTTCAACTCGGTCTGCCCACTGGATATTGGGGATCTGCATATCGGTGAGTTCGATAACCCCGGTCCGGTGGCCATGGGTGAGTTCGAGTTCTTGTTCCCCGCTCTTTCTTACATGAATAACGTTATCAAGGCTCTTGCCAAGGAGCGGTCGAAGATATGCCCAGATGAAACCTTTGATCTTGCCGACCGAGACCCAGCGCATGGTTTCGACTTGGCCGTTGTCATCCCGTTTATACACGCCGACAACACATTTGCGGCTTCCGTCAATATTGTTTTCTTTAAAAAACTGTTTTGCCCGCAAGGTTTCGGCATCGGTAGGGGCCAAGACACCGACATTAGGATGTTCCTCGCTGCCGATTTTGTATCCGAGTTTACGGGCATTCCATAAATAGCGCTTGCCGGTAAAGCGGGCGGCGGTAAAACGGATCGCCCGGCCGAGCAGCCCGAAACGGATGCTCTGTGGATTGGTATTTTTAATAAATGGGATGGCCACTTTACTCTACCTCCGCAGGTTCATAATGGGTCATATATTCGCCGACCGGTATAAAGCGTTCATATAAGGTTTGTTCAATTAGATGATCTCTAAGACTGATATATTCAAAATAGCTGATTTCGTTTTTTCCGTTGTAGGTGACTCCAGCTGGAAGGGTAACCATTCCACGATCATCAACTTTTGGAGCACTATCTTTTATCTCCTGGCTGGATTCTTCGTATTCTTTTGGAGAGAGCGGCTTAAAGGCGACGATTGTATCCCAAAGTGAACGATCGACCACTGTTCCGTCCCTGGTTATAATATCCCCATTATTGTTGCGACGGGCTATTGTGTATTTTACAAATGGATTAGGCCCGACTTTTTCCGGGTGAATATTGATCTCTGCCCTAGTTCCTTCATAATGTTCTGGAGCGTTTAGGTGGAGTGGATACCAAAGATAGCGATAGTACTCTTTCTTCTCTCTCGTTGTTTTTCCTTTTTTTGAAACTACGCTGGTATATTTAATCTTTACTCTCAAGGCTCGGTCATAAGGACAGTCCGTGTCGGTTTGAGGGGTGACCAGGCGTACGCCTGCTTTTGTATCGATCATTTTCCACTCGGGGACAAAAACATTTTCATTTACTCTGCGTAGATTATCAGTTGCATAAACATCTTTAAGCCGTGGGAAGAGCTCTTTTTGCATATTGTAAGGGACGTGTATTTTTCTGCCGGTTCCGGCTTCGGTTACCTTCAGGGTAAAGAAGGCGATGGTAGGGGAGACCATCATGATTTTATCATTTGGTGAATCGAGCATTTTGCGGTCGGCAGGCAACTTGCGCTTCTCCTTAACTCTCCATTGCATGAAGATATATGGGGTTTTCATATCGGCCTCGTAATTGGCCAAAAAGTCGGTAACAATTAAATCGACCTGTTCGGCATCACTCAATGATTGAAACGGGCCACGATCAAAAAAGAAATATTTTGGATTAAGTTCGGGCAGTTTTACCCAGCGATAGTCGTGTTGGCCGTTTTTGCCGATTTTTGTTCCTTTGTAATTAGATAAAGGTTCGCAAACCAATAGTTCATCAGCAGGTTCGGCAGTTCCAGCGAGCCAAAGGATTCCATTTTTCATATATTCTTTCCTTCCCATACGGCGGGAGGTAAATTCATTTCGGTTGTTTATATATTGGCCAGTCCCATCTCCGTAGAGGCGGAGCCTTGATCCATTGCGATAGACGACGTCGAAAAATTCATTTGCTTCAAGTTGAGGAATGGTTTGATCGAACTGAGTTGGGTATTTACGCAGGTCATGTTTGTGTTGTGCAAAATGGACGCTATTATCGATGTAGAGGATATCAGTTTGGTTATCACCGATGGTATGGATTGGCCGATCAACCCATTTGTAGCGATTATCTTCACCGGGACGGCTATCTACATTTCTAGCTTCACGATAGTTAGCTTCATCTGCCGATTCTCTCCAGATATGTTCATCGTGTTCGGTTTTTAACATGCGGGATACTTTGGTTGGAATTAATTTTTGATAAAATCTTTGATTTTTAGGATCGTGCATAACTAATGGAATGCCGGTTCCAATATTACGGAGTCCTTCCTGGTAAAGATTGGTGGTTGCTATTTTTGCGATACTTTTCCTAAGTAATACATTTTCAAATTGGAAAGGGGGGATCATCATGATTGGAATATTATGTTTGCGATAGAGTTGATCTGTAGCTCTTTTTAAGATGATTATTACTTCTTCATGAGATGGTTTTAGCATGCTGCTCCCCGGCATATTTTCTCCACCCACCCGGTACGCATCTGCTATTCTCCGAAGCTGTTCTGCTCTTTCCAGGTTCTCTGTCCCTCCAAGGAATTCCATCCTTCTTCCGAGGGCCCGGTTATGTTCGATATTTGGCTTATCTTTTCCTATATTGGCTTCGTTTCCAAAGAAACGCGGCCGGTCTGCAAACCCTTTAAAACCCATTGCTCCGAAATTTCCCTGGTACATGGGAGTCCCATTGTTATCGGCACACGGTTCCATTACATTTCTTGCAAAGCGTTCGTAGAAAGCGGCTAGTGCCTCCAGTGCCCCTACCGTATTTCCTTCTCGATCACATTGTTCAATTTGTTGATAGGTCTCTTTGATCCATCCCCTGTATCTTGTGTTCATTTCCATCAATTTATTGAGACCCGCGTACATGATGTTGAATCCGCCTTCATGAAGTTGTGGCGACATGCCGTTGGTATGGGCCATAGTGGTATTTGTTCCTTGGCGGGTGTGAATGTTTAAGAAGAGGGCGGGGACGATTTCGGGAAAGTTTCCCGGAAATCCTGTTTTAAAAATAGTTACATGCTGGGATTCGGGAGCCATGGCAGCCGCCATAACATCTTGATCTGTATATATTCTTTGCGGGGTATTTTCAACCAACCGGGCCGATGTATCCCAGCGCCAGGCGTGTTGGAAACCAAATGCTTCAGCCATAAAGAAAGTAAATGCAGCCAGCAAGTTAAGCGCGTACGTCGGGCCGGCGGCAGATACCATGGTTGTTGCCAAAGCTCCAGCGACGGCGAGCTTGGTCGCGGCGGCCAAACCTTTCTTTGGCTTGGTGCTGATCTGGGTCGGGTTAACCAGCTTTGCGATCGATCGGTGGAGCCCAAAGTAGTAAGCGAGCCCCAATCCCGCGCCAAGCAGCATATCTCCGACAAATGCACCCGGGGTCATCAGATTAAAGGCCATTCTTAGGCCGACCCCGGCAGTGATTGAAAAGACAGTTACCGCGCGATAAGCCATATAGGTTGCATTGAAGAATTGAGAAGCATAGGCGAGAAGGATAGTGATTGCTTTATTGCGGGAGCTCATTTTTTGCAGATCAAGTTTTACAACCCGGCTGTTATTATAAAGCGCTTTACCAATTTCAATGCTTGCCTTAGTGGCGGCATAAAGGACTCCTATTCCAAGCAGTCCGGCATAAATAGTTGAAGCGGTAATTTGTAGAGAAGTTGCCGCGAATGGGACGAAGAGTCCGGCAGAAAAGATCGCTGCTCCAACCATCATTCCAGCGCCAATAACCGGGGCTACATATTTCTTTAAAATCCGTTTTGGAGTAGGATCACCTGGCCTCCCTTTAAGCGACAGGCGGAGAGCGGCGATGGCGGTTAAGGTTAAGCTGACAGCTAAAAATCCTTTCCCGGTTAAATTAATGATGTTGTTCTGGATAAATTCCATTAACCCGCCGAGCAGTGGTGCTTGGGAGATAAATTCACCGGCAGGGGCGGCCATTGCCAGAGTAGAAGTTAATGCAATCGATCCAAAAGTAGCAGCTACTGCAATCGCTTTTGCGGTCCTGGTTTTAATAAAAGCGCTCAGCCTTTGTCCGACCTGCTGGAGAGCGGTCGGTTTTACCTGAGCAGCATTTTGAGTTTCAGTTGCTATGGCAGGAGGGGCTGCTTCAAGGTTTGGAGCAGCCATCATATTTTTCGGATCAACCTGTCTAATCTCCGGTCGCCCGATTGGGGTGAGGCGGGGGAGCGCGGCCGGATTTATGTGATGAAGCGGGCGTCTTGGCGCGGGGATAGGATTGGGGATCGCTGATCCTCTTTTTAGGATTCTATGGTAAAAATATCTGGTTATTGAGCCCTTCATGTATCCCTACTTCCTTTCTATATATATATCGACAATTTTTGGTGAAAATTTCAGATAATTTTGGGGATTAAAGGAGCCTTGGGTTGATCGAAAAATGGAGCGCGGTAATGCCGAGGCCGTAATAGGCGGCAAAAAAGACCTTTATTTAAATGATCTCTATTTTTTTGGTAAGGGAATCGATCGCGCCGCCGCCGGCCGGGGAATAAACCATTTTTCTTTCGAAGCTCGAACCTTTATCCAGCTTTCCTCCCAGGAACAGGCACTCGTTCAACAAAGAGTCCTCTTTAATTATATTCGGTCCTTCTCTTTCATAAGGAGCGGGGAAGACTACGCTCCTATAAAGGCGTGAATTCTGGCCGATTTGGCTATTTTCACCAATAACTGAGTTGTCGATCCTAACTTTGGGGCCGATTATACAATTATCGGCGATAAGGGAATTATCAATGCGGGCTGACGGATCAATATAAACATTATGCCCGCGCCATCCCCATGCTTCTCGATGGAATCTGTCCAGACCGCCGTCAATTTTACCGGCTAAAACGTCCATATTGACCTGCCGGATGTCTTCTCCAAAACCAACGTCTCTCCAATAAAATTGATCCGGGATAATAAATGCGTTGAGCGGGAACCGTAATTGATTTTCCGGTTGACTGAGCCATTTGAAAATGTGCCTTCCCCAGTCTGAAAAGGGGACCGGTCCCCCGGGTTGATATAGATCAGGGAAGAGGGGGTCTTCTTTACCTTTTTTAGTCATCATGGTGAGCAATGTTCTTAGCACCAGGGCGTTAAAGATATAAATAGAAGAATTAGTAAGGTTGCTCAAGCAGGCATCATTTTGATCATTATCGAAGCGCGGCCTCTTTTCCTGGAATTCGACGATCTTTGCGCTGGCGTTTTGATTTTCCCTGATCCAGGTTCCTACCGCATCTTCAAATTCAATCTCAGTTCTATAGTTTTTCCGTTCAGGCATCCCCTTTAATCTCACCGTGCCGAAACGATGGATCTGATCCCAGGGGTAGCGATTAACTGTTATTGTGGCAGCGGCTCCCGAGCTCAGGTGATTTTCTAAAATTAAATCAAGCGGAACATTGTGGACGATATCCGAACTTTGGACAAGGATGATATTCTCCTGGTTTGAGTCCCAGTCGCGGTTCTTAGCGACGGATGCTACCGGGCCCGCTGTATCCAGCGGGTCCTGATATCTTTCGCTGATATATTCCGGCCGGAAACCATCTTTGGGTCTGACAATGCGTTCGATGGTATGGGCTAGATGCCAGACTGTAATAAACGCTCTGTCTAGCCCGATTTTTTTGAGTGGATCGAGGCTGTAATCAATACTGCGTTTGGATCCGATGGGGACCACTGCCTTGGCGATCGGATAGCGGTTGCGCTGCGGATCGCACACTGCGTTTAGTCTTCCGCCGTATCCACCGCCCAAAATTACGGGTTTTAGCCGGCCTTTCTGTATTAGTGTTGTAAGGTTAATTGCCATTGTGTGTTTCCACCTATGAAGTTATCGACGTAAACCCAAGGAGATTTCACTATTTTTCAAAAATCTTTTTAAAAAAAGGACAAACGGTTGAAGATTACGCGTTTGTCCTGATAAGTTTTAGGATCTTAGGCTAATTCTAATTCCTTGACAAGTTTACTCACAATAGTGGTTGCGCCGTTTTCGAAGAGAAACTGCCAGGAGAGAGCTTGAAACGCTTTTTTTATTTTTTGGATGCCGGGCTTGTCAATTTCTATTTCTCGGGCGTAACGGACGACTCTTTTGAATTTTTTTTCTAAAAAAAATAGTTTTCGTTCGTTGGGGACACTCTCATTGTATTTTCCTAAAAGAAAAACCAGCTCTCCTTCATTTGCGTCTTCCTGTCGATTGCAGATAAGGATGTACGAAAGATTATCTTCGGATTTATGTCCTGTCCAAACCCGGCGTTCTTCAAAGACCATGCTTTTAATATCTTGGGCCTCTATTTCTGTTCCGGCTCTAGAATTGTATTTGTCCGCAGAACCTCTTCTTGAGTCAGGATTAACGCGCAGCATGACTTTATCTCCCTGCATGCGTGCTTCATACACCAGCGAACCTTCAACCTTGAAGACTTCGGAGAGGGCCTCTAAATGATGGAGATGCCTTGCTTTGGTCCTTTTTGTAAACCAGGGATGGTCAAGAATGGTTCCTATAGTTAAAGGAGATTTGTCAGCCAGCTTTGTTATTAGGGCAAAGGGATGATCGGGGACGACTACGCCGGCGGTTGTAAATTGACTGAGAAATTGTCTAAACCCTTTTTGGGAATCCTTTTGCCGCATGGTTTCTAGGGTGAGTGGAATATCTTTGCGAACTTTTAATCCTTGTAATGGGAAGTCTCTTGTTACATAGGCGGTTGGCAGCATCAGATTGATGTCGCCCTGGGGAGTTGCGTTGAAGATTCTTAACGCGCCATCTTTCAATTCTTTGATTTCGAGACGAACCGGCAAGCCTCCGTCTTCCACGGCATTAAATTTATTCAGAGGAAATGGATAATGGTTAAAATTCCGATTCAACCAGAGAATATTTCTAAGAGCTTTATGGTATTCTGGGTTTTCAATCCCATCTGTTAATTTACTAGGGGGCAAACCGAGTTGAAAACTTTCGATAACCACCGCTCTTCCTTTTTGCGAGGTCAGAGTGTCGAAAAGCTGCGGGTCAAATCCATACATTCCTCCCTTTTGGGGTTCATCTTTTTGCTGAACGATTTCCATTACCATTCTGTATCCTTTCAGTGCAAATTGCATGGCGATGGCGATTCCACGGAAGTCAATAGGTTCGCCGAAGTAGCCAAGATCCTCGACGTTATACGAAACATAATCTTGCATAGTTCCTAGTATTTTTTTGTACTGCCGTTTTGAGACACTGATTTTATTGCCGGTATCTGGATCTACGGTGAAAATCGTGTCCTCCATGCAGACCTGCATGGACACGATGCCGTGGTTGTGTAGATAGCTGTTTTTTGGATCAGGTCTTAATATGCCGTTTTCAAGAACCAGGCCGGGATAGAATTTCGAAGATAGAAACATAACATTTTCAGGCTTAAAGCCGAAGAAGTCGAATTTTCTAAAGGTTTCGAGAGTTCTTGCTTCGCTTTTTTCATTGGGAATGATAAGCATTTTCTGCCTGGCTAATACATTTGTCCAATGCTCTCCCCCCATCTCTTTGGCCAAATTGTGTATCCAGAAAGCTTTTTGCAGCATATGTCTTTCTCCCAGGGATAGACCCAGGAGCTTGCCAAATCCTTTGGCCTCGATTTCAAAAGCTAATTCTTTGGGTGTTATAAAGAACTTTTCGCCAAACTTTACTTTACGTGCACTATCTCTTAGTCTTGAGGCAGCCCCGCCTACGGTATGTTCAGCAAAAAACATTCCACTTAAGACAATTATTTTTGCAGCATGGAGTTCTAGGGGGGTTACATTGATCGAGCTGCGAGTGACCAGACTGTCGGGATTGCGGTCCACATTTTCAAGACCCTGATATCTGAGAAGCTCAACCTGGGACTGTTTTAGATCTCGCATGCTTGCTTGGGAAAGTTTTTGACCGAAATGTTTCTGAAGTTTTGCCTGGGCAACGTCACGGAAGCTCCGCATATAGGTTTCATGTGACCTTAAATCTAGGCGCATTCTACTCATTTTTTATCATCCCTTTCTAAAATATTTCTGTTTGGTCCTATTTATATATCGATGAAAAACAAGAAAAATTTCACTTAATTTTAGGATTTAATATTTTTATAGTAAATTATCGAGGTCACACTTGCGGCATCTTCCGGAGTGTTTCCCCTGCCGCCTTTGCCAAGCGAGGCAGCCCTTTGGTTAACAAGCTTGCTTGATGATTCGCTGTACATGGTTACTTCAGAGCCATTTCCCAGCGCGACCGCAGCTTTTGCCCCAAGCTTTACCATGGTTTCTGCCGCTTCTTCCATGATAGGACCGTCCTTAAAAGGAATGCCGTCAAATGTGGCAGCGATGCCCGCTCCGGTTGCGGAAATTCCGAGCATGGTTAAAGGACATCTTGATCTCCTGATTTGTTTGAAGGTGACTTCTCTATTTTCCATATCAAGGGAAAAATCATGTTCGGTATAACCTGATCTGATGAGCGCTTTCTGGACCATCTGTGAATCCAGTTCCACCGTTTCGATTTTTCCGGGGATAGCGATCCCGGATTCTAATGCGTTTATGATTTCACTTTGGGTTACGATGGGGCAGGTTTCATTGGGCTTAATAAAGCGTCTCATGGTCGCGAATTTTGGAATTGTAAAGGCGACTTCCTGTCCCTTTATCGCAGCCTCAGCAAGTTCAGGGCTATCTGCCATTTGCTGTGCCCCAAGGGATCCTCCGCATTTTTCCACCCTTTCCACGCTGAAACTATGTCCGGGTTTTAGCAGTGTAAATCTTGGCAAACGAAAAATATGGGTGAAGTTTCCCGTAAATGATCGATAGAGGCTGCTTTCTATTAAATCTACTGCTTTGGCATCTCTAACCGTCTGCTGTCCGTATATTGCATGAATAACGTCAGGGGCCTCTCTCAGATTTCCCCCTTTAATTGTAAGATCTCCAATATCAATTCTGCCGTCCTGTAAAATTGTGAAACATGAGCGGGCACCATCTGGATTTTGGCGGCTGGTATAAAACTCTCTTGTGCTTCCTTCTGTCCGAAGGAGAATATCGTATGGATGAGAGAATAAATTATTTCCGTTTGTTGCAGCTATTATTTTTGCCGGTGGATGTGTTTGTCTAAAATCCTGCAAATATTGAGCGAAATTCTGGATATGGCTAAAACAGGCTCCCGGATTAAGCTGCCAATGTTCTTTTACTTGGTCCATGCCTTCGCTAAATAAAGGATAAAGCTTTATTGCCTGAGGATCAAAAATCAGGATTGTCACCCTTGACTGGCCGGTGTTTCCAGCCAATGGATTGTAACCAAAGTTTACGGTTGCCTGTTCTATTTTGTGGAAGCGGCTCTTTTCCAAAACACGATTATTTTTCGGCGCAAGAGCTCCCTGTAAATTTATCCAAGGTCGAAATCCGACTGATTTCATAAGATATTATCGAGAGTTTTTATAAATAATTTCAATTTTTATCAAAGACTCATTGATAAAACTTTACAAAAACAAATATTCCGTGCAATTTTCACTAAAAGTTAACGATAATATATTAGAATGAGCATGAATAGAATATCTAGATTTATAATTCAAAAAAGAATGGACTATCGAGGGAGCTCTTTTATGGAACGGGACCTAAGGTTGCGGGCTTACCGTGATTCGGGCTTGCAGGATAAGGCTCTCCGTCGCGAAGTTGTTGATGCGGCGGTCGATCCTAGACATTATTATAGTCTCCCTTTAATCGCCGCGCTAAGAGATATTCATATTCTCACTACTCCCTGGCAGCCGATCACTTTTGAGTCGATCTCACAGCGTTTTATTGCAGCCAACTCACTGTCGGTGGTTGAAGCCGTGATCGGACATGTATTTGAGAGTGGGTGGGGGAGGCAGGCGGGAGATCAAAGATTACAACATTTATCGATGCGAGCTTGCCATCCCCACATTGAAATGGGGCAGACGCAAGAGCTTCTATCCGCTTTTGGGATAAATCCGCATTATTATATACCTGCAAGACATCCTTGGAATCTTAATCCGGAGTGGTTTTTTGGGACTTATCACAATGTGATAGAAGGACTTATTAAAGATATAGCATTAAAGGTCTGTGAGCGCTTTACCAGCGATCCGATGGATCGGGCGAGACTCCTTTCTCTTTCATTAATAATAGAGAGTGCTTTACGGCTAGAATTAAGAAAGATAATCCCTCACGATTATCTTTCGGACCAGGAAATTGCGGATGCGCGAAGGTTAACTGATATGTTGACCGAAGAGCATTCTCCCTGGATAAGGAGCGCTTATCATTTTACCAGGAAAGAGCTTTTTCCCAGTATTTTAGAGCATGGATTAAATGTTGATTATTTTCCCGAAGGGGTGGAACAGCCAGATATAGTCTGTTTTAATAATTTCCAGAGGGCAGGGGCGTCGGATATCGCTTTAGGATTTAACGGGTATTATGTCCGAGATATATTATTGAGGGTCCCGCTTGAAAGTGTTGGCCCAGGACATAAGTCAATTTCCCAAGAACTGGGAGATTATAATGCCGATTACCAGGCAACGCAGGTTCCGGTCGATAGGATATCGGTGGTTGATCCTTATAATTCTACGCGGGTGATCCCTTTAGCCGAGTTTGTTTAAGCCTCGTCTGCCCGCAGATCGATTGCTTCATAATAAATAGCTTCGTAAAGTTCTGCGGCCCTTGACCACGAATTATTTTGCCGCATAGCTTGTGTGCTCATCTCTAAATATTTTTCCTGGTCACCTTGATATACATTGCTAGCCCGCCGAATCCCTTCAATGATATGGATTACACTGGAGCCACCCAAATGAAATCCTGTACTCATGTCTTTGATTGTATCAGCTAGCCCTCCAGTGCGGTTAGCAATAACTGGTAATCCAAGCTTTAAGGCCTTTAACTGGCCAAGGCCGCACGGTTCAAATTGTGAAGGCATTGAAAGATAGCTTCCACCGGCCAAGACTAATGCTTCCAGATTCTCCCGTGTAAGGATAGGGGAGACATCATCATCAAAACCAAAGATAGCGACGCGATTGGGAAATTTGCTGCCAAGATCGCGAATTCTTTCTTCATAAGTCTCTCCTTTGGCTTCTGACCCGACGGTGGCAAAATAGAGACGAGGATTCTCTTTCATCAATGTATGAAGCGCGGCGATCGTCGCATCGGTCCCTTTTTGTTCTGCCCAGCGGCCGGTCGCGGAGAGGATCAAACTATTATCGTCAATATTTAATTGGCCGACTTCGGCCAAAAGTTTTCGAGCGGCCATTCTCCCGCCTAAATTGTCAGGGGAATATTTTTCTGGCAACGATCCATTCTCTACGAAACGTTCTACACAATAATTGTCAGGAATCCCGTTGAGGACGGCACGGGTTCTCTCTTCGATGCTCTGGAGCAGACCATCATATAGCTTGGCCGGCATCGGTACGTCCCCTGAAATTGCTTCCTTTCTATAAGTAGGACTTACAAAAACGACCCTATCGGCAAACCTAAAAGCGGCTTTATGGGGATCGATCCTGCCAAAAAATTCCATCCCTTCAGTGCTATATGCCCAGGGATTATTTTCACCGGTTAAATGCCTAAAATCCTCCATCGAGATCGGAGTTGTATAAGTAAGGTTGTGCACATTATAGACAAAAGGGAGCTTTTTTAGCTTTGGGTCAAAATGCCTTAAAAAATATCCGAGAAATCCGGTCGCCCAGTCGTGCCCATGGATAAGGTCGGGAGTAGTTATCCGCCGATTACCGTTGGTATATTCGTATTGCGTCCGGCTGTAAAAATCGGCCGCTACTTTATCAAAGAACAAGAAACGTGAGGCGTCATCCGGGTATCCGTAAATCCGATTCCGGTTCCCAAACCAGTTTCCCGCCTTAGTATCGACAAAGTAGTATTTTATAAACTCCGGACGGTTAGCGCCAAGGGGGATATCCATACTTAAAATCCAGGTTTCAACCTCTGGGTGATGGCCGAGTTTCATGGTTAGGTTAGGGGCGGGGCGTATATCAACTTTTTGTCCGCGGAAATGGACATCTCTGATTGCCCGTTCGATTGTTCCGGTAAAGGAGGGGACAAAGACCGAGACCGAATGTCCTCTCTGCACTAACGCTTTAGAGAGGCCGTGGACGGCATCCGCTAATCCGCCGGTTGTCCGCAGCGGCGGAATCTCCGGGGTAACCATCCATATATGTAACGGTCTTCTATTTGTTCTCGTTGCTCGCACAATTAAACCTCACTAAGGTAACTTCCCATTAATGCTCTTCCGTTATATTTAGCGATTGTTCTGCACATAGCTTCGACCTTGTCGCCGAGGCCGGGAGCGTTTTCTCCTCTTCCCCTTTCAAAACGATGCAGATTCTCGGTGATCCGTCCGGCGACCTTGCGGAAATTTCCGATAAAACCGTTAGCTAAGAGAAAAGGCGAGAGCCCTACTAAAGATCGATTGGCCCAAAGATCGTCGTGCAGGCTGTGGTTTCCGACAAAAGTGGTCGGACCGTAAATGTGTACGGTTGGCAGCGAAGCGAGCGATCCTGCTCCCCCGTCGTCGGGGCCGATAATATAGGCGCCGTTGGCGGCCGCTTTCATATAACTGGGGCCGAAAGCTTCGGTCCCTTGTGACCGCTTGTGGCTAATCGGATTAGTTGCCCCGACCCAGCAGCCGGACATCGCCAGCCCCGGAAAGATCCAGGGAGCTTTATCTATATCGTAACCAATCAGAAAATCGGCTTTAAATTTTCCACCGCGATTATTTATGTTTTGTATAAGACCTAAAAGATTTTGCAGGCTGTCGATCGAAGGGTGATCGGCCTGGTGGGCGAGGCCGCCGAGGAGATAAAAGATCGGTCTTTTCAGGTCGGCAGCAATTTCCTCGAATATCTCATGCTGTCTCAGGATATCCGTTAAGAGACCTATTTTATACTTGGTCGCCCGGCGCAGGGAGGCGATAATAATTGCTTCTTTCGGGATGTTTTCTCCGAATTTTGTGGGAAAGTTTTCATTCAGCATTTTAAGTAAATGAGTGTGTTGAATGTCAAAAGCCTGGGCCAAATCTTCCCGAAAACCGGGGTTTAGCCGAAGGCGGTCGATAACCGTCCTTTTTCCCAGTATTGAAGGATTTTCCCTCCATTCAGGAAAATGTTTATCCAAAGCCCCAAGTGTTCCTATCCCCAGCCACCGGTCCATGGCGATTGTGTCCGGAAAAAGTTTGAGCGAGCCGGCGTCCACGTTACCTGGAAGAAGCTGTGGAGCGTCGCTGGAAAAACCGCGGCGTCGGGCTTTTTCTTCCGCGCCGGTCACCATCAGGTGGAGAGGGGATACCCCTCCGGCAGAATGGCTTAGCGAAATTTCCGCAAACATAGCATTGGTCATTTTCCCGTCTTCAGCCCCGAAAAACCCCCATATTTTTTCAGCCTCTTCCGAGTAATGCCGGCGGACCATGTCCCCGTGAGTGCGGGGGACGGTCCCGACCTGAGGGGCATGAATGGTGGCCACGCATAATTTTCGGGTAAGCTGGAGGGCGACCTCCGGGTCATTATGGATTTTCAATAGATGGAGGTAGAGATTTAATTTAAATAAGGCGGTATGGCCATCGTGTCCGATGACCAGGTCGGTAATATGGTCTTCTACGCCGATGATTCCAAAATGCTGGGCAACCTTGAATCCGCCCGC
Organism: Candidatus Margulisiibacteriota bacterium; assembly: GCA_034723395.1. Lineage (GTDB taxonomy): Bacteria > Margulisbacteria > WOR-1 > O2-12-FULL-45-9 > O2-12-FULL-45-9 > JAYEOW01. The sequence goes on from JAYEOW010000019.1 coordinate 17,709, forward strand.
GCCTAAAACGTGCATCTGGTCAAAATTTTCGGAAGAATCGTGTTTGGGATACATTTTTCCGGTCACTTCCGGCATCCGCAGGCGCAATGAGAGGAGAGAATCCTTCTCGCTTTCAAACCCTTTGAACAACCAAACTTCGACCGGCCGCTGTTTCCCATTAAAATTAATACTGACCGGATTACCTAAGAATTCATAGTTGGCTGATTGTTCCGGCCGGGTACTGATAAATTTGATCCTTTGCCGGTTCCCCTCAAAAGTCTGCGAGCGTTTTTGGGTGTGGAGCAGGCTTATATGTAAAAGACCGTAGTTATCCTGCGCGCCGTAAGTGGCTGCGGTGGACGCGATCGTCTCGCCGATGATCCCCAGTCCGCCTGCGCCTCCCGGCGGTTCACTCTGACTCGACTGCATTTGTTGCCAGATCCGGCCTAATTCGATCGAGCGCATTCCATTGGAGGAATTAAGTAAAGTCATTGCCCGATCTTTGTAGATCTGGCGGACGAGCTGGGTTGTGGTGGGAGAGTGTAAGACTTCCATGCAGACATCAACGGCAGTCCTGTGCCCTGGATTTTGTTGTTTCAACCGGCGTTGATGCTTTACCCATTGGGCAACATATCTTAAACCAGCTTGTGAAATTTTGTTTGCCATCATGTATAAATATCTGCGGGGAAAAATAAAAATTTCACTTTATTTATGCTATAATCATAATATGGTTAGAATGAAACCGAAATTTTCTGGATTTAGAAAGCGGGGGGAGAAGGTCTTCGAAAAGGGCGGGATATATATGCTCGAAGGAGAAGGGACCGACATCGGCTGTAATCTGGTTTTCCAGGAGGATATCTTTAGACCGTCATTCCTTGAGATGGAGGTGCGGGGGAAGATCGATAAAGGGGCGGAATGGACCCGGCTGCGGATCGAGATCTATGATAAAGGGAAGCCGGATGAGCCAGCCGACTCTTTTGAAGGTGATTACTTAAATCTTGATCTAAGCGAAGAACTGTTTAAGAAGCTAACTTTTCCGGTCTTAGGGATTGTAAAATGCCCGAGCAAGGTCCAGTTTATGATCGTTGGGCCCTCCAGTTCGAAGCTTGAAGTCAAAAACGTCTCTATCAGGTAATGCGCGGTTTATGTATATTCCTTATTCTTATTTCTATCGTTGGCTGTGGTTCCTCTAGCGTGACACCCCAACCCAAGGGCCCAGATATCTTAACCAATTTTACCGGATGCGCCGTTGGCGCATTTGTAAATGGAATGGGCAATATTTCCGACTTTCAAACGATGATTGGTAAAAATTTAGCGGTAATCCTCTGGTATGTCCACTGGCAAGATCCTTTTCCAACCGCTGATGCCGATACAGTTTACAATAATGGGAGTGTCCCCCTTATAACCTGGGAACCTTGGATTACTCACGAGCTTGGAACGCTGGAAGCGATTGCTGCGGGGAGTTATGAGAGTTATGTTACCCAATTTATCCAAGACGCCAAGGATTGGGGCGGGCCGGTATTGCTCCGTTTTGCCCACGAAATGAATGGTAATTGGTATCCATGGGATGGATATCATAATGGAGCGACTTTGGAAGCGGCTACCAAGTATAAAAATGCCTGGATCTATATATATAATGTAAAGCAGCAGCTAAATGCCGATAATGTTTATTTAGTCTGGACTCCAAATAATACTAATCTTCCTGCGGAATCCTGGAATGAGATCGCCAACTATTATCCCGGCGATCAATATGTGGACTGGGTAGGAATGGACGGCTACAATTGGGGCTATGGGAATTGGCAGGAGTTTGATGCAGTTTTCAGCTCGATCTATCAGGCACTTATCCAGCTTACCAATAAACCGATCATGGTCGGGGAGTTTGCCTCGGCAGAGCAAGGCGGCAGTAAATCGAGCTGGATAATCGATGCAATGGCCAAACTCCAATCGAGCTATCAGAACGTAAAGATATTTTGCTGGTTTAATATCAATAAAGAACGCGATTGGCGGGCAAACTCTTCCTCGACCTCTGAAGCAGCCTTCAGGCAAGGCTTGCAAGACGATTACTTTTTAGATACAATTAGGGAATGAAGCCTAAGAAAAAGGACCTCTGGGCTAGAATTAAGCAGTACAGTTTTGCCTACTACTTCATACTGCCGACCGCCCTTGCCATGCTTTTTCTCCACCTTTCACCGATCGTTCAAGGGATCTACATGTCATTCCTAAAGTTGAACCAGTTTACGCTTCAGCAATATCTATTGGCTCCCTTTGTCGGTTTTGACAATTATTATAAGGTTTTGATCGATGCGGGCAGCCCTATCCGTATCGGGCTTTTTGAGGCGGTCAGAAATACATTTATTTATACCGTTGTGGTTACGATGGGGACCTTAGGGGTTGGCATGGTCGTTGCCTTAATGATGAACCGCAAATTTTTTGGAAGGCCTATCATCAGGACCCTCTTCCTTTTTCCATGGATTGTCCCGACTTATGTTACTGGTCTTCTCTGGGGAATCATCTGGTTAAAACAGGGGGGGCTTGTCAACGTCATGCTTGCCGATTGGTTAAAGATATTACCTTTTAAGCCCTCTTGGCTCTCCGGACCCAATACGATGTGGGCGATCATTATCCCTACGGTATGGCGCTACTGGCCGCTTTCGATGCTGATGCTTTTGGCCGGACTGCAGACGATTCCGGAAGAGCTTTATGAGGCGGCGGATATCGATGGGGCGAACCCCTGGAGGAAATTCTGGATGATCACCTGGCCGATGTTGCGGCCGGTCTGGTTTATCCTGATCCTTTTCGGATTGATCTATAATACCTACTCTTTTAACATTGTTATTATGATGTTCGGTTTCGGAGCGGGGTATCCGGGGGAGTGGGGAGACTTGATGATGACCAATATTTTCCGCAACTCGTTCCAGCTCTGGAATTTTGGCACCGGGGCCGCTACCTCGGTCGTTTTACTGGTGGTCATGATTATTATTGTGAATGTATGGTTTAGATATTTTAAGAAGAGCGAGGAGATGAGATGAAGCTGTCTTATTATGCGAAGAAGCGGATAACGGATATTATTATTAATGTATTCATGCTTTTATTCCTGGCCTTAACTATTCTCCCTATCGGATGGATGGTTTATTCATCGCTAAAGGATTCTACCGATATCGCGATCGGTAAGGTCGGTTTACGGACCGCCGGGACAAATATTTTAAAGATAATTCCAGAAAAAGAAAACTTGATCGCCTTAACCGGAGATGGCGCGATCAATCTGGTCCAGGCCAAGGATCTGAAGGTTAAGAAACATAAATCTTATAAAACTAATGCAACCTCCTACCTTGTAGATGATAAATATATCTGGATCGCCTCTGCCAATCGCGGATTGATCCGGGTAGACCGCACAAATTATAACAAGAGCAAAAGATTTAAGCTCCCGCTCTGGGGCTTTGAAATGCATAAGGTGCCGAGTACATATATTAAGAAAGATGGAGATAGTATCTATGTCTCTATGGACTATAAGGGATTCAGGGATGTGTTGAGGTTTGACCCAAAATATATGAAGTTTATGAAGTTGATAAAAGGGGCTAAAGGGCGTTATTTTCCAAACGCGGGGACAATAAAGACTGAAGAATTTCCAGGGATAAATGAGGAGGTCTTTTCGAAAGTGAGAGCAGGCAGTTTTCTTTTTCTCGGATCGAGCAGCGGGAAGTTTTATAAATATGATCTTAATAAGAAAAAGATCGTTAAAAAAATCAGGCTTCCGCGCGGGCACACGCTGGTCAGGTGGTATAACTACGTCGACATGTGGAAAAACGTTAATTTCGGCCTCTACCTGCGAAATTCGATCATTATCTGCGGGATCACAATGTTGATCGCCATGGTTGTTTCTACCATGGCGGCTTACGCGCTTTCGCGTTTCCGGTTCCCGGGGGCGGACCTATTTTCTAACGGGATCCTGGCTACCCAGATGATCCCGGCGATCATGTATTTGATCCCTTTATACATAATGTTTGTTAGATTTACCATTTTAACCGGGATCCCGGTTAAAGGGACGTTCCCTGGAATAATTCTGATCTATTCTGCCTTTTTTATCCCATTTTCGATCTGGATCCTGCGCGGATTCTTTGCCGCGATCCCAAAACAGCTGGAAGAAGCGGCGCTGATCGATGGTTGTTCACGCTTCAAGGTTTTCTGGCATATTGTCTTACCTCTGGCGGTGCCGGGGATCATAGCTACCGGTATCTACATCTTCCTGACCGCCTGGGATGAACTGATGTTTGCCTGGGTGCTGACTAACGCGGATACAATGACGATTCCGGTCGGAATCCGTCTTTTTGTCGGCAATTACCAGAACCGGTTCGACTTAATGATGGCTGCCGCCACGGTTGCAACCCTTCCGGTGGTTGTGTTATTCTTTATGCTGCAAAAGCATATTGTTAAAGGATTAACCGCAGGAGCTGTGAAAGGATGATTTCTATGAAATTAAGAATTACCAAGTCAGAATTAAGAAGAAAATCACAATTTTTAATTCCCATTGGAGTTTGGTTATTAGTTATTATTTCATCATTCTGGTTTCTTAATTCGTCATTTGCCACTGCTATGTCTAAAGCCGCTAATGGCGGGGACGTAAAGGAGAACGAAGGTGTTTTTGTGGGTGTTTTTCGTGAAGGGGCACCGCGGAACATTAATTATATAAAGAAATATGAGAAAAAGACCGGCAACAAGCCGGCGATGATCATGTGGTACCAGGATTGGGCGCAAAATTTCCCGTGGGACGCGGCAACCAGTGTTATAAATTATGGGGCGGTCCCGCATATTGTCTGGGAGCCATGGTACTGGAGCGATCATAGCAAGATCAAACTGCAGGACATTGTTGATGGTAAATGGGACCGTTATATCGAGACCTGGGCGAAGGAGATCAAGAATTTCCGCCACCCGGTATTTTTAAGGATCGCCCACGAGTTCAATATCGAAGGCTATCCGTGGGGGATCGTAAATAACGATAAGGACCCCGATTTGTATATCAAAGCCTACCGCCATATCGTTGACATTTTCAATAAAGAGAAAGTTAAGAATGTTAAATGGGTCTGGTGTTTCATGAACTATTCTCATCCGGATGAGTCGTGGAACGACTGGGAAAAGGCTTATCCTGGAGATGAGTATGTGGACTGGGTCGGGATCGACGGCTACAACTGGGGGACTACCCAGAGCTGGAGCGACTGGCAGGCATTTAATTATATGTTTCGCGAACAGATGCGACGTTCCAAAAAACTATGGCCGGGGAAACCAATTATGGTCGCCGAGTTTGCCTCAGCGACCAAGGGTGGCGATAAGGCGGCCTGGATAAAAGAGATCCCGGGATACCTTAAGAGCAGTATGCGGGATATCGACCTGATCATCTGGTTCGATCTCAAAAAAGAGGCGGATTGGAGGATTGCTTCGGATAAAAAATCTTTGGCGGCTTATAAGGAGATCATGAAAGACCCGATCTTTTTGAGTTCCGGGGATGACCTGGCCAATCTAAAAATACCGTCTAAAATAAAAGAGAAAAAAGTTGTATACGCGCAAAGAGCGAACTCGAAAATTACCATCGATGGATCATTAGCTGACTGGAATAAGTCTTCCCCGTTGGTCATGAAAGATAAATCATATTTTAAAGAAGGGAAACATTGGGGAGGAACCAAAGATCTTTCGGGGAGCGCTTATCTGATGTGGGACGACGAGAATCTTTATCTGGCAGCGGTTATTGCGGACAAAATTCCGCTGGTCAATGAGCAGGTCAAACAGAATATTTGGAATGGTGACGCGATCGAGATGGTACTAAGCGTAAATCCAAAAGCAGACCCAAAGCGAACCTCTTTTCGGCGCGGCGACTACCAGGTAGGGCTTGGAACCGGAGACGGGAAGAAAAACGCTCCAACCATCTGGAACTGGCAGAGAAGAAGGGTCCCAAAAGGGAGTGAGATCAAAGTTAGAAAGACCAGCAGCCCATTGGGCTATGTGCTCGAAGCCAAGATCCCGTGGGCATTTTTTAGCATGAAAACGGCGCCTGCCAAAGGGATGAAATTAGGGTTTGATATCGCCTTTGACGATGCTGATTACACAGGCAAGCGTGAAAGGCAATTTATCTGGAATGGCGACTATATGTTTTACAAGGATCCGAGCGTTTGGGGGCTCATGGAACTCAGGTGAAATTATCTGGGCGATCGTCCGATAAAAAATTATAAAGGAGAAAGTGATTGTTATGAAAATAGTTAGTTTGTTAGTTTGTCTAATGTTACTTGCCAGCAGCGGATTGGCAATGGGGGGGCCTTCTCCGGAAATAGAGGAAGAGGGAGAAAGGGCGGTAAAAACCATTGCCGGGAATAAATATTTGATTGACGATTTTGAATCAGGCAGTTTAGGGTCTCCTCGCGATTGGTGGACATTTGATATTCAAAGTGCGGAGATCGCTTCGAATGATGACCTGATCCTGGGAGGCGAAGAGGTAGCGCGCAACGTCGGTAAATATTCGGTCGGGTTAAAGGGAAAGGCCAAGAATTGGTATGGCGGAGGGATTGGAACCTACGTGGCTAAAGAGAACCAGGACCTTTCGAATTTTAATTCATTTTCGGTAGATATTTACGGCAATGGTTCGGGAACCGCAAAGATCGAGCTTTATGATGACGATAACGGCAACTGGCAGATCGAACAAAATCGGGAGCAAAACTATAAGCCGTTGTACGATGATAAATTAGTTTATGATGTCGTGATCGACTGGAAAGGGTGGAAGAACGTATCGGTCCTGCTGGATGATTTTGTCGATGATAACCCGGGAGTTGGAGACGATGTCTGGAATCCGGAGCAAAATGGAGAATCTGGGGGATTGCTGCAGCTGCAGATTATCTCTTTGGCTGACGAAGAAACCGGTAAAATAGATTATAATCTCGATAATATTTACCTGACCGTAGACGAAGAATAATAATTGAAGAAATTAATCCTTGTTGTATTAATAGCGATCAGCTTGGTCCCGCCGGCAGCGGCCAGTAGTGGAAGTGCCTCCGCGCATCCCCACGTTTTTTTAGAGCTTTGGAACAACCTGTCATACTATGACACCAACCTGGAGCGGTCGCGTTTCGCGTCGGTGTCAGGAAGATTTGAGGGGAAGGTGGGCCTTAATTTTTTTAATTATCCTCTTCAGTTTTACGGTGTTTATTACGGGGTTTCATCGCAGGACCCGAATTATTATAATAATTCTCTTTTTTCAGGTGGTGGCGTGCGCGTGATGCCGTTTGGTGGACTAAGGGGACGGGGGATATTGGCCGATGTTATGCGGGAAGTAAAAATTTATTACGAGGATCTCTCTTCGAGTTATATGAAAGATGCTGCTTCGGCCGAAGCGGCGGGACTAGCTAAGACCGATAAAAGATACGGGATAGAAATTTACCGCGAATGGAATTTGGATAATCCCGATTTTGGGGCGCCCTGGGGGGAGCTTTGGCTTAAATGTGATTATCGGGAGACAAACTTTGGCTGGGAAGAGTTTAATAACTACATTCTTTATTTCCAGCCAAAATTTGGACGCCATTTGGGAGACGGGATCGAAATTTATCTGCGTGCCGACGTAACCGCTTCCGGGAAAGAGGGACCTGCTTATTCATTTTTAAATATTGCCGATTATGGAGTAGGATTAAGATTTGAACCATGGAGACAGATTGGTCAAAAGGATGATCTCTTTCACAAATTTAAAATGTTTGCAGAAGTATTGGGAGTTTCCTATTTAAAGGATAAACCGGCAAGCGCCGCTAATATGGTCGATTCGGATGTTCGCTTTGGCATTGAGTTCTCTTACGGAAGATAAGCTATGTATTTGATAGTAGGTTTGGGAAATCCAGGCAAAAAATACGAAAATACCCGTCATAACCTCGGCTTTAGGGTGATTGATGAAATGGCCGGACGCTTGGGGATCACTTCGCTGAAAGAGAAATGCCGCTCCTATATGGCTGAAGCAAAGCTTGGAAATAACAAGCTGATCATCGCCCAGCCGCAGACCTTTATGAATGATTCTGGCCCTGCAGTTCGTGGGCTGTTGGATTGGTTTAAGATAAAAAAGGAGAATCTTGTTTTAATCTATGATGATGTGGATCTCGAAGTGGGACAGCTTCGTATAAGGGAAAAAGGGAATGCGGGTGGACACCATGGAGTGGAGTCGGTAATTGAAAGTGTCGGGACGACCGATTTTGCCCGGGTAAGGATCGGGATCAGCAGAAAAGCTCTGACTGGAGATGTTAGTGATTATGTTCTGCAAAATATCCCCCCTTCTCAGCAGGATAGATTAGGCGAAGCAGTGGTTAAAGCAGCGGATGCGGTTGAATCGATCCTTACCGGTGGGCTTTCCCAAGCGATGAACAAGTTTAATGCATAGTTTATCAGCTTAAAAGCTGGTATCTACGGAGAAGCCCCAACGTTCGTATTGTTGATCTACAACTGTTTGAATTACGTTTTGGGGACTAATCAGATCGTATCCTTCTCCATAAGCTTTTTCGAAATCCGACGGTCTTAGGCCATGGCTGGAAGTGTGGTGGCGGGCCAGCGTTAGCATTTTTTCATTTTCTTTTTGCACCTCAGTTTTAGGGGCGCGCAGGCTGTGTTCGAGATCGACCACGTTAAGTGATGGCATGCTTAAAAACGGTTCAATAACCGGGATCCCGCCCGTTAATATTCCAAAGGTGTTTACGATAATAAACGAAAACGCGTCGGTTTGATTTCCGGGATCAAAAAGAAGGTGTCTAAGTTTATAATCGCCGTGCAGGAGTCCTTCTGTTTCTTTGACACATGCCAAGGCCCCAAGGTGAAGGGCAAAAGCGTGGTAGAGGCGCGAATTGCCGGAAGGCAAAGGGACCTGATAGCTTGATTTATAATCTTGAGCGAGTTTTGCTCCGATCGTGCCTAATTTATAGGCCATGTGTAATGTCTCTCCTTTAAGCATATAGGGTTGGGGAGCGCTCAGGATTATCTGGTGACCCTCGGTATAATGTCTTAGTACATGGCTCCAAAGATCCAACATTAAAAATTCCCACACCTGCAATACAGATTTGCGCTCCTTGCTCTTGGAAAATAGCTGAAAAGTTCGAATGCCAGTGGAACGTTGCGGGAAAATAAACATTGATTCCCGCTGGACCGTAGAGCTTAGGTCTTTTTCTGATCGATAATTGTGATAATTATCTAGTGCATCAATTTCGCGGTCTTCGCGCTTGCGCGGGACGCAGCGGATTGATCCTCCTTTTTGTCCCAATAGCCACGCCGGCCGCGAGCTTAAGGCCTTTTTTATCTCGGCCATCCTGGCAATAACTCTGGCTCGTGAATAGGACGGATTATTTGGAAATAATAAATTAAGATTCAGTTTCATAACTCTAGTTATTATCGGCTATTTTTGGAAAGGATTTCATTAAATATGTTAGAATAAAACCAAATGAGCTTAGTAAAGCTTCTCGATCCTGTAAAGCGATCCCCATATTTTTCAAGACAGCTCTCATCATTAAAACGGGTCGGTAAAGCCGGTTTTCCGGGGATGATCGGATCTTCTTCGGCCGCGATATTAGCCGCGCTTGCGGACGATCTTAGGAATATATTGATAATTACCTCGAGCAGTGAGAAAAGTGAAGCTCTAAAATCAGAGATAAAATTATTCTCAGGCGTGGGACCGACTCTCTTTCCCGCTCCAGATACCCTTCCGGGTGAAGAAATAAAGCCCAGCAATGAATTGATCGGCGAAAGATTGGCGGTATTGAATAATGGTTTTGAAGGGATAGTTGTCGCGCCGGTCATGGCGGTGATGTGGAGGACCAGCCGGAGGCTGGAGAGTATCAAAGTATCAGTTAATCAGAATATCAGATTGGATGAATTGATTAAAAGATTAATCGAGTTTGGCCATAAACGGTTTGATATTGTTGGAGAGCGGGGGGAGTTTTCGGTCCGCGGGGGAATATTGGATATTTTTCCGTTGAATTTTGAACATCCGGTTCGTATTGAACTCTCGGGAGATAAAATTGAATCGATCCGCTATTTTAACGCATATTCGCAACGGTCGACCGGGAGGATCGAAAAAGTTTCTATCCTTCCAGCAGTTGAAAATTTTGAGGTCCCGCTGTTTGAGCGTTTGCCAAAAGGGACGATCGTAATTCTCGATGAGCCTATGGAGATAAGCCGGGCGGCCGACCAGCATATTGAAGAGCTTGCCGCGACCGATACCGATCTGCAATATTTAAGATTTGAAGATATCGAAAAGTATAAAAATGTTGAACTATCGAGCTTTTTGAAGCCGGATGAAGGGGGCATTTTCTTATCTCCAAAGAATTATCAAAATAGACTTCCTGAAATTCCCCAAAAGGCAATTGTTGTAAGTAAACACGCCGCCCGCCTTAAAGAGAAAGTCGAAGCAGAGGTATTAAAAGGGAGCCTTAGAGGTGGATTTATATTAAATGAGACTCAGATCTTAAGCGATCGAGAGATCTTTGGGGAAGAAATTGTTTTCCGACGGAAAAAATCGGCGGTGATCGAAGGAGTAGCGGATGAATTATTAGCCGATCTTACCGTGGGGGACTATGTGGTCCACGAAAATTATGGGATTGGGATTTACTGCGGGATGGAAACCCTTGATCTGGAAGGGGTTGAGCAGGAATATCTTTTGATCGAGTTTGCTGCCGGTGACAAAGTTTATGTTCCACCCAGTATGGCAGGCCTGATCGAAAAGTATTCGAGTGGCAGAGATTTTAGGCCAAAGCTAAATAGACTAGGGACGAAAAACTGGATACGGACTAAAGGACGAATTAAAAAAGAGTTAAAAGATATGACTCAGGATCTTTTAAAACTTTATGCTGCAAGGAAAAAACTCCCCGGTCATGCTTACCCTAAAGATGACCTCTGGCAAAAGGAGTTGGAAGGGACTTTTCCGTTTGAGGAAACGATCGATCAAAGTAAGGCGATCGCTGCGACCAAACGGGATATGGAAGCCCCTTACCCAATGGACCGTTTGATCTGCGGAGACGTCGGTTACGGAAAGACCGAAGTGGCGATCCGGGCGGCCGCGAAAGCGGTTTCGGCGGGAAAGCAGGTGGCGGTTTTGGTCCCGACGACAATTTTAGCCGACCAGCACTATAATAATTTTAAAGAGCGGTTTAAAACTTCCCCATTTATGATTAATATGCTCTCGCGTTTCCGTTCAAAAAAAGAGCAGGCGGAGATCGTAAAGGTGTTAGGCCGGGGTGGGGTGGATATTGTGATCGGGACCCATCGTCTTTTATCAAAAGATATCAAATTTAAAGATCTGGGGCTTTTGATCTTGGATGAAGAGCAGCGGTTTGGGGTAGCGCATAAAGAGAAGCTTAAAAAAATAAAACTGAACGTTGATGTTTTAACTCTAAGCGCAACCCCCATTCCCCGGACCCTTTATCTATCGCTTTCCGGATCCCGGGATATGAGTACCATTAATACTCCGCCGGTCGATCGCTCCCCAATCCGCACTTATGTACTCCCCTGGAGCGGGCATGTGATCCGCGAGGCAATCTTAAGAGAGATTGACCGCGGCGGGCAGATCTATTTTGTCCATAATATTGTCGAGACGATCGACGCGGTAGCCTCAAAGATAAAAAAACTGGTGCCGGAGGCGAAGATCGGGATCGGCCACGGGCAGATGTCAGAAAAAGAGCTGGAGAAAACGATGGTTAATTTTTTGGAGCGGAGATTTAATGTTTTAGTATGCACTTCGATCATTGAATCCGGGCTCGATATTACAAACGTTAACACGATCCTGATCGACAACGCGGAGCGCTTTGGCCTCTCCCAGCTTTACCAGATCCGGGGAAGGGTAGGGAGGTCGGCCGCGCGCGCTTATGCCTACCTGTTTTACCATCCGGAGAAGATAATGAGCGGACAGGCGCTAGAGCGATTAAAGGCGATCCAGGAATTTACCGCTTTAGGGTCGGGTTACAAGCTGGCGATGCGCGATCTTGAGATCCGCGGGGCAGGAAATCTTCTGGGCTCTCAACAATCCGGCCATGTTATGGAAGTCGGTTTTGACCTCTATTGTGAGCTTCTGGAAGAAGCGGTGCGTGAGGTTAAAGGGATCAAGACCGTGTCAGCCAGAGAAGTTATTATTGATCTCAAAGTCGAAGCCTATATTCCCGAAGATTATGTAACCGATGACCGGCAAAGGATCGCGCTTTACCGCCGAATGAACCATTTAAGCACCAAAGAAGAGCTTTCTGAGATGAAAAAAGAGCTCCGCGACCGTTTTGGGACGCTTCCGGGGACACTTAATCGGCTGTTTGATATATTAAATCTGAGGGTGGTTGCGATCAAGGCGGGAATTGTTGGGATCAAAGAAGAAGGCGGAAAGCTATTAATTGATAATCTGGCGGGCAAAAGAAAGAAAGTCGAGATTAAAGGGAAAGATAAGATTAACCTTGCTTTGCTAAGTATTGCTGGATAATATTTTTGTCGCGGACAACAACCAGGGGCTTCCCCTTGGGGGTCTTGATCGTAAGTTTTTCGGGGGTAACGTCAATATTGCCCACGCCCGAATCCTGGCGTGAAGACTGTGCCAGATAGTTCATAAGCAAGAGTTTTAAGACTTCGGGGTTCAGTTTATTTCCAAGGAAAATCTTCGGTTCAACCACAAATTCGGTGTGCTTTGCGGCAATAACGTGAGCGTCGCCTTGTTCCCTCCAAAGCTGTTTAAGCTTGGCTTCTAATTTTTCCAATGCGCTTTGTTCTCGTTCCATTATGCTGCGGCTCCTTGGGTTAACAATTGTTCTTCCTCTAAAGCGTTTACTGTATCTTTATAAAGCTTGGTTCCTTTGCTGAGTAAGGCGATCATACGCAGGGTTTGCAATCTGGTCTCGGTGTTAGTTTTAATAGGTGGCTGATATTCAGCGGGGATCTCAGGGCCGTGAACTTCAAGTTTAACCGTGAACTTCTTAATCGGGATATCGGGAATGTTGCCGGCTAGAGCTGCGCCGGCTTTAATGGGCCTTCTTTCAAAAGTCTGGTGATGGGGACCTTTCTTGAACCGTTCAATGCCGGTTACGTATTCAAGGATGGCCTCGGCTGAAAGTTCAATGGCCGGATGGCCAGCCCCGGCGCCTTTAGCGAGCGGGGCCTGTATATTCCGGACAACCGGTTTTTGTACTAATGCTTCGCTTGCCACTTTAGCGTTTCCTCCATCCTATTTTTCCGTTCTTTAGGTCCTGCTTGATCATGGATGCCAAATAAGGCAGGTCGGTCGGTTTAACTCTGAAGCGACTGGCAAAAAATTCCATAACCGCCTTAGCTTTTTGGTTGGGATCGAGGAGTGCTCTGTCGTCGTTAACCACGCGTTCCCCGTCAATATTTAAAAGGGCTAAAATATCGATGACTTCCATCGGAGATTTTAGCCCCAGGGCTTTAAGATTTGGACCTTGATTTTGCTGTGTTTTTTGCTTTACTGCCATAGTATTTCCTCGTCCACTATATTTATCGTAGTTAGGGGTCTAAAACTTGCATGGATTTTCAGGGAAAATCAGGGAATATTAGGGATAATAAAGGAAAATCAGGGAGGGGAAATTATATTCCATGATTCACCCTGATTTTCTCTAATATTCCCTGATAATCCATAATGCAATATGCTAGAATGGAAAACAATGGGTAAAATAGGCAATCAATTTGAAGAGTTTATCGCAATCGTAAAAACGCTCAGGAAGAAATGCCCCTGGGACAGGGAACAGACGCTCGAGAGCCTGAAGCCCTATCTGGTCGAGGAGGTCTACGAGGCCCTCTCGGCTATCGACGACAAAGACCATAAAAGGCTGAATGAAGAGATCGGCGATATGCTCCTGCACGTGGTCATGTTATCGGTCTTTTTGAGCGAGAAAAGCAGGTATTCCATGCAGGATGTGATCAGGTCGATCTCGGATAAAATGGTGCGGCGGCATCCCCATGTTTTTGGTGAGGGGAAGGCAAAAACGAAGGAAGAGGTATGGGGGAAGTGGGAGAAGATAAAGAGGGATGAGGGTAAAGGGCAAAGGGATAAGGGGAAAGGAATGCTTGAAAGTATTCCCAAATCACTTCCTGCTTTATATCGTGCCGAAAAGGTACAGAAGCGGGCGGCGAGGGTCGGATTTGACTGGGATCATGTTGCAGGGGCATGGGATAAGGTGCATGAGGAACTGGACGAAGTGAAATCCGAAATTCGAAAACCGAAATCCGAACAAGGAAAAATTAAATCAGAAATAGGAGACCTTCTTTTTGCTATAGTTAACGTAGCGAGGAAGCTGGAGATCGATGCGGAGGAGGCGTTGCAGAGGGGAAATGATAAATTCATGCGCAGGTTTTCGAAGATCGAGAAAAAACTGCAGGAAAAAAAACTTACCCTCGATCAAATGGACACCCTTTGGGAACAGGTTAAATCCTCTGAAGTATGATATAATCTTAAATGCCTTCACCCGGTTTTATTTCAACCATTACTTGTCGTTTTCGGCCCTCTCCCTGAGGGAGAGGGAAAGGGGTGAGGGGGTAAAATGATATGAAAGCCAACTGGAAAAACATATTTATATATTTATTAATTGTGCTGGCAGCGGTTGCCATTATATCCCCATTTTTTCAAACTGAGCAGAAATCTAAAGAGATCGCTTTTTCCAACTTCCTTGATCTGGTCGATCAGGGGAAGATCAGCAGTGTTACCATTGCCGGAGACAGGTTGTCTGGTGCGTTAAACGATAAAAGTAAATTTCATTCCCGGGCGTTAAGTTATCCAAACCTGGTCCCGATGCTTCGTGAAAAAGGGGTTGCGATCAAGGTTGAGTCGCCGGTTGAAAGCAACTGGTTCTGGAGCCTGGCGATCCAGCTTCTGATACCGATCGCATTTTTCGGACTGCTCTGGTGGTTATTGATCCGCCAAGCGCAGGGGGCAAACCGGCAGGCGATGTCTTTTGGGCGCTCTCGCGCGAAACCGTTAATTGGCAAGGTAAATGTTACCTTTAAAGATGTCGCTGGAGTGGATGAGGCTAAAGAGGAACTCCAGGAGATCGTAGAATTCCTTAAAAAACCCGAAAAGTTCCAGGCGTTAGGGGCAAAAATACCTAAAGGATTGCTTTTAATGGGAGCTCCTGGTACAGGAAAAACCCTTTTAGCGCGCGCAATTGCCGGAGAGGCCGAGGTCCCATTCTTCTCCTTGTCCGGTTCGGACTTTGTTGAGATGTTTGTCGGTGTTGGCGCATCAAGAGTTCGCAACCTATTCCAGGAAGCGAAAAAACAGACCCCCTGTATTATCTTTATGGATGAGATTGACGCGGTAGGGAGACATCGCGGAGCAGGCTTAGGTGGGGGACATGACGAAAGGGAACAGACTTTAAACCAGCTCTTGGTTGAGATGGACGGTTTCGATCCAAAAACTAACATAATTATAATTGCGGCGACCAACCGGCCCGATATTTTGGATCCGGCCCTCCTACGTCCGGGACGCTTTGATCGTAGGGTCATTCTTGATAAACCTGATCTAAAAGGGAGAGAAGAGATCCTTAAGATCCACGGCAAGAATAAACCGCTGGCAAAAGATGTTAATTTTAATGTGGTTGCCAGGCGCACTCCGGGATTTACTGGAGCGGACCTGGAAAGTGTGTTGAACGAAGCGGCGATCCTGGCTGCTAGAGTAGATAAAAAAGAGGTCACCATGGAAGAAGTGGAAGAGGCGATCGACCGGGTCTTAGCCGGGCCGGAAAAGAAGAGCCGGGTAATTTCGGAGGACGAAAGATCGATCGTGGCCCATCACGAAGTAGGTCACGCTTTCTTGTCGAAAGTTCTTCCAAAAGCGGATCCTGTCCATAAGATCTCAATCCTCCCACGCGGGATGGCCTTGGGTTACACTTTGCAGCTGCCGGAACAGGATCGGCATTTAGTCAGTCGGTCTGAAGCCCTCGACCAAATTACAGTCCTAATGGGGGGAAGGGTTGCGGAAGAGATCGTTTTTTCAGAGATTACATCTGGAGCGCAAAACGATTTTCAGCGGGCAACTGACATGGCCAAAAAGATGGTTTGTGAGTTTGGGATGAGCAAGTTGGGGCCTCGAACTTTCGGAAGAAAAAACCATCAGATCTTCCTCGGCCGCGACATTGCGGAGATGAAAGATTACAGCGAAGAGACCGCGGATAAGATCGATGACGAGGTAAAAGCGATCGTCGGTTATTGCCACGATCGGGCGAAGAAGATATTGACCTTAAATAAAAAAAGACTTACCGAGGTAGCAAAAACACTGATCGAAAAAGAGACTCTCGAAAACCACGACCTGGAAGAAGCTTTAAAAGACTTAAAGTATGAAGATAGTTGAGTGTGTCCCCAATTTTTCCGAAGGCCGGGACGCCGTATTGATCGAAGAGATAGTTTCCGCCGCTAAAACCGCCAAGGTGCTTGATGTCCACTCCGATCCCGACCATAACCGTTCGGTTGTAACTATTCTCGGCGATCCCAAAGGGGTAAAACAGTCCGCTTTTGACCTGACTGAGCGGGCAATGCAGTTATTAGACCTTAAAAATCACGCAGGAGTCCATCCCTTTATCGGCGTAGTCGATGTTATCCCCTTTATTCCTATCTCAGATATTGATATAAATGAAACTTGTCAATTGGCCCACAGCCTTGGAAATGATCTTTGGGATAAATTAAAGTTTCCGGTCTATTTTTATGGAGACGCGGCAAAAATAGACGAGAGAAAAGAACTCCCTTATGTCAGAAAAGGGGGTTATGCGGCTTTAAAGAATGAGATTGAATCGCCCCATCGCCGACCAGATGTCGGCCATGGTCTTCATGTTACATCGGGGGCGGTTGCGGTTGGTGTTCGTGATTATCTGATTGCCTTTAACGTTAACCTTGATTCCCGTGATATCGATATTGCTAAGTCAATTGCCAGCAATATTCGAGAAAAATCAGGAGGATTGCCTGGGATCAGAGCGTTAGGGATGGAACTTCCCAGCAAAGAGTGTGTTCAGGTTTCGATTAACGTGACCGACCACCGAACAACGTCTCTTAAAAAAGTGTTTACCCAGGTTAAGAAATGGGCCAAAGAGTATAAAGTTTTAATTACCGGGTCCGAACTTGTAGGGATGATCCCCAAGGCGGCGGTTTTTGATGGGATGAACGAATATTTGAAGTTGCCGGCCTTCCACGATGACATGATCCTGGAAAAAAATCTCCCTGCGTGATAGAATTTTTTTAAATGAGCAACGAAATCCCGAAAGTATATAATCCGACCGAAGTTGAGCAGAAATGGTATAAGTTCTGGGAAGAGAATAAGCTTTTTACCCCGGAAGAAAATTCTTCAAAGAAACCGTTCACGATCGTTATCCCTCCGCCTAACGTTACCGGTAATCTCCACATGGGCCATGCGCTGGACAATTCTATTCAGGATGTTCTGATCCGTTATAAAAAACTTAAAGGTTTTAATGCCCTTTGGGTCCCAGGGACCGATCACGCCGGCATAGCGACGCAAAATGTGGTCGCGAAGGCGCTAAAAAAAGAGGGAGAACGCAAAGAAGATTTGGGACGAGAGAATTTTGTTGAAAGAGTATGGAAATGGAAAGAAGAATACGGGGGGAATATTACCCGGCAACTGCGCAGATTAGGTGCTTCGCTTGATTGGACTCGCGAACGCTTTACCATGGACGAGGGGCTTTCCAAGGCAGTTACCCATGAATTTGTCGCTTTATATAACGAAGGATTGATCTATCGTGGCAAACGGTTGATCAACTGGTGCGCAAAATGCGGAACGGCGATCTCTGATATCGAGGTTGAACACGAGATGAAGAAGGGGAATCTTTGGTATATCAAATATCCAGTCGAAAGCACTAAGGTTTCGGTTACCGTAGCTACTACAAGACCAGAAACGATGCTGGGGGATACTGCGGTTGCAGTAAACCCAAAAGATAAACGTTATAAGAAGCTGATCGGCAAAATGCTGGTTCTCCCGCTGGTAAACCGGAAAATCCCGATCATTAAAGATGATTTTGTCGATCCAAAATTCGGCACCGGCGCGGTTAAAGTTACTCCCGCCCACGATCCGAACGACTTTGAGATGGGAGAGCGGCATGAACTTCCACGAATAAATATCCTGACTAAGGATGCGAAGATAACCTTTGAAGAATTTGCGGATGAGGATAAGCAGGAGATCTCCGAAATTGAGGGGATGGACCGTTTTAAAGCGCGCCAGAGGATAGTTGAGCTGCTGGAAGAAAAAGGATTTCTGGAAAAGATCGAAGATTACGAAACATCAATCGGTGAATGCTATCGTTGTAAAACAGTTATAGAGCCTTATCTTTCGGATCAGTGGTATGTAAAGGTGAAAGAGCTCGCCCGCAAGGCGATCAAAGCAGTTGAGGATGGGAAGATAAAATATGTCCCTAACCGCTGGACCAAGATCTATATCAATTGGATGACTAATCTTCGCGATTGGTGTATTTCCAGGCAATTGTGGTGGGGGCACCGCATACCGGTCTGGTATCGTGGGGATGAAATATACGTTGGTGAAGAGCCGCCAAAGGGAGATGGTTGGGAACAAGATCCGGATGTGTTTGATACCTGGTTCTCCTCGGCGCTTTGGCCATTTTCAACCCTGGGCTGGCCAGAGAAAACTAAAGATTTGCAAACTTTCTATCCAACTGACGTTCTAGTGACCGGCTACGATATAATCACTTTCTGGGTATCCAGGATGATTATGATGGGAATGCACTTTATGAAGAAGGCGCCGTTCCACACCGTATTTATCCACGGATTAGTCCGCGACGCTAAAGGGAAAAAGATGAGTAAATCGTTCGGCAACGTGATCGATCCGATCGAAATTATCGATAAGGTTGGTGCGGACGCTCTTCGATTCGCCTTAATCTCTCTAATTACCGGTCAGGGGCAGGATATAAAGTTAACTCCAGATAAAATTACTGAAGCCAGGAACTTTACCAATAAGATATGGAACGTAGCTAGGTTTGTACTTATGGCTATGGAACCTGAGGCTAAAAGCCTCGGTTCCATAGATCCTGATAGGTTAGAATTGCCGGACAAGTGGATTATCAGTCGGAATCAAAATCTGGCGGCTGAAGTTGACAAGCTAATAGATGGTTGCGATTTTGGTGAAGCAGCTAGAAAAATTTACGATTTCCTTTGGGGTGATTTTTGTGACTGGTACGTGGAGATTTCCAAGAAGGATCTTTATTCGGAAGATAAAACGAAGAAAGAAAAGACCCTTTCGGTCCTCCTTTACGTTTTGGAGCGAACACTTCGAGTAATGCACCCATTTATGCCGTTTATTTCGGAGGAAACATGGCAGATATTAACTAACAACTTACAACTAACGACTAACAACTTAAAAAGCATTATCTTATCAAAGTGGCCGAAGGTGGATAATAGTTTAATAGATGAAAAAACGGAAAAAAGCTTTAACTTAGTCAAAGAATTAATAGTCAAAATTCGAAACATCAAAGCAGAGATGGGGGTTCAAACCAAAGATATCGAACTGATTATTGTTTCTCCGAAAAGAGACATCGATGCCGGCGCACAATTTATTAAATCGTTGGCAAAAGTCAGCAGTATTAGTGTCCAAAAGGTACTAAAATCTAAACCCGAACAATCGGCGACCGGTGTTGTACATGATGTTCAATTCTTTATCCCGCTTAAGGGATTGGTTGATATCGAGAAAGAGGTGGAACGGCTCAAGAAGGAGGATGAAAAGATAGATAAAGAGTTGTCCCATCTTAATAAACTTCTTTCCAATAAGAATTTTGTCGATAAGGCTGATCCTGTAGCAGTTGAACGGCAGCGATCCAGACAAAAAGAGTTAGCTGAGAAGAAAACAATTATTGCTGCTAGGATTAAAGATCTTTCCTAATTGCATGTCCCGACAATGAAATTGTCGGTTCCTTTGTAAGGTGGGGAATGGAACCGCGAATTTTATTCGCAGGTTCCTTGCTTGGAAGGTTAGTCCCGACAATGATCCCTCGGCTCCTCTCGGAACAAGAATTGTCGGTTCCTTTAAAACGATCTACTATATCTTTTGTCAGATCCGGATCCATCTACTTGATTTTTGATATAATCTGTTACTTTTTCAAGATCATCTTTATCTTTAATTTCTCTGGCAAAATATGATCGTGCCCAAAGTTTTCTATCGCGCCGATATTCCTTTTAGCATTTTTATTATATAGTCAACTCGATGTTTCGGATTATATTTAATTAAGCAATGGACATGGTCTTCTAATATTCTACAGGCAAGGATTACGAATCCTTTCGTCTTAGCAATATTATAGAAAGTCTTATATAGAAAATCGATTAAATCTATTTCAAATAGTATTGATCTTGTTTTGTAAGTGTTAAATACATAATGTTGGATTATGTGATTTTTCATGATTGATTAATAGGAACCGACACTTTTAGTGTCGGGGTGGACAGGTCGGAGAAGTGTTAATCTACTATCTTCCTGATCGGCTTGATCTCTTTTGCTTTTCCGGTCCGTTTATCGATCGAGATCAGGACCGCGTTAAATAGCCCCGGACCGGTCTCGGCTGGAGCAAACTTTTCCGGCATCTGAGTTAAGAATCTTTTTAGTATCTGCTCTTTATTCATCCCAATAATCGATTCGTACGCGCCGACCATGCCGACATCACAGATAAATGCGGTTCCTCCGGTTAATATCCGGTCATCCGCCGTCATAACATGGGTATGGGTCCCTAGGACCGCCGAGACTTCGCTATTTAAAAACCAGCCCATCGCGGTCTTTTCGGATGTTGCCTCTGCATGCATATCGACAATAATAATATTGGTCTCATCCTGTAATTTCGGAAGGAGCTTGTTCATTGCCTGAAAGGGGCAGTCCATGCTTTGCATAAAAGTCCTGCCGACCAGGTTTGTAATAGCGATCTTTACTCCTTTTTTTTCGATGACCAGATGGTCATTTCCCGGGACTTTGGGAGGGTAATTTGCCGGACGGACAACTAGGGGGAATTTATCGATATCTTTTACGATCTCTTTCTTATCCCACATATGGTTCCCCATAGTGATGGCCTCGATCCCCATCTCGAGAAGTTCTTTATATATCTTTCCAGTTATCCCATAACCATGGGCAGAGTTTTCTCCGTTAGCTATGATCAGGTCCGGCCTTAGTTCCGTCTTTAGCTGAGGCAGAACTTCGGAGCAGATCTTTCTGCCCATCTTTCCGATGATGTCCCCGATAAAAAGTACCCTTATCATTTTGCGGTATCGCTCGCTCTAGTTTCACGAATAACGGTGACCTTTACTTCGCCGGGATATTCGAGTTCCGCCTCGATTTTTTTAGCGATATCGTGGGCCAGTTTTGTAGCCGAGGCATCATCAATTTTATTAGGCTCAACCATAACCCTAACTTCCCGACCGGCTTGGATGGCATAACATTTTTCAACGCCGGGGAATGATTTGGCGACCGTCTCAAGCTTTTCAAGGCGCTTAATATAGGCTTCAAGCGTATCTCTCCTTGCTCCGGGGCGTGCGGCTGAGATTGCGTCGCATACCTGGACGATTACCGCTTCAACTGTCCTTGCATCCACATCGCCGTGGTGGGCTTCCATTGCGTGTAATACTTCTGGTGTTTCACCTGCTTTTTTAGCAAAGGTTACACCAAGTTGTACGTGGGTTCCCTCAACCTCTTGGTCGATCGCTTTTCCCAGATCATGGAGGAGCGCGGCCCTTTTGGCCAGGTTGACGTTTACACCTAATTCCGCCGCTAGCATTCCGGCGAGATAGGCCATTTCGACCGAGTGTTTAAGTACATTCTGCCCGTAACTTGTCCGGTAATGCAATCGTCCAAGAAGCTGGATAATGACCGGCGGGAGTCCGCGGACGCCGGTTTCCATCGCCGCCTGTTCACCATGTTCCCACATGGCAGCCTTAACCTCTTCCTGCGCTTTCTTGTTCATCTCTTCAACCCTTGCCGGATGGATGCGCCCGTCAGCAATAAGTTTTTGCAGGGTGAGGCGGGCGACTTCTCTTCGTAAAGGATTAAAACTGGATAAAATAACCGCTTCCGGAGTATCGTCGACGATCAGGTCTACCCCGGTAAGGGTTTCAAAAGCACGGATGTTTCTTCCTTCCCGGCCGATAATTCGTCCCTTCATATCATCAGAAGGGAGCTCGACCATGCTGGTAGTTGTTTCGACTACGTGATCGACCGCGCAACGCTGAATAGCGGTAGCCAGGATTTCCCGGGCCCTTTTTTCCTGGTCCTGTTTTAGTTTCTCTTCAAAAGCCTTGATCCTTTCTCCTGTCTCTTTTTGCAATTCGGCGTCTAATTTGGCCAATAATTGCTTGCGGGCTTCTTCCTGGGAGAGGGCGGCAACTTTTTCTAGCGCTTGAATATGAAGCTCTTTTGCTTTTTGCAGGCCACCTTTTAGTTTTACCAAATCTTCATGGATTTTCTTGAGGGAATCTTCTCTTCCCTCAATATCCTTCTCTTTATTCTGGAGCCGGTCTTCGCGGGACTGCAGCCGTCTTTCTTGAGCGGTTAATTCTCCTTTTCTCTCTTTAGTCTCTTTCTCGAATTCGGCACGAAGTTTTATCGCCTCGTCCTTAGCTTCAAGCAGGGCTTCTTTCCGAACCCTTTCAGCCTCTTTTTTTGCCTCCTCAGTTAAATGTTTTGCTGTTTCCTCGGCTATTTTTACCTTTTTTTCTGACATCTGGCGGCGGATCACCAGATAGGCAACCCCTAGCACAAAAAGTGCTAGGGCTGCCGATACGATGTAAATTACAATATTGAATTCCATGATGGGTCCTCCTTTACGTTTATTAGTTTTTCGATGCGACTGCGATTGCTTTTCTTATCTCAGATTCGAGCTTACCCGCAGTCTTGGTATTCTCTTTTAAATGGGCGACCGTGCTTTCAAACCCTTGCCCGATCTTTTCTCCTCCAAATGAGTACCAGGAGCCGCTCTTCTGGATCAGGTTATGTTCAACTCCCTGGCTCAGCAGGTCTGCCTCTGCCAGTATTCCCTTTCCATGGATCAGTACTACATGTGCGGTGCGGAAGGGCGGGGCGACCTTATTCTTTACGACCTTTATCCTTACCCGGCTGCCAATGATCTTGTCTCCTTCTTTTATTTTTTCTCCGGCCCGGACATCGAGTCTAACTGAAGAATAGAACTTCAAGGCTCTTCCCCCGGGAGTTGTTTCCGGGTTTCCGAACATTACTCCGATCTTTTCGCGCAGCTGGTTGATAAAGATCAATACCGTATTGGATTTTGACACAACGGCGGTAAGTTTTCGAAGGGCCTGTGACATGAGGCGAGCCTGCAGTCCGAGTTTCATCTCTCCCATCTCACCCTCAACCTCGGCCTTTGGAACCAGGGCGGCGACCGAATCGATGACGATGATATCGATTGCTCCAGAACGGACCAGGGTTTCGGCGATCTCCAAGGCCTGCTCTCCGTAATCGGGCTGGGAGATAAGCAGATTGTTTACATCTACCCCCAACCTTTTGGAATAGACCGGATCCATAGCGTGCTCGGCATCGATAAATGCCGCAACGCCGCCTCGCTTTTGAGCTTCGGCAATCGCGTGTAAAGAGACAGTGGTTTTTCCCCCACCTTCCGGTCCATAGATCTCAATGATCCTTCCGCGGGGGAGGCCGCCTGTGCCAAGCGCCAGATCGAGCGATAGGGAGCCGGTTGGGATGACTTCTACTGCCAGTTTCTTATTGTCACCCATCTTCATGATCGACCCTTTTCCAAAATTCTTTTCGATCTGCGAAATGGCCAGATTTAACGCTTTACCTTTTCCATTTCCTTTTTCATTTACGTTTTCCTTTTCTTTTGCGTTCATACCTTTACCTCCCTGAATATTTCGTAAATTGGGCCTTTTGGAGTAAGCGTGCTTTTCATAATGAATATTCTATCGACGCTTATTTCTCCAAACTTAATATCTTTAAACTTCTCCAGTTTTTTTAATAGTTTATCGACCCCCCTTTTATCCTTAACTCGTCCAATGGTCAAATGCGCCTTGAACTCCCTTGTCTCACGACGGGGTCCAGTTTTAGAAAGCCTATCCGCTAGATCGCATAATTTATCCCCTCCTCTGTCTGTCCCCACCCATACGACTTTTGGGTTTTTACCTTCGGGAAATGTTCCGGCCCCGCCAAGCGAGACTTCGAAACTCCCCGAATTCGATACCGCTTTTTCGGTCAACGCTATTAACTTATCAAGGGCTTTGTCATCCACCCATCCTAAAAACTTCAGGGTTAAATGCAAATTCTCTTTTTTAACCCACTTAACCTTTATTTCAGTATCGGAAAGCTCTTTTATGACCTCTTCTATGAACTCTTTGATCTTTTCCTTAACTTTATCCGGTAGTTCTACCGAAATAAAGGCTCTCATTTCATGACCTCATCTCCGCCCAGATGCAGCCAAAGCAGTCCTAGGGCGGCCTGGGTTGTTTTTTTTCTTATTTCAGGCCGGGTCCCCTGCAAATTAAGTTCTTTCCACTCGTCCCCTTTTCTAGAAGCTATCGCGATATAGGCCTTTCCGACAGGAACAGGGGGGAGGGGCGCCGGTCCGGCAGCGCCGGTCGTGGCGATGCCGATATCGGTTTTAAATCGTTTTCTGATTTCTTTGGCCATCGCGACAGAGACCTCTTTGCTTACCACGCCGTGTTTACTGATCAGCGCAGCAGAGATCCCGAGCTGGATAACCTTAATGCGGGGGTGGTAGCCGACAATACTTCCGATAAAGTATTCGGAGCTGCCGGGTACGCTAGTGAGACGGCTGGACACTAGGCCACCAGTGACCGATTCGGCGACCGAAACGGTAAGCTTGCTCTTTTTGAGCAGGTCGGCGATCTGCCGATCGGTTATTTTCCCGATAGTTGAAAGGACCTTTGTAAAGAAGTCCTCTAGTTTGATTTCGATTGCTTTAGTAAATTCGTCTGCCAAAGGTACCCACCACCCGAAACGACCGAAAGAAGGACTGCCAGCCAGAGGACCCAATCGGCATAAGGAATATTTATGATCAGCATAGCAATTGCTATGTTTTGGGAAAAAGTCTTCCATTTTGCCGAAGAAGAGGCGGCAATGATCTTTCCTGATTTGGCTACAATGACCCGAATACCCGAGACAATAAATTCACGGGAAACAATGATCATGACCGGAATAGGATTTGCCCTTCCAAGCCCGACTAGGTAAATCAAAACTATAGTAACAAGGATCTTATCCGCTAAAGGATCCAAAAACTTGCCAAGATCGGTCACCTGGTTATAATGGCGGGCGATATAACCATCAACCCAATCTGTTAAGGCAATAAGAAGAAAGGCGATAAGCGCCAGGCCATTTAAATCAAGGAACAAAAAGACGATCACAAGGGGGGAGAGCGCAATTCTTGCCAGGGTTACATAATTTGCCGTTGTCAAGCTGCCCTGCCGATAAGATCATAGGTCCTGGCCCCAGTTATTTTGACCTTTATGATCCTGCCCGGTTTTAAGGATCTTGGATTTTTGATAAACACTTTGCCGTCGATTTCCGGAGCGTCCATACAGGTCCTCCCGAAATCCGGCCCTTCAATAATGGTCTCAAGTGTTTTTCCGATCAATTTTTTATTCCGTTCCAAAGATATGCGGCTCTGGGCCTTCATAATTTTCGCTAATCTTTGTTGTTTTATTTTTCCGGAAACCTGCCCCCCCATTTTTGCGGCAGGCGTTCCTTCTTCTTTCCAGTAGGTAAAGACGCCTAATTTGGCAAACTTTACCTCTTTTACAAATCCGAGCAGCTCTTTGAACTCAGCCTCGCCTTCACCGGGAAAACCGACGATGACCGAAGTCCGAATTACCGCTTGCGGAAGTTCCCTCCTAATTTTTGCTATTAAGTTTTCAAGATCTTGGCGCTTATAGCGCCTCCTCATATCCTTTAATATTTTATCACAGGCATGCTGGATGGGCAAGTCAAAATAAGGTAAAACCCGCTTTGAGCTGGCCATGCAATCGATCAGCTTATCAGTCAAATGGGCGGGGTGGAGATACATCAGGCGGATCCAGCGGATACCCTTTATATTTGATATTTTCGTCAATAAAACGGTTAAATGCGGGTATACAGATGTATCCTGAGCTATTAAGATGATCTCTTTTACCCCGGCTTTTGCCAGGATTTTTACTTCGTTTACAATATCTTTGATTTGCCTATTGACAAGTTTTCCGCGGATGTCAGGGATGGCGCAATATGAGCAGCGGTTGCTGCATCCTTCGGCGATCTTTACATAAGCAAACCAGGGTGGGGTGGCTTGGATTTTTTTCGATTTAAAAGTTCTTGGTGTTCCGATAAAGGCATCGACTTCGGGAAGAATTTCGGGCAGCTCATGTTTATATCTTTGCGGCAGGCATCCGGCAGCGATCAAATATTTACATTTACCTTTATTTTTCCACTTTGAGAGTTCTAAAATTGTATCGATCGATTCTTCTTTAGCCGGTTTAATAAAAGCGCAGGTGTTGACCAGGATCAATTCTGCCTGGGATGGGTTATCTGTGAAAGTGTAGCCTTCTTCTTGAAGTTTGGTCATTAAGACTTCGGTGTCGGTTAAATTCTTAGGGCAACCGAGGCTTACGATGTGGGCTTTCATATTTAAATTATAACATAGGAAATGCGGAGGCGTTGGGCGAGGGGCGAATCGTCATGCGAGATGCGAAGTGCGTAACGTTTTTCTCATTTCGCATTTCGTTTCGCCTTTCGCTTCCGCCTAACGTACTTCTTATGATGCGGAGGCGTTGGGTGAGG